>NZ_CP104850.1:1158429-1876858 GCF_028864635.1 Cloacibacterium sp. TD35 | reverse complement strand
CAAAGACGCAAGGACTGCTCCTAACAAGAGAAAAAAGATAATACTATGCCTATCAGTCATTTCAAAAATAATAATTGCAGAAGTAAATGGCGCTCTGGTTACTCCTGTAAGAAAAGCAGTCATACCAATTAAAATCAATAAATTAGCATTATCTCCTGTTAATTGTAACAATTGAGCAATTAATGCTCCAAAGCTTGCTCCAGAACTTAGTGAAGGGGCAAAAACGCCTCCAGCTCCGCCAAAACTGAAAGTAGCAATTAAACCATTCATTCTCAAAAACGGCAAATACCATTCTACAGATTTATCTGAGGTAAAAAGCAGTCTTTCCATTAATTCTTTACCAGACCCCATGACTTCAGTTCCGAAAAAATAGATGAAAGTTGCCACAAAAAATCCACAGAAAAAAACAATAAAAACTTGTTGATAATTTTTCTTGAATCTCTCAAAAAAATTCATTACTGCAATGATAATGCTACACATTTTACTTCCAAAATATCCAGCAAAAATAGCCGTAATAAAGATTCCTACAAAAACCATCCATCCAGAGTAATTGGTTTTAGGATAACCTAGATACAAGTAACTACCACCAAAACCTTGCGCAGTGAGACCTGCGATGATAACTGCTACAAAAAGTGGAGATTTAATATACTTAATATGAGTTTTAGCTAATTCTTCAATCGCAAAAATAATTCCGCCAAGTGGTGTATTAAAAGCAGCAGCCAAACCAGAAGCTGCTCCTGCAATCATTACATTTTTTTCAGAAATCGGCACCCACCATTTTGGCAATCTTTTATGAATTTCCACAAAAATAGAACCCGCAATTTGAATGGTTGGACCTTCTCTTCCTGCAATTCCACCACCAAAAACTTTTACGGCACTTGCTAAAATTTTGATAATGATTATTCTTAAACTCAGAAATCTTTTAACGAGATGATGCGTGTTTGGTTTTGACAATTCTACTGAAGCCATGACTTGCGGAATTCCGCTTCCTGCTGAATATTTAGCAAAAGTTCTTACCAAAAACCATGAAATGAAAAAACTCAAAGGCGTGAGAATGAAAATATATAATTTATTCTGATGAAAAATTTCATGAGACCATTTTTCTGAAAAGGTGAATATTTTACTGTACAAAAAGGCCACAAAGCCAGTGATAAAAGAAGCCAATAAAAAGGGTAAAAACTGTAGAAACTGCTTTTTGAGGGTAGAATTGGCATAAGTGGTTCTTTGGTATAAGTTTTTAAAATAAGAAAGTATATTTCTTACAATAAAATTTTTCCGAAGGGGAACCAGCAATCTTTTGAAATGAAAATTCATTGAATATTTTTTTACATGATTTGAAGCTTTAAAATTTATTTATAAACTTCTACATTTGATTTATTGAGCCTTTTCTCAATCCAGTTTTTCAGTTTTATTTGTTCTTCATCAGTAAGATTTTCTGATGCTTGATAAATAAGTACAGGTTTTTCAACTAATGAATCACCTTGTGCAAAACTGAGTTCAGAAACATTTATCGCATTGACATTTGGAAACAAAACTTGAGCTTCTTTAAGCAACTGCATGTTATTTTCTAAAGATGAAGTTTGACTTTTTAAAGCCAATAATTCTTTATCTCTTTCAGAATTTTTATTGATTTCATTAAGAATATCGTCTTTTAAAACTTCCAAATTTTGATAATTATTAGCTTTAATAATAAGTTCGGTATTATTTAGACCAATTTCTGAAAGACTTCGGTTCATTTTTTTTATTTCATCTTGAGTAAAATTTCTCTTTAAAAAAGCTAATTCTATTTTCCGAGGATTGCTTAGAAAATTTATTTTTTTATAAACTAAAGTATTTCCTTTTTCTATAAATTCTTTTTCAATAAACTGGTCTGCCTTAATTCTAAATTCCTGTTCTTTATATAATGAATAGGCAAAATAAATACTTGGCAAAAGAACAAGTAATGAAAGTAGGGTTATCAGATTTTGTACTCTTTTTCTTTCTTTTAAATCTACAAATTTAACCGATGGATATTTAAGAAATTTAACAATTAAAAATGTAGAAATTCCTATAAAAACACAATTAATAGTATAAAGAAATAATGCTCCAAAAAAGAATTTAAAATTACCTGTTGCCAAACCAAAGCCTGCCGTACATAATGGTGGCATAAGAGCTGTAGCAATGGCAACTCCAGGAATAGGATTTCCTTTTTCCACTCTAGTTATTGCAATAACACCAGCTAAGCCGCCAAAAAATGCAATAAGCACGTCATAAATATTAGGAGATGTTCTTGCTAATAATTCTGATTGAGCTTCTTTGAAAGGACTAATATAAAAATAGATGGTAGAAACTAATAAACTCGCAATGGTAGCAATAAGTAAATTTTTCAATGATTTTTTCAGTAATTCAAAATCAAAAACACCAAGTGCAAAACCAGCACCTACAATAGGTCCCATCAAAGGAGAAATAAGCATGGCTCCAATCACCACTGCTGTAGAATTTACATTAAGACCTACAGATGCTACAAGAATCGCAGCCATTAGAATCCATAAATTAGAACCAGAAAAAGAAATATTATCTTTTACGTTTTCTAAAACTTTTTGTTTGTTTTCTTCTCCTTTATGTAAATCTAATAGTCTAAACATGAAATGGAATTTTTAACTTAAATCTAATCTCATCAATTCATCTAAATCTTTTAAAATGGGATTAATTTCTATAAATTTTTGGAAAATATCTCTTTTCGTTTCTTGCTTTTTGATGAGTTTTTTGTCTTCTCGGTAAGAAACTTCTATTTTGTAGTTATTGACTTTTCTCTTGAAATGATTAAAAAATTGCGCTTGAATTTTCTCAAACTCAGTTTTTACCAAATCTGAAGGATATAAAATCTCTACTACATTTTCTTCCTTTTTATGAAGTTTTGCAGTATTTACGGCAAAATACGTGACTTGATCTTTTATAAATAAATCACTTAGAAAAACTTGCCATTCTGTTTGTAAATCTTTCTCGGTGAAATGATGATCTGGTAAATCTTCTTCTTTTTTCTGAGGAGTTACAACCACTTCTTCTTCCTCTTTTTTATTAAGTGTAGCAAGAATGCTAAATTCTGAAACAATGGTTTTCTTAACAATTGGTTCAGTAATTTTTTGAACAGTTTTTGGAACAGATTCTTCTGATTTTTGTATTGACGTTAAAGTTTCTTGTGGCTTTTCTGAAGCTACTTTTGGCTTTTCGCTTTCCTTTTTACGAAATAGTGGCGCTAGAATTAAGAACTTTTTTTTTTATCATCACTTTTTGCAACAGTAAGACTGGCTAACTGCATCAAAGCGATTTCTACCGTTAATCTAGGATTTTTAGAATTTTTGTAATTAATATCTGCATGATTACAGATTTCTATAGCATCTATGAGTTGCTGAGCACTCCAGTTTTTGCTTTGTTCAGAAAACTTTTGTTTCGTGTTCTCACCTACTTCTATTAAAGCAAGTGTAGACGCATTTTGCGCCATCATTAAATCACGGAAATGACTACCCAACCCACCAATAAATAAATGAGGATCAAAACCTTTTTTAACAATATCATTAAAAGCAGTAAGGATTCCTGGAATGTTATTTTCTTTCGCTAAATCTACAATTTTCAAATATTGATCGTAATCTAGAATATTAAGAACTTCTGCTGCTTTAGCAAGTGTAATATTTTTCTGAGTAAAAGTGGTAAGCCTATCAAAAATAGAAAGTGCATCTCTCAGTGCTCCATCTGCTTTTTGAGCAATTAAGAACAATGCATCATCTTCATAATTTACGCCTTCTTTTTCGGCAATTTTTCTAAGATGTTCCTGTATATCTTCGATGGTGATTCTTTTGAAATCATAAATTTGGCATCTTGATAAAATGGTAGGAATAATCTTATGTTTTTCGGTAGTTGCTAAAATAAAAATAGCGTGTGCAGGTGGTTCTTCTAATGTTTTAAGAAATGCATTAAATGCCGCTGTAGACAGCATATGTACCTCGTCTATAATATAAATTTTATATTTCCCAACTTGTGGAGCAAAACGAACTTGGTCTGTTAAATCTCTGATATCATCTACTGAGTTATTAGAAGCAGCATCTAATTCAAAGATATTATACGCAAATCCGTCTTCTGAGGTAGAACCATCTTTTTCGTTAATTTTTCTAGCCAAAATTCTAGCACAAGTAGTCTTCCCTACGCCTCTTGGTCCGCAGAAAAGCAATGCTTGAGCTAACTGACTGTTTTCTATGGCATGTTCTAAGGTATCTGTAACGTGAGATTGCCCTACAACAGTGTCAAACTCTTGCGGACGATATTTTCTTGCGGATACGATAAAATTTTCCATTGGTCAAAAATAGGGAAATAAATGAAATTTTAAAAATTAAAATGACAAAGTTTTTCAAAAAAAACCGCCGTAAAAAATACGACGGTTAGATTTTTATTTACAACATTGGAAATGTTCGGTTTCACAATTTTTTCCTTGAGCGGAACATTCTTTCATACATTCTGTATTACAATTAGTCATAGAAACAGATTTCTTTTGAGAGGCAGAAATCATGGTTTCTATCTTATGTTGTCTGTCTTTTTCAATTTTTTCTGCAAACATAGATGCCAATGTAGGTGCAATAACCAAAGAGACAATTGACATTAACTTAATTAAAATATTCATTGAAGGTCCAGAAGTATCTTTGAACGGATCTCCTACTGTATCTCCTGTTACTGAAGCTTTGTGCATTTCAGAACCTTTGTAATAAGTTTCACCATTTACATCTACTCCTTTTTCAAAAGATTTTTTCGCATTATCCCAAGCTCCACCTGCGTTATTTTGAAACATTCCTAGTAAGACACCACTTGCAGTAGCTCCTGCTAAAAATCCTCCTAAAACTTCAGGTCCCCAAATAAAACCAACTAATAATGGTGTAACAATAGCGATAGAACCTGGTAATAACATTTTTTTGATAGAAGCATCCGTAGAAATAGCAACACATTTATCATATTCTGGTTGTCCAGTTCCTTCTAAAATTCCTGGAATTTCTCTGAACTGTCTTCTTACTTCTTCTACCATTGCCATAGCTGCTTTTCCTACTGCATTAATCGCTAATGACGAGAAAATAAAAGGAATCATTGCTCCAATAAAAAGCCCCGATAAAACATCTGCTTTGTAAATATCGATGCCATCAATTCCTGCAATACCAACAAATGCTGCAAATAACGCTAATGCGGTAAGTGCTGCAGAAGCAATTGCAAATCCTTTTCCTGTGGCTGCCGTAGTGTTTCCTACTGCATCTAAAATATCTGTTTTTTCCCTTACACTTTTTGGCAATTCACTCATTTCTGCAATTCCTCCTGCATTATCTGCAATTGGTCCAAAAGCATCAATCGCTAATTGCATAGCTGTAGTTGCCATCATTCCTGCAGCAGCAATGGCTACCCCATATAAACCTGCACAAAGATAAGAACCCCAAATTCCCGCAGAAAGTACAATCATAGGCAATAAAGTAGATTCCATTCCTACAGAAAGTCCACCAATAATGTTAGTTGCATGTCCTGTAGAAGATTGTTTTACAATACTTGTTACAGGTCTTTTTCCCATAGCTGTGTAATATTCTGTAATGATAGACATCAATGTTCCCACTATTAAACCTACCATAATCGCTCCGAAAACTCCCATTCTGGTAAACTCAAAACCTCTTAATGTCATATTTTCAGGAAGAATGAAATTCACTAAAAAATAAGAAGCAACCGCAGTTAGAATAATACTACCCCAGTTCCCCATGTTTAATGCTTTTTGAACTTTAGCAGTGGTATCTTCTGTTTTATCTGAAATTTTAACAAAAAAAGTTCCTATAATAGAAAATACAATTCCAGTTCCTGCAATTAGCATTGGTAATAGTATTGGCGCGAAACCACCATAATTATCTACCGATAAAGTTTCTCTTCCCAAAACCATGGTTGCTAAAACAGTAGCAACATAAGAACCAAATAAATCTGCTCCCATTCCTGCTACATCTCCTACATTGTCTCCTACATTATCTGCAATGGTAGCTGGATTTCTAGGGTCATCTTCAGGAATACCTGCTTCTACTTTTCCTACTAGATCTGCACCTACATCTGCTGCTTTGGTATAAATACCACCGCCAACTCTTGCAAATAAAGCAATAGATTCTGCTCCCAAAGAAAAACCGGTCAATATTTCGATGGTTCTTTCCATTTCGTGAGAGTCTACACTGGCTTCTGGTGCAAAAATTTGTTTAATAATTAAGAATAAAGAACCTAAACCTAAAACAGCAAGACCTGCAACTCCCATTCCCATTACAGAACCTCCTGTAAAAGAAACTTTAAGCGCTTGAGCTAATGAAGTTTTAGCAGCTTCTGCTGTTCTCACATTTGATTTAGTTGCGATTTTCATTCCTATATAACCTGCTGTAGCCGAAAATACAGCTCCTACAGCAAATGCAACTCCTATACTCCAATGAGAATTAGCATTGCTAAACCCCATAATTCCCAATAAAATACCTACCACAATTACAAAATAAGTAAGGATGCGATATTCGGCTTTTAGAAAAGCCATCGCTCCATCTGCAATATGACCACTAATGGTTTTCATTCTGTCATTACCTGCAGATTGCTTACTTACCCAAGAACTCTGTACAAAGGTGTAAAGTAAGGCTATGACACCAAAAAGAGGTACCAAATAAAATAGTAAATTCATAGAATATTAATTTTTGTTAACAATTTAGGGAACTAATATAATAAAAACAATAACACAAAAAACAAATTTAGATTTAAGATTTTTTAAGTTATGATTTATATCGTAAAGCACTGAAAATAAAACAAAAAAATCTAGCGAATATTCGCTAGATTTTGTATATTTACTCAAATTTCGGTTTTTATATAGTTCCCCCGAATTTATCAGAATAATCTTTTTGAGAAGCTGCAATCACTTCTTTTGCATGCTCTGCACCATATATTTCTTCTATTCTACAAGTTGCTTCTTCGTAAGGAAGATTTTTGTAAGTTAAGAAGTAATGTTTTAGTCTGAAAACTTCTGCTTGTGGTAATTCTGAGATATCTCTAATATGCCCATAAACTTGGTCTCCTACCATCACTGCTACGATTTTATCATCAGCTTCACCTTTATCAATCATTTTAAAACCACCTACAGGAATAGCATCCATCAATAAACCGCCAGAGTGAATATTGTGTGAACTTAACACCAAAATATCCAATGGATCATGGTCACCTTCCGAAACATCTACTGCTCCTTCTCTAATGGCTAATTTTTTAACTTCTTCGTGACAATACGTTCTAGGAATAAACCCATACAATGCTGGAATAATATTTGAAAATTTTTGTGGTCTGTCTACTTTTAAATATCCACTTTTTTTGTCTACTTCATATTTAATCGTATCTGCTGGAACTATTTCTATGAAAGTAGTTACTACATTTGGAGCATCTTCTCCTGCAGAAATTCCATGCCATGGATGTGCTTTAAAATTTGGTATCATAATCATTATTGTTTCTAATTTTTACAAAGTTAAGATAATAAAATGGCATCTTTTCTTAAATCTTCTATAGTATTTGCTATAAAATCTTCGCCATTTACATAATTCATTAAAAATATGGTTTTGAAATCTTGTAAACTTGCAGTGTTACTAAGGCTTTCATAAGTTCTTTTCATCAGCTGAATCACATTATTCTTAGAAGCTACAATATTTTCCCAAGAATTTCTAGAAATATACAATTGCTGGGAACTGTTATATTCAAATTCTTCTGTAATATTTTTTTCTAAAAGGAAAATAAACTCATGAATAGCTAAGTCTTTATCAAACTTATTTACCAAATTCGATGGTTTTATTCTTTCTAAAAAAAGCGTCATTCTTTCGTAAGCTTGCATTTTCAAATCCCCATTTGCTTTTACTGCCAAAAGCTTTAATTCTTTGTTCTTCAACCTAATGTAGGTGAAAACAAATTGCCTCAATAAAAAAATTATTGGGAGCGTAATGATTAATGCAAAAGCATAAGGAAGCATATTTTCAAAATTCATTTCACGAAAAATTGAGGGTGCAAAGATATGAATAATTATTGTCTAATAAAATACGATTTAAGTAACTGAATTTTAGAATTTTCTATATAAGGATAAGATTTTACTGCAGCCCTGAAACCTCTAAAATACTCTTCCATGTTTGGTAATTCTCCTCCTTCAAAATCAAAATTTCTTAATTCTATATTTTTTTTAATAGCATAATCAATTAAATTTGATGCTCCATTAAATTTGACTAATTCTTTTAAATTATAAGTTCCTAATAAAACTGATGTATATTTTTCTTGATAAATTGCTATTAAATTTATCAATCTTCCTTTAAAATAAAAGCCATAAAAATCAATCAACTTATTTTCATAAAATCTTTGAATAATCTCCAAAAAACTATTTTTATCTCTTATATTTTCTGCACCAAGCAAGTTATTTTCAATGAATTTTTTAGCATCTTCAAAATATACATTTTCTTTAATTTCAGAAAAATCTGCTACATCAGGATTTAACCTTAGCTTTCTTTTTCTTTTTGGAGAGTATTTATCTCTAATATTCTCGTAAGAATCAGATTCTAAAACAAAATTTTTTCTTCTTTTAAGTTCAGTTTTGAAACTATTTTTTTCATTAAAAGCATAATACCAGACTTTATAATTTTTCTGTAAAAAATCTAAAAAAAGCTCATTTACATCTACAGAATCTTTATGAGAAAAAACACCAAGTTGCTGTGTAAGCTTAGGATTTACCACTATTTTAAATCCTAATTTTTTAATAAAAGGGACAGGCATTATCGCCTTATAATCATCAAAAACGAGCATATCCCAATTATTTTTAGCAGTAACATCTAGAAATTTTTTTTCAGCAGAATATATTTTTTGTTCAGAATTATCTAAACAATTTTGATATTTCAGCCAGTCTATTTCTTCATATTTCAGTTGCTTTATCATAATAAACCTACTTCTGCAAAACTGTAAAATGAATTTTCGCCAATGATGATATGGTCAAATAATTTAATGTCTAAAATTTCACCAGCATGTTGAATATTTTTAGTCATTCTAATGTCTGCTTCACTAGGCGTGAGAACACCAGTAGGATGATTATGTGCTACAATGATACTGGTAGAAAAATTATCTAAAGCTTCTTTAAAGAGCACTCTCACATCTACATGAGTTGCAGAAATACCACCTTTTGAAATTTGTGATTTTTTAATCAGTTGATTTTTCTGGTTCAAAAAAATTACCCAAAACTCTTCTGTTCTGAGGTCAGAAAGATGTGGTAAAAGTATTTTATAGGCTTGTTCAGAACTTTTTATAACTAATTTTTCTGGAATTTCTTGTGAAGCTTTTCTTCTGCCAATTTCCAGTGCAGTAGCAATAGAAATGGCTTTCGCTTCACCAATTCCCTTGAATTTCATTAAATCTTTTATAGAAAGTAAACTCAGGTTTTGCCAGTTATTACCTACACTTTTCAAAATTTTCTGAGCCAGTTCTACCGCAGATTCTTCTGTATTCCCGCTTCCTAAAATAATCGCTAATAATTCTGAATCTGAAAGCGCAGATTTACCCTTCAAAAGAAACTTTTCTCTTGGTCTATCATCTTCTGAAAGGAATTTTATGGACATTCTTTAGGTTAAGCTAAACTTGGTTCTTTTATAAAATAAGTCCGTCTTTCATCACTAATTTTCTATCAGTACTTTCTGCCAGTTCTTTATTGTGTGTTACAATCACAAAAGTCTGATTATATCTGTCTCTTAAATCAAAGAAAAGTTGATGTAGTGCATCTGCATTTTTAGAATCTAAGTTTCCAGTGGGTTCGTCTGCAAAAATAATTTTCGGAGAATTGATTAAAGCTCTGGCTACGGCTACACGCTGCGCTTCACCACCAGATAGTTCTTTCGGTTTATGCTGAATTCTATGCGCAATGTGTAATTCTTCGAACAACAGAAATGCTTTATCCATAGATTCTTTTTCGTTTTTCCCAGAAATTCTCGTTGGCATCAGTACATTTTCTAAAGCTGTAAATTCTGGTAATAATTGATGATGCTGAAATACGAATCCTATGTTTTCATTTCTAAACTTAGAAATCTCTCTGTCATTCATTTTTAGAAACGATTGATCACCTATCGTTAATTCAGTTCCGTATTTATCAATATGTGAAGGTAAATCTAAAGTTCCCAGAATGTGCAACAAAGTAGATTTACCAGCTCCTGATTCCCCAACAATTGAAACAATTTCTCCTGTTTTTATTTCTAAGTCTACTCCCTTTAGAACTTCTAAATCACCGTAAGATTTGTGAATATTTTTCGCTTTAATCATAGTTCAAAAATAGTAAATAGATGTGAGATACAAGATATGAGACATGAGATTTTTTAAATATTCTAAAACCACAAATAAAAAATCCTTTCAAAAAAATGAAAGGATTTTTATTATATAAAATTGTAAAATTTTACAGTAACATTGTTAATGGACTTTCTAGGTATGTTCTAAGCGTTTGTAAGAACTGTGCACCTGTAGCGCCATCTACTACTCTATGATCACAAGCTAAAGAAAGTTTCATAGTATTTCCTACCACGATTTGGCCATTTTTAACCACTGGTTTTTCAATAATTGCACCTACTGAAAGGATACAAGAATTCGGTTGGTTAATAATCGAAGTAAATGTTTCGATTCCAAACATACCAAGGTTAGAGATAGAGAAAGTAGAACCTTCCATTTCATTAGCTTTAAGACCTTTTGATTTCGCTCTAGAAGCCATGTCTTTTACAGATGCAGAAATTTGATTATAATTCATATAATCTGCATTTTTAAGAACAGGAACTACTAAACCATCTGGAATTGCAACTGCTACACCTACGTTGATATTTCCGTGGTGAATAATTTTATCACCAGCCCAAGAAGAATTTACTTGTGGGTGTTTTCTCAATGCTAAAGCAGTAGCTTTAATAACCATATCATTGAAAGAAACCTTAGTATCTGGTAAACTATTAAGCTCTTTTCTAGCTTCGATAGCTTTGTCCATGTTGATTTCTACCATTAAATAGTAGTGAGGTGCAGTAAATTTACTTTCAGAAAGTCTTTTTGCAATAATATTTCTTACTTGTGAGTTTACTGTTTCTGTAGTTTCACCTGCAACGAAATTCATAGCAACTTGAGCAGCAGGAGCTGAAGCTACGCTTGTAGAAACCGCAGCAGTTTGCTGAACTGGAGCTGCACTTGGTTGATAATTTTCAATATCTTTTTTAACGATTCTTCCGTTATCACCACTTCCTTTAACGGTTGAGATATCAATTCCTTTTTCTGAAGCCATTTTTTTAGCTAAAGGAGAGATATTGATTCTTCCGCCAGTAGAAGTTGTAGTAGAAACTGTAGCATTTACCGCTGGTGCAGATTCTGTTTTTGGAGCTTCTGGAGCAACTGGAGCAGCAACTTTTCCGCCACCTGCAACAATTGCAGAAACATCTGTTCCAGCAGGACCAATAATAGCTAAAATTTCATCAACTTTAGTGGCATTTCCTTCTGAAACACCTTGGTAAAGAAGCGTTCCTTTAAATTCTGATTCAAAATCTTGAACCGCTTTATCTGTTTCGATTTCTGCAAGAATATCACCTTCTTTTATATCATCTCCTACATTTTTGTGCCATTTAGCTACTTTTCCTTCAGTCATGGTATCAGAAAGTCTAGGCATAGTAATTACTTCTACACCTGCAGGAATCTCTGCTGAAACGGCCGAAACTTCTGGTGCAGAAACTGCAACTTCTTCTTTCTTTTCTTCTGTTTGAGGAGCAGAACTACCTCCTGAAACTAAACCAGAAATATCTTCTCCGGCATTTCCTATAATTGCTAAAACGCTATCTACAGGAGAATTACTTCCTTCTTCTGTACCAATGTATAAAAGAGTACCGTTAAATTCTGATTCAAAATCTTGAACGGCTTTATCTGTTTCGATTTCGGCTAAAACATCGCCTTCTTTTACTGTATCACCTACTTTTTTATGCCATTTTGATACTTTTCCCTCGGTCATTGTATCAGAAAGTCTGGGCATTGTAATTACTTCAGCCATAATTTTTATATTGATTTGAGATTCGAGATTCGAGATTCGAGATTTAAAACTCAAAGAATTTCAAACTCAAATTTCAAATTTCAAATGAATTTAAAATTAATTTTCTAATTTATCTAAGAATGGATAGTTTGGTTCAGAATATACATATTCATATACTTTTTCAGCATTTGGATATGGAGACTCTTCTGCAAAAGCTTCGCATTCTTCTACGAACATTTTAGATTTTTCTTCGATAGCTTCTAATTCTTCTTCAGTAGCCCATTTGTTTTCTAAAATTCTGTTTTTAACTAAAACGATTGGGTCTTCTTCTTTTTTAAGAGCTACTTCTTCTTTAGTTCTATAAGGTTCAGCATCTGACATAGAGTGACCTCTAAATCTGTAAGTTCTAGCTTCTATGAAAGTAGGCCCGTCTCCTCTTCTTGCTCTTTCTACAGCTTCGTAAGCTACTTCTGCAACTTTTTCAGGGTCCATAGCATCTACAGGCATACAAGGCATTTCGTAACCTAAACCTAATTTGTAAATGTCTTCGTGGTTTGCTGTTCTAGAAACTGATGTTCCCATAGCATATTGGTTATTTTCTACCACGAAAACTACTGGAAGTTTCCAGTTCATTGCCATGTTAAAGGTTTCATGTAAAGCACCTTGTCTTACAGCTCCATCACCAAAATAACAAATGGTAACTCCACCTCTTTCAAAATACTTATCTGCGAATGCTATACCTGCTCCTAATGGAATCTGACCACCTACAATTCCGTGACCTCCATAGAATCTATGCTCTTTTGAGAAAATGTGCATAGAACCACCTAATCCGTTAGAAGTTCCAGTTGCTTTACCACATAACTCTGCCATAATTCTCTTAGGATCTACTCCCATTGCCATAGGATGCACGTGACATCTGTATGCTGTAATCATAGCATCTTTAGTAAGATCCATAGCATGGGCAAATCCTGCTGGAATTGCTTCTTGGCCATTGTATAAGTGTAAAAAACCTCTAATTTTTTGTTTTAGATAAAGAGAACGGCATTTGTCTTCAAACCTTCTCCACATTGTCATATCTGCATACCATTGCAAATAAACTTCTTTAGAAAACTCTTTCATTGATAAGTTTTAATTTGTTGATTTTTCAAAATTTAAAATGCCTGTTGAGAGCATTTTTCTGAATAATATGCAAAAATAGTAAAATTCTTTTGTTTATAAGAAAACTTATGTCACAAATAATGATGATATTTGTTTCTTTAAATAAAGTATTTTTGAAAAAACATTTATAAATCCATGTCTTAGAAAAGTTTTTCTGCGGTTGTATCCCTTTCTAAAGTAATTTCTAATCTACTCAATCCACTTTTTTCTTTATTAATTTTCTTTGTTTGTTTTGCATACGTAAAAATGACCTGGGAAGAATCTTTAGTCAATATTTTATTAATGATTGGTTTAGTAGTTATTCCTATTTTCTCATGGATTGGCTGGAATGTGAAGAAAGGAAACTACACCAACATGGATGTGTCTGACCGAAAACAGAGAAACAGTCTTTATCTCTTTAATTTTATAGTCATTACCATTTATACTGGAGTTTTGTATTATACTAAACAAAGAACTGACTTGCTTTTCATAATTGTTTTCTTGTTTATACTCATGCTGATTATGCACATCAGTAATTTTTTCATCAAAAGTTCTATGCATACCGCTTTTAATGTTTTTGTAACGGCATTATTCTTTTCTTTAAGTCCTACTTTGGGCATTATTTGGCTCGTTCTCACTTCATTTGTAGTTATTTCTAGAATCATCCTCAATAGACACACCCCGAAAGAAGTCATCATGGGAGCCTTCATAGGCACAGTAGTATCTTTATCTTATCTATATTTTAATATTCAGACATTTCTATAATCTTAAAATTTTTACTACATTTATAATTCAATTTCAAGAATATGGAAAATCTAAAATCCTTGACTTCTGGCGAAGAACAAGTCATGAAAATTATTTGGAAACTTGGCCCTACTTATCTTAAAGACATCATGCTTGCTTTTCCGGAGCCGAAGCCACACCAAAATACCGTTTCTACTTTTTTGAAAAACCTGGTTACCAAAAACTACCTAAAACCTCTTTCTGAAGGAAGAATTCATAAGTATGAAATCTCTGTAACTCAGGATAATTATAAAAAAACACTTTTAAAGAACTTCATTCTTAATTTTTACGATAATAATCCTAATGCTTTATTAATGGACTTAATGAATGAAGGAATGGTAAAACTCTCTGTACCCGAAAAAGATAAGGATAAGGATAAGGAGAAAAAGAAGAAAAAGAAAAAGAAAAAATAATTCTCTTGGATAATAGATGTTACATGTGATAAGTTTATGTAATAGAATACCTTTTTCCAATTTCAAACTATACACAATCATGATTACAAAATTTAAAGAAATCTGGGGGAAAACCGACGATGTCGTTTTAAGATATCCTATGGTGCTTACCGCAGCACTTATTGCAGCTATTTCTTCGGTTGTTGCAATAGAAATTGACCATCAAGCCAATCAATTTTTGGTAACCAAATTAGCTTTTGCTGGCTGTTTGGGAATTTCGCTTATGTTTGGTATCAAAATGCTTTCCCAAAGAATTGGCAGAGGTTTTTTTATAGAAATTTTGGGAGCTGCATTCTTGGTTTGGTTTTATTTTTATTTACCAGATTCTGAGAAAAATTTTACTGTAGTAAATGGTTATGTTATTTTTTCATTAGTCATTTTATTACATTTATTCGTCTCGTTTTCAGGATTTCTAAATAAAAAGCCTGAACTTAATTTTTGGCAATTCAATAAAAATTTATTCATCAATATTTTCCTGACTGCAGTTTTTACGGGCGTTTTAGTTTTAGGAGTTGTTTTAGCAATTTTAGCGGTAGATAAATTATTTGACTTTAATTTTAATAATAATCTTTATCCTAAAACTATGCTATTTTTAGCCATTTTAGGAAGTACTTTTATATTTTTAATATTTAATGATAAAGGAATTTTTCAACTTGAAAAAGACGGAAGCTACCCACAAATCCTAAAATTCTTCACACAGTTTGTTCTTATTCCCCTTTTATTAATTTATGTAACCATTTTATATTTTTACGCTGGTAAAATATTGATTAATTGGGAACTACCAAGAGGGTGGGTTTCTTATCTCATCTTAATTTATTCAGTGGTCGGAATTTTAGCCTTGCTGTTGGTCCATCCTCTGAAAGAAGCTTCTGCAAAATCTTGGGTAAAAGTTTTCTCCAAAATTTTCTATTACACACTTATTCCATTATTGGTTTTATTATTTGTAGCTATTTTTACCAGAATTTTACAATATGGCTACACAGAACCTAGATATTTCGTTTTGCTATTGGCACTTTGGCTTACCACAGTCGTTTTCTATTCTATCTTTTATAGAAAAGCTACTATTAAATTTGTACCAATTTCACTGTTTGCCTTCGGTGTATTTGCATTGATTTTCCCTTATGTTAATGCTTTTTCTACCGCTAAAAGAAGTCAAAAAACAGAATTAATACAGATTCTAACCAAAAATCACCTTCTAGAAAAAGGAAAAATCAATTTCGAAAAAGCTACTCAAGATTCTGTAGTTTTGGAAATTGCTAATAAATTTCAATTTCTAAACGAAAGAAAACAACAGACTTTTCTCCTAAGTTATATCCCGGAAACTCATTTTTCTAAATTCAAAAAAATATTTGAACAAGAAAGATATTTGGCTAATTCAGAAATAAGAATTTCTTTCAAAAACACCATTAAATCTAAGGAAAAGAATAATTACCAGAACGATTACCAAGGTGTGTTTTCTAACAAAAGAAATTATGACATTCAGAACTACGAAAAACTTATTGTTTTTAGCAATACTGACATTCAAAATGAAGAACATATTGACGATTATATGTTGCAAACTAGACCTATCAGAGATGGTTACATTTTCTCAGGATATATCATTGATTTAGAATCACCTACCAAAGTTACTCAATCTTATGATTTAACTCCTTTTCTCAAAAAACAATTAGAAAAAGATAATGCAGACCAACTCAATACTCCATTGGAAGAAATTTCTACAGAATTTGATCTGCACCAGTATCATTTCAAAGTATATTTTTCAGAAATTACCAATAACAAAATCAATAAAAAAGATAACATTTTCACGAAAGAGATGGTCATCTTAATCAAGAAAAAATAATTTCGAAATAGACCAATAAAAAAGCGACTCATTACTGAGTCGCTTCATTTTTTTCTTTGAAAAAAGATTGTTTACCAACGGCTTCCACCTCTATCGTTTCCACCTCTGTTATTTCCGTAACCACCTCTGTTTCCGTAACCACCACCTCTGTTGCTATCGAAACTTCTTCTTGGTTTTTCTTCTCTTGGTTTAGCTTCAGAAACGTTAAGCTCTTTTCCGTTAAATTCTTTACCGTTTAGAGCGTCAATCGCTTGTTGTCCTTCATCGTTATTCATTTCTACGAATCCGAATCCTCTACTTCTTCCCGTTTCTCTGTCTGTAATAATTTTGCACGAAGTAACTTCGCCAAATTCTGAAAATAAATCTTGTAACTGATAATCTTTAGTTACGTAATTGATGTTTGAAACAAAAATGTTCATTGTTAAAAAAAATTAAATTAAAATTGTCCTAAATGATGAATTATAAAAGAAGACAAAAAACGAATGAACATTATTTTGAAAAACATTTATAAGAAATCTTGCGCAAGATACAACAATAAATGACATAAACAATTTTTATTTTGGCGTGCTCTATTTCCAAAAGCCTAAATCCCTGAAAAATAGGTCGTTCTACGCTCACTCGCTTCCCGAAAATAAATTTTCGGGAGAGCTCAGACAAATCGCTTCGTACTCACGCAAAAACTTAGGTTCTAAAATAAACCTCAGTGAAATATATTAACCTTTATATCTACTTTTCACTACGGCACTTTATGTCCTAAACTGGCTTCTAAAAGAGTAAACCAATCTTCTACAGTTAAATCTATTTCAAGAGATTTTCTAAGAGATTTTATGCTTTCTGCTTTAGACGTTCCTATAATCGGTAAAATTTTAGCAGGATGTTTTAGAAGAAACGCCACCAAAAGTTGTGCTTCGTCTGCATTATATTTTTTAGACAAATCAGACAAAACAGACTTTATTCTCGCTGTTCTTTCAGAATCTTCTGCGAAATAACTTCCCATCACACTCCAAGCCATAGGTTGCAACTTTTTCATCATCATTTGATTAATCGTTCCATCGTAAAAAGCTTTGGTTTCCGTCAAAGAAATTTCTACTTGATTGGTTACCAATTGAGGAAAATATTTAGAAATTAAATCAAACTGAGTCACAGAAAAATTGCTCACCCCGAAATCTCTAACTTTTCCAGAACTTCTTAAAATCCCAAATGCAGCAGCTATTTCTTCAGGATTCATCAATGGGGATGGTCTGTGTAACAATAACAAATCTATATAATCTGTTTTTAGATTTTTCAAACTTTCATCTACCTGATTTAGAATATATTCTTTAGAATAATTATAGTATTTCAGCGGAAAATTCTTCTTTTCAGAAGGCATACAAATTCCACATTTGGTAATCAACTGAATTTTTTCACGCTCAATTTTCATATCAGAAAAAGCGTTTCCAAATAACTCTTCTGTAGTATAACCACCATAAATATCTGCATGGTCAAAAGTATACAAACCTTCTTCTAATGAGCTTTCTATTAATTTTTGAACGCCACTTACAGAATGATTGGCTCCCCAAACTCCCCATCGCATTACCCCAATGATAATTTTTGAAAAATCCATAATTTTAATTTTTATCAAAGTTAAAATTATCTCTTCAATTTTGAAGCAATTATTCGTAAAAACAGAAGATTCACATCAAAACAATTATAGTTTCCTTCAATAAAATCAATGAAAAGAAAGTATTTTAAACTAACGCTCAGTTCATATTTATAGCATAATTTTGTGGCTTGAAAAAATAATGTAGATGAATTATCACACAAGAAAATGGATTAAACCAGAAGATTTAAACGCCAATCATACTCTTTTTGGAGGCAAATTATTACAATGGATAGACGAAGAAGCCGCTTTGTACGCTATTATCCAATTAGAAAATCCTAGAACAGTTACCAAATATATTTCCGAGATTAATTTCGTAAATTCTGCAAAACAAGGAGATATTATAGAAATCGGAATTGAAGTAGCCAATTTCGGGAGAACTTCTATAACACTTAGCTGCGAGGTAAGAAACAAAATGACTCACCAAACCATTATTACTATTGACAAAATTGTTTTTGTATCTTTGGATGAAAATGGAAATCCACAACCACACGGAAAAACCGAAGTGGAATATGTAGAAGACCGATTAGGCAAAGGATAATGCAAATTTTTATTAAAAATATGGTTTGTAACCGCTGTATCACTGCAGTGGAAGATGTTTTCCGAAATTCTGAAATTGATTTCGTTTCTGTGAATTTGGGATGGGTGGATATTTCTACAGAAATTTCAAAAAATCAACTTGAAAAACTCAACGAAATCCTAAAAAAAATAGGTTTTGAAATTCTAGAAGATGCTTCACAGAAACAAATCGAAAACATCAAAAAACTGATTTTAGAAAAAGTTCAAAATCTTGATATTAATGAAGATTTCTTGCTTTCTAAATACCTTTCAGATCAACTTAACAAAGAATACAGCAGTATTTCTAAGGTTTTTTCACAAACAGAAAACATCACTTTAGAACAATATTTCATTCTTCAGAAAATTGAAAAAGTAAAGGAGCTTTTGATTTATCGCGAACTTACCCTTTCTCAGATTGCAGACAAACTAGGTTATAAAACAGTTCAACATCTTTCTCAACAGTTCAAAAAAATCACTGGATTTTCGCCATCACAATTTCAGGAACTCAAAGAAAAAAAGAGACTTCCTATTGATTTGATTTAAAATTTTCTTTTCACAAAATCTTAAAAATCTAAATTTCATAACATTCTGCCAAGATTTGATAATGGTTTTTATTTGATTAATTTTGAAATTTGTATCAAAATTAAGAAAGATGAATACCAAAAAATATAATGTTCTAGGAATGTCTTGCGAAGGCTGTCAGAAAAAAATTTCTTCTACTTTAAATGATTTAGAAGGAATAAAAGCAGATGTAAACCTCGCAGGAAATTTCGTTGAAATCACTTCTGAACAAGAAATCGACTTAGAAAAACTTAATTCTGAGCTTAAAAATGCAGGAAACTACGTTTTAGAAGACCCAGAAAAACCGAAATCTACAGAATTTATTCCACCTCAAGACAGAGTTTCGATGAGTTCTGTCTATTATTGCCCGATGGAATGCGAAGGCGACAAAGTCTATTTCGTGCAAGGTAAACGTTGCCCAGTTTGTAATATGTACTGTGTACCGATTGAAGAAAAAGAAGAAAATCGCAAGAAAGGAATGCATCAGCATCACCACGAAACCAAACATGAGCATCATGTGGAAACTTTTTCAGAAAAATTGGGAGAATATTATTGTCCGATGTTTTGTGAAGGAGATAAAACCTATCCCGAAAATGTAGGTTGCCCAGTTTGCGGAATGGATTTGGTGAAAATCACAGGAAATGATGATGAATCTGAAGACGATACCTATAAAAATTTGAAAAAGAAATTCTGGATTTCTGTAGCTTTTACCCTTCCCGTTTTCCTATTATCTATGGGCGGAATGTTTTTTGAATTTCCTTTTAGTTCAAGAGTTTCTGGAATTTTACAATTAATTTTCACCCTTCCAGTCGTATTTTTCACGGGTTGGTTTTTGTTCAAAAGAGCTTGGATTTCTTTTAAATCTTGGAATCTTAATATGTTTTCACTGATTGGTTTGGGAGCAAGTGCAGCTTTTGTTTACAGCATTTTCGCACTCACTTTTCCAAGTTTAATTCCGCATGAATTTATGCAAAATCATCACGAAGTTCCGCTATATTTCGAAGCGGTAGCGGTGATTTTAACGTTGGTCATTTTTGGACAGATGTTGGAAGCAAAAGCCCATCAAAAAACAGGAAACGCCATCAAAGAACTCATGAATTTGTCTCCAAAAGAAGCACATCTCATTCAAAATAATTCAGAAAAAAACATTCCGATTTCAGAAGTGAAAATTGGTAATATTTTAAAAGTAAAACCAGGAGAAAAAATTCCAGTTGACGGAGAAATTATCGAAGGAAATACCACGATAGACGAAAGTATGATTACTGGAGAACCGATTCCTTCGGAAAAAAAATTGGGAGATAAAGTCACTTCTGGAACCATCAACGGAAACCAAGTTTTCCTCATGAAAACAGAGAAAATTGGCAAAGACACGCTTCTTTCACAAATTATAGAAATGGTCAATTCTGCAAGCCGAAGTAAAGCACCCATTCAAAAATTAACGGATAAAGTTTCTAAAATTTTTGTTCCAGTGGTGATTGCTATTTCAGTGTTAACTTTCATTTTCTGGTACTTTTTCGGAGGAGAAAATCGTGCGATTTTTGCTTTGGTGAATGCTTTAGCAGTATTGATAGTGGCTTGTCCGTGTGCTCTTGGTTTAGCAACACCAATGTCTGTAATGGTAGGAATTGGCAAAGGCGCCAGAAACGGAATTTTGATTAAAAATGCAGAAGCCTTGGAAGAAATGCAGAAAGTAAACGTAATTATCACCGATAAAACTGGAACTTTAACCGAAGGAAAGCCTTCTTTGACTCAAATTTTAACTGAAAATATTGATGAAAATGAAGCATTGCAACTGGCAGCTTCTCTTAATAAAAATTCAGAACATCCGCTTTCTCAAGCTATTTTAAATAAAGCTAAAGATTTGGGTTTAAAAGAGGTTAAAAACTTTGAAAACATTTCAGGTAGAGGAATTTTGGGCGAAATTGATGGCAAAAAATTGTTCCTAGGAAATATTCATTATCTCAAAGAAAATAACTTTGAAATATCTGAAAATCTACTTCAAAAATCCCAAATTTTAGAAAACGAAGCGAATACTGTTTCTTACTTAACGATTGATGGAAAAGCAGTTACTGTTTTCGGATTTAAAGATAAAATCAAAGACAATGCTAAATCTGCTATAGTATTTTTACAAAACAGAGGCATCGAAATCATCATGATGACTGGCGACAACGAAGCTACTGCAAAACATGTTGCTGAAAATCTCGGAATTAAAAAATT
The DNA here is from genome assembly GCF_028864635.1 of Cloacibacterium sp. TD35. Taxonomy (NCBI): domain Bacteria; kingdom Pseudomonadati; phylum Bacteroidota; class Flavobacteriia; order Flavobacteriales; family Weeksellaceae; genus Cloacibacterium; species Cloacibacterium sp. TD35. The sequence continues at coordinate 1,855,619 of NZ_CP104850.1, read as the reverse complement.
CTATGCAAATTGTCTCCCTCAAGATAAAATAAACGAGGTTAAAAACCTCCAAAATCAAGGAAAAATTGTTGCCATGACTGGCGATGGAATTAATGACGCTCCTGCACTTGCACAAGCCAATGTGGGTATTGCTATGGGAACAGGAACAGACATCGCAATGAATTCTGCAGAAATTACTTTATTGAAAGGCGATATTTCTGGAGTGGCTAAATCTAAAATTTTGAGTGAAAAAATGATGAAAAACGTAAAAGAAAACTTGTTTTTTGCTTTTGCATACAATACGCTCGGAATTCCGATTGCTGCAGGTTTGCTCTACCCTATTTTTGGCGTTTTATTATCACCAATGTTTGCTGCGGCGGCAATGAGTTTTTCTTCTGTTTCTGTAATTGCTAATTCTTTGAGATTGAACAACGTAAAATTGAAAATTTAACTTGATTTTTTAGTCTAAAAATGTATCTTTGAGTTAAATAATATCTCGAATGAAAAGAAAACTTTTATCACTGCTTTCAGTAGCTTCATTCTTCTTAATGAAAGCTCAAAATACAGATTATAACAAAGATTTTAAATTCTTAGAATACGACATCGAAAAGCTTCAAAAAGGCTATCAAAAGAAAGAATATAAAATTACAGATGTTGTAAAATCTTACTTGGAAAGAATAGAAAAAGTTGATAAAAATGGAGCAAAACTCAATTCAGTAATTACAATAAATCCTGATGCAATGAAGATTGCAGACAGTTTAGACCAAGTCCCTTTGCAATTAAGGAAAGGTGCACTTTTTGGCGTTCCTGTTTTGCTGAAAGATAATATTGACACCAAAGACAAAATGCCTAATACAGCAGGTTCTTTGGCTATGAAAGATTCTTTTCCGCTGCATGATGCATTTTTGGTTGAAAAATTAAGAAAATCTGGTGCCATTATCATCGGAAAAACCAATCTTTCAGAATGGGCCAATTTCCGTGGAATGATGTCTGTTTCTGGCTGGAGTGGAAATGGTGGTTTAACTAAAAATCCTTATGATTTAACGAGAAATACATGTGGTTCTAGTGCAGGTTCTGGTGCTGCCATTTCTGCAAATTTGGGAATTTTTGCCATTGGAACCGAAACCAACGGCTCTATTATTTGTCCGAGTAGCGTAAACGGAATTGTGGGTTTAAAACCTACGGTTGGTTTAGTGAGCAGAAGCGGAATTATCCCAATTTCTGTTTCGCAAGATACAGCAGGACCAATGACGAGAACGGTAAAAGATGCTGCGATTGCACTTGGAATTTTGACAGGTGTTGACGAAAAAGACGCGCATACTTTAGCTTCCAAAAATATAGCAAAAACAGATTATACTTCTTTCTTAAAACTAGACGGTTTAAAAGGAAAACGAATTGGTTATTCTAAAAAATCAAGCGGAAATGTAAAAGTAGATGCACTTTTTCAAGAAAATTTGAAATTTTTGGAAAAAGAAGGCGCTATTTTAGTTGAAATTTCAGAGGAGCCCGTTGCAAATGAAATTCAAGGAAAATCTTTTGATTTAATGATATTGGAATACAAAGATGGATTGAACAATTATTTCAAATCTTTAGGACAGAATGCAAAAATAAAATCAGTTGAAGAATTGATTGAATTCAATAAAAACAATCCTGAAGAAATGAAATATTTCAAACAAGAATTTCTAGAAATGACACAGGCTACAAAAGGAATGCAAGATGAAAATTACGCTAAATTATTAAAAGAAATTCAGGAAGGAAGCCGCAAAAACGGAATTGATGCCACACTGAAAAAATATCAATTAGACGCTCTTATCGCCGCTTCTACCAGTCCAGCTTGGAAAACGGATATGGTAAATGGCGACAATTATATTTTTGAAGGTTCTGGCGCTGCTGCGATTGCTGGTTATCCTAGCATTACCGTTCCTATGGGAAACATTGATGGATTACCGGTTGGAATTTTGTTTTACGCAGAAGCTTGGAGCGAGGGAAAACTCATCAACATGGCGTATACTTTTGAGCAAAAAAATCCACAGAGATTAGTTCCACAATTCAAAAATTAGGAAAATGTCTGATATTCAGAAATATAATCCCGAGCAATTAATGAACAAACTCATTTCTCACGAGTTTCCTGAAGTTTTGGAAAAATATTCCGCAGAAGATCTAGAAAACAATCTCGCCGTTTATATTAATGAATTGATAGACAAAGACTTCAATAAATTAATCAACTTATTATACCGAATTGACATCAGCGAACAAAAACTGAAAATTGCCCTTCAAAATGAAGACAAAACCATCAGTTCTGGCAAAACCATTGCCAAATTAATTATCGAAAGACAACTTCAAAAACTAGAATTTAGAAAGAAATTAAGTAAGAAAAAAATTGAGGAATGAAAAAGAAACTCGTCGTTTTATCTGGTGCAGGAATTTCGGCAGAAAGCGGAATTTCTACATTTAGAGATTCTAACGGACTTTGGGAAAATCACAGAATAGAAGATGTGGCTTCGCCAGAAGGTTTTGCAAGAAATCCTCAGTTGGTATTAGATTTTTATAATTTGAGACGAAGACAACTGAAAGAAGTAAAACCCAATCTCGCTCACGAAATTCTTGCAGATTTAGAACAACATTTTGACGTACACATCATTACTCAAAATGTAGATGATTTGCACGAAAGAGCAGGGTCTAATAAAGTGATACATCTACACGGAGAATTGAAAAAAGTACGTTCGGTAAATGATGAAACGAAAATTTACGACTGGGAAAATGACTGTAATTTAGGTGATTTAGATGAATTTGGAGATCAACTTCGTCCGCATATTGTTTGGTTTGGCGAAATGGTTCCAGAAATGGATCATGCCACCGAAATTGCTTCTGAAGCTGATATTTTCATTGTCATAGGTACTTCTTTGCAAGTGTATCCAGCTGCTGGATTGATACATTACGTTCCTAAAAATTGTGAAATTTTTGTGATTGATCCACATTTAGAAAACCAGTTCACCAAACACGAAAATTTCTTAAAAACATCTGCTACAGAAGGAATGAGGATTTTAAGAGAACGATTATTAAAATAAAAAGCGAGATTTTTTCTCGCTTTATTTATACCATTTTTTCTTTAACCAAAGACTTGCTTTTACCAGTAAAATAAGCACAGGAACTTCTATGAGTGGTCCAATTACTCCTGCAAAAGCCTCTTTAGAATGAATCCCAAAAACAGCAATGGCAACAGCAATCGCGAGTTCAAAATTATTTCCAGTGGCGGTGAAAGAAACCGAAGCGTTTTTATCATAATCAATTCCTAATTTATAATTGATAAAGAAACTGGTGAAAAACATCAAAACAAAATAAATCACCAATGTAACTGCTATTTTAAGCACATCAAAAGGCAATTCTACAATTTTATCGCCTTTTAAACTGAACATTACCACTATTGTAAACAGCAAAGCATATAACGTAATGGGCGAAATTTTCGGAACGAAAACTCTATTGTACCACTCTTTTCCTTTTTGTTGAATTAAGAAATATCTTGTCAAAAAACCTGCAACAAAAGGAATTCCCAAATAAATGGCAACACTTATCGCTACATCTTTCATGGGAACTGAGATTTCAAAATTTCCAAAACCTAAATATTGTGGTAAAAAATTAATAAACAACCAAGCGTAAAAACTGTACGTAAACACTTGAAAAATACTGTTAAGTGCCACCAACATTGCGGCATATTCACGATTTCCAGAAGCCAAATCATTCCACACGATAACCATCGCGATACATCTTGCCAAACCTATCAAAATCAGCCCAACCATATAATTGGGTTCGTCTTTCAGAAAAATAATCGCCAAAACGAACATCAAAATCGGACCAATAATCCAATTCAGAAGCAAAGAAACTCCCATCGTTTTACGGTCTTTAAAAGCCATAGGCAAAAGACTATAATCTACTTTAGCTAAAGGCGGAAACATCATGAGAATCAAACCAATCGCCAATGGAATATTAGTCGTCCCACTAGAAAACTGATTGATGGTTTCTGGAATCGCTGGCACAAATTTCCCTAGCAAAACTCCAAAAATCATTGCTGAAAAAATCCATAATGTTAAATATCTGTCAAGAAATTTTAGTTTGGGTTTCATGTTAATTTTATGAGTTTGATTTATGATTTTCTTATATTTTCAAAAATAAATTTCATTTCTGTAGCGATTTCTAAACTTCTATTGAAATACGTTTCATTCATTTCAGCTATTCCGTCAGATTTTTTTGGATCTTCATATTTTATGGGAATTCTGGCTTCTGCACCGTAAACAATCGGGCAATTTTCGTCTGCAGAATCACACGTGAGAATAGCAGCAAATTCTGATTTTGGGTTGAAATTATCATCATATTTTTTAGAAAAACAAATCACAGCATGTTCATTTTCGGCAAATTTTACAGCATAAACAGGATTCTCAGTTTCTGATAATTTTAAAATTTCAAAACCTTGATTTGCAAGCGTTTCTGCTACTTTCGGAAACATTGCTGTCGCTTCTGTTCCACCAGAATAACAAAAAACATTTTCAATTTGATAATAATAAGCCATCGTTTGCGCCCAAATCTGTGAAAGATGACTCCTTCTGGAATTATGAGTACAAATAAAATTTAATCTAACTTCTTCATTTTTAGATAATTTAGAAGATATAAATTGAATTAAAGGTTGAAGTATTATTTTTCGTTCCTCAGAAATTCTTTCCGTGGAAAGTTGAGCAATTATTTCTCTAATTTTTAAGTTCATTTGATTATTTTGATAGTTTTAAAATCGAAAAAGCACCTCTCGTCACCAAGATAAAAATAAGAGTTCCAATGGCTAAATCTGGCATTTTGCTATGTGTAAAATAGACTAAAATCCCAGCAATTATCACACCCAGGTTGATCATCACATCATTATTGGTAAAGATTACACTCGCCTGAATATGAGCTTCTTTGCTTTTACTTTTTTGCAAAAGATAAAGACAAGCTGCGTTTCCTAATAATGCAAAAAACGAAATAAGCATCATCATTTGAAATTCTGGAACTTCTGTTTTCACAAAAAACCTTCGCAAAACTTCTGTTAAACCTAAAATTGCCAAAATCAACTGAAAATATCCGCTGATTTTGGCAACATTTTTCTTTCTTTCAATGGCTTTTCCTACTGCAAATAAAGCCAATAAATACACAAAACTATCTGCCAACATATCTAGACTATCGGCAACTAATCCCATAGAATTAGACCAAAAACCATAGAAAATTTCTAACAAAAAAAAGAAAAAATTGATTCCTAAAACACTCCAAAGCAATTGTGTTTGATTTTTGTGTTCTTGGAGTTTTTCTTGGGTAAATTCTGTAGAAATATGCTGTGTATCAAAATTTAGCGTTTCTAATTGTTTGAAAATTTCTTCTTCATTTTCATGATGAAAAACCAATAATTCTCGATTGGGAATATCAAAATCCAAGGCTTCAATCGATGTAAAATTCTGAAGCTTCATTCTGATGATTTGCTCTTCTGAAGGGCAATCCATTTTATGGATTTTGAATTTGGACTTTTTCATCACATAAAATTACATTTTCTTTTGGAATTCGCAGAAAATAAAGTTTTGAGTAGTTTCAAAAGGTGTTTTATGTACTTCTTCAAAACTATGGAGCTGCGAAAAATGAGTTCCGAAAATTTTCAAGAACTTCTCTTTGCTGTATTGCGTAATTTCTAAACCACTACATTTCAGAGGTCCTGATTCTGAAAAGGTTCCCACAAAATACAGTCCGTTTTCTCCTAAAATTTCGCTCATCAAAGTAGCATATTTTTGAATATCTTCTTCTTTGGTCAAAAAATGAAAACTCGCTCTATCATTTATCACATCAAATTTTTCTGAAGGAGAAAAATCTAAAATATCAGACACTACAAAATGTACTTTTTCTGCTTTCTCGCCTAGTCTTTTCTTGATTCTTTCTATCGCATTTTCTGAAATATCAAGTAAAGTAATACTTTCATAACCTTGCTCTAAAAGATTGTCAATCAAATAACTATCTCCGCCGCCAATTTCTAAAATTTTGGCGTTTTTTGGAATTTCATTTCTTTCAAAAAACTGTAGAGAGGTTTCAGGTTTTTTTTGATACCAACTTACTTCCGTTTCTTTTTTTGTGGCGAAAACATTTTCCCAATGTTGTTTTTTGTCAAACTCCATGTTTTCAATTTTTTAACAACACCCAGTATTTGGAGTACAACAACCAACTACTTTCTCTGCGTAAACAGTGATACTGTAAATTCTAGTTGTAGAATCTTTATACTGCTGAATTTCTTCTTCGTTCAGGTAATTTTTTAGAATATCATCGGGAACGATAATCGGTTTTTTCTTCTGTAAAGTAATGTTTTTGAAACCAGAATTTTCGATGATTTTCAAATAATCTTCCATTTGAATGGCCGAAGCTACACATCCAGCGTACATTTCTGCAGCATTTTTAATTTTCTCTGGCAAATCTCCCACCAAAACAATATCTGAAATAGAAAAATGACCAGTTGGTTTCAGAATTCGTTGAACTTCTGCAAAAGCTTTTGGTTTGTTAGGCACCAAATTCATTACGCAGTTGCTTACCACAACATCAGCAACATTGCTCATTAAAGGGATGTTCTCGATATCTCCCAAACGGAATTCTACATTATTGAAACCTAATTTATCTGCATTATTTCTGGCTTTTTCTATCATTTCAGGAGTGAAATCTATCCCAACCACTTTTCCAGATTCGCCAGTTTCTGCACGAGCTACGAAACAGTCATTCCCCGCTCCACTTCCTAAATCTACTACATAATCTCCTTTTTTAATTTTGGCAAATTCTGTAGGCAAACCGCAACCTAATTTAAGGTCTGCATCTGGATTATATCCTTCCAAATGGTCATAATCATCAGTCATAATATTGTACACTTCTGTACTACAACCGCCACTACCACAGCAAGATGAAGCGTTAGTATCCTGGTTTTGTAAAGCGATTTCTGCATATTTTTGCTTTACCATTTCTTTGATTTCTTCGTTAGAATTCATAATTAATATTTTTAGATTTTTATTTAGCAACAGTTATTTTGTTTTTCTATTTTTTGGAAAATTTCAGAAATAAAATGTTCCATTTTTTTCAATGTTTCTGGATTGATGCAGTAACAAATGGCTTTCCCGTCTATTTCACCCTGAATAATCCCTACGTTCTTCAATTCCTTCAAATGTTGAGAAACAGTAGGTTGGGCCAATTTTATCTCTTCTACAATATCATTACAAATACATGAATCTACAGAAAGTAAATATTCTACAATCGCAATCCTAGCAGGATGAGAAAGCGCTTTCATCAATTTTGCGACTTCATTTTGTTCTTCTGTGAAATGTTCAGTTTTAGAAATTCCCATATTTTTATATTTTCATATTGCAATATTACGATATATAATTTTCAAAACCAAAATATTCTTCATAAATTTGAAAAAGAAATTCAAAATCATGTCTATTCAAGAAAATTACCATAAAATAAAAGCTCAAATTCCAGAAAACGTAGAACTAGTAGCCGTTTCTAAATTTCATCCTGTTGAAAAAATTAAAGAAGTTTATGATTGCGGACAAAAAGTTTTTGGAGAAAATAAAGTACAAGAACTTTTATCGAAAGTAAATGAACTCCCCGCTGATATTAAATGGCATTTAATCGGGCATTTACAAACCAATAAAGTAAAATACATTGCTCCTTTTATAGATACCATACAAAGTGTAGATTCTGAAAAATTATTATTAGAAATTAATAAAGAAGCAGTAAAAAACAATAGGATAATTAAAGTTTTACTTCAAGTAAAAATTGCCGAAGAAGAAACCAAGTATGGTCTTGAAATCTCAGAAGCTAAAGAAATTTTCAGTAATTATTTAGAACATCAATATCCAAATATTGAAATTCTAGGATTGATGGGGATGGCTACTTTTACAGACAACAAAACTCAAGTAAAATCTGAATTTTTGATACTCAAATCTTTATTTGATGAACTTTCTACCTTCAGAAAACTAGAAACACTCTCTATGGGAATGAGTGACGATTTTGCTCTTGCAATAGAATGTGGTTCTACTTCTGTAAGAATTGGTTCTGCAATTTTCGGGGCTAGAAACTATTAAAATCTTATATTTTTCATTATATACTTGAAAAATTTAATCAAAATTCTGTAAGACTAAAACTGAATATAAATCATTAAATTTGCCTTATGCAAAAAGTATTAATCGTAGAAGACGAAAAAGCAATTTCTGGTGTACTGCACAGTATTTTATCAGATGAATTAACCAATTACGAAGTTTTGGTAGCAGAAGATGGTTTAGAAGCCTACAAACTCATTGAAAAAGATGATTTCGCATTGGTGATTTCAGATATAAAAATGCCAAAACTATCAGGTACTGAATTGTTAAAACAAGCACTTCAATTAAAACCAGATACCACTTTTGTAATGATTTCTGGTCATGCTGATATAGACACCGCAGTAAATTCTCTTAAAGATGGTGCTTATGATTTTATTTCAAAACCTATAGACATCAATAGATTGATTACCAGCGTAAGAAATGCTCTTGACCGTAAAAATCTAGTTCAAACTACTAAAGTTCTTCAAAAAGAGAATACCCAACTGAAGAAAAAAGTTAATAAAAAATATCAAATGATTGGGGCTTCTGAAGCGCTTACTAAAATTCAGAATATGATTGAAAAAGTAGCGGCTACAGATGCTAGAGTTTTGATTACAGGTCCTAATGGTGCTGGTAAAGAGTTGGTAGCCCACTCTATTCATGCACAAAGTGAAAGAAGTAGAGGACCAATGATTGAGGTAAACTGCGCGGCCATTCCATCAGAATTAATAGAATCTGAACTTTTCGGTCACGTAAAAGGCTCATTTACAGGTGCTATAAAAGACAAACAAGGTAAATTTGAATTAGCAAATGGAGGAACTATTTTCCTTGACGAAATTGGGGATATGAGTTTGGTTGCACAAGCCAAAGTTCTTCGTGCACTTCAGGAAAGCAGAGTTTCACCTGTAGGAAGTGATAAAGAAATAAAAGTAGATGTAAGAGTGGTAGCTGCAACCAATAAAAATTTACAAAAAGAAATAGAAGCTGGCAAGTTTAGAGAAGATTTATATCACAGACTTTCTGTCATTGAAATTTATGTACCACCATTAAATGCTAGAAAGGAAGACATTCCGCTTTTGGTAGAACATTTTGCTCAAATCATTGCAGATGAACAAGGAAATACAGTTAGAAAATTTGATGATAAAGCAATAAAAGCATTGCAAAATTTCTCATGGACAGGAAACATTCGTGAACTGAGAAACGTAGTAGAACGTTTAATTATTTTGGGCGGAAATCCTGTAAGCGAAGAAGATGTAGCAGCTTTCGTAAGAAAATAGTAAAATGGATGATGGAAAACTCAAAAAAAATTAAAAATTAAAATTATATTATAAACCACGCAAAATAGCGTGGTTTTTGTTATTTTTAAACACTGAAAAAATTTATTCATGAAAAAAATCTGTTTATTTCTTTTAGTTTTTAGTCAAATAATCTTTGCACAAACTTTTACCAAAAAAGATACTTTAAAAGGTTCTGATACGGCATTTAGAAATTTTTGGGATGTCAAAAAATACGAGCTCACTGTAGAACCTAATATTCAGGATCAATCAGTCAGCGGAAAAAACACCATTTTTTTTGAAATTACCAAAGATGTAGAAAATCCTACGTTTCAATTAGACCTTCAAAAGCCTATGAATTCTAAAAACTTCATGGGAAATTTTAATTACACCAATGTAAAAACCGAAGACGATTTCATTTTTATAGAAACTCAACAAAGTTTCAAAAAAGGAGAACGCTTTTACATGATTTTAGAATATTTCGGGAATCCTAGAATCGCAAAACACGCACCTTGGGATGGAGGCTGGGTATTTACCCAAGATGAAAAAGGAAATCCTTGGATTTCTGTAGCACAAGAAGGAGACGGAACCAGCCTTTGGTTACCCTCAAAAGATATTTGGAGTGATGAGCCAGATGAAGGCATAGAAATGAAAATTATTACGCCAAAAAATTTAACTGGTGTAGGAAATGGCAAATTAATTTCTCAAACCATAGAAAAAGGCAAAAATGTTTTCACTTGGGAAGTTAAAAACCCAATCAATCTGTACAGCATTGTTCCTACCATTGGGAAATTTGAACATTTTTCTGAAATCTATAATGGCGAAAATGGCAAGCTAGATTGTGATTATTATGTACTTTCATACAATTTAGACAAAGCAAAAAAACAATTTACACAGGTAAAACCAATGCTTCAGGCGTTTGAATATTGGTTTGGACCTTATCCTTTCTACGAAGACGGATATAAATTGGTAGAAACTCCCTATTTAGGAATGGAACATCAGTCTAATGTAGCCTATGGAAATCATTATCTGAATGGTTATCTAGGTAGGGATTTATCTCAAACTGGTGTAGGCTTAGAGTGGGATTTTATTATTATTCACGAATCTGGTCACGAATGGTTTGCTAACAATATTACCGCAAAAGACCAAGCTGATATGTGGGTTCACGAAGGTTTTACGTGCTACTCAGAAACACTTTTTACTCAAAACTATTTAAACAAAGAAAAAGCAGAATTGTACATTAAAGGAATCAGACAAAATATTGATAATGACAAGCCTATTATTGGAAAATATGGAGTAAGAAACGAAGGAAGTGGTGACATGTACTACAAAGGTGCCAATATGCTTCACACGATTAGAACTGCCATAAACGATGATGAAAAATTCAGACAAATTTTAAGAGGAATCGGTAAAGATTTTTATCATCAAACGGTAACTACTCAGCAAATTGAAAATTATATTTCTGAAAAATCGGGAATAGATTTCACCACTGTTTTTGAACAATATTTAAGAACCACTCAAATCCCAACTTTAGAATTTTCTCAAAACGGAAAAACGTTAAAATACAGATGGACAAATACTGTAGAAGGTTTCAACTTACCTATCAGAATAGAAAACACAACTCTAACCCCAACTAAAGAATGGCAAACCATTAAACTGAAAGACAAAAAAGAGGTAAAGTTTAATGATAATTACTTCGTAAATTTCATGAAGATTTAAGATTCAAAAAAATTTAAAGAATACAAGAGTTTGGAAACATGATTTCTAAGCTCTTTTTTTTTAAGATTTCAGCGCAATTCTAAAAGTGGTTCCCTTTCCTACTTCAGATTCTGCGATTTTGATGTCGCCATTGTGATATTCGTTGATGACACGTTTTGCCAAAGACAAACCTAAACCCCAACCTCTTTTTTTGGTAGAATAACCCGGTTTGAAAGCACTTCGCATTTGCGTATTAGTCATTCCAGAGCCAGAATCTTTTATATCTATCAACACGTAATTATTCTTAGAATAAAGAGAAATTTCCAGTTTACCCTCTCCTTTCATCGCATCTACCGCATTTTTCACAAGGTTTTCAATCACCCAACTCATCAAAATTCTATTGTGAGGAATTAATATTTCTCTTGCGGGAACTTTGAGTTCAAAATTTACTTTTCTGGAAATTCTAGATTTCAGATAATCAAAATTTTGTTGAACTGTTTCCTTTAAATTCAAGTCATTTAGTTCTGGAACCGAACCAATTTTCGAAAAACGCTCAGAAATGGTTTTTAAACGATTGATATCCTTATTGATTTCAAGTAAACCATCGTCATTTCTATTGGCATCGAGTTTCATCACTTCTACCCAACCAATCATAGAAGAAAGCGGAGTTCCGATTTGGTGTGCAGTTTCTTTAGCTAAACCAGCCCACAGCATAGATTCATCTGATTTTTTGATGGTACGCAAAAACCAAAAAGAAAACAAAAGATATAACCCGATGAACAAACCTAATGCATAAGGATAATATCTAAGATAATTAAGAAAGTCTGAATTATCATAAAAAACAAATTGGTTATTAAAATGAGGCAACTGAATCTCAAACGGAGGATATTTATCATCCATTTCTGCGATTTTCTGTTTCAGTTTTTCGGGATTATTTAAGATTTCTTCGTCGATGTTTTTGCTATCAATCAGATTTCTCTTTTTATCAGTGATAATAATCGGAATATCTTTATTTTCGTCAATAACATTGAGTGACAAGTCATTCAATCGAGAATCTACATTATTGTCTTGAAGATATTTAACAGCCGTAGCAAGAGATTTTATCCTATCTGTTTCTTTTTTTCTAAGATGATTGATTAAAAAGTTAGAGGAAATAGCCAATCCTGCAACTATTATGGTTAATAGCACAAACACAAACCAGTTGTTTATCTTAGAAATAAAGTTGTTTCTCAAGAATTTATAATTTAAAATCTTTTTTTTGAATTATTTCAAGTGATTCAAAACTTTATACAGCGCATCACTCAAATCATTGGCCTGATAATTATTCATAATAATCGCAAAAACATATTTCTGACCAAATTTAGAAGTATGATAACCAGCAAAAGCTCTACAATCTTTTATACTTCCGCTTTTCATTTTCATACCATTTCCTTGCACCGGAAACCCCTCAAAATATTCAGCAAACCATGGTTGTTTTTTCGCCCAAATCAAAGCTAAAACTTCGGCTCTAGCTGCTGCATAATTTTGCGGAGACAATCCACTACCATCTACAAAATTAATCATTCTTTCGTCTATCCCGCGCTGTTTCCAAAAATTTTTAAGGTATTTCATTCCACTTTCAAAAGAAGAATTTCCTGTTTTTTCTTTAGCCATTGTTTTCACGAAAGTTTCCCCATAGAAATTGATGCTTTTTTTCAAAAACCAAAAGACCATTTTATCTAAAGTAGGCGATAAATATTCTAAAATCACTTTATTTTTAGGAAATACTAAAGGATTTTGCCCTTCAATTAATCTCTCAGAATTGATGATGATTTTTCCGCTAAAAGCGATATTTTGCTTCTTTAATTCTGCTATAATTTCTAGCGCCAATTGTTTTGGCGGATTAGGTGTAGCTCCAGAAATCGTCAAATTTTTTGCAGGAAGCGTGCCCATTACATGCGCCACATCATTATAAGGAGTAGTAAAAATGATGCTTCTGTCTGAAGTTCCTTCCGTTCTTGCATCATTCACAAAATGTACACCTTCTAAATTGATATTAAAATTTTTAAAATCCTTGCCAAAGGTATTAATATCAAATTGGTTTTCTCGCCAATTTACACCCCAAACTCCAGCTCCATAATAATTTCCAATGTCATTATAAGGCCATCCTCCAGGAATTTTCTGAAAATCAAAATACGTGTCATCTATCACCAAATCTCCAGAAATTTCTTTGATGTTTATAGATTTCAGACTTTGTATAATTTTTGAAATGAAGTGCTCAGGTTTATAATCATCATACCGCCAACTTCCCAAAGTAGGATCTCCATTAGAAAAAATATAGAGATTTTTATCTAATGCTATCTGAGTTTTATATTGATAATTCTTCCCTAAAGTTTCCAAAGCCGCTGCAGCCGTAAAAATCTTCATAGTAGAAGCGGTAGACAATCCTTTGTTTCCTTGATATTCATAAACAAAGTTTCCGCTTTCATCTGCTACATAAAAAGAGAGATTCCCAGAATACATAGGAGACGAAGCCAAAAGTGACTGAACTGCCTTATCTAAATTTTGTATAACCGACTGGGAATAAAATATTTGTAAGCAAAAAACCGTTATAAAAGCAAAAAATTTCTTCATAAAGAATAATTGTTTTTTCAAATATAAAGAAAATAAAATTGTTTACTTCTTCCTAAAAAATTAAAAAAACAAAGAAATAAATGTTTTTTTAACAATTTAAATATTTTAAACAATTATCTAATTAATAAAATAAAGAATGATTTTTATCAATTTTATATTAAATTTTTATTTTTTAACATTTTATTATTATTTTTTAAGCATATATTTGCATCATAATTAACAGAATAAAATTTTTAAAATTATGTCATACACAATTGTAGGCTTGTTCGCAAGCCAAGATCAAGCAAAGGCAGTTTCTGAAAGTTTAGAAAAAAAAGGATTTAAAAATTCTGACTACATTATTTACCTTAGTCAAAATAAGCCAGTATCAAAATCTTTTTGGAGCAAAATTTTTACAGATGAAATAGACCAAGAAGCTACTTCTGTAGACTCCTTGATTACTAGTGTGGCTATTAATAATGAAACCGAATCGCAATTAGCAAAAGACGCCTTCAACGAAAACAAAGTAATAAACACTTATGAGTTACAAGAAGTAGATTTTGCAAAAGCGGTAGATTTAGATTACATAAAAAAAGTAGTGGCTTTAAAAGCAAAAGCGCTTATTTACGCAATGCCAGAAATTAGAACTTCTCATACAGGAATCAGTATAGGAATAAATTCCGAGGTAAGTTCAAACACATAATTCTTCATATCAAATTAATTTTTCAGACTAAACCCGAAAATAAATTTCGGGTTTTATTTTTGTGAATTGCGGTAAAGCTTTTATTATAAAGCTTTTTTTTGTATTTTCGTGATATTAAAGAGGCTCAAAGATGGTTTATGATTTAGAAAAAGAAAATAAAGAAATTCAGTATCGCTATAAAGATTTAATCTCTAATACATACAGAACTCTTGATGAAGAACAGAATAAACTCATCAGGAAAGCATTTGATATTGCTTTAGATGCTCACAAAGACCAAAGAAGAAAAACTGGCGAACCCTATATTTACCACCCTATTGAAGTGGCAAAAATTGTCGCAAATGAAATAGGATTAGGAGCTACTTCTATTGCTTGCGCATTACTTCATGACGTAATAGAAGATTCTGAATACACCTATGAAGACATCAAGAAAATTTTTGGTCAAAAAATAGCAGATATCGTCAATGGATTGACTAAAATTTCGGTAATGAACCATCAAAACATTTCGGTTCAGTCTGAAAATTACAGAAAACTACTCCTTACACTTTCTGAAGACTTCCGTGTAATTCTCATCAAAATTGCAGACAGATTGCATAATATGAGAACACTAGAGAGCATGAGAGATGACAAACAAAAGAAAATCGCCTCAGAAACCGTTTATATCTACGCTCCTCTTGCTCATAGATTAGGCCTTTACAACATAAAATCTGAACTTGAAGATTTATCTCTTAGATACAATAATCCTGAAGTATATTATGACATTGCCAATAAATTAGAACTTGCCAAAGACACTCGTGAAAAGTATGTAGAAGAATTTAAAAAAGAAGTTTCAGAACAACTTAAAGAAGAGCATCTTAATTTCACCATCAAAGGTAGAGCGAAAGCCATTAATTCTATTTATAGAAAAATGCTGAAGCAAAACGTACCTTTTGAAGAGGTTTTTGACAATTACGCAATTAGAATTATTTATAAATCAGATGCTAAAAACGAAAAATTCATTGCTTGGAAAATCTATTCCATCGTTACTGATTTATACCACAGCAATCCGCAAAGGATGCGTGACTGGATTACCAATCCGCGTTCTACAGGCTACGAAAGCTTACATTTGACCGTTTTAGGTCCTGACAAAAAATGGATTGAAGTTCAAATTCGCTCCGAAAGAATGGACGAAATCGCTGAAAAAGGTGTTGCAGCACATTATAAATACAAAGAAGGCTTCAAACAAAGCAGTGACGATAAGAATTTTGAACAATGGGTTTCTCAGATTAGAGAAGTCATCGAACAACAACAAAACCTTTCTACCACAGAACTTCTTGACAATATTAAACTTAATCTTTATTCCAAAGAAGTTTTTGTTTTCACTCCAAAAGGAGAAATTAAAATTTTACCAGTAGGCTCTACAGCTTTAGATTTTGCGTTTTCGGTTCACACTGATTTGGGTATGAAATGTTTAGGTGCAAAAATCAATGGAAAACTGGTTCCTATTTCTTACGTTTTACAAAACGGAGACCAAATAGATATTCTTTCTTCTCAAAATCAAAAACCAAAACAAGATTGGCTAGATATTGTCATCACATCTAAAGCAAAGTCTAGAATTAAAGCTGCTCTTAATTCCGAAAAAAACAGTCAAGTTGCAGAAGGAAAAGAGATTTTCCAAAGAAAATTAAGACATGCAAAACTCACCTTTTCAGAGGAAGAAGTGAATAATATTCAGAAATTTTTCAATCATAAAACCTCTCAAGATTTATTTTTAAAATTCTACGATGGCACTTATGATACCACAGATTTAAAAAAATATGCCGATTCTAAAAGTGCACTGAAAAACTTCTTCCAGAGATTTAGAAAGTCACCTAATATCAATACCGCTTACGAAGAAAGTCCAACCACAGATTTAGACTTAATCGTTTTCGGTAAAGATGAAGAAAAACTGAATTACAGCTTTGCCAAGTGTTGTACCGTAATTCCAGGCGATAAAATTTTTGGATTTATCACCATTTCAGACGGAATTAAAGTTCATAATGACAACTGTCCGAACGCGATTAACCTTAGAGCCAATTACGATTACAGAGTAATGCCTGCAAAATGGGTAAATGAACAGCGTTACAGCAGCAGAGTAAGAATAGAAATCGAAGGAATCGACAGAAAAGGATTAGTCAACGATATTACTGAAGTGATTAGCAATGCCATGAATATTGACATGAAAAGTATTTCTATCGAAAGTAATGACGGTATTTTCTTAGGAACCATCACTCTAGAAGTTAAAAACAAAAGCCAACTAGAAGAAACACTAAAACAACTCAGAAATGTACTGAGTGTAACCCAAGTAAAAAGATTATAAACATGCTGATTACCAATTATTTTAGAAAATTTTTCCAAATAGCTCAATCTTCAGGAAATTTATTGATTATCTGCGTCATCGTTTCATTAATGATTGCTAACTCTAGCTTAGGAGATGATTTTCAAAATGCATTAGATTATCAAATAGGACCATATTCCACAAGCCTCTGGATTAATGATGGTTTAATGGCCATTTTCTTCTTATTGGTAGGTTTAGAAATTAAACGTGAATTGGTAGAAGGAGAGCTTTCTAGCCTTAAAAACGCTTCTCTTCCTATTTTTGCAGCGATTGGCGGAATGCTGGTTCCTGCATTAATCTTCACTTTTTTTAATTACGGAACAGAATACCAAAATGGTTGGGGAATTCCTATGGCTACAGATATTGCTTTTTCTCTCGCCATCATTTCTATGCTAGGGAAAAGAGTTCCCGCTTCTGTTAAGATTTTCCTTACTGCTCTTGCAATTGTAGATGATTTAGGAGCAATTGTAGTGATTGCAATTTTCTACACAGAAAAATTAGAATCCACTTATTTAGCTTTGAGTGGTGCTATTTTACTCCTTTTGATTCTTTTGAATTTCTTCAAAGTTAAAAAGCATATTTTCTATATCATTCCGGGATTATTTTTATGGTATTTTATGCATCACAGTGGCATTCATGCTACTATTGCAGGGGTTTTATTGGCATTTACAATTCCTACGAATGAGAGTTCTACAGAAATTTCGCCTTTAGAAAAATTAGAAGAAAAATTACACTTACCCGTTAATTATTTCATCATGCCGATTTTCGCATTAGCGAATACCAATATTCAATTTAAAAGCGGAATGATAGAAGGATTATTTAGCAATTTCGGCTACGGAATTATTCTAGGTTTAGTTGTAGGAAAAGTAATAGGAATCAATCTATTTTCCTTGATTGCCATCAAATTAAAATTAAGTGACTTACCAAAAAATAGCAATTGGTCTCAAATGATTGGGGCAGGTTTATTGGCAGGAATTGGTTTTACCATGTCTATTTTCATTGCGTTGCTTTCTTACAAAGGACACACCGAAATACAAGACGAAGCCAAATTTGCGATTCTTGTCGCTTCTGCTATTTCTGGATTTTCTGGTTATTTTTTACTAAAACTTTTAGCTAAAAAGAAGGTCACAATTTCTGATTATAAAGAAAATATTTAAAATAAAAAAAGGGTTCCTAAAATATAGAAACCCTTTTTTATTTTAAGGCTTACCTCTTTCGTATTGTGGTGGAAAGAAACTTTCTTCATGATTTTCCCAAGAGCTTTTTGCCACAAAATATGGATTTCTAAGAAGCTCTCTTGCTAACAAAAT
This sequence comes from Cloacibacterium sp. TD35, assembly GCF_028864635.1. NCBI lineage: Bacteria > Pseudomonadati > Bacteroidota > Flavobacteriia > Flavobacteriales > Weeksellaceae > Cloacibacterium > Cloacibacterium sp. TD35. The sequence goes on along the minus strand of NZ_CP104850.1, from coordinate 1,837,590 downwards.
TACATCTGCTTCTTCTTTTTGCAAAATTTCTTCGGCTTGAGTTGCAGTTGTAATCAAGCCAACTGCACCTGTTTTCACTTCTGCTTCTTGCTTTATTTGATGAGAAAAAGGAACTTGATAACCAGAAAAAACATTGATTTTAGCACCAGAAATATTTCCACCACTAGAAACATCAATTAAATCTACACCTCTTTCTTTTAAGATTTTAGAAAGCACAACAGAATCCTCTACATTCCAACCGTTTTCAGCGTATTCTGTTGCAGAAATCCTCACAAACAAAGGAACATTTTCGTTTAAAACTTCATTTACAGCATCTACAATTTCTAGTAAAATTCTCGCTCTGTTCTCTATACTTCCTCCATATTCATCTGTTCTCATATTACTTAAAGGAGATAAAAACTGAGAAATAAGATAACCATGCGCCGCATGAATTTCAATCACATCAAAACCTGCTTTCAAACTTCTTATTGCAGCTTCTTTAAAAGCGTTTACCAATTCAGAAATTTCAGATTTTGTTAAAGCATGAGGCTTTCTTTCACCTTCTAGATAAGGAATTTCTGAAGGAGCAACCGTAATCCATCCGTTTTCTTCCAAAGAAGTTTGTTTGCCATTCCAAGTAGAAGCTTTTCTACCAGCATGACCTAATTGAATCCCAATTTTGGTTTCTGTGTTTTGATGGATAAATTCTACTATTTTTTTCCATGCTTCAGCTTGTTCATCATTCCAAATTCCGGCACATTTATCAGTAATTCTACCTTCTGGAACTACACCAGTAGCTTCTGCAATGATTAATCCTACTCCACCAAAAGCACGAGTTGCATAATGCACCAAATGAAAATCATTCACTACGCCATTTTTCGCAGAATACATACACATAGGCGCCATCACTACTCTGTTTTTTATTTCTAAATTTCTAAACTTAATTGGGGTAAAAAGTCTCATATTTACAACATTTATTTAACCCCAAATTTATCAATTTTACGCAGAAAATCACGATTAATTCTTTGGTTTCACAAAATTTTTGTAATTTTACTCTCCGATTTTTTTAAAATGGAAAAAGAATTAAGAATTAAATTTTCTCAAATAGAAAGAAACGAACTTTCAGATATAGAGAAAACCCTTCATGAAGCAGCTATCAATGCTAGAAAAAACGCTTATGCTCCCTATTCTCATTTCAATGTAGGTTGCGCAGTTCTTCTGGAAAACGGAGAAATTGTTACAGGTAACAACCAAGAAAACGCAGCTTATCCTTCTGGTTTATGTGCAGAAAGAGTCACTGTTTTTAATATAGGTGCCAATTATCCGAATGTAAAAATTAAAAAACTATACGTTATCGGTGGTCCATCTAGAGAAGAGACTTTTACTACCGCTACTCCACCTTGTGGTGCATGCAGACAGAGTTTACTAGAATATGAGACGAAGCAAAATGAGCCGATAGAAATTTATTTTTCTGGAATTGATGGAGCGGTTTATAAATGTGATTCAATTAAAGATTTACTTCCGTTCTCGTTTGATGCTTCTTTTTTATAAAATCTAAATAGAAAACCTCAGGGTTTTCTATTTTTTTTGAAATATATAGACCAAAAATTTTCACAATTTCTGGTTTAAACGTACATTTGTCACGCTTTTGGTTTCCGATGTTTGTCGGAATTAAAATGGGAATTCGGTGAAAATCCGAAACTGTCCCCGCAACTGTAAATCGTGCTTCGGTGAAAATCGAAGGAATTTTTTGCAAAAAAAGCCATTATCTTATTTGAAAAGATGAGAAGGCGCAAAAAATGCGAAAGTCAGGAGACCTGCCAAAAACATTCATTATCAATACTTTCGGAGGAAAAGTAGAGAAATCCTGTAAAAAACACAGTTCTTCTGTGGTTTTTCTTTATTTCTTTTCCAAAAGTTGTTGATAGCAGTCATTAACTTTAAAATTTAACAATGAAGAAAAACTTAATCTTCGCAGGAATGCTTTTTGTGACGGGAATTTCACAATTAAAAGCTCAAGAAAAAGAAGAAAAATTAATTCCAGAAGTAACCATCGCTGCAAAAGCTAAGCAGCAGCTTCACAAAACAGGTAAAAATGTTCAACTCATTACTTCTAAAGATTTAGAAAAATTCAAAGGACAAAATGCAGCAGAAATCCTTAATCAAGTATCTGGTTATCAAATCACTGGAAATTTCAACAACGGTTCTGAACCGAAATCTCTAAAAATAAGAGGTGGGAAATTAGCCAATGTTTTGATTTTAGTAGATGGAATTCCGTTAAAAGATGTTACCGGAAATGATTATACCGCTACAGACCTTAGACTTTTTGCTTCAGAAAACATAGAATCTATAGAAATTCTGAATGGAGCATCTTCGGTTTTATATGGTTCTAATGCTACCGTTTCTGTGATTAACATTAAAACTAAAAAATCTTCGCAACAAGCTTTAGAAGGAAGAATTGGAGCAAGAATTGGCAGTTTCGGAACTTTTGGACAAAATATTAGTGCTCAAGGAAAAATCAATCAATGGAATTATCAATTCTCTGGTTCTAATGAAAAATCAGACGGAATTTCGGCAGCTCTTGGAGAAAATTTCGATAAAGATGGTTTTGAAAAGCAAAATGCAAATGCTACTGTTGGTTACAGCACTCAAAATTTCAATGTAAATGTAAACGCTGGTTATCAACATCATTATTATGATTTTGACAATGGTGCTTTTGAAGATGGAAAATACAAAGGCAATGACACGCAAAAATTTAGCGGAGTCAATGCTCAATATTCATACGACAAAGGAAGTATCACGTTCAATTCTAGAATTTCTGCCAATGAAAGAATCGTGAGAAATCTCAACAATAACAAATATCAAGACCAATACAGCTATCAAGGTCAAAATATTTTTGCAGAATTGTACAATCAAACTCAATTTTCTGAGCATATTAATTTAGTAGCGGGAATTCAGTATGAAACTCAGAATTTAGGTTCTAAATCTTTACCTTGGGGCGGAACTTCTATGCAAAATGTAATGACTCTAGGCGAAACAGAAATTCGTAATTTTGATGTTTTTGCCAATGCAAATTTAGAATATCAAATTTTTCATTTGGATTTAGGAGTTCGATTAAACAATCATTCTAAATATGATAATCACTTTGTTTACAGCGTAAATCCATTTATTTTAACGGATTTAGACGATAACTTCTTAAAAATAGGCTATTCTTATGCTACGGCATTTATCGCGCCTACTCTATATCAATCTTACGGTTCACTGCCTTATGTTTTACCAAATTTTGATTTAAAACCAGAAACCAATGCTTCGCATGAATTGGATTTCAGTTTTGGAAAGAAAGACAGAACTTTTGTGGTGAATGCAAGTATTTTCAGTAGAAAAGAAAAAGATGTTTTCGTGTATAATATTGTAGATTTTAATACTTATGCTGGGAAATTCTTAAACGTAGAAAGCAATAAAGTAAAGGGTGTAGAACTAGGAGTTCAATATCATTTCAATGAAAAAGTAAATATAGGAGGTAATTTCTCTTTCGCTGAAAAAGACAATCCTGCAACAAGATTACGCTCACCGAAACAAAGAGCAAATGCTTTTTTAGAAATTTTACCACTTAAAAATAATAGAATCAACATTTCTTATCAATATACGTCAAAAAGAAATGATGCGTACTTTGATTCAACCAATTACAGTACAAAAAATGTAGAATTAGACGCGTTTCATTTATTTAACCTCAATATCAATCAGAAAATCACTAAATCTCTAGATACTTATTTAAACGTAGGAAACGTATTGAATAACAGTTACACAGACGTCATCGGTTTTACTACAAAACCTAGGAATATAACTTTAGGAGTAGAATATAAATTTTAAAGATTAATTTTTATTATTCCACTTGTGTTTCGAGCTTCAGCAATTTATTTGCTGAAGTTTTTTTATGAATTTTTATCAGAATCTAATTTGATGGTATGTTCAGAACTTGCTTCAGGTAAGTTTTCGATATCTTGATGATATTCTTCTATTTCGTGTTTCATTTCATCTGCCAAAATTTTCTCTATTCTGAGTTTTCTAATGGCAAGGTTTAATTCATTACCCAAAAGAAGCAAAATCACATTTAAATTCACCCAAACCATCAATAAAATAAACGAACCAATTGAGCCATATAAAACATTATATTTAGCAAAATCACTCACATAAACTGCAAAGAAGTATGTAGTTATCACAAATACAATAGTGGTAAAGAAAGCCCCTGGAAGCGCTTGTCTGAATCTGATAATCTTAGCAGTTCCTACCCAATAAAATAACGCCAACAATAGAAAATAAAACAATGGAAAAGAAACAAAACCAATGATTTTCGATAAATTATCTACAAACCAAGAAATATCATAAGCTGGTGTAAAAAGCTTAAGAACCACCTCAGAATAATACACTCCGAAAAGCGCTAAAAAGATAATCGCAATAAAACCTATGGTAATGAAAAAAGACAAAATATACTCATAAACATCTGAGCGTTTTTCTTCTGTATAATCATTAAATCCATCAATTAAGGAAAAAGTTCCGTTGGTTGCAAAAATCAAAGCAAAAATAATGGTAAAATTACTGATGCTCTTCATATTCGGAACAATACTTTTGGTAATATAATTCGTCACATCTGCATGCATGTGCGCAGGAAAAACATTATGCATCAATACTTCAAAAATATAAAACTGAAGCTTATCATAATGCGGTAAATAAGGTAAAATGGAAAGCAAAAACAATAAAAACGGAAATAAACTTAAAAAGAAACTCCACGAAATGGCAGAAGCTTTCGCGATTAAACGGTTTTTAAAAACTCCTCTTACATAAATATCAAACATTTCCCAGAGAGAAATGCCTAACATGGGCAAATGTATGCCATCTAAAAAACGATGAATTTTTCTAAGGAAAGTAGGAAGTTTCAAAATCGTTATTTTATATTTGTACAAAGATAAGGAATGAAAATTAATTTACTCTGCATAGGAAAAACGGATGATAAAGAAATTAAAAATCTCATCAATTACTATCTTACAAGACTTCCTAGACATTGGAATTTTGAAATTACAGAAATTCCAGATGTTAAAAATGCCAGAAATCTCACACCTGATTTACTTAAAAAAGAAGAAGCCAAATTATTCCTCAATATTATAGAAAATACAGATTTGGTAGTGCTTTTAGACGAAAAAGGAAAACAATTTACCAGCAGAGAATTTGCGCAAAAATTAGATTCTTATCAAAACAATTCTATCAAAAAAATCTGTTTTTTAGTTGGCGGAGCTTATGGTTTTTCGGAAGAAATGTATCAAAGAGCCCAAGAAAAAATATCCATTTCTAAAATGACTTTTACGCATCAAATGATTAGATTATTCTTTGTAGAACAGATTTACCGGGCAGACCAAATCCTACAAGGAAAACCATATCATAATGACTAATGAGTTATGAGTCTTGAGTAAAAACTTCTGATTTCCTGATTACTTTTTTTGCTAAAGTCCCAAAGAATAAAGCCAATAAAATTCCCATGATGGCGCCTACAATAATATCTCCAGGAAAATGCATCCCAAGATATACTCTACTGTATGCAACTACAGCTGCCCAAACATATAGAAAATAAGGCAATTGTTTTATTTTTTTGCCTAAAAGAATGGTAAGATAAGTAGCTACAAAAAAAGAATTAGAAGAGTGTGCAGAATAAAACCCGAACTTACCACCGCATTTTACTTCTCTCAACAAACCTTCTAATGATGGGTCATGGCAAGGTCTTAATCGCTCAAATCCAAATTTAAAAATATTGGCGATTTGGTCAGAAGCAGTAATTCCTAATGCTACAAAAAGCAATATGTAGAACAATGATTTTTTATTGAAATTTTTATAAAGAAAATATAAAAAAATAACATAAAGCGGAATCCAGAACCACTTTTCAGAGACTAAAATCCAAAAAGGATCAAAAGTAGAACTTCCTAAATTATTTAGGAAAATCATGGCTTGTTTGTCTTCTAGAATAATTTCTTCCATTATCTTGAAACTGGGCCTTGATATTCGTCGCTTAATTTATTGATTTCTTCTTTAGACTCTTGAATTAATTCATCAGAAGATTGACCTTCGATTTGTTTTCTTAAATCTAATTCTTGTTTTATTTTTTCGGTAGGATCGTATTCTTGAGCCGCTTTTTTTACTTTTTCTATTTCACGCTTTATTTCCGAGACTGGGTTATCTGTTTCCTTCATGATTTCCGATTTTACATCTTCCATCGCATCTTTCATTTTACGCACTCCTTGTCCTAATCCTCTTGCAATTTCAGGGATTTTATTAGGTCCAAATAAAACGACGATTACCAAAGCAATCATCAGCATTTCTCCAAAACTTAGTTCCATTCTGCAAATTTAAATTATTAATTAATAACTATTTACTTTTTTCTGTGAAAAACATAATAAACAAAATAAGCACTCACTGCCATCAATGCAAATCCTAAGAAAAAGGGCACTCCAGAAAACTGAAATGGAGGTTTTAATTCTAAGGTTAAAAGTTTAATTTTAGCATCTGGATGAGTGAAAAAATAGAAAATTTGAGTCATCAATAATGGTCCGATAATAGACGTAATACTGATTACACTTGTTAAAGCTCCTTGTAAATCTCCCTGTTCTTTCGGTGAAACTTTAGAGGAGATGACTGACTGTAAAGCTGGCCCTGCAATTCCACCAAGACAATAAATGGCTAGAATAGCGTACATCATCCATTCTTTTTGAGCGAATGCAAAAAGCAACATTCCAGTACAGTAAAACATAATCCCGTATAAAATACTTCTTTCACTACCCAATTTAGGATGAACCTTTCTAATTAAAAAACCTTGAACAAATGCAGTAAAAGCTCCCATTACTCCTAGAGAAATCCCTACAGTTTTTTCGTCCCAGGCAAATTTGTACATCGTAAAGTATGCCCAATTGGTTTGTACCGCATGGCTTGCCAAATACACCAAAAACCAAGCAATGAAAAGTTTAAAAATTTCGGGATGTGTTCTTACTTTTAATAATGAACCCACAGGATTGGCTTTTTTCCATTCAAAAGGTCTTCTGTGCTCTTTTCCTAAACTTTCTGGCAATATAAAGTATCCGTAAGCGAAATTCACCAAACATAAAACAGCGGCTGCATAAAATGGAACTCTAGAACCGAATTGCCCTAATAATCCACCAATTACAGGCCCAATGATAAATCCCAATCCAAAAGCTGCACCTATCATTCCAAAGTTTTTAGAACGATTGCTATCATCTGAAATATCTGCAATATATGCTGAAGCAGTAGTAACACTTGCTCCCGTAATTCCAGAAAAAATACGACCTACAAAAAGCCAAAAAATAGTAGGCGCCCAAGCTTGAATAAAAAAGTTAATAGAAAATCCTAAAAGTGAAAATAAAATCACAGGTCTTCTACCATATTTGTCACTCAAATTACCCAAAACTGGCGCAAAAAGAAATTGCATGAAAGCATATAGAAAACTCAGCCAACCTCCGTATTTAGAAGCTTCGCTTACATCTCCATTAATCAATTCTTCTATTAATTTAGGAACTACTGGGATTACAATTCCCCACCCTGTAATATCAATAATTAAGGTGAGAAATATAAACCAAATGGCAGCTGTCTTATTTGAATTTTTCATACAGAAAGCGAAGATACATCTTTTTCGATTTTCTAGAAATTTTTTAACTTTTATATATCTATTTATCTCATAAAAAAAGCGCTCTTTCGAGCGCTTCTTATTATTTTTCTGTAGTTGTTCTTTCGTGTGGAGCTTCTTCTTTTCCTGTTTTTAAGAAATCGTATGCAATTGCTGATGCAATGAATACGGAAGAATAAGTTCCGAAGAAAATACCTAAGAATAATGCGAACATAAATCCTTTTAGGTTATCTCCTCCGAAGAAGAAAATAGCCATAATTACTAATAATACAGTAATAGAGGTGTTGAAAGTTCTACCTAGTGTACTAGAAATAGAGTCATCAAACAATCCTGCTAGAGTAAGAGATTTTTTCTCTCTCAAGTATTCTCTAATTCTGTCGAATACAATTACGGTATCATTTATCGAGTAACCGAGGACTGTAAGAATCGCAGCGATAAAGTCTTGGTTAATCTCCATGTTGAATGGCATGATATTTTTAAAGAATGAGAATACCCCAAGAATGATAATCGCATCGTGAGCTAAAGCTGCTACAGCACCTAATGAGAATTGCCATTTATTAAATCTAAATAAGATATAAATGAAGATTCCTAATAATGATGCTAATACTGCATAAGTACCACCTGTTTTAATATCATCTGCTACCGTAGGTCCTACTTTAGAAGAAGAAACAATTCCTAATTCTGAACCGTGTGCATCTTTGAAATCTGCTAATGTAGTATTAGGAGATAAGAAAGGTTTTAGACCTTCGTATAATTTTTTCTCAATATCTTGGTCAGCTTCGATTGATTCATCATCAATTTTATAGTCAGTTGTAATTTTCAATTGGTCTGCATTACCAAAAGTTTTAACATCTACCGCTTGAGATTCTCCATTTAAAACAAATACTTTAGCAAGAGATTCATGAGCTTTAGTAGCTTCTACATCTTTATCAAATCTTACTACATAGCTTCTACCACCTTTGAAGTCTACCCCAGTTTTGAAACCATAGTTGAAAATTGAGAATAAACTCGCAACAGTAAGAATTGTAGAAACGATGTAAGAATATTTTCTTTTACCGATAAAATCAATCCAGATATTTCTGAACCAGTTTTTAGTAATTGGAGTCCATACAGAAAGTCCTTTTCCTTTATTTAATCTTTGGAAAATCATTACTCTAGATAACAATACAGAAGTAAAGAAAGTCATGATAAGACCAATACCTGTAGTTACTGCGAAACCTTTAATAGGTCCTGTACCGAAGATAAATAAAACCAATGCTGTTAATAACGAAGTAAGGTGACCATCTACAATAGCATTTAATGCATGTTTGAAACCGTCTGTATATGCTTGCTTAATAGATTTACCAGCGAATAATTCTTCCTTAGTTCTTTCGTAGATGATTACGTTTGTATCTACCGCAATTGCCATGGTTAATACAATACCTGCAATACCAGGAAGGGTAAGCGTAGCATTGATAGAGTCCATAATTCCGAAAAGGTAGAATAGGTTAAATATCATTGCTATAATCGCATAAACACCAGCACCACCGTAGTAGAAAATGATATATGCTACAATAATTAAGAATGCAATAAAGAAAGACCAAAGTCCTGCAGAAATAGATTCTTGACCAAGAGAAGGTCCTACTACATCAGCCTGAACTACTTTAGCAGAAGCTGGTAATTTACCTGCACTTAATACGTCTGTAAGGTCTTTAGCTTCTTCTTGAGTAAAACTTCCCGAAATCTGAGATCTACCAGAAGGAATTGGCTCATTTACATTTGGAGCAGTGTAAACAATATTATCTAAAGTTACTGCAACTGGTTTTCCTACGTTTTTCTCTGTAAGTGTTTTCCAGTCTCTAGTACCTTCAGTATCCATTTGCATGTCTACTACAATTCTACCAAGATTATCATAGTTAATTCTAGCAGTTTCTACAGCACCATCTACTGGAGCTTTCTGGTTGATATTTCCTCTGATAGCATAAAGTACTAAATTATCTGGATCTGCAGCATCTGGCTTGTAACCCCACATAAATTTAGTAAATTTAAGATTTGCTGGTCTTAGTTTTATTGCAATTTCGCTATTTAGAATTTTGTTCATTGCAGCTGTATCAGATAACTTAATATTACCAATACCAGCTTGTCTTAGGGTATTCAGCTGAAGCATGTTGATTAAATTAGTGTTTTTAGCAACACCAAGAGAATCTGCTTTTGCTGGAACAATTTTAGAAAGCGTTTCTAGATAAGGAGCAACTTCATTGATTTGTTGTACTTCCCAGAACTGCAATTTAGCAGAAGTAGAAAGCATTTTTTTCACTTTGTCTTTATCTTTAATACCTGGCATTTCTACCGCAATTCTACCAGTTCCTGGAACACGCTGTACGTTTGGTTGTACCGCTCCCATTTTATCAATTCTGGTTCTAATTACTTCGAATGCAGTTCCTACAGAAGCATCAATTTTATTTCTAATAATAGATTTTACTTGCTCATCTGTAGTATTGAATTTAATTTGACCACTTAATTTTTGAGTTCCAAAAACTTCTGGGCTAGCCAATTTAAGACCAGCTTTTTTCTCTTGATTAACTAAGTCAAACTGAGTGAAAAAATCTTCAATATAAGGTTTTGTAGACTGTTTCTGAACTTTGTCAGCTCTGTCTAGCGCTTCTATAACGATAGGATTAGTAGAATAATTGGTTAAATCATTTACTAAATCTCTTTGGTTAATTTCTAATAGAACGTTAATACCACCTTTTAAGTCCAAACCAAGCTTCATTTCTTTCTGCTTAGCTTCAGGATAGTTCAGTTGAGTGAATCCTAAATGGATGGTATCTTTAGAAAGACGTGCAATTTCTTTATTATATTTTGCTTCGTCTTCACCAGCAATAGCTTTGGCTTCGTTTTCTATTTTACTTGCATACCAAGTTGGTAACAACTCGTTGATACAAATAAGCCCAAGAACAATCGCTACAATCGTAATAAGTCCTTTTCCTTGCATTGTTTATAGTTTACAACATTTAAAATTATAGTCGGCAAATATAATGATTATCAGTTGAAATAAAAATTTTGTTTACATGATTTTTGAAGATATTTCACAGAATTAAGGTAATAAAGCGACAAAGGAATCCCAAATTCACAAAAAATTTGTGAATTTGAAAACAAAAAAGACGCAATGATTTGCGTCTTTTCAATATATTTTAATGGATTTCACAGATTAAACCGTCATCGAAAACAATCTGGTTTCTGGCATTTTTCTCATCATTCTTAAGTCAAAAGCCATGGCAACATTTCTGGTAAAAACTCTTCCTTTTTCAGTAATTTTCACGGTATTTCCTGAAATTTCCACCAATCCATCTTCTTGCATTTCTTCTAATTTTTTCAATGCTTCAGGTAATTCATCAAAAGAATTTTCGGATGTAAAAGTGGTTTCTAACTGACACATTAAATTGAGAATATGTCTTCTTAATTTTAAATCTTCTTCGTTTAAAATATGACCTTTCACCACAGGAATAATTCCCTCTTCTACTCTTTTTTGATATTCTTCTACTGATTTTTCGTTTTGAGCAAAAGCATACCAAGAATCCGAAATCGCAGACATTCCTAAACCTACCATCAATTGAGTATTACTTGAAGTATACCCCATGAAATTTCGGTGTAATTTTTTATGAATTAAAGATTGGTATAAATCATCTTTTTCGAGTGAAAAATGGTCCATTCCTACCTCTATATAACCCAATTCTTCTAACAATTTTTTGCCATTTTCGTAGAGTTTTCGTTTTTCTTCGCCACTTGGCAAATCATTTTCGTCAAAACCACGTTGACCAACACCTTTAATCCACGGAACGTGAGCATAAGAATAAAACGCTAGTCTATCTGGTTTTAATTCCAAAGTCTTTCTGATGGTAAACTCCATTGCATCCCAAGTCTGGTGCGGCAATCCAAAAACCAAATCGTGAGAAACACTTTTATAACCAATTTCTCTAGCCCATTCTGTAACGTTTTTCACATTTTCGAAAGGCTGAATTCTATTGATGGCTTTCTGAACTTTTGCATCATAATCTTGCACTCCGAAACTACATCTTCTGAAACCTAAATCATACAAAGTTTGCAAATGTACTTTTGTAGTATTATTCGGGTGACCTTCAAAAGAAAATTCAGGATTTTCGGCAATTTCTACGGTGCTAAAAATTCCTTCTAATAAAATTCTCAAATTCTCTGGTGAAAAAAAAGTAGGAGTTCCACCGCCCAAATGCAATTCTTTAAGTTTTGGTTTTTCTTCAAAAAGATTAAGATAAAGATTCCATTCTTTTAAAACACTTTCTAAATAAGGTGTTTCTACAGAATGCTGCTTGGTAATACGTTTATGACAAGCACAAAAAGTACACAATTGCTCACAAAAAGGAAGGTGAATATAAATAGAAATTCCTTCTTGAGCATTACTCTCGTTGAAAGACTGAATAACAGTTTTTTGCCATTGCTCAGAATTAAAACCATCATTGTCCCAGTAAGGAACGGTAGGATAAGAAGTATATCTAGGTCCCGGAATATTATATTTATCGATTAAAGAATTCATTTCTGTAATTTTAAATTTAAGACTGCAAAAATAGGGATTTTATTTGCCACTGTTTGTAGGAATTTTGATAGAAATTTTTAATCTTTAAATTCCGCTTTTAAAATTCTATTTTTCCCGGCAAAAACGAGGCTATTTTCATCTATCCATTCGCAAACGTAAAGATTTTTTTCTTGAGAAATGGTTTTCCAAGTTTTTCCATAATCGCTAGAAAATTCTATATTCTGGTCTCCCACCGCAATGATGTCTTTGCCTTTAGATTTCGGACGAATTTTCACACAAGTTTTATAGCCTCCATTTTTTCCAGAAGCTTGAATTTGCCATGTTTCGCCACCGTCTGAAGTCGTTGCAATGTTATTGACATTATCTGATTGCTGGGTATAATCACCGCCTACCGCAATCCCGAATTTTTCGTCATAGAAATCTATAGAATAAATTCCTGTAGAAGATTTCCCGTTGACAAAAGGTGTATTATAAACATTCCAAAAATAAGGTTTATCCCAATTGAATTTAAAAATTCTGGAAACGGTTCCTCCTGTTGCTATCCAAACGGTATTTCCTTTCATTTCAATATTGGTATTGCTCGCTGCAAAATGTGCTTCTCCCTCTTGATATTTCGGCATAATACCGCCTTCGTTTTTAAAATTTTTACTGGAAATAATTCTAAAATGAGGTCTTCCTTCTTTTCTTGGGTCACTAATTGCTAATCCTCTTCCTTTTTCATCAAACATAAAAGCATCATAAAATGCAGTTTTAATGGTATCTGTATAGACTTCTTCTGCTGTAAAAGTGTTTTTGGATATTTTATAAAAAGTAGCAGGACTTTCGATATTTACAGTATAAAATAAATCTTTAGTCTGTGCAAGAGTTCTGAATTGAAGATTCGCATCTGACAATTTCATTTGCTTTCTAATTGTCGGCTCTTTTAAATGAATGTATCCAAATTTAGAATCTGTGGCGGCATAATACACTTTGTTTTGCCATATTTGAATTGCTCTTACACTCATGTTGTAATGATCTGCCAAAGCCGTAAATGATAAACTTTGAGCCACTACAAAGACATGAACCAATAAACAAAAGGTGAATATTAATTTTTTCATTTCTACTTTTTTACAAAAATAAAAAATCCCACTATACAGTGGGATTTAATTTTTAATCTTTATTATCGATATCTATTTCTATTTCTTCTAAAGGCTCTTGTTCTGCTTTGAAAGTTTCACCGAAACCACCATTTTGAAGTTTAGAATTTTTTCTACTGTATAAGAAGTAAATCACAAAACCTAATAGTAACCAAACAGCTGAATAAGTTTGCGCTTCTATACTTAAATTAATAATTAAATAGATATTAATTAAAATTCCTAAAGTAGCAATTAATGGAAGTGCTGGAACTCTAAAATTTCTTTGAAGATTAGGTTGTTTTACTCTCAATACCCAAACCGCAACACAAACCATTGTAAATGCGAATAACGTTCCGAAACTTGTCATATGTGCTAAATCATTAATAGGTGTAAAAGAAGCAACCACTGATATAATACCACCTAAAATCATTAAATTTTTACTTGGAACACCTGTTTCTGCATTTACTTTAGAGAAAGTTTTAGGAATTAAACCGTCTTTAGACATTCCTAAGAAAATTCTAGACTGCCCCATAATCATTACCATCAATACAGAAATAAGACCTACTGTAGCAGCTATTGTAATAATGTATCCTGCCCAAGCTTGACCAGCAATATCAAACGCATAAGCTACTGGAGCTTTAATCGCATCTGGATATTTACCTAGTGGATTGAAATCTGTATAATGCATCATTCCCGTTAAAACCAATGAAACTAAAATGTACAATAAAGTACAGATTAATAAAGAAGCAATAATTGCAAATGGTACATCTTTTTTAGGATTAATAGCTTCACCAGCTTGTGTAGAAACCGCATCAAAACCTACGTAAGCAAAGAAAATTGCAGAAGCACCCGCAATAATTCCGGCATAACCATAAGCACTGTGCGAAACTCCGTTTTCAGTAATTACAGTTGGTTCTGGAATGAAAGGCGTCCAGTTAACTGGATCAATAAAAAATGCTCCTGCTACAATTACGAAAATAATGGCAGCTACTTTCAGCATTACAATAAAATTATTAGCTTTTGCAGCACCTTTGGTTCCTCTCAATAAGATAGAAATAACTACTAGAACAATGAAAAACGCAGGTAAATTCATAGAAAAACCTGAGTTTCCTGCTGCTAAATATGTTTGAGGATCGGTAGTTAACCAAGCTGGAAGATGCAAGCCAAACATTTTGAGTAATTTTCCAAAATACCCTGACCAAGAAACCGCTACAGTCATAGAACCCATTGCATATTCTAATATCAATCCCCATCCAATAATCCATGCAAAAATCTCTCCTACTGTTCCATAAGCATACGCATAAGCAGATCCTTCTACGGGTAGAATTGATGCAAATTCTGCGTAACACAGTGCTGCAAATACACAAGCAATTCCAGCAATTACGAAAGAAAGTGCAAGAGCTGGACCTGCATTATAATAAGCACCAGTTCCTGTCAACACAAAAATACCACCACCAATAATGGCTCCAATTCCTATGGCTGTTAAACTCCATTTCCCGAGAACTCTTTTCAGCTGACTCTTTTTGATGTCTGCCTCATAAGCTTCCATCGGCTTTTTAATCCAAATATTCGACATATTAAATCAATTTTTTACATTTTAGAATTCACGAAAATATAAATTTTTTAGAAGTATTAAGAACTTTTATTCAATTTTTTAACAGAGATGGTAGATTTCCGTAAATAATAGTATTGAAAGATTATCATTTTTTTATTTATTTTTTTGCGAATTTTTAAATTCTATATAACCTTCCTATTTTTCATCATGAAATATTTATCTTTGAAACGATGAATCTTTACGAACTTTTTCTCAAACCCTACGAAGCATATAACAATTTCCAGATTTTTCTAGAAGCGACTGCAGCTATTTTCGGGTTGCTGAGTGTCTATTTTTCTATCAAAAAAAATATATGGGTTTATCCTACAGGCATTGTTTCTACGGCACTTTATGTGTATATACTTTTTAATTTTGGACTTTTAGGAGATGCTATGATTAATGTGTATTATACGATTATGAGCATTTATGGCTGGATTCTTTGGTCAGCAAGTTCAGAAGATAATATCCACATAGAAGTTTCGTGGGCAAATTTTAAACAATGGCTTTTCGCGTTAGTTTTGTTTGTCTTCAGTTTAGGATTGGTTACCCTTGTTTATTATTACAAACCCGCAATTGACAATCATTTTTCTACCGAAAATGTAAATTTAGGACTGCATCATCTCGATTGGGCAAATTGGTTAGATGTATTCACCACTTCTATATTTTTAGTAGGAATGTGGTTTATGGCAAAGAGAAAAATAGAAAACTGGATTTTTTGGATGATTGGCGATTTTATTTGCATCCCAATGATGCTCTACAAAGGATTAGGAATTACTTCGGTACAATATTTGGTTTTTACGGTAATGGCTTATCTAGGATATTTAGAATGGAAAAAATCAATCAAAAAAATGTAAAAATTCTAATAATCTAAGATATATTTGCAAACTTATTCATTATTTCAACTTTAAAAATTAATGACAACACTAGATTTTTATAAATATCAAGGAACAGGAAACGATTTTGTGATGATAGACAATCGTGACTTGAGTTTCCCAAAAGATACAGAAATCATCAAAAATCTCTGCGACAGACGTTTCGGAATTGGCGGTGATGGCCTCATATTATTAGAAAATGCACCTGAAGGAGATTTCAAAACAGATTTCAAAATGGTGTATTACAATTCAGACGGAAATGAATCTACCATGTGTGGAAATGGTGGAAGATGCATTGTAGCATTTGCACATTTTTTAGACATTTTCGAAGATAAATGTACTTTTATCGCTATCGATGGAATACATGAAGCTGAAATGAATTTCGGAACGGTTAAATTGAAAATGATAGATGTAGAAAACATTAAAAACATTGATGAAGATTTTGAACTCAATACTGGTTCTCCTCATTTTGTGAAATATGTAGAAAATCTAGAAAATTTCGATGTTTACAAAAATGGTTATTCCATCAGAAATTCTGAAAGATACGCTCAAGAAGGCATCAATGTAAATTTTGTAGAAAAAACTGATGAAAATAAAATCTTCGTAAGAACTTATGAACGTGGTGTAGAAGACGAAACCTACAGTTGTGGAACTGGTGTAACTGCTTGTTCATTGGTTTACATGCTTCAAAATCATGTAGATAAAGTAGAAGTGAAAGTTCTGGGTGGCATTCTAAAAGTATACGCAGAAGAAACTGAAAACGGTTTTAAAAACGTTTGGCTAGAAGGTCCTGCAAAACAAGTTTTCAAAGGAAAAATCAATCTTTAATTCTCATCAACTTCAAATCTCAAAATAATTAAAAATTATATGAAAAAAGGATGTTCTATCATCGCTGTTATTGTGCTAATCGCTTTTCTGGTTGGCGGATACTTTGCATTTAATTTTTTGAAAAAATATAAACTCGGAAACGTAGCAAAAGAAGGCTATATTCTCGTTCCAACGGGTGCAAATTTCGAACAAGTGCTTGATTCTATTTCTCCTTATCTTAAAAATAAAGAAAGCTTCAAAGAAGTAGCGCTCAAGAAAAATCTTGACCAAAAAATTAAGCCTGGTCGTTATAAAATTGAATCAGGAACAGATAACACAGACTTGGTAAACATGATTAAGGCTGGAAACCAAACAGAAAGTAGTTTTAGAATTGGAGATTTCAATGATGTTTATCAAATGATAGGAAGAGTTTCTAGAAAAACGGAAGCAGATTCTTTAACTTTTGTAAAAGAATTCAATAAAATAGCTACAGAAAAAGGTCTTAACAATGCCGAAGACTTAAAAAAATACTTCTTTGCAGATACTTATCAATTCTTTTGGACGGTAAAACCTGCAGATTTTTTTAATAAATTCGAAAAACAATATCAAGAATTTTGGAACGAAGAAAGACTTGCCAAAGAGAGAAAACTCAACCTTTCTAGAGAAGAAATTTATGCCCTTGCTTCTATTGTTTATAAAGAATCTGGCGGTAAAACAGACGAGCAAAAAACCATCGCAGGATTATACCTTAATCGTGTAAGAAAAGGCATGAAACTACAATCTGACCCTACCGTGATTTACGCTATTAATAAAGAAAACAATTTTACTCAAGATATAAAAAGAGTACTTTACAAGCATCTTTCCTTCCCTTCTCCTTACAATACTTATGCAGTAAAAGGAATTCCACCGGGACCAATTTGCGTGGTTGACAAAAACTCTGTGGACGCTGTTCTAAACGCAGAAAATAACAATTATATTTATATGTGTGCCGACCCAAAAAGAATGGGTTATCATAAATTTACAGACAATGATGTAGAACATGCTGCTAATGCAAAAGCTTATCAAGATTGGCTAAATTCTAAAAACATTACTCAATAAATTAACAAAACTTTAACTTTTTTAGTTTTAACATAATTAAGATTTCTGCGTCTAATCCACAGAAATCTTTTTATTTATTAAACATTAAAAAAATAATCTGGAGCGAAAATTTGCTTCACAACACAAAAATTAATGAAGATGATTCAAACAGAAATTCTAAATTTAATTACCAAAAAAACATTAGGTCTAACCCTCGTTCTTTCTGTTGCAGCAATTGCTTTTGCTCAAGAAAAACAACAAATTTCAGGTAAAATTGTAGATGCGCAAAATAATCCTGTTCCCTATGCTTCTATATCATTCAGTAATAAAACTGTAAAAGAAAATGCTGCACTCTTTAGTGATGCTACATTAACGGATGACAAAGGAAGCTTTACCATCAATCTCATTCCTGGAAACTACGAAATCACCATTGATGCAGTAGATTTCAAAAAATTAGTGGTGACCAAAAGCATAGGTAAAAATCCTAATTTAGGAAATATCAAAATAGAATCTGAGCAACAAGTTACCAACGCTAAAACCAAAGATATAGAAGGTGTAACTCTTACCTCTACTGCAAAACCTTACAAAGTAGAATTAGACAAAAGAACGTATGATGTAAGTGCAGATATTACCACAAAAGGCGGAAATCTTCAAGATGTTTTACAAAATGTACCTTCAGTTTCAGTAGAAACAGACGGAACTGTTTCGATGAGAGGAAACTCTAATGTAAGATTCTTAATTAATGGTAAACCTTCTTCTATGCTAGGGATTGATGATAATGCAAATGCTCTTCAATCTATTCCTGCTGACCAAATAGAAAAAATAGAAGTGATTACCAATCCTTCATCTAAATTTGAATCTGCTGGAACTGCTGGAATTTTAAATATCATCCTTAAAAAGACCAAGAAAACTGGTTTTAATGGTAGCGTAGAAGGAACTCTTGGTTATTTACCAACTACTCGATTAAATACCAACTTAAGCTGGAGAAAAGGAAATTTAACATACTATCTAAATGGTGGCGGCAGCTATAATGAAGGAAAATTTACTTCGAGAAATGACTACGCTTTAAACACCAATGTTGTATCACCTGTTGCAGGAACACTCCTTAACTCACACCAAGAAAGTGAAACCAATAATTATAACAAATCTTACAACGTAAATACTGGTTTATCTTACGACATCACTCCGAAAACTACGATTAGTTCTTCTATCATGCTTAGAGGTTCTAACAGTAATAATGAATCTAATACTGATTATGATGAGAATATTTATAACGGTAACACGAGTGTATTACAACAAACCAATCGTAATAGTGATGGAAAGGGTGAAAACTTATCTTTTCAGGCAGATGCAGGTCTTGACCATAAAATAGACGACAAAGGTCAATTGATTTCATTTTCAGCAAGCTTCCAGACTTCAAATAATGATAGCAGTTCAGATATCAAAGAAACCACTTCTAACAATGCTACGAGCAATGATATAAGTGTTCAGAATTCTAAAAACAGAACAATTCTCTTAAAAACAGATTATGAATTACCTATTGGTGAGAAATCTAAGTTAGAGGCTGGCGCTAGATTTGATGCCAATAAAAATGATTACGACTACGAAGTTACTAGAAGTATAAATGGCGGAACAGCAGCAATTTTACCTATGTACACTAGTGTTACCAGTTATGATGAAAAAATTTCTGCTGCATATACTCAGTTTAAGAGTAAAATAAATGATAAACTTTCTTATCAATTAGGTTTAAGAGTAGAAAACACCAATATTGATTTAAGTTTTGACAGAGCAGATGGATTGAATAAGCAAGTACCAAAAGATTATACTAATGTATTTCCTACAGTTTTCTTAAGTTATGATATTTCTAAAAACAATCAATTCTTATTAAACTATACCGAGAGAATTAGAAGACCAAGATCTTTCTTCCTTATTCCGTTTATGTCCTTGAACAATAACAGAAACTTATTCGAAGGAAATCCAGATTTGAATCCATCATTAGTACATTCTTATGAATTCGGGTACAGCTTACAAAAAAATAAATTCAGTATTACTCCAACATTATACTATAGAAATACTGTAGATGATATTAAAATGTATCAAGAAAGAACTCTTGATGCAAACAATAACACCGTTATTACGACTAAACCTATAAACTTAGGAACAGAACAAACCTATGGTCTAGACCTTAATGCAAGTGTAGACATTACCAAATGGTGGAAAGTAATGGGTAATTTAGATTTATTCGGTTATAAAACTGATGGTAAATATCAAGGAATAGATTATACAGGAGATGGTTTCTCTTCTAGAGTGAGACTTACCAATACTTTCAGACCAGATAAAAATACAAGTTTCCAAATTCAATCTTTCTTTAGAGGTGGACAAAAAACTGCAAGTAACGAACAAAAAGCAATGTATGCTGTAAGTTTAGGTGCCAATAGAACCATCTGGAAAGGAAACGGTACACTAAGTTTCAATGTACAGGATATTTTCAATACCAGAGCAAGAGAAACTGCATTTACCACAGAGACGTATACCAACTCTTCTTATATGCAAATGATGCCAAGAACATTTACCGTATCATTAAGCTACAGATTTAAACAAGGAGAAAAAGTAGAAAGTCAAAAACGTAAAAAAGACATTAACAATAATGACAATGGCGGCGATGACCAAATGCCACCAATGTAATAAAAACAAAATCCGAGAAAATTTCTCGGATTTTTTTATTTATCTAACTTCGCTTTTTCAGCTTCGAAGATTCTTTTTCTTAAATCGGTGGAAGAAAATCGGTGGTCTCTCTTATTATAAAAAATTTCAATTCCTTTTTCTTCGCAATATTGCTTTCCTGTGAAATCTTTGTCTTTATATTCGTCACCAATAATTCTCACATCAATCACAAAAGACCTTAAAATATCCTCTAAATCCTGCTCTGTATAATATGGAACGATTTCATCTACTGCATTCACAGCTTTTAGCTGAATATAGCGTTCTACAACCGTTTGAGTAGGTTTATTTTTAGTAGGTCTATCATAAGCTGGGTCTAATTGTAGCCCAACAATCAAATAATCACAAACCGTTTTTGCTTCTTCTAGCATCTTGATATGACCTGCATGAAGCAAATCAAAAGATGAAAAAGTAATTCCTATTTTTTGAGTTTTCATAGTATTTTATTTTTCTCTGGTTTCTAAATATTTCTGCCATTGCCAAACCGTTCTGAGTGCTTCTTCCAATGAAGTTTCAGATTTCCAACCGAGTTCTTTTTCGGCTTTATCAGCATTCGCATAAGCGATGGTAATATCTCCAGCTCTTCTTTCACAAATTTGGTAAGGAACCGCTACATCATTGGCTTTTTCAAAAGCATGAACTACTTCTAAAACAGAACTTCCTTTTCCTGTTCCTAAATTGTAAATATCTATAACTGTGTTAGAATTTTCAGAAATTAACTTTT
Organism: Cloacibacterium sp. TD35; assembly: GCF_028864635.1. NCBI lineage: Bacteria > Pseudomonadati > Bacteroidota > Flavobacteriia > Flavobacteriales > Weeksellaceae > Cloacibacterium > Cloacibacterium sp. TD35. The sequence continues at coordinate 1,816,471 of NZ_CP104850.1, read as the reverse complement.
GTAGAGCTTTTAAATGCGCTTTTGCCAAATCTACTACATAAATATAATCTCTAATCGCTGTTCCATCTTCTGTAGGATAATCATCTCCCCAAACAGAAAGTTTCTCACGAACTCCAGCTGCGGTTTGCATCACATAAGGAACCAAATTATTCGGAATTCCGATAGGCAGTTCACCTAGTTTTGCAGAAGGATGCGCCCCAATTGGATTGAAATACCTCAACAAAGTCACTCTTTTGTGATGAGCGGTTGCAAAATCTTTTAGAATTTCTTCGCCCATTTGTTTGGTTTTCCCGTATGAAGATTCTGGCAATTTCAGTGGTGTGCTTTCATCGATTGGCATTTTATCCGCTTGTCCGTAAACCGTACAACTAGAGCTAAAAATGAAATTAGAAATATTTCTTTCTTTCATTTCTTGCAAAAGATTTAGGAGCGAAAACAGATTATTTTCATAATAATCAATTGGTTTTACTTGAGATTCCCCCACTGCTTTATACGCTGCAAAATGAATACAACCTTCGATTTGATGAGCATCAAAAACTTGTTTCAATAATTCCTTTCTTTTTAAATCAAAAGGATAGAAAATGGGCTTTTTGCCCGTGATTTCTTCAATATTTTTAAGGATAAATTTTTCGGTATTGGATAAATCATCGATGATGACTACTTCAAAATTATTTTGGAGCAGTTCTACCACAGTATGAGAGCCAATATATCCTAATCCGCCTGTTACGAGTATTGTCATGATTATTTTGTTATGCTTTCAGAATTCTAATTAGATTTATTTCATAAACTCTAAAACAGAATCTGTGATTAATTTCAATTGATCTTCATCTAATTCTGTATGCATTGGCAAAGAAATCACTTGATCTAATAATTTATCTGTGTTAACAAAATCTGCATCATTAGACTCTTGGTAATATGCTTTTTGTTTTCTCAAAGCCACTGGGTAATAAATCATCGCTGGAATTTCTTTTTCTGCTAAAAACGCTTGTAATTCGTTTCTTTTTCCGTTTAAAATCCTAAGTGTATATTGATGGAAAACGTGTGTAGAGTTTTCAGCTCTTTTAGGTGTTAAAATATTTGGATGATTCGCAAAAGCTTTGTCATAATAATCTGCAGCACTTCTTCTTGCAGCATTATAAGAATCTAAAAGTGGAAGTTTCACTCTTAAAACTGCAGCTTGAACACTGTCTAATCTAGAATTTACGCCTACTTCATCGTGATAATAACGCTTGTACATTCCGTGGTTTACAATTCCACGCATTTTATAAGCCAACTCATCATCATTGGTAAAAATAGCACCACCATCTCCGTAACAACCTAAATTTTTAGATGGGAAGAAACTTGTGGTTCCAATAGTTCCCATAGTTCCAGATTTTTTTACTGTACCATCAGAAAACGTGTAATCTGCACCAATTCCTTGACAATTGTCTTCTACTACGAATAAACTGTGTTCTTTTGCTACCTCTAAAACTGCTTCCATATTGGCACACTGTCCAAATAAATGTACAGGAATAATCGCTTTCGTTTTTGGGGTAATCGCAGCTTTTAATTTTTCAATATCAATATTGAAAGTATCATAATCTACATCTACTAAAACTGATTTTAATTTTAAAAGATGAACAACTTCTACAGTTGCTGCAAAAGTAAAATCTGCTGTGATTACCTCATCACCAGGTTGTAAATCTAGCGCCATCAGAGCTATTTGTAAAGCATCTGTACCATTAGCACAAGGTATTACGTGTTTTACACCAAGATAGTGTTCTAATTCTTTTTGAAAATTCTGAACTTCTGGACCATTGATGAATTGTGCACTTTGCATCACGTTTAGCACTTTTTCATCAACTTCATTTTTTATTTTTTGATACTGACTTTGTAAGTCAACCATTTGGATTTTTTTCATTTCTAAAAATTTTAGCAAAAATACGGAATTTGTAAGGAAAAATAAGTGAATTTTTTAAAATACATATTATCAAAATATTATAAATTCGTAGAAAATTTAAAACGATGAAAAAATTTATTTATTTGTATTTTTTATTCTTTTTTAGTTTTACTTTCTCTCAAACTGAATTAGTATTTGTTTATTTCAAAGATAAACCAAATGCAACAGTTTTTTTAGCCAATCCTCTTTCTGAATTATCTCAAAAAGCAATTGACAGAAGAAGCAATCTAGGGATTTCTATTACCGCTCAAGATGCACCTATAGAGAATACGTATATTCAGAATATTAAAAATTTAGGTTTTACCGTTACCGATCAATCAAAATGGCTAAATGGTGTAGCTGTAAACGCTACCGCAGCTCAAATTACACAATTACAAGCTGAACCTTATGTGTTAAAAGTAGAAAGTTTTGTAAAAAGCAACCCATCTGGTAAAATTTCTAAAAAAGAAAAATTTCAAAAAAATTTATCTGCAAAAATTAACTTTAATTACGGAAATTCTTTAGCTCAAATAGAACAAATAAACCTGAGAACACTTCATGTACAAGGTTTTACAGGCGCAGGAGTTTCCATTGCAGTAATAGATACAGGTTTTCCTACGGTAAATACAGGTTCTGCATTTGCAAGAATGAGGAATAATGGGCAAATAAAAGATGTTTATAATTTTATTTCAAAAAATAATGATGTTTATAATACATCTCTCAACTATCATGGAAGCAATTGCCTAGGAATTATCGGTGGGTATATAGATGGAAGTTTTGTAGGTTCTGCTCCTGATGCAAATTTTTATCTCTACGCTACAGAAGTAGGAGATAAAGAAATTCCTGAAGAGGAACTGTATTGGATAGAAGCCGCTGAAGAAGCAGATAGAAAAGGAGTAGACATTATTTCTACCTCTTTAGGGTATGGAAACTTCTTTGATGATGCTAGATATAACTACTCTTATTCTCAAATGAATGGTACTACATCATTTATTGCAAGAGCAGCACAAATTGCCGCAGAAAAAGGTATAATTGTAGTAGTAGCTGCAGGCAATGAAGGAGACAAAACTTGGAGATACATCGTTACCCCCGCAGATAATGAAAAAGTCTTTACTATAGGAGGCGTAGATAGTACTGGAAACCCATCAGTTTTTACTTCTCTTGGGCCAAACTCTGCAGGAAAGGTTAAACCAGACGCATCAGCCAGAGCAACAGGCACTTATTATGCATTTAACAATGGTTTTTCATCAGGAAATGGAACGTCTTACGCTACTCCACTTTCAGCTGGCGGTTTTGCATGCCTATTACAAGCGGTACCAAGTTCCACCGATAGAGAACTATTGAAAAACAGCCTAAGATATACTGCCTCACTAGCTCCTAGCTACACTGACCAGTTGGGATATGGGATTTTAAATTTTGGACAAGTTCTTTCGTCTTTCCTAAAAACAAATGAATCTACTCCCAAAAATAAAATATCCATATATCCTATTCCTGCAAAACAAGAAATCAACATTTCTTCTACTGAAAAAATTGAAGACATATCTGTTTATAATGGTTTAGGTCAGTTTTTATTTAAAAGTAAACTTAATAAAATCAATATAGAGAAATTAGAAAAAGGACTTTATTTCTTGAAGATTAAAACCAATACTTCTGAAACCGTAGAAAAATTTATAAAAGAATAATAAAAAAGCCTTCAGGATTTTCTGAAGGCTTACTTTTTATTTGATTCTTTATGCTGAATTTCTACTCGCATTAATATTACCAAAAAGTGATCGAGTAACCAATTTTTCGAGTACTTCTCTATCATCTTCGTTTTTCTGTAATTTCATGAGCGCATACTGCTGAATGCTTAACAACGGAAGAACTATTTTTTCTCTAATTTTTACGGATTTTCTTCCTACAGGTTCTTCTTCCATTAAACTATGAAAACCTGTAATTTCGAACATCATCTCTTTAGACAATTCATACTCACTAAACAAAACTTGCCAAAACGCCCCGAATTTAGGATGATTTTTCATGTAATACGTAAGCGGAAAATAAGATTTATTCATCGCCATCATAGAATTAAGCACCAATGTTTTAAAGAAATCAGAATTTCTAAATAAATCTTTTACTTCTTCTATTCTACTTTCGTCTTTTAATTTTTTAATTGCAGTTCCAAAACCAAAAAATCCTGGTACATTTTGCTTCAGTTGGCTCCAACTTCCCACAAACGGGATGGCTCTTAAATCCTCGAATTTCAATTCATTTCCTGCGCCACGTTTACTAGGTCTGCTTCCTATGTTGGTTTTACCATAATATTGAAGCGTACTTATTTCTTGCAAGTAAGGCACAAATAGTGGATTTTCTTTTAAATCAACATATTTTACATAACTCAATTCTGCCAATTCTTCGATTAAAGTTCTTTCTTTTTCGGTTAAATCTTTTTTATGGTTTTTAAAAACTTCATTCTCGATTCCAGCAGTCAAAAGTTGCTCAAAATTATATTTTGCTTGATCTTTATTTCCAAACACCGAAGTAATGGTTTGACCTTGAATGGTTAATTCTATCTTGTTATTGGCAATTGTTTTGCCTTGACTTGCATAGAACTGGTGCGTTTTACCACCACCACGAGCTGGAGGGCCTCCTCTACCGTCAAAGAAAATCACTTTTACATCATTCTCTTCAGAAACTTTAGAAAGTCTCTCTTTTGTGGCATAAATTTCCCAATTGGCTTTTAAATAACCACCATCTTTGGTTCCATCAGAAAAGCCAAGCATAATTGTCTGCTCGTTTTTTCTCTTCGCCAAATGTTTTTGATAAACTGCATCATTATATAAATCCTGCATCACTTTTTCTGCATTGGCAAGTCCTTCCATGGTTTCAAAAAGCGGAACAATATCTATGTTGATGTCTTCATCTTCATAACCACAAACTTTGAACAAAGCGAAAACATTCATCACATCTTCTACCGTATCAGAATTAGAAATTATGTAACGGTGCATCCCTCTTTCGCCATTATTGGTCTGAATTTCTTTAACATTGATGACACTTTTCAGCGTTTCTCTAATGATTTCATCTTCGAAATCATTCGGATTAGCCAGAATATGTTCAGAAATCAAGATATTTACTTTTTCAGAATTGGTAAGCTCTGCCACATTTTGCTTAGAATATTTTGCCACCAATTCATCTATCACTTTTTGGTGAATTCTGCTATCTTGACGAATATCCAAAGTTGCAAAGTGAGTTCCAAAAATCTTAACTCGGTCTCTGTAATCTACCAATATATTGGTAAAAAGTCCATTATGCTGAGTTTTCAGAATATTTTCAGCTTCTGATAAATATTTTAAAATCGTTTCACTTGAAATAGAATTTTCATTTTTGAAAATATTATTGTACAATTCATTGCTTAGTTTTTCTAAAACTTCTGAAACCCCTCTGAAACTTAATCTTCTCCTTAAATCTTTTAAATGATTGTAATAATTTTTGAGAATAGAATTTCTGAGTTCATTGGCAACTTTTAGCGTAACATCTGCCGTCACAAAAGGATTACCATCTCTGTCTCCTCCTGGCCAAAAACCTAATTGAAAAACGTCTTGATGAATATCAAAATGTTCACTTCCGAAAGATTGTTTCAGTTTTTTATACAATTCGCCAATTGTGTCATAATACACATATCTCAAGTAAAAAATAATGCTTAATGCTTCATCTAGCGGAGTTGGTCTCTCTTTATTTACAAAAGGAGTTTTCCCTAACTGCTGAAGTAAAAGATCTATTTCATTGATATCATCTTTTAAAATAGCAGAACGTAAATCATGCAAAATTCTTTGTACAGCATTCGGATAAAACTGTGTAGGGTGCGCTGTAAAAACAACTTTTACGGCAAAATCTTTTAACTTTTCTCTAACTTTTCCTAATTTATGCTCTTGCAAAGCTCTTTCATGCAACTGCATTACTGTTCCCGCATCACTTTCTGAGTGCAACTGTTGAAAAGCTGCATCTTCTATACTGTCAAAAAGTACTACTTGTCTTTCGATGTATTGAATAATCTTAAAAAGCAGTTCCTGCTTCTGTTCTTCTGTAGTAACTTCTGTATGTTTCCTGAAGAATTCTTCAACAATTTCTTCTGGAGATTTTCCTTCTTCATAACCATCTCTACTTTCTTCATAAAGAAATGGTAAAAGCATTCCGATGTTGGTCATTTTATCATACGGAAGACTCATAAACAGGCTGTTATAAATCTGAAATTTATTTTCTACAACCTGACGAAATTTTTCTAAACGGGCTTCATTAATCATGAAACAAAGGTATTAAAAACTCTTTATTTATAGCATATTATTGAAATTTTCAATCTTAAATTTTTATTAATTTTCATCACTTTCGGAATCTTATTTCGTAATTTTGGAAAAAAATTTATTGATATGTTAAATTTTGAATTTAAAAATCCTACAAAAATTATTTTCGGTAAAGGCGAAATCGCTAAAATTTCTAGAGAAATTCCGAAAACAGAAAAAATATTAGTGCTTTACGGAGGCGGAAGCATTAAAACCAATGGTGTTTACGATCAAGTAAAAGCAGCATTAGAAGGTTACAACTGGGAAGAATTCGGAGGAATTCCTGCAAACCCAGAATACGAAGTTTTATTAGAAGCCTTAAAAATCATCAAAGAAAAAAATATCACTTACATGTTAGCAGTAGGTGGTGGTTCTGTAATTGACGGGGTAAAATTCCTTTCTGCTGCAGCTAATTACGAAGGAGAACCATGGGAAATTCTACAAAAAGGAATTAGAACCGAAGAAGGAAAAGGTTTACCATTTGCTTCTGTACTTACGCTTCCTGCAACAGGTTCTGAAATGAATTCTGGCGCAGTAGTTTCCAGAAGAGAAATAGGTCAGAAATTAGGAATGGGAGGTCCTGGCTTATTCCCTCAATTTTCAATTTTAGACCCAGAAGTGATTCGTTCAATCCCTAAAAAACAAATTGCAAACGGTATTACAGATGCTTACACTCACGTTTTAGAGCAATATATGACCGTGAAAACTTCTGCTACTTTACAAGACCGTTTTGCTGAAAGCATTTTACAAACTTTACAAGAAATTGCTCCAAAAATGATGGAAGAAGAATTCGATTATGATTCAGCGGCTAATTTTATGTGGAGTTGTACCATGGCTTTAAACGGATTGATTCAAAAAGGAGTCATTTCTGACTGGGCAATTCACGGGATTGGTCATGAATTAACCGCTCAATTTGGTATAGACCACGCCAGAACTTTAGCCATTATTGCATCTTCTCATTACCGTTATAATTTTGATGCTAAAAAAGAAAAATTAGCACAATATGCAGAAAGAGTTTGGAATGTAACAGAAGGCACTACTGAAGAAAAAGCGCTGAAAGGAATAGAAAAAATGGAAGCTTTCTTCCAAAGTTTAGGTATAAAAACCAAATTATCAGAGTATACCGAAAACTACCAAGGAACAGCAGAAAAAATTCAAGAAGCTTTCATAGCTAGAAACTGGTTAGCAATTGGTGAAAAAGGTATTGTAAAACCTGAAGATGCTAAAAAAATAGTAGAAATGGCGTACTAATGAACTCGTTCATTATATGCTCAAAATAACTTTCACAAAATCACAGAGAATTCTGTGATTTTTTTTTTATTTTTGAAAAAAAGTAAAAATGAATGCATTAGCAGAGAATAAGACCGTTTTAGCACACAATGATTTCTTCGAAATTCTGAGAAATGTAGAATACAAACGTTTAGATACACACAAACAAGTTTATCTAGATTTTACAGGAGGAAATCTCTATGCTAAATCACAGATTTTGGAACATCAAGATTTGCTTATCAATAATATTCTCGGCAATCCGCATTCTACCAATCCTACATCTCAATTGTCTACAAAATTGGTAGAAGAAGCGAGACAAAAGGTAATTGACTACTTCAATGCGGAAGATTACTACTGCATTTTTACACAAAACGCTTCTAATGCATTGAAAATTGTAGGAGAATCTTATCCATTCAACGAAAAATCACATTTCTTACTTCTTGCAGACAACCATAATTCAGTAAATGGAATTCGTCAGTTTTGTCTATCAAAAGGTGGAAAAGTAACTTACGCTCCTATTTATTATCAGGATTTAAGAATGGATGAAAAATTCGTGATGGAAAAACTTCAAGAATCTGAAAATTTTGAAAATAAACTCTTCGCATTTCCTGCTCAGTCAAATGTTTCTGGAGTGAAACACGATTTGTCTTGGATTAAAAAAGCACAAGATTTAGGTTGGGATGTTTTACTAGATGCAGCAGCATTTGTACCAACGAATCAATTGGATTTAAAGGAAGTGAAACCAGATTTTGTTTGTGTTTCTTTTTATAAAATTTTTGGCTATCCTACAGGAATTGGTTGCCTTCTGGTGAATAAAAAAAAGTTTAAAAAACTACAAAAACCGTGGTTTGCAGGTGGAACCGTAAGTTTGGTTTCGGTGAATGCTATTCATCATTTCTTGATTAATAACCATGAGAGATTCGAAGATGGAACGCTCAATTATTTAGACATTCCTGCGGTAAAAATTGGTTTAGATTACATTGAAAATATAGGAATACAACGCATTAATGAACGTGTAGCTTCTCTCAGAAAATATTTATTCGAAAATTTAGAAAGTTTACAACACGATAATGGTAGAAAACTGATTCAGATTTTCGGGCCAAAAGACCATCAAAATCTTGGAGGAACCATTATTTTAGGGTTTTACAACCAAGAAGGCGTTCGTTATGAATTCGAGCAAATAGAAGAAATGGCGAATCAGCATAACATTTCACTTCGTTCAGGCTGTTTCTGTAATCCAGGCATTGATGAAGTCAACAACTGCCTAACAGACAGTGAATTAGCAACCTACTACTCTTCTCACGAACAAGGAGATTACAAAGACATGATTAAATTTTTAGGAAAAATGCGTGGCGCAACCAGAATTTCTGTAGGAATTGCCACTACTAAAAATGATATTGATAAACTGATGAATTTCATGAGAGAATTGCTCAATAAGTAATTTAGGTTTCCCTAAATTTGAAAAGTTTATCCTAATATTTTTATCATGAAGAATTTTCTTAAAATTTCATTCCTCTTTTTTGTATTTATTTTTGGTAGTCTATTTGCTCAAAAAGCAGATTTTTATGACGACATTCAACATTTTAAAAAATTAGATTCAGAAAAAACACCACCAAAAGACGCTATACTTTTCTTAGGAAGTTCATCTTTTACCATGTGGAAAGACGTAGCAGATTATTTTCCTGATAAAACCATCATCAATAGAGCTTTTGGAGGTTCTAGATTGCTTAATCTAAATTACTATTCCGAAGATTTACTGAATCCTTATCAACCGAAACAGGTGGTTATCTATTGCGGCGAAAATGACATTGCACATGATGAAAAACCTTCTGCAAATGACGTATTTAAAAGATTTAAACAATTTTATAAAACGGTAAGAGCTCATTATCCTGAAGCAAATATCGTTTATGTTTCCATCAAATATTCGCCAAGTAGAGAACAATATTGGCCAACCATGAAGCAAGTGAATAAAAAAATTAAAAACTTCATGAATACTAAGAAAAATGCAGGATTTATAGACGTTACTAAAGCTATGAATGATGAAAAGGGCAACGTAAGAAAAGACATTTACTTAGAAGACATGCTGCACATGAAACCTGAAGGCTATAGAATCTGGACCAAAGTGATGTATCCTTATTTAAGATAAAAAAAACGCTCCGAAATTCGGAGCGGTTTTTTTTATTATTTCTTCTTTCTCTTCGCTATAGATTTTGCTTTAGCTTGAGCTCTGTTTCCCGGTTTGGTTTTGGGTGGTTTTCTTTTGCTGGGTCCACCAAGATTCACTTTCTTATTTTTGTCTTTTTTCTCGTGGAAAGCAGATCCCGGTTCAATTTTCTTATACTGAACTGGATTTTTCATCACTACAACTTCTTTTTCTGATGCAATTTTCACCTCAGAAACTTTCACTTCTTCTGGAAACTCTATTCTTTTCACTTCCTTGTTCATAAACATTTCTAGTTCTATGAAACGTTCTTCTTCTTTTGGCGTATAAAAAGAAATCGCAATTCCGTCTTTATCTGCTCTACCCGTTCTACCAATTCTGTGAATATATTGCTCCTGAATTTCTGGAATTTCAAAGTTAAAAACGTGAGAAACATCTGGTATATCAAGACCTCTCGCCATTACATCAGTGGTGATAATTCCTCTCAATTCATTGTCTGAGAAAGATTTCATCGTTCTCAATCTGAAATTTTGAGATTTATTCGAGTGAATAACCCCAAATTCTCCAGGAAATTCTTCGTCTATTTTATTAAAAATTAAATCGGCGTGTCTCTTATTATTAGCAAAAATTAGAATTTTTTCAAATTCATCTTGCGTTCTTAAAAGGTGAACCAATAGATTTAATTTGGTATTAAAATTCTTTACAGGAATAGCAGATTGAGCTATTTTTTCGAGTGGAGTTCCGCTTCTTGCTAAAGAAATTTCTTGTGGATTTTTGAAATATTCGTCTAGCATGGCATCTACATCATCTGTCATGGTTGCAGAGAAAAGAATGTTTTGTCTGCGCTCACTCATCATCGTGAAAATATCTTCTAACTGTCTTCTGAAACCCAATGAAAGCATCTCATCAAACTCATCTATAATCAGTTTTTTCAAATCTTTCAAGTTCAAAACAGCATCTTTCATCAAATCCATTACTCTTCCAGGAGTTCCCACCAAAATATCTACACCTTCGTAAACCAAAAGTTTCTGAGTATTGATATTTACACCTCCATAAACGCCTAAAACTCTTGTTGACATATCTTCTGTCAGTTTTTCTACAACTTCGGCAACTTGCACCACCAATTCACGTGTAGGAACAAGAATAAGTACCGTTGGACTTCCGTTTTTATTGTATTTCCAAGTTTTAAGAACTGGAAGAAGATAAGCTAATGTTTTACCGGTTCCGGTTTGTGCAATTCCCATTACGTCTTTTCCAGACATAATTGGCGAAAAAGATTTCAGCTGAATAGGTGTTGGCTCAGAAATTCCTAATTTTTCTAGAGCACTGTTGAGTTGTTTTGGCAAATCAAAATCTGCAAATGATACTTTCATTTGGCAAAAATACAATTTTTAAAATAGAGCTAAAATTTTAATCTCTTACAAACTCGCCAGTTTCGTAATCTATTCTGTATTTATAGGTAAGTGTAGTAGATTGTGACATGGCGATTCCGCCTCCTACTCCTCCAATTGCAGTTCCTAGAAGTACATCACCAAAAGAAGGACCTTGAATAACTTCTCCTACGAAGTAAAAGTTATTTTTTTCTTTGATTACTCCATAAAAATTAAGTCCTTTGATATAAATATTATTGTCTTTAATAATAGCATAAGTAATAGGTTTTGCATTGACTATTTCTCCAGAATTGTCCTTATATTTAATTTTTTTAATTCCTGAAGGCGACAATGCAATTTCCTGAATAGTAAAATCTGGTTTCAGATGCTTAAGAGACTCAAAACTTTTGTAAATACCGTCTGGATATTTATTATTACTATACAGTGGAATTTCACTTTTCATTATATCATCATAGGAAATCATATCATTTAATGTAAATGCTCTTTCCATTAGAAATGTATTAGATTCCATAGCGGTTTTGATTTCAGTAGAAATCAGATTATTAACGTGTTTTTGAAGTGATATGAGTTTATCAGTGCTATTAAATGATATTTTCTTTTCCACTTTAGAGACTAAATAGTAAATATCATTTTCTTGACTAAAAAATGCTCCTTTTAATAAAAAATTAGCTCGATTTGGCGTCTCAGAAATATAGAAATCTCTCAAAAGAAAAGTAAGATTCTTAGATGCAGAATTTTGCGGTAACAATTGATTAAAATAATCTATAAAAATATTTTCTATGGTTTTAGACAGTAAAAGTTTCTTCTTGGAACTTTGACCTCCATATTTCACAAAACCTACATCTTCTTTTTGCTTTCTAATATCTAAAATCTGTATCGTATTGTAATAACTAGATTGAGGAATAGTAATGGCTGTATTTTCAAAAGTAAAATTTACAGTATTATTTTCTTGCGATTGCGCCCAAAGTACAGAATTGCTTAGAATGGTTAATAAGATTATCAGTTTTTTCATTTAAAAATTTTCCTAAAAATAAGGGTTTTCTTAGAAACTATAAAATGCTTTTTATCACTAAAATCTTGCCTGAACTTGCATAAACATTGTAGTATGGTCATATTCTGAAGTAAGCGGAATATTTTTTTGGTAATCATCAATCATGGCTCCTATTTGCAAACAAGCAAAATATTGGTCAGCAAATTCTAATGTAAGCATAGGTGTAAAAGTAGTTCTTACATTCCCTTCTAATTGGTAATTAGGATTTAGATACTCATATCGGTTAGAGAATTCTATACTTCTTAATCTTGGTAAATTTAGATTATATCGAATAATAGGATTGATATAAAAACTTCTGAATCTAAAGTCTTTCAGCTCTGGTTTTGGCGAAAGTTTAGATACTCCAAATTCTGAAAAATTGTTTCCTTCTTTGTATTCAGAAATGATTTCTAGATTCCATTTTGGATTGATGGTAAAGGTTTTTTCTATATCTGCCCCGATTACATTGCCCGATTGATTGATGTAACTGCCAATTCCACCATTCAGACCAATTTTTAAATCATCTTTAAAATCTTTTTCTAATCTGGCATAAACGTGTTTGCTTTGGTCATTATCAATTTCAGAACCACGAGAATTTCCATTGGTAGCTCCTATGTAATATTTCAAAGGATTTTTAGCATTATTGATATCACCATAAACAGCAATTCCGGTTTGGAAACTTTGCCAACCGTTTTTCCCCAATAAATAATAACCATTTGAAAAATCTACAGACTTTATAAACTCACTCGGAATTTCGTCTTCTATTCCAAAATAGGGACGAAACTGCCCCATCTGAATTTTGAGATGCTTATTATGAGAATATCTTACAAAAGCTTGTTCTAGGACTTTTCCCGTAAGGCTACTGCTGTTAAATTCAGAAAAATTAAGCATCATTCCCAAGTCAAAACGGTCATTAATTTTAGATTTTAATAAAAATCTTGCTCTCCTTACATTAAAACTATTGGTCACTAATTTTTGTTGGTCTGCTATATTTACACCGTTTACATCTACATTTTCGGTGAGAGAAACCAAATATCTGGTCTGCAACAAACCGCTAAAACTGGTGTTTCTTAAAATTTTAGAATAGTTAGAAATGGTGTCTTTTTTAGAATCATTTTGCGCAAAAATCACAAAACTGGACAATACAAAACTGAATAAAAGAATTTTCTTCATCTTCATTATTTTTAAACAATCATTTAAATTTGAAGTTACAAAATTATCATTCAGAAAGGACTAAATTATGCTAAGCAGAGAATAATTTAAGAAATAAGACAAAAATCATAATAAAAAAAACTTACCCATAAGGTAAGTTTTTATTCTTTTTTATTCCCACTCAATCGTTGCTGGTGGTTTACTCGAAATATCATAAGCGACTCTATTGATTCCTTTCACTTCATTGATAATTCTGTTCGATACATTTTCTAAAAATTCCCAAGGGAAATGGCTGAAAGTTGCCGTCATAAAGTCTGTAGTATTCGCAGAACGAACTACAGCTGTGTATTCATACGTTCTTTCATCTCCCATTACTCCAACAGATTTTACGGGAAGTAACACCACAAAAGCCTGAGAAACCTTTTCATACAATTCATTTTTATACAATTCTTCTATGAAAATATCATCTGCTTCTTGTAAAATTTTCACTTTTTCGGCATCTACTTCTCCTAAGATTCTAATGCCTAAACCTGGGCCTGGGAAAGGATGTCTGTACACCAAATGATGCGGAATTCCTAATTCTTCACCTACTTTTCTTACTTCGTCTTTAAATAGCTCACGAAGCGGTTCTAGAAGTTGAAGTTTCATTTCTTCCGGCAATCCACCTACATTGTGGTGAGATTTTATTACTGCAGAAGGCCCTTTTACCGATTGAGATTCAATAACATCTGGATAAATGGTTCCTTGAGCCAAAAATTTAGCACCTTCTATTTTGTGAGATTCTTCATCAAAAACTGCCACAAATTCTCTACCGATGATTTTGCGTTTTTCTTCTGGGTCTGAAACGCCAGCTAATTTTGACAAAAATCTTTCTGAAGCATCTACCATATCAATATTCATATGGAAATGTTCTCCGTAATTTTCCATTACTTTTTTGCCTTCATCTTTACGCAAAAGTCCCGTATCTACGAAAATACATTGCAATTGGTCTCCAATAGCTTTATGAATAAGAACCGCAGCTACCGATGAATCTACACCACCAGAAAGCCCAAGAATGACCTTATCATTTCCTACTTTTTCACGGATTTCGGCAACTGTTTTTTCGATATAATTGGTCAGTTTCCAATTTTTTTCTGCTTTACAAATCTGGAAAACAAAGTTTTCGAGCATTTTAGCTCCATATTCACTGTGCGAAACTTCTGGATGAAACTGAACGCAATAAATATTTTTCTTTTCGTTAAAAATCCCTGCAATCACACCAGACTTCGCTGAAATTTCAAAATTCTCTGGCAAAGTTTCTACTTCATCAAAATGGCTCATCCAAACGGTAGAAAATCTGCTTACTCCTGTAAAAAGTGGATTAGATTTAGTGATTTCTAGAGTTGCTTTTCCGTATTCACCTTTTTCACCTTTTTTTACGTTTCCGCCCAAAAGATGTGCTGTAAGTTGCATTCCGTAGCAAATTCCCAAAACTGGAATTCCCAATTCGAATAATTCTTTTTCTACCAAATGTGCATCTGGAGAGTTTACAGAACTTGGCCCACCAGAAAGGATAATTCCTGCAGGATTTTTGGATTTTATTTCTTCTAAAGAGGTATTAAAAGGTAGAATTTCTGAATACACTTCCATTTCGCGTATTCTTCTACCAATCAATTGGTTATATTGTGAACCGAAGTCCAAAATGATGATTCCTTTATTCATTTATTTTTCTATTTTTTACTTTAATGTTCTTTTGGCTTGAACCAAAAGAACCAAAAATTCAAGACTTGGAAACTCGGCTAAAAAATTAAAATTCTTAAAAAAAATTACTTTTTATTTCTGTGCGTAACTAGCCCTGATTGAAGCATTTGTCTGAGCTCTTTTTAGAAATTTATAAATGGATTTATCAGGCAAAAATTTCTAAAAAAGCGAGTGCGGAAAGCAGGATTAGCTCCTAAAAAAATTGAGGGAAAATTCCCTCATTTTATTAAAATTTTCCGATATCTTCTCTGTAAAATGCGTAGTCGAAATGAAGTGTTTTAGCATCTTCATAGACTTTTTCGCGTGCTTCTTCGTAAGTATCGCCAGTTGCAACCACATTAAGTACTCTACCAGAATTGGTGACTACTTTTCCTGCAATTTGCTCTGCTCCTGCAAAGAGAACATTGCTGTGTTTTACCTTATCTAAACCTTTGATTTCGTAACCGATTTCATAATTAGCAGGATAACCACCAGAACACATCACGAGGCAAATCGCCTTTTTATCTGAAAACTGTAAATCTAAATCTTTTCCTTCGATACAGTCATGGATAACATCCAGCAAATTATTCTCTAAAAGTGCCATGATGACTTGTGTTTCTGGATCGCCAAATCTCATGTTATATTCTAACAAATAACATTGATTATCTTGTACCAAAACGCCAAAAAATATAATCCCTACAAAATCAAGTGCTTTGTCTTTAATTCCTTTAACGGTAGGTTCTAAAATGTATTTATTGAAATCTGCAAAATGCTGCTCTGTAAATTCTGGACTTGGAGCTACGCTTCCCATTCCACCTGTATTGGCGCCAGTATTTCCGTTTCCTACTTTTTTATAATCTTTAGCAGAAACACATGGAAAAGCTTTTTCACCATTCCAAAAAGCGATAATAGACGCTTCGAAACCTTGTAAAAATTCTTCAATGACAACTTTTATTCCAGCATCTCCATAAATTCTTTCTATCATGAATTGGTGTAAAGTATGGTGCGCTGTTTCTTTGTCTTCACAAATAACTACTCCTTTTCCGCTGGCTAAACCACTGGCTTTAATCACCAAAGGATAAGAATGATTTTGGATATATTGGTCTGCTTCTACGTAAGAATCAAAAATAGCAGCTTTAGCTGTTCTGATGCCATAATCTTGCATAAATTTTTTAGAAAAAGCTTTGCTTCCTTCTAAATCTGCGGCACGTTTTGTAGGGCCAAAAATTTTTAGATTATGTTTCTGAAATTCGTCTACAATACCATTAACTAAAGGTAATTCTGGACCTACGAATGTGAAATCTATTTTTTCTCTAAGAGCGAAATCTCTTAATTCTGCTACACTTTCATAAGGCAAGTTTTTACCTAAATTTTCTGTTGTAGCATTGCCTTTTGCAAAAAACATTTGACTGATTCTTTTGTCTTCTGACAATTTTTTTGCAATAGCAGATTCTCTACCTCCGTTTCCTATTATTAATACTTTCATATGATACTTGGTTTCTTACAAATTTACGAAATCCTATGAACGATTTGTTATAAAATTTCTATAAAATTTGCGATATATTTATTCTTTGAGTTGCTAAAAAATTGATTTGATTAATGTAAAAAATGTCTCATTCCTGTGAACATCATTGGAATTTTATGTTCATTTGCAGCTGCAATAGAATCTTCATCTTTTACAGAACCACCAGGTTGTACAATCGCTGTAATTCCTTCTTTAGCGCAGAAATCTACTACATCTCTGAAAGGGAAAAACGCATCTGAAGCCAAAACTAAATCGCCACTGAATTTTTCCTTAGCTCTAGAAATCGCTTGTTCTGTAGCCCAAATTCTGTTTACTTGTCCACCTCCAATTCCGAACGCTTGAATTCCGTTTGAAACTACTATAGCATTAGATTTTACATATTTTACCACTCTTTGAGCAAATAAAAGTGCTTTTTCTTGCTGTTCTGTTGGCTTAATTTCTGTAACTACTTTAAAATCTGTAGAAAACTGGTCATCTACATTTTGAACCAAAATTCCGCCATCTATTTTCACCCAAGTTTTTTTGTCTGAAACTGGATTTTTGATTTTTATTATTCTAAGATTTTTCTTCTTTCTCAAAATTTCTAATGCATCTTCATCAAAATCAGTTGCCATTACAATTTCAAGGAAAGTTTTATTCAATTCTTCCGCTGTTGAAGCATCAACTTTATAGTTCATTCCGATGATTCCTCCGAAAATAGAAATCGGGTCACATTCGAAAGTTTTAGCATAAGTTTCTAAAGCAGAATTTCCGATGGCAACTCCACAAGGTGTAGAATGTTTTACCGCACAACAAGCCATCTCATCTTTGAATTCGTTTACTACTTTCCAGCATAAATCCATATCTCTCAAATTATTGAAAGACAATTCTTTACCTCCTAAAATTTCAAAATCTTTCATCGCACCGTTTTCTGTAGTAGAAACGTAATACGCTGCAGATTGATGAGGATTTTCGCCATATCTTAAATCAGAAACTTTTTGGTAAGAAGCCTGTAAATATTCAGGATAATCTTCATTGAGAAGCATTTGAGAAATCGCTGCATCATACGCTGCAGTTAGGTTAAATACTTTACCTGCTAATTTTTTACGAGTTTCTATTGTAGTATCGCCATTTTCTGCGATTTCTTGTTGAACTTTAGCATAATCTTCCACATCGGTAACAACAGTCACAGAAGCGAAATTTTTAGCTGCAGAACGAAGCATTGATGGCCCACCAATATCGATGAATTCTACTTTTTCTTCTAATGAAATTTCTTTATTTACATTTTCGAAAAACGGATAAAGGTTTACAATTACCATATCAATCAGCTCTATTCCGTGTTCCTGAACGGTTTTCATATGTTCTTCGTTATCACGAACAGCAAGAAGACCACCATGAACTTTTGGATGAAGGGTTTTTACTCTTCCGTCTAACATTTCAGGGAAATTGGTCACTTCATCTATCTGAATTGGGTTAAGTCCAGCCTCTTTAAGATGTTTAAATGTTCCGCCTGTAGATATGAGTTCGTAATTTTTAGATTCTAAAAATTTAGCAAAATCAATTAGATTGTTTTTGTTGGAGACACTGATTAATGCTCGTTTTTTCATTTTTATTTTATTACTTTTTATTTAATTTTTATTCAAAATTTTATCAATCGCTTTCGGGAAAATTTCGTACTCAATTTGATGCACTTTCTGTGCTAAAGTTTCTGGAGTTTCATTTTCATCAATGCTAAATTTCCCTTGAAGGATAATTTCACCTTCATCAATTCCTGAAGTTACAAAATGAACTGTTGCACCACTTTCCTTTTCTTGGGCTTCAATTACAGCTTCGTGAACGTGATGTCCCCACATTCCTTTTCCACCAAATTTTGGCAATAAAGCAGGATGAATATTGATTATTTTTCTATTATATTTTTCACAAAATTCTTTGCTCAGAATCGATAGAAAACCAGCTAATACAATCAAATCTGTATTTTTGGGTAAAAGCTTTTCTAAATTTTCAGAGAAATCTTTTCCTCTTTTAATGAGTTGATGCGGAATTTGATGATTTTCGGCTCTTTCTAAAGCATAACAATCTCTGTCCGCAACCACTAAACTGACCTTAGCATTTGAAATTTCTCCACTATCAATACAATCAATGATACGTTGTAAATTGCTACCAGAACCCGAAACTAAAACTGTGATATTTTTCATGATTAAGAGCCAAGATACAAGAATTAAGAACCAAAAAAATCTTGATTCTCGGTTCTTGATTCTTTAGTCTATTTTAAAATTATTTTATCTTCGTTCTCTACGATTTCACCTACTAAATAAGCATCTTCAATTAAAGAAAGTGCTTTTTCTGCAAGACTTTCATCTACTACTAGAACCATTCCTACTCCCATGTTAAACGTACCAAACATTTCCATTCTTTCGATGTTTCCGCGTTTTTCTAATTCTAACATTACGTTTGGAATTTGGATTTTAGAAGTGTCTATTTTCGCACACAATCCATTCGGAATAATTCTTGGAACGTTTTCTATCAACCCGCCACCTGTAATGTGAGCAATACCTGAAATTTCTATATTATCTTTCAGTTTAAAAACGTCTTTGTAATAGAGTTTGGTAGGAACTAAAAGTGTCTCGTATAGAGGTTTTCCTTCGAATTCTTCTTCAAAATTTGGGAAAATTTTTCTTACTAATGAAAAACCATTGCTATGGAATCCTGAACTTGGCAAAGCGATGATTTTATTACCAGTTTTTATTTTAGAACCATCAATAATTTGGTCTTTTTCTACAATTCCTACGCAGAAACCAGCCACATCATAATCTCCTGGTTGATACATTCCTGGCATCTCTGCGGTTTCACCACCAATTAATGCGCACTCATTGTCTTTACAAGCATTTACCATTCCTAGAACAATTTCTGCTGCTACCTCTGCATCTAGTTTTCCGCAAGCTAGGTAATCTAAGAAGAAAAGAGGCTTTGCACCATGACAGAGAATATCATTTGCACACATTGCGAAACAATCTACACCAATAGAATCATATTTTTTAGTATCTAACGCGATTTTTAATTTGGTACCTACACCATCAGTTCCAGAAACTAAAACAGGATTTTTATAGCCACCAATTTCATAGAAAGCTCCAAAACTTCCTAGATTGTTCAGTACATTTTTATTGTGCGTTTCGGCTACAGCAGATTTTATTTTGTCTACGGTTTTGTAGCCTTCTTCTTTGTCTACACCAGCTGATTTATACGTATTATTCATTTTTCTTTTTGGTTTTTTCTGAATGACTTGCAGGCTTTTCACCTGCAAGATTCAGGTTTTACTAGATTTATTTCAAACTGCAAACGCATTGAAAATCAAACTTAAACGACATAAAAAAAGCCGACAATCTTTCTGATTATCGGCCTCAATTATTTTGCTGCGTATTTTAGCTTTCCAATTTCTTGGAATAAACAAGAGCCAAAATATTGCGATTTAATATTCAATTTGTTTGGAATTTGATTTTGCAAAATTAGTTTTTTTATTGACAAAAAGCAATAGAAAAATTTCATTTTGCATATTCTTTTTCATTTTTAACATCTTTTTTAGATTTTTGGCAAGTCCATAGGAACTTCTATCAATAAGATTTCAGAATCATTTCCAAACCCTAAATTGAATTATTCTTTAATTACTAAAAATGCTGCTATACCTGCAACTGCCATAGAAACTCCTGCCAATGCAACCATGTTAATTGCCGTCCCTCCTAAAGCAGAAAGTAAAACTCCTCCTAATAAACCCGCAGTAATCTGCGGAATAGTAATCGTAGCATTGAAAATCCCCATATAAACTCCTGTTTGTTTTGCAGGAAGTTTAGAAGATAAAATTGCATAAGGCAATGCTAGAATAGCTGCCCAGGCTACACCTACTCCAATCATTGGCAAAAATAAAAGATTCTTGTCTTTGATAAACATCATTGATAACAAACCAAGTCCACCCAAAATTAAAGAGAATACATATACATTTCTTCTTCCATATTTGTTAGCTAATGGAGTGATAACTAAAGAAAATAAAGCTGCAAAAACACTGTAAGCTGCAAAAATTACACCTGTCCAGTTTCCTGCTTCGTTATAAGCATTAGATGTAGCATCCGTAGTTCCCCAAATATTTTGTGCAATTCCTTGTGTGGTGTAAACCCACATTAAAAACAATGCAAACCAAGAAAAAAACTGTGTAACTGCCAATTGCTTCATAGCATTTGGTACATTTTTAATCAAAGTAAAGAAACTTACTTTTTCTGGAGTTTCATTTTCTTTTTCTTCTAAATTATTATACTTCGCATATTCTTCTGGCGGATATTCTTTAGTTCTAAAAGAAGTCCATAAAACAGAAGCTAATAAAACCGCTCCGCCAATATAGAAAGACCAAATTACCGTAGGTGCTACTTTTTGACCAGCTTCTGGTTCGTTTGCAATTCCCCACCATGTTAATAAAAATGGTAAAAGTGAACCGAAAACAGCTCCTACATTAATTAAAAAACTTTGGATAGAATATCCCTTATTTCTTTGAGATTCGTCTACCATATCACTTACCAAAGCACGGAATGGTTGCATAGTAACATTAAAAGAAACGTCCATGAAAAGCAACATCATCGCACCAAAGAAAACGGCAGGAAATAATTGTGCAAAATGTTCTGAGTTTGGCATAAAAAACATAGCCAATGCAGAAACAATTGCTCCACCTAAAATAAATGGAATTCTACGACCTAATCTCGTCCATGTTTTATCACTAGAAAGTCCTACAATGGGCTGTACAAAAAGTCCTGCAAGAGGAGCTGCTAACCAAAAATAGCTTAAATGATGTACATCTGCACCGATTGCTGAAAGAATTCTACTGGTATTTGCGTTCTGAAGAGAATATCCAATTTGCACTCCCAAAAAACCAAAACTTATGTTCCAGATTTTCCAGAAAGACAAGAGTGGTTTTTTCTGTGTATTATTCATATACTATAGTTTTTATTTGTTTTTAACGAATTTACTTATTTATTTCTAAAATCAATGAAGATTTTGCAGGAATAGTTAACAAATCTTTAATTTGAACCGTAGCATCTTTCATTACATCTTTTGCTGTAAAACTAGAAGGAACCATTTCTTGGAATCTATTCATTTCGATGGTTTGTTCTTTGTCACTGCTGTTGATGATTACCATTACTTTTTCCTCATCATTATAACGGAAATAAACATAAACATTTCTCTCTGGCGAAAAGTTTTTGGTTTTCCCATTGTGGATAACATCTTTAGACTTTCTCCAGTTTAATAATTTTTGGGTATAATCAAAAAATTCATTTTGCTCTGGTGTTCTGGAAACAAAAGCATTTTGAGCATCACCTTTCCAACCTCCTGGGAAATCTCTTCTGATGTCTGCGTCTCCTTTGTTTTTATCTCCACGCATTCCTATTTCTGAACCATAATACAATTGCGGAATTCCTCTGATAGTAGAAACAATCGTTAATGCCAATTTATAATAAGCAGGATTTCCGTTGAACATTTCATTGATTCTAGGAGTATCATGATTTTCGAAGAAAACCATTATGTTTTTAGGATTTGGAAATAAGAAATCATTGGCAAAAGAATTGTAAAGTCTAATCATTCCTTTGTCCCAATTTTCTTCTTCTTGTAAAGCTTTTGGAAGGTTTTCATACAACATAAAATCCATTACCGAAGGTAAATTAGAATTGTAATTTTCTATTTCGCCTACTTTAGAATCTTTTTGCCAAAAAGCAATTTGAGCTGGGTCATACATCCAAGTTTCGCCTACAATATTGAAGTTTGGATATTCGTCTGTAATGGCTTTACACCATTTTGCCATTCCCTCTTTGTCGTTATAAGGATAAGTGTCTACTCTATAACCATCTAATTGCGCATATTCAATCCACCAAATTGCATTTTGAATTAAATATTTTAAAACCAATGGATTACTTTGGTTAAGATCAGGCATTGTGGTATCAAACCAACCATCTAAAGCTACTTTTTTATCGATAGCAGCAGCATAAGGATTCATTTGAGAATTGGTTCTGTAGTTAGAACGTTTGAAACCATTCTTACCATCTTCAAACCAGTGAATCCAATCTTTAGTAGGCAAATCCTGAATCAACCAATGCGAAACTCCCCAGTGATTGGTCACGTAATCTTTCACCAATTTCATGTCTCTTTTTTTGAGCTCAGTAGAAAGTTCACGGTATTCTTCATTGGTTCCGTAGCGCACATCTATTTTATATAAATCAGTCTGTGCATAACCATGATAGGTATACACTTTTTCATTGTCTTCGCAAACTGGAGTGAGCCAAAGTGTAGTCACTCCAAGATTTTTAAGATAGTCTAAATTATTGATAATTCCTCTTAAATCACCACCATGTCTTCCACCTTCACTTTTTCTGTTTGCTTTTTCGATGAGAGATTTGTTAGAATCATTTTTTTCATCGCCATTGGCAAAACGATCTGGCATAATCAGGTAGAAAACATCTTTAGAAGTATAAGATTCACGCGCAGATGAATTAGGCGTTCTTTCCTTCAATTCATACTGATATGTACTAATGGTTTTTTTGCCATTTTTAAGGAAAATTTTAAATTGAGGCGTGTTAATTTCATTAGTATTAATGGTGATAAACACATAATTAGGATTTTCTACCTTCGTTAAATCCTTAATCTGAATTCCATCTGAAAGTTCAATATTTTGTTGGGCAATATTTTTGCCATATAACAAAATCTGAAGCTCAGGATTTTTCATTCCTTTCCACCAAAAAGCAGGTTCTACTCTTTGGAATTGCGCCATAGAAAAACTGAATATTGCAATGGCAAAAATTGAAAATAGCTTTTTCATATCATTCTATTTAATTGGCTTTAAAGAAATAGCATAACCACCGCTTCTTGCAAGGTGAATCTTGATTTTAGAACCATTGGTTACTACTTTTTTGTAAATATGATAAGCTTGCGGATTTTTTTCGTAATCAGCATTTTTACCATCTTCGTAAATAGTAGCTTCGTATTTTTTTCCTTTTTCTAAGAAAGAAAAATCTACAGTGAAATCTCTAGCATTTTCGTCTGTAACTCCTCCTACAAACCAATTTTCTGAACCTTTCCCTTTTCTCGCAGTGTGAATATAATCACCTGGTTCTGCAGCCAAAATTTTGGTATCATCCCAATCTACAGCTACATCTTTGATGAATTGGAAAGCATCTAAATGTCTCTCGTAGTTTTCTGGTAAATCACAAGCCATCTGAAGTGGAGAATACATCACTACATATAATCCTAACTGCTTAGCTAAAGTAGTATTGGCAAAGCTTTTATTGTTAGCATCATAATAATTGTATTGTGTTTGGAAAATTCCTGGAGTGTAATCCATTGGTCCACCCATAAATCTTGTAAATGGCAAAATGGTAGTGTGATCTGGATTATTACCTCCCATCGCTTCGAACTCTGTTCCACGAGCTGCTTCTGCAGCAATCCAGTTCGGATAAGTTCTGCTTAAACCACTAGGACGAACACTTTCGTGAGAATTAACCATGATTTTATATTCTGCAGCTTTGTCTACAACTCTTTGATAATGGTTAATCATCCACTGAGAATAGTGATGTTCGCCTCTAGGAATAATATTTCCTACGTAACCTGTTTTCACCGCATCATAACCATGTTCTTTCATTAATTTAAAAGCTGGGTCAAGCCATCTTTCGTAATTGGTTGCTGAAGCAGATGTTTCATGGTGCATAATGAGTTTCACATTTTTAGAATACGCATATTCATTGAGCATTTTAATATCAAAATCTGGATACGGTGTGATAAAATCAAAAACAAATTCTTTCGATTTTCCGAACCAATCTTCCCAGCCTTCATTCCAACCTTCTACCAAAACAGCATCAAAGCCATGTTTAGAAGCGAAATCAATGTATTTTTTAACATTATCATTATTCGCAGCGTGTGTTCCGTTTGGCTTCGCTTTAGAATAATCTGTAACGCCAAGATGTATATTGTCTAAATTGGAATAACTCCAAGTTCCACGGTTTGGAACGAACATTTGCCACCAAACTCCAATATATTTCACAGGATGAATCCAAGAAGTATCAGTGTATTTAGTTGGCTCATTTAAGTTAAAAATCATTTTAGAATCTAGCACTTCTTCTGCTTTTTCTGAAACGATAACGGTTCTCCATGGTGTTACTGCAGGTGTTTGCATATAACCTTTTGCACCTTGTGCGTCTGGAGTAAGATGGGTTTTAAAGTCAAAATTTTCTGAATCTACTTCAAGATGAGAAGCTGGATAATTGATTACAGCCGCTTCTGCAAGGTTAATGTACAGTGGTTTTTCTTTACCAGAAAACTCTTTTTTCAACATAAGAGGTGATTGAACCGCATTTTTAACCAAAGTTTGAGATGCGTTACTATCAAAACTGCTTTCCCATTTTGTAGAAATCTGAGAAACCAAACTGGTTGTAGGTCTATATTCCTGCGTATCATAGTCTGCAGGAACCCACCAAGATTTTAAATCATAAGGAAAATTAAATTCGGTATCTTCTTCTTTTACAACGAAATAATTAAGATTTTTCTGTTGAGGAAACTCATATCTGAAACCTAAACCATCATTAAAAAGTCTAAACTTAACAATGATTTTACGGTCTTCATTGGGTTGATTAAGAGTAACCGAAAGTTCGTTATAATGATTGGTATAATATTTTTTTTCTCCAAGAACGGGAGCCCAATTTTCGTTTTTAGAATCTCTGTTTTCTGCAATTTTTTCGAAGTCAGAATTGAGATTTTTACCATCTGGCAGTTTGTTGACATTATCAAAAGCGATGGTATTATCTTTAAGCAATCGAAGGCCTAGTTTAGAATCTTCGATTACTGTTTTCCCTTTGTAATTAAGATGATAATAAGGAACTCCATTTTTCAATTGAAAATTCATTTCGAAGTTTCCGTCTGGAGATTTTAGAGATTGTGCCAAAAATAATGCAGGAGAAAGCATTAGGAAAAGCACGCTGTTTTTCACAATTTTCATAAAGCAAGTTGTTTAATTTACAGTAATTTAGGTATTTCTTATTCTAAAAAAATAGAACGACTAAAAGTAAACAAAGTATTGAACTATTCCAATAAAATTAGCATAAAAATACATGTTTTATTTCATAAAAAAGCCGCAAAAAATGCGGCTTTAATATGGTTTAGCTGTTTAAAATCAATTATTTTTTAACGAAAACATATCTTCCGTCGATGTCATTGAAATAAACATCATAAGTACCTGCGTTTAGAGGAATGTTTGCACCTCCTTGAGTACCTTGACCAGAGAATTCTGAACCAGCTCCCCAGTTAACATCCCAATTACCATTTGCTCTAAATTTAGCTTCACCATTTGATGATACTACTAAATCTTTGATATACCATTGGTGAGGATCAAAACTAGATTGAGTAAGTACAGTGCTTCCACTCCACCCGTTTAAACTACCTGCTATATCAATAGAAGTGTAAGTAGTCATAGCTCCTGAATAAGGAGTGATTGAGTAAGTTTTAGCAAGAATATCTACTTCAAAAGAATAATATCCTGCAGAAGAAACTGTGAATGGATCTGGATCACCACCATCACTGTTTGCAACAGCTCCACCTTTAACTCCCCATTGCGGTTGCCATGTATTATCTCCTAAGATTTCTAACAACTTAAACATACTGGTTCCAAATTTACCTGTAAAGTAGAACTTATTAAGATTAGAAGCATCTCTGAAAATAGCTTGGTTATTATTATTAGTACTCCAACCAGCTGCTGTAGCATCTCCTACTAAGAATAGGTTTTTGAAAGCAACATAAGGAGTCACTTTTACTGTAACCACTTGAGAAACTTTATTGATTGTTCCCCCTACAGATTTTGTAGTAGCAGTAACTCTCATATCTACTGATGCTTCAACATCAGGAACTAATCCCAATTTAAGAACTGCATCATTAAAAATTTTATTTGTGATATCTAAAGTTCTTAAGTTTTTAACAGTACCTAGAGTTACAAATTCTGTAGCAGTAGTTTTAGCAAGTTCTATTGTGTAGGTAACGTCTACCCCATATGCATTGTAGTCTGACCAAAGCATAGTAAGAGCATTATCTTCAGGTAAATTTTTGTTTAACACATAAGATTTTCCTGCAGTAGGATTAGTAATTACTGGTACAGTTGCAGGATAAGGGGTAACATCAAATGAAACGGCATTTGACACTTTAGTCCCTGATTCTACTCTAAAATATACTTTTTTAAGACCATATGGTGAATAACCTGCTTGTAATAATGCAGTATTAAGTGCACCTATAGTAGTACTGTAAGAATTGGTATTAGATGTTCCAAAAGCAATTTTGGTAGCAAAATCACTCGTTGTAGAGAATACTACATTATATGTAGTTCCTCCTAATGAATTATCCCAAGTTAATCTGAATGGATTTTTATCCATTGTAGGATACAATACATTACTTGTAAGAGTAGTATTGTATAATGTAAATGATGGATCAGCTGATTTCCAATTATCATCATATTGTTCGTCTCTACAAGAGCTGAAAACTAGAGGAATTAACAATAATATTGAAATTATTTTAAAAATATTTTTCATAACTAAATTTATTAAAATTTATAAATTACGGCTCAACAATGGTATAGATTCCTGCTTTTACGTTAGCTGTAATCTTATAAGTTTTACCACCACCATTAAATTTCACATTACCATTATCTCCTTTTGGACCTAAGAAACCAGAGTTACCAGCATTATCTTTCATAATATTAGCCCATTCTATATCTCCCCAAGAACGTTGACCTAAGAATTTAAATTCTGAGTTATCATCAAGTTTTACTGTATATTCATATACACCAGGAGCTACTTTAGTCATAGCTGGTGCAGTAGCTGCATCCCAACCATTAATTGTACCTACTATATAAATTTGAGGGAAATCAAATGTAGGAATTGCAGATTCTGCAACATCTATTGATTGTACACCTGTAGCTGCATTAATAGTGATTTTATAAATACCTGTTGCTCCAGTAAACTTCATATTTTCTTCTCCATCTTGTATTAAATTACTAGAAACTTGTTTGAAATATCTATAATTTTCTCTAGTTCCCGCTAAGTCAATACTATAGTTTAATGGATCCCAATTTTTTTGACCTAAAAATCTAAAAGGTTGACCACCTTCTAAATAAGTATAAATCATAGATTTATTAGAAGATTTATATAAAACTTGAGCATCTACAGCAGACCAACCTACGAATGAAGCAGCACCTACAATGTAGAAAGTTGGATATTCTAACTCGTAAGGTGTGATTTTAATCATAGATACATTAGAAGTAGAAGTCAAGTTCTCTCCATTACCTAAGTATGAAGAAACTCTAATGTACATAGTACCTTCTACATCTTTAACCAACCCAATAGTTTGTGCCGCTGTATTCATTTGAGCATTAGTAAATGTAGCGGTTCTAGCTGAGTTAGCAACAGTACCCAAGACAAAAGGCTTTGTAAATTTATTATCTGCAGAAACCTCTATTTTATAAGTAATTTGTACAGGAACTGTATATTTAGCTACATCCCATGTTACATTAAACGCAGGGTTATCAGGAAAATGTTTATCTAAGAAAACAGATTCTTTAGATACATCCATTAAAATTGGAGCAGACTGATTATCAACCGTCACAATCTCTCTATCACTACAAGAAATAAGCCCCAAAAGTGATATTAATAAGAGAAATACTCCTTTAAATATGTTATTTTTCATTTTAATTACAATTTTGAATTTTAATATCCAGGATTTTGAACTAAATTAGGGTTAGCAACAATATCTTTAGCAGGAATTGGGTATAGATTTCTATAATCACCAACTGCTTGACCTTCTTTTACTCCACCTTTCCATGGCCATAAGTAAGAAGCAGAAGTAAATTTACCATATCTAATTAAGTCTGTTCTTCTGGTCATTTCCCAACCTAATTCTCTAGCTCTTTCGTCTAAAATAAAATCTCTACTGATTGATGTAACAGGAGTTGCACCAGCTCTTACTCTTAAATCATTTACATAAGCTAATGCTGTAGTTGTGCTTCCGCCTCCACCTCTTAGAACTGCTTCTGCATACATAAGGTATACATCTGCTAATCTATATAGAGGAATATCTGCATCTACAAAATTTCCTGAACCTTTAGCTGGTCCGTCTGCACCTTCAACACCTGCACTTGTAACATTTTTAAATTTAACAAATGCATAACCATCAGCGAAATTACTTAAATCATTAATTTCTAAAGTTTGGCCATTTGTGTAGAAGTTACCTCTCTTATCATTAGTTCCTGCTCCACCGAATAGGTTAACGTAAGCTTTAGTAGTTCTAAGACCACCCCAACCTCCGTTGATTCCAAAATCGCTTGCTGGCATTTTACCTCCTACTGCTGCATGAACTAAATATGTAGTACCGCCATAAGTTTTGATATGTACACCATCAAAAGCAACTGGGAAAATAACTTCTGGATTATTTAAATGGTTGTCTGCTAAGAATAATTCTGGATAACCTTTATCATCAATAACATTTCCATTATTATCTTTCACATAAGTATGTTTTATACCATATCCTGCGTTAATAACTTTTTGAGTATAGGTAATTACATCTGCATATTTAGCAGTTCCTGCATATACTTCTGCATTAAGATAAAGTCTAGCTAATAGAGTCCAAGCAGCAGCTTTATCTGCTCTACCATATTCATTAGTTTTAGGATCTTTTAATTCATTAGCTACTGCTAATAGTTCTGATTCTACAAATTTATATAAATCAGCTCTTACGATTCTTTTTGGAGGTGTAGGCGAACCTGGTAAGTATGTTTCATCTACGAATGGAACGTTTCCAAATAAATCTAAAGCATGATAATAAGACTGTGCTCTTAAGAATCTAGCTTCAGCTCTCATGTATTTAGCCTCAGTTAAATTAGTTCCTGTAATATTATTAGCTGTTAATTTAGCATCTGTAGTATTTCTAAGAAATTCATTACAGAAAGCAATCTCTGTATAAATTCTATAATACATAGCAGCAACAAATTCATTAGATGAATCCCAAGTCATTTTGTGAATGGTCTGTAATGTACCGTCATTCCATGCAATTACAGCTTCATCAGTAGGAAGAACTTGTAGGGTGAAAAGCTGTCTGGTATATTGAGAGAAGTTCCCATCAATACCACTAATATCAGCATTACCACCGCCAGCTTCTTGACCACCGTGTGCTAAACCTCCATATAATTTAGCGAGTGCGTTTGGATAATTATTAAAATCCGAAAAAATAGCATCTCCTGTAGTTTCTATTATCGGTGTTCTTTCTAAATCTTTAGTACAAGATGATAAAGAAAAGAATAGTGCAAGAGATAATGTTCCTACGATTGCTTTTATATTAATTTTATTTGTTTTCATTTAAATTACCTTTTAAAATTGAAAATTAAATCCTAATGAATATACTCTTGGCATTTGATAATAACCATTATCTATTCCTCCAAATACTTCTGGATCTATACCTGAATAATCAGAAATTACAAATACATTCTGTACCATTCCATATACTTTTAGACTGTTTCCGCTAGAGATAAAATCTTTAAATACATATCCTAGGTTTACATTATCTAATCTAAAGAAAGATGCATCTTCTACAAAAATATCTGAGAATAACTCGTTTCCTTTAAATGCATAAGTTTTAGCAGTAGAATATACGTTTTGTAAATATTCGTTAGTCAATGCAGAGTTAATAGAGCTATTAGAAGCAGCGTTATTATAAACGTAGTTTCCTAAAACTGCTCTTCCACTCATACTGAAATCCCAATTTTTGTGAGTTAATTTAGTAGAGAATCCTAAGATAGCATCTGGTGTTGTAGATTTGTAATAATACTTATCTTGTGCACTGATCATTCCATCTCCGTTTCTATCTACATATACTCCATCTAGTGGTTTTCCATTTACATCATAAACTTGTTGATATACTAAGAATGAACTAGGATTATAACCTACAGCGTGTGCCTGAATAGTGTTACCTACACCACCAGAAATTCCTCCTGTTGCAATGAAATAATCATTAGTAGCATTATTAATTAACTTATTAACAATTGGTTTATAGTGAGTTGCATTAAATCCTAATTCCCAAGTTGTATTTTCATTTTTAACAGGAACTAAATTAATAACTCCTTCTATACCTTCGTTTTTAATAGTACCTACGTTTAACCAGTTGAAGTTACTTAAATCCCCTGCTGGAATAGGGCTAAATACTAATAAATCTTTAGTATCTTTTCTAAATACATCTACCGAACCAGAAATTCTGTTATTAGCAAATCCAAAATCCAAACCTAAGTTTTTAGTAGTAGTAGTTTCCCAAGTTAAATAAGGGTTATATACGTCTGGTCTATACATGGTATAGAAATTACCCCCAAACTGATATTCTGCACCAATCTGGCTCTCACTATATTTAGCAAATGCACCATAAGAAATTGGTAATTCTTGTTGACCTGTTTGACCCCAACCTCCTCTTAATTTTAAGGTATTTACACCTGTACCTTTTAAGAAAGATTCTTGGTCTAATCTCCACGCAACAGAAACTCCTGGGAAGTTACCCCAAACATAATCTTTTGTTTTATTAAAAAATCTAGAAGAACCATCTCTTCTCATTGAAGCATTGATAATATATTTATTAGCTATAGTAAAAATTGCTCTTCCATAGAATGAAAGTAAAGTTGTTTGGTTAGCTTTTGGAGTAGACGGAACTGGGGGAGTATTTTTTCCAGTATAACTAAAGAAACTAGGCTCCTCGTTATAAAAGTCTTGATAAGAGTAACCAGCAGTCAAATCCATATTCACTACAGAAACTTTTTTAGTATAGTTAAGGTAAGTTTCTAATAGTTTATTTTTCTTTTCTTGTGAATATTCATTATATCTACCATTATCTGCATAACCCCCTTTATATTGACCATATGTGGTATTTACACCTTCACCTTTTGCATAATCATAACCCGCGTTCACATTAAAATGTAAATCAGGTAAGAAATGGAATTTATAGTCTAACTGAATATTACCCAAAGCCCTGTATACAGAAGAAAGTTTTCTGTTAGCGTCTAACATTGCCAGTGGGTTAGCATTAGCATTTACGTTTAATCCACCATTCAATAACCATTCATAATAACCTCCATAATTAGAGTTTCCAGAATAAACCGGTTGAGTAGGATCAAAATAAGTTGCACTAGAAATTACTCCATCTGGTAAAAATCTATTGTCTGTATAAGTACCTTTTAAATTAACATTCACTGTTAAGTGATTGTCAAAGAATTTAGGATTTAAATTAAGTCCTAATGAAGTTCTTTTAAATTCATTGGTTTTAACAATACCATTTTGATGGTTGTAACCTAATGATAATCTATAAGGTAAACCTTTAACACCTCCAGAAAAAACTAAGTTATTATCTGTACCCCAAGCTACTTGATAAATTAGATTTTGCCAATTGGTATTCGCAATTCCTAATTTAGATTTGTAGTTATCATTAGCATAAGCGTTTACAAATTCTCTATATTGGTTTGCATCTAAAACATCTACATTACCCATTTTGGTAGAAACAGAAGTCATAGTAGAGAAGTTCACTTTAAATTTACCTGCACTTCCTTTTTTAGTAGTAATTAAAATTACACCATTCGTAGCACGGTTACCATAAATTGCAGTAGACGCAGCATCTTTTAAAATATCAAATGATTCAATATCATTTGGGTTAATTAAAGACAATGGATCTGCAGCACCGCTAATTCCAGAAAAATCTTGAGGCACTCCATCAATTACAATTAAAGGAGCTGGGTTCCCATTTAATGATGCAGTACCACGAACTCTAATTGAAGCTCCTGCTCCTGGAGCACCACTATTAGTAGTTACCTGTACACCTGGAGTTTTACCCTGAATTAATTGAGCTGGCGAGGTCGCACCACCATTAAAGTCTTTGGCTGTAACGGAAGCAATAGAACCTGTTAAGTCTGTTTTCTTTTGTTTACCGTAACCAATAAGCACAACTTGTTCAATGTCTCTTTGTTTAATTGAATCTCTTTGTTGAGCTTCTAGCATAATTGTTCCTGCTAATAAAAAAGCGGGAGCAATTTTTAAAACTTTACTATAGTTTCTCACAAAAATAAAATTTAAGGATTAATATTCATTTTTCACATCACTTAATTGTTATCACAATTAGGCACTGCCAATTTATGAAATTTTTAAATATTTATTAAATTTATGTAAAAATTGTTAATTATTCATGATAAGAATCAGTCACTTTTGTATTAATTAAAAGCTAAAATATTGATTAACAATATTATAATATTTATTATCTCATCGATGAGACAATAAGAGATTTCGCAATATTTCAAACGAATGTTTAGCAATTTCACATGTTAAGCAAATGTTAACAAAGAAAATTTTAACCAAAATCTTAACCTACAAGTCAAAATTTTTCAAAAAGGCAAACAAAACATTATCTTTGCAAAAAAAATTTCCATGCAGAAGAGAAAAATGATTACCGCTGCATTACCATATGCAAACGGTCCTGTTCATATCGGTCATTTAGCTGGAGTATATATTCCTGCTGATGTATATGCACGTTTCCAAAGAAGATTAGGAAGCGATGTAGCTTTTATATGTGGTTCCGATGAACACGGGATCCCCATTACCATCAGAGCAAAAAAAGAAGGCGTAACTCCTCAAGATATTGTAGATAAATACCATGCAATCATAAAAAAATCTTTTGAAGACTTAGGAATTTCATTTGATGAATATTCTAGAACTTCTTCAGAAAATCACAAAAAAACGTCTCAAGATTTCTTCCTAAAAATGTACGAAAACGGAAAATTTACAGAAGAAGTTTCAGAACAATATTATGATGAACAAGCTGGCGAATTTTTGGCAGACAGATACATTGTAGGAACTTGCCCTAAATGTGGAAATGATGGAGCTTATGGAGACCAATGCGAAAAATGCGGTTCTACGCTTTCTCCTTCAGAATTGATTAATCCAAAATCTGCATTGAGTGGAAACGTTCCTGTACTTAAAGAAACTAAAAACTGGTATCTTCCTTTAAATGAATATGAAGATTTCTTAAACGAGTGGATTTTAGAAGGACATAAAGACGACTGGAAACCTAATGTTTACGGACAAGTAAAATCTTGGCTCAATGATGGTTTGAAACCTAGAGCAATGACCAGAGATTTAAACTGGGGCGTACAAGTTCCTCTACCAGATGCAGAAGGAAAAGTATTGTACGTTTGGTTTGATGCACCAATTGGTTATATTTCTTTTACCAAAGAATGGGCTGCTAAAAGCGGAAAAAATTGGGAAGACTATTGGCAATCTGAAGATTCAGACTTAATTCACTTTATCGGGAAAGACAATATTGTATTCCACTGTATTATTTTCCCTGCAATGATGAAGGCTCACGGAAAATATATTATGCCAAGTAATGTTCCTGCTTTTGAATTTTTAAATCTTGAAAACGATAAAATTTCTACTTCTAGAAATTGGGCAGTTTGGGCGCATGAATATGTAGAAGAATTCCCAGGTCAACAAGATGTTTTGCGTTATGCACTCCTTTCTTCGGCTCCTGAAACTAAAGATAATAATTTTACTTGGAAGGATTTCCAAACCAAAAACAATTCTGAACTAGTAGGAATTTTTGGGAATTTCATCAATAGAGTTGCCGTGCTGATTCACAAATATTACAATGGCGTAATTCCTGCAGGAAATGAAAATGCAGAAGAACTTTCTGAAATTTCTAAAGCCGCAAAAGAAATCAATGAATATTTAAGCAAATATGAGTTTAGAAATGCACTCTCTGCATTAATGAATTTAGCACGTTTCGGAAATCAATATTTACAGACAGAAGAACCTTGGAAAACCATCAAAGATAATCCAGAAAAAGCAGCCAATTCTCTTTTTGTAGGAGCACAAATTGCGGTTGGTTTAGCACAATTGTGTGAACCATTTATGCCTTTTTCTTCGGAAAAATTATTAAAAATGTTCAATACCGAGAAAATTTCTTGGCAAGAAGTTGAAAATGCTAAAGTTCTCGTAAAAACAGGACATACAATCAATGAAAGTTCTCTTCTTTTCTCAAAAATTGAAGATGAAACCATTGATTTACAAATTCAAAAATTAGAAAACACAAAAATATCTAACGCCAAAACCAACCCAAAAGCAAATCCTATGAAAGAAGAAATCACTTTTGACGATTTTACCAAAATAGATTTAAGAACTGCTACCATTTTAGAAGCTGAAAAAGTAGAAAAAGCAGATAAATTATTAAAACTAAAAGTAGATACTGGAGTGGATGTAAGAACCGTAGTTTCTGGGATTGCAGAGAGTTTTACTCCAGAAGAAGTGGTAGGAAAACAAGTGATGATTTTATTAAATCTAGCGCCTAGAAAAATCCGTGGAATAGAATCTCAAGGAATGTTGCTTTTAACAACCAAACCTGATGGAAAATTGAGTTTCGTAACTCCTGATGAAACAGTAGAAAACGGAATTGAAATAGGTTAAAATCTTACTATAAATAAAAAATAGCTTGTTTTTCAACAAGCTATTTTTTTTATGAATAATGATGAATAACTTCTTTAAGAACATTTTTTTCATCCATTTTTTGAGAAACACCCAACTCTATTTTTAAATTTTTAAATTGTGGTGTCTCTAATAAATAATTTCTGAGTTCTTCCTGTGAAATACCTGGTCCAGTAATAAATAACTCTTCGCTATTGGTAATTAACTGACCTACTTCTTTAAAAAATTGTACTCTAAGCTTATTCTCTGCACTATGTGCCGCCTGTTCGTAAAATTTAGGATCTTTAACTTCTGTTTCAACAGTTCCTGCGATTTTAAACTCTGAAACATCTTGGCTATCATGATTGGTCACCACAATCGCTTTTTGGCGGTCAATCCATAAGCCTGCTAATTTTTTTTCAGACATGGATTTAAATTTCTTATAAAGTTAAAAATAAAATATTTAAATTCTAGGTTAATAAAAGTTAAATTTCCAAAATCTTTATTACTTTTAATAAAACTATTTTTATGAAAATTCTAAAACCGCTTCTGCTATTATTTTTATTTTTTGGATTGGGAAATTTTAAAGCTCAATCATTAAATTTTAACGATTCTTTAAAAATTATGTTTTTAAAAAAATTTGATAAAAATCTAAAGAAAAAATTTTCTAATAAAAGAGTAATCATTCAATCAAGCAAATTTTTAGAATTAGAACAATTATACTCTGAAAGATTAAATATTATTGAAGAAGCAAATACTCAACCTTTTTTTGAAAAAAGTGACTCACAAAACTTCTTTAAAATACTATATAGTAATTTCCTATCACAATCTTACCCAGACATCAACGCAGTTTTCTTTAACAGAGGAAATCTTTTATCGGATGAAAAATTATCAGACGAAGAAAAACAAAAATATAATGCTATTTTCCTAGAAATTTCTAAACAAATCCCTAATGAAATCTATATAGAACTTTCTAAAATCACAGATGAAATCAATCGTGATAAGTTTGCATTGACGGTTCCTTATCGTTTTGAAATTTTTCAAGATTTATTTGATGAAAACCAAAGAAAAAGAATTGACATTATCAATTTTCTACTTTGGAATGTAGAATAAACCTTACTTTAACGTAAGTTTAGCCAAATAAGAATCTTCTAGTTGTTTAATTTTTTGAATTTTAAAACCATTGGCAATCGCTGCATTTTCTAAGGTGTTAAAATCTAAATAAAGCCATTTCATTGGCAGTTCAGAATCTCCTTTGTAATGTAAATAATAATCTAATTCTCCGTAATAACCAGTAGCAGGAACCAGCACTCCACCATCTTCATCTTGATCATACATATACAGAATATCTGTACTGTCTATTAGAATTTGTCCGTTTTCAGCTACTAGACTTTTCAGTTTTTGCAAGTATTGGTCAATGTGTTCCAGACTTTGAAAAATCCCAGTACCATTCATGAGAAGCAGAACAGTATCAAAATTCTTTTCAGAAAACTGAAGTAAATCTTCACAGATGGCATTTTTTACACCTCTTGCTTTACAAATTTCAATAGATTTAGGAGAAATATCTAGCGCTGTTACCTCTAATTTTATTTCATTTTGCAGATAAAGGCTATGTGAGCCCGCTCCAGAGCCTACATCTAAAACTTTTCCAAAAGACAAATCCAATGCTTTTTTTTCTAAAGCATTCATTTCTTGATAATCTCTGAAAAGATAAGAAACTGGTAAATCATCCAACTCAGAAATAGAAGTTTCGGTTTGTAAATCTTCAGGATTTTCTTGGTAATAATAATCCCAAATCGCGCGTCCCATTAAGTCTTTCATTTTGCAAAAATATTAATTAGGAATCACATAATTTAAAATTTCAAAAAATATTCTGACTTTAGAAAGGATTTATTACTTTTAATAAAATTTAAAAAATATGAGAAAAATAGACCAACTATTCGCAGAATACGCAGAAAGTCACCAAAACCAAACCAATAAATTCATTCACTGGATTTGCGTTCCTTTAATTTTCTTTACCATAATAGGATTTATCAGCCTTATTCCTGCGCCTCATTTTTGCGCTCCTTACTTTGGTTGCATAAGCGTTGCAAGCATTGTTGCGCTTGTTTTGGTAAGTATTTTTTACTTTAATCTTTCATGGAGAATTTCCATCATCATGTTATTGATGATGCTTTTAATGGAACATTTTGCATATGCTATCAATGTACACTTCAAAGAAAATTCTTGGATTATTTATCTCTCCATTTTTATCATCACATGGATTTTTCAGTTCATCGGTCATAAAATCGAAGGTAAAAAACCGAGCTTTTTAAAGGATTTACAGTTTTTACTAGTTGGACCAATTTGGCTTTTACATTTTATTTTAAAAAAAATCAGAATCCCATATTAAATGAAATAAATAAAAACTAAGAACTATAAATTCACATGATTTTATTCAATAAAATGAATAGAAAATTATGACTAAATTTGTATAAAATAAAAAAGTATGAAAAATTTAATCCTTGCAATATTCGCATTTTTGACTATTTTTTCTTGTAGAAGTGAAGACGATACAGATGTAAGTCCAGTAGTTGGAGAATGGGAATGGGTTTCTTCTACAGGTGGAGTTGGAAACACTACAGAAACGCCAGCTTCAAGCGGAAAAACCATTATTATGAAATTAGATTCTGATAAAAAATACACCATTACTACTAATGGTACAGTAACCAATGAAGGTACCTTTTCTCTTTATAAAAATGTCTCTAACTTAGAACATTACGAAAGAGTTTATATCGATTTTTCTAATGCTCCAGACAAAATGATTGTAAACAATGAAGAAAAAACATTGATTCTAAGTGATGACGTAAATGACGGATATACTTATACTTACAAGAAAAAATAAGTTTATTTCCCCAAAACAAATACCGCCGGAATTTTATGAAGTTCCGGTTTTTTATTTTTCCAATCAGAGATTTTTAAGGTTTTGATAAATTCTTCAGTTGGATGATTAATATTTGCTGCGATACAAAGTTTGGTATTTGGATTAAGAAATTTAATTAAATCTTCCAACAATTGATTATTTCTGTACGGTGTTTCCATAAAAATCTGAGAATATCCCGACTTTTGAACTTGATTTTCTAGAAAGAGAATCTGTTTTTTCTTTTGCTCCTTATCAATTGGCAAATATCCGTGAAAGGTAAATTCTTGACCATTAAAACCACTCGAAATTAGGGCTAAAATGATAGAACTTGGCCCATTAATTGGGATGACTTTTATATTGTTCTCATGACACCATTTTACCATAAGATTTCCAGGATCTGCAATACAAAGCAATCCAGCTTCGGAAAGCAAACCGAAATCCTGACCAGACTTCATGAGTTTCTGCGCCTCCTTCAAATCTGCATTCTCTGAATATTTATCCAAAAGAAAAAGCTTTAAATCACTTTGTTTTTTCTCTGGTGCAAAAAATTTGATGACTTTTCTGGCTGTTTTTTCGTTTTCCACGAAAAAATAATCGGTTTTTAGAATGTATTCTTTAATTGATGGTGCAAAATAGTCTATCGGAGAATCTTCGGATAAATAAGCTGGAATTAGAAACAACATGTTTTAAAAAAATTTAATTATAAATAAAAGTAATCAATTTTTAGAACAATTTACTTCAAGTTATACTTCTCTGCAATTGCCTCACAAGCTTGATCTAACATTTGGTACACATTTTCGAAATCACTCATATCACCGTAATACGGATCTGGAACTTCTATTTTCTCATCAGATAAAACGCCAGCTTCCTCCATAATCAGAGCAACTTTATTTCTTTGTTCCTCAAAACTGGCTTTAGAAAGTACATCTTCTAAGTTTTTAAAATCCATACAGAAAATTTTATCAAACTCTTCCAAATGACTCTCAGTAAAGTGATTGGCTCTTTGGTAAGAAATATCTACGTCATATTCTTTGGCAATTTTGGTAGAACGATCATCTGGTGGCGATCCTTTGTGAAAAGAAATCGTTCCTGCACTTGCTACGATATGTTTTTCTGAAATTTTAGAACGTAAAATTCCTTCTGCTAATGGACTTCTGCATATATTCCCGAGACAAACCATTAAAATTTTCATAAGTAAATAGTTATTTAATTAAAAAAGGAACTTTTCAAATATAATATTTAAAAAATTCCTCAATATATTTTTCATGAATAGGTCATAGACCTAAATTCTATTCAAAAATTTTATCTTTAATTTCTTTTAGATATTTCTTAAGTTCTTTGTCAATTTTAGAAACATCTCTGATGGTTTCGCAAGCATACATTACCGTAGAATGGTCTTTTCCGCCCATTTCTTCACCAATTTTGGTAAAAGTAGCATTGGTATATTCTTTTGCGAAATACATGGCTAATTGTCTAGGCAATGCAATTTCTCTTTTTCTGGTTTTAGACAGCAATTGCTCTCTCTGAATACCGAAATATTCGCAAACCACTTCTTGAATGTATGGAATATTGATTGTTTTCTTTTGATTTGCTGCAATCTTATTAATGGTTTCTTTTAATAAATCTAGACTTAAATCTGATTTAGAAATCATAGAATGCGCAATCACAGAATTAATCACACCAATGAGTTCTCTAACGTTAGATTTTACTTCTCCCGCCAAGAAATCTACCATATCATCCTTTAAAACGATACCATCTCTGTGAAGTTTATCTACGATAATTTTCTTTCTCGTATCAAAATCTGGAGATTTTACTTCTGCACTCAATCCCCATTTAAAACGAGAAACAATTCTTTCTTGAATATCCTGAATATCTGCAGGAGCTTTATCCGAAGTTAGGATAATTTGTTTTCCGTTTTGATGCAAATGATCAAAAATATGGAAGAACATATCCTGAGTGGCAGCTTTCCCAGAAAGGAACTGAATATCATCTATAATCAACACATCTACCATTTGGTAAAAATTACCAAAATCTGTTTTATTCTGAGCTTTCGCAGCAGAAACAAATTGTTGGATAAATTTTTCTGATGATAAATATAGTACAACCTTATCTGGAATATTCTGTTTAATATCTAAACCAATTGCATGAGCTAAATGCGTTTTTCCTACACCTACTCCACCATGAATAAATAATGGGTTAAAAGAAGTAGCACCAGGTCTTTTGGCAATGGTTTTAGCAACTGTACAGGCAAATTTATTGCTCTCGCCTTCTACAAAATTATCAAATGATAAATTGGGATTAAGGTTAGCATCTATGTTTACCTTCTTGATTCCCGGAACTACAAAAGGATTTACTAAACTTTTAGAAACAGTGGTAGGAAGCACCTCTTGAACTTTTGGAGCTTGTACAGAAATTCCTTTGTAATTTTGAGTAGTGGGTTTTTCTAATCCTTGTGGTTTATTTTCCATTACAGAATACCACAATTTAACACCTTTTCCGATATTTTTTTTAAGGGCAGCAGATAATAATGAAAGATAATTTTCTTCTATATATTCTTTATAAAAATCTGATGGAACCAACAGAGTAAGATTGTGGTTAATAAGCGACATAGGTTGCACTCTGTCAAATAATAAATCGAACGAATGTTCTAATTTTTTAACGTCTTCATGTTCGGAGGCACTCAAATTGTCTCGCATAAATTTGAGACAGCGTTCCCATATCAAGCCTAAGTTTTGATCCATCATTTTGTCTGCTAAATAGTTTTCTCTGATTAATTTTTATCGGAAAGACAAATATGAAAAATATTTTTTTCTTAAAAAAATTTTTGGGGTATTGCTTTTTTAAAAATATATTTGTATGTATTAAAGAAAAGTTAAAATGATATACACAACTCACACATTACGAGTACGTTACGGAGAAACAGACCCTATGAAATACGTCTATTATGGCAACTATGCAGAATACCTAGAAGTTGCTCGAGTTGAGCTATTCAGAACGCTAGGAATTTCGTATGATGAAATCGAAAAACGTGGGATTTGGCTGCCTGTTTCTGAGTACAAAATCAAGTATTTAAAACCTGCTTTTTATGACGAAGTTTTAGAAATTCATACTTATGTAAAAAAAATTCCTGGAGTAAAAATAGAATTCGAGTATGAAATTTATAATGATTCTAAACAAAAAATTACGGAAGCTTCTACTACTCTATTTTTCTTAGACGCTACAACCAACAAAGTGTCTAGATGCCCAGATTTCTTAATGGAACTCATTCAAAAAAAATGGAAAGAATAGATTAAAAAAATAAAAATAAAAAAGTGAGATGACAAAAATCATTTCACTTTTTATTTTCCCAAATTCTTTATCAAGATTTTACAGCAAATTGCCCGATTCTATTTCATAAGGTTCTTTTCCTTTCTCGAAAACTCTAGACAATTGTGTTCCTTCTGTTGTAATTCTGTTGCCATGAACTCTAATCCAGTTTCCTTCTCTTAGACCGATAACCTTCACATCATTTTGAGTAAGGAATTCTTTAATTCTGGTTTCTCTGGTTTCCCCATTATGCTTCAATTCTGGTTTAGGGTCTAGATAATGCGGATTAATATTAAACGGAACCAAACCCATGCAATCAAAGCTTGGCGGATACACAATCGGCATATCGTTCGTAGTTTTCATATTCATTCCTGCGATATTACTTCCTGCAGAAGTCCCTAAATATGGTTTACCAGATTTTACATTTTCTGATAAAACGGTCATTAAATTTTCTTCGTGCAAAGTTTTCACGAGGAGAAAAGTATTTCCGCCACCTGTAAAAAAGCCTTTTGCATCGTTTACCGCTGTAATTTTATCTTGGAATTCATGTAATCCTTTTACTTTAATATTAATCTGTTCAAAAAAATCACTCGCAATTTGCGTGTATTCTTCATGTGAAATTCCGCTTGGTCTTGCAAAAGGAATAAAGATGATTTCGTCTATTCCACTGAATAATTCAGCAATTTCTTCTTTGATATATTCTAAATATTTCCCACCAAAAAGTGATGATGTGGAAGCTAATAAAACGTTCATTGTGTTATGAATTATAAGTTATGAGTTTTCAAATTTATGGAAAAATGCGAAATTTAAACCAAAATTGCGCCCCAGATTGAGCGGCATGTTTGAGCTCTCCCAAAAAAAGCAAAGGTTTTGGTTTGGATTTTTTTTAGGAAGCGAGTAGCGAAAGCTGGAAATGTGCGCTAAAAAAAACTAAAAACTAATCCCTGAAAACTAATCCCTAATTCTTATCTTTGCAAAAAAATAAATTTAATATGAAGTTTTTCATTGACACGGCTAACCTAGACCAAATTAGAGAGGCACAAGATTTAGGAATTCTAGATGGTGTTACCACCAACCCAAGTTTAATGGCGAAAGAAGGTATTTCTGGAGCTGAAGCAATTAAAAATCATTACAAAACGATTTGCGAAATTGTAGACGGTGATATTTCGGCGGAAGTTCTAAGTACTACTTACGAAGAAATGATTAAAGAAGGAGAAGAATTGGCAGCAATTCACCCAAATATCGTGGTGAAAATTCCTATGATTAAAGACGGAATTAAAGCTTTAAAATATTTTACAGATAAAGGAATTAAAACCAATTGTACTTTAATTTTCTCTGCTGGACAAGCACTTCTTGCTGCAAAAGCTGGCGCTACTTACGTTTCGCCTTTCTTAGGAAGATTAGATGATGTTTCTACAGACGGATTAGCATTAATTGAAGAAATTAGAATTATTTTTGATAACTACGATTACAAAACTGAAATTCTAGCAGCTTCTATTCGTCATTCTATGCACATTATCAACTGTGCAAAAATTGGTGCAGATGTAGTTACTACGCCTCTTGCTCCGATTTTATCTTTACTAAAACACCCTTTAACTGATAACGGTTTAGCTCAATTTATTGCAGATTCTAAAAAGATGATGTAATTTTTGCTGAAAATTAAACATAAAAAAATCCTGAAAATTTAGATTTTCAGGATTTTTATTTGTTATTGAAGTAAGTCTAACTCTAAAATATTATTGTCTCGCTTATTATTTTCTTTGACTTGTTGTTCTCTTCTTTTAATCATTTCAGATGCAGAAATTTCGTTTCCGCTTTGATCTCTGAACTGAAGACCTGCTCCATTTGCCATCGCCATTTTCATCGATTTTGCTGGATCATTTCGGTCTTCTAAAAATATCTTTTTGTATTGTTCTTGATTTACTTCTATGTATTTATCATTGCCTACAAATTCAGAAACTTTTTGAATTTCTTCCTTATATTTACCTACTGCTTTTAGTTCAAAAATGTGAGACTGAGTAGCATCTTCTAATTTCACAATCAGTCCTGGTAATCCTCTGAATTTATAAGGACCATCTTGAAAAGGTAATTCCTCGGTAAACCAAGCCGTCCATTTTCTTCCTGCAAATTCTGTAACCGCTTTTTGTGCCTCGAACTCTCCTATTTTTTGTTTTTCTGGAAGAATTTTCCATTGAATTTTTCTTTTGTCCCAAACTTTATAAGCATCCATTCCGCTTCTGGTTAATGAATAGGTATCGAAAGAAGGATAATTTTTATGAATTTTATAGCGTACACTGCCTTTTCTCATAGACATGGCTTTCATATCTACATTCATGCTTCCCGTCGCTTTTATTTGCTTCTCAAAAGCAGCAGTCATAATAGAATCTGAAACGTAAACTTCTCTGCTGTAAAACTTAGAACCCTTATCAGAAATATCCAAATACATGAGTTCTGATTTCACTTCTGATTTATTGGTAGAATCCGTAACAAATTTATAATCATAGATAAATCTATTCTGCGCCGAAAAGAATGCTGAAATCAATAAAAAAGTAAAAAGTAATTTTTTCATAGTGTATTAATTTAAAAAATCCTTCAAGGATTTAGAATCCTTGAAGGATTTTAAGTTTTTATTTGGTTTGAATTCTTATTTCACCTTCTTCTTTGCCATTATTCACGTTTTTATTTACGTTTACAGTAGCAATATCAATAGGGTTTAATTTATCCATTTCTTCTTTGGTAGAA
Source organism: Cloacibacterium sp. TD35 (assembly GCF_028864635.1). NCBI lineage: Bacteria > Pseudomonadati > Bacteroidota > Flavobacteriia > Flavobacteriales > Weeksellaceae > Cloacibacterium > Cloacibacterium sp. TD35. Next base: position 1,772,531 of record NZ_CP104850.1, on the reverse strand, counting down.
AGCTTACCATTGATGTAGATTTTAGTTTTTGGAGATGGCATTAAATCCATTTCTTTAATTCCAGAAATTTCAGCATTTCCATTTTTATCAACATACATAACATCTGCTTTTAAACGTGGATATTTTCTAACATCAGTTTTAGGTTCAACAGCATCAATAGCGATAACCCAAGGATTATTTTGAACATATTTTCTAGAAATTTCTGCTTGTTGTTTGGCAATTTCTGCTTGTTTTCTAGCAAGTTCTGCTTGTTTTTTTGAAAGTTCTGCTCTTTCTTTTGAAAGTTTATCTAATTTTTTAATTTCTTCTTTCGTAAGATTAGAATTTGGGCTGTTTTTTAACTTTTCTATACTTATAGGTGGAGTTATCGGAGCTGGAACTTCTACATCCATCATTTGAGGAATTCTCATTTTCTGAACTCTAATCATTTTATCTTTAAATTCTTTAGAATTAAATTTCTTTTCGAGCTCCTTCATTTTTTCCTCATTCATTTTGAACTGATTTTTAAATTCATCTGAATTAAAAACTTTATCCATTTCAGTAAAATTTAACTCAAATTCTTTCCAATTATTCTGATACGCTTCAGAATTAGCAATTCTATCAATCTCGTTTCCAATATTTTCTAATTCTTTGGCTTTCAATTCATAATCATAACTATCTGCACCTTTTTCTTTAGCAATTTTCTGTAACTCTTCAGATTTTTTACGGGTTTGTTCGCTAAGTGTAGTTATTTTTTCGTTCTCTTTTTTAATTTTTTCAGAAGCTTTATTAATTTTCGCTTGTTGAGCTTCTAACAATTTTTGCACATCTTTTTCTTTAACGGTATCTTTTTTAAGTTCCTGAACTGCAATTTCTATGGCTTTATTTTGCTTTTTAATTTCAATATTTTTAGCATTTACCAATAGCGCAAAGGAAACCCCGAAAAGAATTGGCAAAGCCAAAATTCTACGCGCATAACTGTATTTTGTATTTTTCTGTGTAAGCATTTTTAGTCGTTTTTTAAGGTTTGATGATAAAAACGGACTGGTTGCAGGCAATACATTTCCAGAGAAATTACTCGCCAAAAGCATCTGCGCAAATGCTCTAGTGTCCGCGTTTTTCACAGCTTTTTTGTCTGCCAGATATTCATGAATAAGGGTGATTTCTTTTTTGATGAAGTAAAAAATTGGATTAAACCAAAACAGCGATTGAATCATTTGGACAAACAGTTTATCAAAACTGTGTTTTTGTTCTATGTGTACCATTTCGTGTTTCAGGATTTGTTTTCCTAAATCTGAGTTGATCAGAATCGATTTTTTCCAAAACAAATTTCTAAAAAACGAAAACGGAGCATCATGCAAGTTGGTGTTATAAAAGGTAATTCCTTCTATGCTTTCCTTTGGAAATTCTTTTTTGAGCTGATGAATTTTCACCAATCCTAAAGTTAATTTAGCCAAAAGAAAAAAGGAAATTATTCCCAAAATCAAAGCTCCAAAATTCCAAACATTGAAAGTGTTTTCAACTTCTTGAGAAGAATTTTGATTAAATTGATTCAGCAATAATAAAATTCTACTATCGGTTTCTATAGTGAAATATTCTACTTTTAAAAGCGGTAACAAAAGGCTTAAAACCATCGTTCCCAGAAGGTAAAATCTGTTATAATGGTGAAAAGTTTTGTCACGAAGAAACAAAAGATAATACGCCGACATCACTGCCGAAACTAAAATCATCTTTCCGAAATACAGGAATATTGTTTCCATAGTTTTTGTTTTAAGTGTTGATTAATAAGTAATTGTAAATGATGAAGCTGTTACACTTCTTACTCATTATTTTTTAAGTTCTTTTAGAAGCATTTCTAAATCTTCTACACTCATCTCATTTTTTTCTACCAAAAATGAAACAGCGTTTTTGTAAGAACCTTCAAAATAGTTCTTCACCAAACTTTTTATGGATTTTCCGCTGTAGGTTTCTTTAGAAATGAGCGGGAAATATTCGTGCTGTCTTCCGTGAACATTATGCCCCACAAACTCTTTTTCCATCAAAATTTTTAAAATGGTAGAAACGGTATTGGTATGAGGCTTCGGTTTTGGAAAAAGTTCTAGTATATCTTTTAAGAAACCGGTCTCTAGTTCCCAGAGATATTGCATTACTTGTTCTTCTGCTTTTGTAAGTGTTTTTGCTGTCATAATCATTACATCATTATTGATAAGAAGAAATTAACTATTTCTAAAATCAAATTTAACAAAAAAGAAATCATAACTAATAATTTAGTGATACAAATTTAGAAAAGATTTTCTTTTATCACTAAAAAATTAGTTAAAATATTGTTAAATTTTCACAACAAACTGAAATACAATAGAATAAATTAATTTTCAGGAATACTTGCAGCCTTTCTCACGAAATAATTATCCGTAGAACTGTTGCCTCTTAATCTGTAGAAACCACAATTTCCCCAAGATGCAGGAATATCTGTAATGGTCATATCTTCGCCAGTATCATTAGAAACATGCGCTGCAATCATATTTTGCCATTTCTGAATTCTTTTTTGACTGTAATCGAGATAAAATAAATCGTATTTTTTGTCAATCAAATCATTGAGGTATTTTATATATTGTGCTTTGTATTCAGGAATAGATAGAACTTTAGAAACCAAAGGATTTTGGTCGCTTTTTCCCCAAGTTAAAGGATTCTGAATGCCAGAATCTGTCATTAGAAGTGATGTTCCCAAAGTATTATCATAATCATAAGGAATGAAATAAAATTTTCCTGCAGCATCAAAATAGAAATAAAAATTATTAGAATTATTCCAATAATCATCCCACATTCCTACCATTACATTTACGGCGTAGGCTTTCAAAAATAGATTTACATCCATTTTTTGTGAAATATAAGTTTTAAAATCATCTCCATTTTTAGCATTGACATTCGTGATGAAATCTGCTAATTGTGTTTTGGCTGTTTCCAAATTAGATTTACTTCCTTTGTAATCATAAATTGGCGTATTGGTATACGTTAAAGTTACATCTTCAATTCCCATATTCGAAGTGGAAGCATCTTTAAAACTTGCTCCCCAATTCGCTTTCCATAAATTTCCAGTCGTAGAAAAAAATGTACTCCTATTAGCTAAATAAACATCGTCAACAGGTTCTTGCAACTGATAAACTCCAAAATAAGCGGCTTTGTTATCATCAGTCACTTTTATGGTAAGTTTACAATAACTGGATTGTGACGCAGTCCAAACTCCAAATTTCTCAAATAAATCATAAGAATAGACTTCTCTGGCATACATGGCATCGTCTTTAAACCATTTAAGCACCACTTTTTCTGAATTATGAAAGAGTTGAGTTTTATTATACTTCTTGAAACTAACTGTAAAACTTGCATGATGCCAATCTGGATTGGTTGTATTATGCGTTTCTCCAGGATTTCCCTCTGGTCTTCTTCTGCTGGTATTTCCTTTAAGTCGCAATCCTATATTATCTAAAATTTCTGTAGTTCCGTTTTTCACCCAAGTGAATTTTCCGGCTACATATTCTTCATTATTGGGATTTTGGTCGTAATAATTCAAAAATTTATTCCATTCTGCAAGAGAAACTTCTACCGTAATTTCTGGCAATGCATTAATATCATAAATGAATTTTTGAGAATCTGTTTGAAAATAAGGCGGTTGATAAGCTTGTTGAAATAATGGAGGATCTGGAGTTTTAGGATTGTTTTCTTCTTGATTTCTACAAGTAACTAAAAGTAAAAGAATACTGAACAGAAAAAACTTTTTCATTGCAAAATTTTCAGCTAAATTAAGACATAGAAAATGATTGAAATAATAATCTTGAATGATTTTTAATGGTTTTTATCAGTTTTTCAATACTCTATTATCCTACTTTTTGTTTTTTTTAATAACATGAAATAAAATTTTTCTATCTCATTTTCAAATTATTAAATTCAATTTTCAATTAAGATTTGCAATTTTAAAATTTATTCGTATCTTTGCACCACAATATCGCGAGATGGAGCAGTAGGTAGCTCGTCGGGCTCATAACCCGAAGGTCACAGGTTCGAGTCCTGTTCTCGCTACTAAGCTAAGAGGACTATTCAAATAGTCCTCTTTTTTTATGGATGAATTTATAGTATACATATTATTTTCAGAAAAATATGGTAAAACTTATGTAGGTTTTACTTCTAATCTTATTGAAAGATTTAAGTCTCACAATTCCCTATCTCAAAAAGGGTTCACTAAAAATTTTAGACCTTGGAAAGTTTTACATGTAGAATTCTTCGACAACAAAAATGATGCTTTAATTCGCGAAAAATATTTAAAAACAGGAAAGGGAAGAGAATTTATTAAAGGGCTCATATTCGCCTAGGCGAACACAGGTTCGAGTCCAGTTTCGCTAAAGCGAACACGTCTCGCTACTAAGCTTAAGAAGAGAATCAAATATTTTTGATTCTCTTTTTTATTTATTACCTTTGGGTATGGCAAAAATCCTGAAAATATACCCAGACAATCCTCAAGAGAATTACATGAATGAGGTGATTAAAACGCTACAAGATGGTGGATTGATTATTTATCCATCAGACACGGTTTATGCGTTGGGTTGTGATATTTACAATGTAAAAGCCATGGAAAAACTCGCTCGTCTTAAAAATACTACATTAGACAAAGCACAATTTTCTATTATTTGCAACAATCTCAGTCATCTTTCAGAATTTACTCGTCCTATCGAAACGTCTACTTTCAGACTTTTAAAATCTAAAATACCCGGTCCTTTTACCTTTATTTTAGAGGCTAATAAAAATTTACCGCTGGCTTACAAAGGAAAAAAAACTGTAGGAATCAGAGTTCCAGATCATCCTATTCCACAACTCATTGTAGAAAAACTAGGCCATCCTATTGCCTCTACATCCATAAAAGATGATGACGAAGTGATAGAATATTCTACTGACCCAGAACTTATCGCAGAGAAATATGATCATTTGGTAGATATCGTCATTGATTCTGGTTATGGAGATAATGTAGCTTCTACCATCGTAGATTTAACCAGTGGCGAACCAGAAATCCTGAGAGAAGGAAAAGGCGAATTATAATTTTTTAGCCGTAAAATATTACTCTTAAAGTTATCGAGTCTCTTCGTTAGGTTTCTCTTCCCACTCTCACTTTTTTGCAATATTACATTTCACAAAAAGAGTTCAGCTCAATCAAAGGTTCACTTTTCGTCTATCATAGATATAGGTTGTAAAAATTAAAATTTGTTTTATTTTTGAACATTCAATTTCAAATTTCAAACGTCTAAATCCAAATGAAAATCATTACTTCACCTGCCAAATTAATGAATGTAGAAAATTCTACAGAATTTTTGAAAACCACTACTCCAAAATTCATTGAAGAAGCGACTTTAATACATTCTTATCTCAAAGAAAAAACGCCACAATATTTATCAGAATTAATGGAAATTTCCGCAAAATTAGCAGATGAAAACTGGCACAGAAACCAAGTTTGGAAACCAAAACCTACTGCCAAAGAATCTGCACCTGCTCTTTTTGCTTTCACAGGAGAGGTTTACAGAGGTCTAGATGCTAAAACTCTAGATAAAAATGCGGTAGATTATTTACAGAAAAACCATAGAATACTTTCTGGCTTGTATGGTCTTCTGAAACCTTCAGATAAAGTAATGCTTTACCGCTTAGAAATGGGTAGAAATTTCGAATTTGAGCATTATAAAAATCTGTATGAATTTTGGAGTGACAAAATCACAGAACAAATCAATGCTGAACTCAAAAAAAATGAATTATTGCTTAATCTAGCAAGTAATGAATACGGAAAAGTTATCAACAGAAAAAAACTCAACAATCCTGTTGTAGATTTTGAATTCTATCAAACTCAACCGAACGGAAAACTAAAAACCATTGTAGTTTACACCAAACATGCAAGAGGTTTAGTCGCCAGATTTTGCGCGGAAACCAATGCTAAAACGCTGAATGATGTAAAAGCATTTAACTACGAAAATTACTTGATTAACGAAGAACTTTCTACCGAAAACAAACTGGTTTTTGTGAGATAATTACAATATATTTATGACAATACTAGAATGCAAAAGACACTTTAAAAGTGAATTGGTTGATTTATATTCTGAAGCAGAAATTGCAAAACTTTACTCTATTTTTCTATATCATCAAGTAGGTTTTGATACTTTTCAGCAAAGAAAATTCTCTCACCAAGAGCTTTTAATTAGTGATGAAGAAGATTTAGTAGAGATTCTGAAAAAACTAAAATCAGGAAAACCATATCAACAGATTTTGGGATATACAGAATTTTATAAATTAAGATTTTCTGTAGATGAAAATGTTCTCATTCCTCGTCCTGAAACGGAAGAACTTCTAGAAATAACCATTAACAAGATTCGAGACTCGAGACACGAAACTAGAGATTTCAAAATTATTGACATTGGAACAGGAAGCGGAATCATTCCGATTACTTTGAAAAAAAACTTTCCGAAGGCAGATGTTTCAGCAATGGACATTTCTGAAAAAGCACTTGAAATTGCTCAGAAAAATGCAGTATTTCATAAAACCGAAATTCGTTTTTTCCAAGCAGATTACCTAAATACAGATTTAACCGAAAATTATGACATAATCATTTCCAATCCTCCCTATATTGGAATCGATGAAAATGCAGAAATCGAAGATTCTGTAAAAGGTTTTGAACCCAATATTGCACTATTCTCACCAACTCAAGATGCACTTATTTTCTACAGAAAGATAGCAAAAGACTGCGAAAAACACTTAAATGAAAACGGACAGTTTTTCCTTGAAATCAATCAAAAATTAGGAAATGAAACCTTAGAACTGTTCAAAAATTTCTCAGAAAGCGAATTGGTAAAAGATTTATCTGGAAACGATAGATTTATAATAGGAAGAAAGTAATAAAAGTGAACTCATTTTTATAAATTTTTGTTAATTTTAAAGCATAATACAACAATATTTAAATTATGCTTAAATTAAAACTTTTTCTTTTTTGCTTTTTATTCTTTTCTTCAAATTTTATCATTGCACAAAAAAAATCTTTAGACCACAGCGTTTATGATTCGTGGGAATCTATTGGAAATCGTGTGCTTTCTAATGACGGAAAATGGCTAGGTTATAGTAAAGATGTTCAAGAAGGCGATGGAACTCTGCTCCTATTTGCCACAGACAAAAAGACTTCTCAAAATTTTCCTAGAGCTAATAAATTGGCGATAACTAGCGACTCTAAATTTGCAGTTTTCAGCGTAAGACCTTTTTATAAAGATATAAAGGCGGTGAAAGATAAAAAACTCAAAAAAAATAAATTAACTAAGGATTCTCTTTTTATTGTAAACCTACAAAACTCAAAAACAGCTAAAATCCCAAATGTAAAATCTTACAAAATCCCAATTAAAGGCGGTTCTGTGGTAGCTTACCTTTTAGAAAATCTAAAAGACAAATCCACAGAAGCTGAAAAAGATGATGACAAGGAAGATGCTGGTGATGATAAAAATAATAAACCTTCGGAACTTATCATAGAAAATCTTTTAACAGGAAAAAAACAAAGTTTTCAGAATGTGATTAGATATGAGTTTAGCGAAAACGGAAAGCAATTGGCTTTTGTCACTCAAAAACCTGAAGAGAAAAATGATGATGCTAAAGACAAGGAGAAAGTAAAATCAAAAGACAAATCTAAGCCTAAAAAATATGCCCTACAGTCTGTTCATTTGATGAATTTAGAAAATTTCGCAGTGAACAAGTTAATCGAAGAGGAAGGAGATTTTTCCCAATTATCGTTTGATAAATCTGGTAATCATTTTTCACTTGTAGGAACCACTTCTGCTGAAAATGATTTGGTAAAAAATTATAATCTGTATTATTTTTCAAGTAACAAAAAAGCAGTTCTCAATCATAATTCTTTGAAAATGCCAAAAGGTTGGGTCATTTCAGAAAATAAAATGCCTACCTTCAGCAAAAACGGAAAACAATTATATTTCGGAATTGCTCCTAAACCCATAGCAAAAGATACAGCGCTTATCACAAATGATCACGCTATTTTAGATATATGGAGCCATAATGATGATTACTTAAAAACTATTCAACTTAAAAATTTAAGTAAAGATTTAAAAAAGTCTTATGACGCGGTCATTCAAACCCAAAACCCTGAAATTCTAACAGCAATTACGCATCCTAAAATGGATTCAATAGCGATAATTAATGAAGGAAATGCTCCTTTTTCAGTAGGAATTTCCAACAATAATTCTAGAGCTGAATTTCAATGGACTGGCGCTGAAAAGAACACATATTTTATCGTTAATAACCTATCTGGAGAAACTACAGAATTTGTAAAAAATCTTAACGGTAGAGTTTATCCGTCTCCTTTGGGAAATTACATGGTTTATTTCAACAGAGAAGATGGAAATTGGTATGCTTATAATGTTGTAAAAAAATCTACTTTTCAACTGAATAAAGGTTTACAGGTAAAATTTACAAATGAAGAATTTGATATGCCAGATTATCCTAATTCATACGGATTAGAAGGATTTACAGACCTTGACTTTTCTGTAATCATTAAAGATAGATATGACCTTTGGGAATTCTTTTTAGATGGAAAATCTGCTCCAAAAAACATCACCAATGGTTTTGGAAGAAAAAACAAAATATCTTTTGACATGTATCAGTTGGATAAAGACATTAAAAGTTATAATAGAAAAACCGAAATGTATCTTTTTGCTTTCAATGAAGAAAATAAACAGTCAGGAATATTCAAATCTAAAATTGAAGCCTCAAAAAATCCAGAACTATTACAAATGGGAGATTTTTACGGATATAAAAACCTCATAAAAGCCAAAAATGCAGAAGTCTATTCTTACACGAAAGAATCTTTCCAAAATTCTCCTAATGTTTATGTCTCTGATTATTTTAAAACCGAACATCAAGTTTCAAAAATAAATCCTCAACAAAATTCATATAATTGGGGAACTGCAGAACTGGTTTCTTGGACTACTCCCAAAGGTTACTCTTCAAAAGGTATTCTTTATAAACCTGAAAATTTTGACCCCAATAAAAAATATCCAATGATTGTTTATTTCTACGAAAAACTTTCAGATGGATTAAACCGATATATTGCACCGGCTCCTACTCCTTCCCGATTAAATATTAGTTTCTTTGTAAGCAATGAATACTTAGTTTTCGCACCAGATATTTCCTATGAAGACGGACATCCTGGTCAGTCTGCTGTAGAATTCATTAACTCAGGGGTAGAATATTTAAAGAAAAATCCTTGGGTAAATGGCGACAAAATAGGAATCCAAGGGCAAAGTTGGGGGGGCTATCAAGTCGCTTATCTTATCACTCATAACGATATGTATGCCGCTGCTTGGTCTGGCGCACCTGTAGTAAACATGACTTCTGCGTATGGTGGAATCCGTTGGTCTACAGGAATGAACCGTCAGTTTCAGTACGAAAGAAGTCAGAGTAGAATTGGTAAAACACTTTGGGAAGCTCCAGAATTATATATAGAAAATTCACCTCTTTTTCATTTAGACAAAGTAACAACTCCCGTGGTTATTATGAGCAATGATAAAGATGGTGCAGTGCCATGGTATCAAGGAATAGAGATGTTTACTGCTCTAAAAAGATTAGACAAAAAAGTGTGGTTGCTGAACTATAATAATGATGATCATAACCTTACCAAAAGACAAAATAGAAAAGACATTCAAATTCGTGAACAACAGTTCTTTGATTATTACTTGAAAGATGCAAAAGCACCCGTTTGGATGACTAGAGGAATTCCATCTACTTTGAAAGGAATAGATTGGGGATTTGAACTAACAGACGAAAAACCTTAATATATACTTTCCAAGCACTTCCGTTTTGGTTTGGAAATTATATTTTCATGTTCTGAACTCATATTTTTTGGTCTTTTATCCATCTCTTGAGGTTCTTTAACAGAAAATATAAGTTACTTAACTCATAGCTTAGGATTTTAGACTGTAAATTTAGGGTTCAGAACCCCAAATTTTAGGTTACATAACCCTATCAGATTACTACAGAACCTCTACAGAATACTTCTAAACGTATCTGAAATAGTTATTTAAAGGTTGAGATGAGTTAAAAATATATCAGAAGGAATAAAAATATATCCTGCAGTAGTATTTGCAGGATATTTTTATGTTTTCTATTATTCTGTAGGTGGCGTTTCTATGGTCTTAGAAGTTTCACCAAAGAATTGTTTGGTTTCATTCAGTTTAGTTTCGAAACCTGGTGAAGCTGTACCTGCCTTATAATTGGTATAGGCATAATCTGTAAGTGCAGCTTGGTAATTAACATAATCGTGAAGAATTTTTGCATTTTTAAGTTTAGTAGACAAGCTGTCTAAACGGGTAATAAATGCTTCTAGATTTTTTCTGCTGTTATGATCATTCTCAAATTCTTCCCAATCTACATCAGAAGAAGATAAGTCAGGTTGACTCTTGTGAAAATCATAAACCTTGTTTACGAAAAGTTTGTTTTGCTCATTGATGCTCCCATACTTTTGGCGGTCTTCTGCGCTTAGGTTTACATTAATGATTTGTAGCGCTGCTTCTAATTGAGTAAGTGCATTCTGTGCATCTGTAATTTGCTGAGCAGTAAGATGCGTGTTGTTTAAATTGGTAATTGACATAATATGTTTAATTTTTTATTGGTTTTAGTTTTTTTAAGATTTTATAAAAATATTAAAGCATCATCATAATATATATAAAAACACCTTTTCAAAAATAACAAAATTTAAACAACAAGTTATTTTTTAATTAAAAAAATACTCAAAAAAAGTAATTATGTTAAATAAAAATGATTTTTTATGTGAAATTAATGTATTTTTTATGAAAAGACAGTGATTTTTTTTAAATAACGAGTTCTGAAATGAGAAAATAATAGAGGATTCTTCTACTTTTACTATAACTAATAACCCGAACTCATGACTCTAAAAATTTTATTACTCTTTGAGAAGCGTCCCGAATAATTTTATGATTTGGAATTATTCGGGGAGTGTACATTTTCACAAATCATTTTATAAAAATAATTTTATCAATAAAATACAATCACAAATGAAAAAAATCAATTTATTAAAAACAGCCTTTTTATTTTTGTTATTACTAATTGTTTCTTCTTGTAGAACAGATAATAATTTCACACAAGATAAGAGAGTAGCTGAAGAAAGCATTGCAAAACAAATTTCCTACCAATCTTTTTTATCTTCCGTTAAAAACCAAAATAATATTGTTCTGAGTACAAGGATAAAGTCTGATAAAAATTCTAAATCTAAAAATGATATATTAGAAAATTTTAGTATTGATGAATCAAAAATATTAATGGTTAAAATGAAAAACGAAACAACATATTCCATGAGATTAGTACCATCAATAGATAATGATCCTAAAAATATATATAACCTTTATGTAAAAAAAGATAGTCTAGGAAATATATCACAAACCATAATAAAATATTCACCGACAATTGCTTCTATTAAAAATAATTATAAAAATTTAAATGGTTTGGCACAGGTAATTTACAACGACACCAAGCCTCAAAACAAAAAAAATAGAATAGCAGGTGATGGTTGCTGGACTGCCTATGTAGAAGTTGCTTGTGAATATGGATATGTACACTACCAGAATGGACCAGGTGAATGGTGTGACGGCTCTGGATCTTATCATTTTGAGGTTACCTTATGTGGAGCAGGTGGAGAATCTGGAGGAGAATCACCTATTGAAATAACTACAGATAATATTGCTGGAAGCGGAAGTAGTGTATTCATCCCTTCTTCTACAAGAAGTAAATTACTAGCTTGTGAGGAGCAAGATAGTGATGAATTTATCTATGCTTTATATTCTGCCAATCAAAACTGGGCAGATCAAAATATTTCTTTTTTTAATAATATTGTAAACAATCTATGCTTTGATTCTTCTTTACAAAATAAACAATTAATAAATTGGCAAGTTAATTTTTTTAGTAATAATTCTCTTGCCGCAGAGTATTTTAAAAACAATCCACAAGATATGTATATACTAAGTTTTGACGACTTTGACGTATCAAATTCAGAAGATGTAGAATTAGCAAATTCTGCAGCATTGGCAGCTTTAGATTTATTAAGAAATAATCAATTAAACATATTAAATCTTCTAGACACTTCTTGGTCTAATATGGATGATTTGAAATTAAAAATGAAAGAAAAATTTAAGAAAGGCGTACCTACAGCTGTTAAGTTTGGCAAATATGTATATTCTACATTAAAAAAAGTAACAGATAAATACCCAGAAACTTTAGTATATGCCAACAAAGGGATTGATAAAATACGGGCAGAAATTCATAATGAAGGGTTGATTAATTATGATGTACATACTATGACATGGAAAGATGTAATTGGCTCTTGGCTTTTTGAATTAGGTAATTACCCTGTTAATAGTACCACTAATCTTCCTACTTTAGGTTTTGCTGGTGCAGATTACACCATTAGCGGAAATCCATACGATGTAAATATGAGACATCTTACTACCCATAAAACCTTAAGTAATGGCAATCCTGATGAAAACTCAATAATGTTTTTAAGAAATAAAGTAGTTAATCAGATAAAACAAAATATTTTTGCAATGGTAAATGGAGAATGGCACTTTGGAACAGACGCTACTATAGATACCATTACAAAACTAGACGGGATGCAGTTTTGTTTAGGTTCTTATCAGACTGATGTTTATATAAGAGCATTAGGAAATAAACAATACGAACTTACGTTTATTGTAAAAAACAAAACAGGATGGCAATCTGGCACAAGAAGACTAAATGATTATAACGGCAATTCTACTGATGACAGCATAATCCCTGACAAACCTAGAGGAGATGGGCTACATCTTGGCGGTACTATAGGTGAAACATTTGGCTGGAAAGAAATTATAACTGTAAATTAAAAATTATGAAAAATATTATTTTATTGTTGTTTTTACTATTAAGCTTATTAAATTGCCAAGATGGACCAAAAGCAGCTTTTAATGACGAGTTTGTTCCTATAGCTCTAACAATGAAAATACCTATTGAAAAACTAGTAGGGAAATATGTTTTAGATAATGATTCTAAAAAAAGGTATAACATTTCTGATAAAGGATTTATAATGTTAGACATACAAAAAAATAAAAAAATTATTGCAAACAAATATTTAGATGTAAAAACTTGGAAACTGAAAAATGAAAAAATGAAATTTTCTTATTATTATTATTATTATAGTGACAAAATAGGAACAAATATTGGTTGCCCAGAGTTAAATGATGGGGGAGTAATAAATCTGTATTATAGAAAAAAGGATAGTGCAATTGTATTATATGTATATACTCATCCACTAAAAGGTCAAGAACACGGAGATTATTTACGGTATATAAAAGTAAAGTAAAACAGGATGGCAATCTGGTACCAGAGGACTAAATGATTATAACGGCAATTCTACCGATGACAGCGTAATCCCTGACAAACCCAGAGGAGATGGGCTACATCTTGGCGGTACTATAGGTGAAACATTTGGTTGGAAAGAAATTATAACTGTAAATTAAAAATTATGAAAAATATTATTTTATTATCCTTATTATTAAGTCTATTAAGTTGCCAAGATGGACCAAAAGCAGCTTTTAATGAAAATTTTGAAGATAGAGGATATTCGGGGTTACCTTTTGAGAAAATAATTGGATTTTATAAACTTGATAACGATTCTAAAAAAAGATATAAAATTCCGAAAGAAATAGATTTAACTTTAGAAATTCAACCTGATAAAAAACTTATTGCAAATAATTATGTTGATGCCAAAACTTGGCTCATTAGCAATAAAAAATTGGAGAGTACACTTTTTTATGCGAATGATGATAAAAGGATTTATATGAGTTGCTATAAACTAAATAAAGGTGGGGGAATTGAATTATATTACAGAAAAAAGGATAGCGTAATTACCCTTTATGTATATACGCCCCCATTAAAAGGACAGGAACACGGAGATTATTTACGGTATATAAAAGTAAAGTAAAACAGGCTTGCAATCTGGTACCTGAGGACTAAATGATTATAACGGCAATTCTACTGATGACAGCGCAATCCCTGACAAACCCAGAGGAGATGGGCTACATCTTGGCGGCACTATAGGTGAAACCTTTGGCTGGAAAGAAATTATAACTGTAAATTAAAAATTATGAAAAATTTAATTATTTTACTTTTTGTTATTTTCTATTCTTGCGGTGGTCATAGTTCTCCTATAGTTTTGGATGATAATTTTATTATACTTGACCGTAATAAAGAGTTTCCTTTCTCTAAATTAGTTGGCAAATATGGATTAGATTCTATCAGTAAAAAAAGATTTGACATTCCCATTACTAAGCCAATAATTATCGAAGTACATTCTGACTCTTCTTTTATAGCTGAAAATTATTTAGATTATAAAACTGATAGTTTGCTTTTGAAAAAGTTTAAAGGAAGGTTAGCTTATACTAATAATTTTAAAGAATCATTCCTTAATTTGAGAACAATAAATGAGAAATTTAATGGAGGGGGTGGGCTTGATATTTATTACCGCAAAAAAGACAGTGTTTTGGCTTTATACTTATATATGCCCTTTATTCCTGGTACAAAAGAAAATAATTATAAATATAGAGAAGGGGATTATCTTAGATATATAAAAGTAAAGTAAAACAGGAAGGCGACTAAATGATTATAACGGCAATTCTACTGATGACAGCGCAATCCCTGACAAACCCAGAGGAGATGGGCTACATCTTGGCGGCACTATAGGTGAAACCTTTGGCTGGAAAGAAATTATAACTGTAAATTAAAAATTATGAAAAATTTAATTATTTTACTTTTTGTTATTTTCTATTCTTGCGGTGGTCATAGTTCTCCTATAGTTTTGGATGATAATTTTATTATACTTGACCGTAATAAAGAGTTTCCTTTCTCTAAATTAGTTGGCAAATATGGATTAGATTCTATCAGTAAAAAAAGATTTAATCTTCCCAATAGTAAATCAATAATTATTGAAATACATCCTGATACTACTATTACTGCGAATGATTATATTGATATAGACACAAGAAAATTAAACGGAAAAAAGGTTAAAAATAAATTATTCTACATAAATAACTTTAAAGAAAATTATCCTACTATGGATCTAAGTGTATCAACTAGACCGTATTTTAATGAGGGTGGGGGTATAAGCATTTATTACCGTAAAAAAGACAGTATATTGGCTTTATATGTATATATGCCTTTTGTTCCTGCAACTAAAGAAAATAATATGAAATATATGGAAGGGGATTATTTACGGTATATAAAAGTAAAGTAAAACAGGATGGGAATCTGGCACCAGAGGACTAAATGATTATAACGGCAATTCTACTGATGACAGCGCAATCCCTGACAAACCCAGAGGAGATGGGCTACATCTTGGCGGTACTATAGGTGAAACCTTTGGATGGAAAGAAATTATAACTGTAAATTAAAATTATGAAAAAAAATAATTTTTTATGTAATATTTTGTGCTAAAGGTTTTTCCCAAAATATTAGATATGAAACTGTGTTTACTCAAAAAGATTCTAAAAGCTCCTCAATTTTTTTGAGGAGCTTCATATATTAAATTGAAAATAAAAGCTACCCTATTTTCTTCTTTACAAAAACTTGGTAGCTCATGTAAATCAAAGGAAGTGACATAATCAGTAAATAAACTGCATTATTCATGGCAATTTCTGGCTCTAGTGCAACTGCATAAACCAATCCAAAAGCAGCGCCACCTAAATGAGCAGCGTGACCAATATTATCATGCGGTCTTGGATTAAGCATCATGTAAACGGAATACCCAAAATACAAAGCTCCAAAAATATAACCTGGTAAGAAATTTACTTCAATTTGGTTCGGTGCATAAGCTACTGCCGCAAATAAAATCCCTGAAACGCCTCCACTGGCTCCAATCGCCGAATACCAGCTTTGTCTTTTATACAAATACAGAGAAAATAAATTCCCAATAACAATTGAGCCTAAATATACCAACAAAAACCCTGAAACTCCATACACATATAACACAACTGGTGCAAAGAAATACAATGTTAACATATTGAAAAACAAATGTCCCCAATCTGCATGAAGAAATCCTGCAGAAAGAAGTCTGATGTATTCTTTTCTGTATTGTATCGCCGAAACGTTGAATTTATATTTTTCAAAAATATGGATTTTCTGGAATCCCATAATACTGATGACTACAGTAATAGCAATGATTATTAATAATATTGGATGCATGCTTTTTTAATTATTCATTATTTTCATCAATTGAGAATAAATCCCCAATTTGACCTTCTTCTGGAATTTCATTAACGTCAGAATCAGTATCAATCTCTTCATTGGCAGAATCTTCTGACTCTTGTTCTTCTTCAGCTGGTTCTGGAATGGTAATGTTAATAGATTTTACTTTTTCTTTGATAAACTGATTTCCGATGGCTTTAATACCTTTTACAGCAATAAATTCGTCAATATTGATGATTTCTGGCTCTTTTTCTTTGCCTGATTTATCTTTCGGGAAGATAATTTCCGCAGTACAACCATCAGAAGTTCCCACAAATTCTAAGAAAGATTTCACATGTTCACTTGGCATAAAATGCTGAACATTCGTGGTATTTTCCAGCAAGAAACGTTTGATAAAATAGATACCTTTTTCACCATCAAAATAGATACATGTAATCGGTTGTTCAGGCTTCCATTTTTCAAGAATTAAATATTCGTCATCAAAACGGTTTAATAAGTCAAAAGTCACCAATTTGGCTTCACCATTTTGATTTACGGTTAATATCTTATCATCTCCTTTGAAACTGCCTAATAATGTACCTCTTCCGTCTGCATTGAGCCTACGAATCGTATCATCAAACCAAATTTTTCTTGGAGCCAAAGTAGAAACGCCTTCTTCTTTTAGGTCAACTTTCTTCACAGCGTATTTGGTTACGAGATTTCCTCTGGAATCTCTTCCTTTAATCGCCAATTCTGAGAAATCAATCTCAATTTTATTTTTTCTAACTCTAGAATTTGGTTTCAATAAAACGGTTACAGTTTCTGCTTCACCATTAGGATTGGCAGAGAAGTACAACATTTCTGAACCCTTTTTATCCGAAGCCAATTTGTAGTCTGTATTTCTGGTAACACCCGTTACAGAAAAACGTTTCATGTAGTAAGGTCCTTCTTTTCCTTCACGATAAATCATGTTGTAAACAGTACGTTTGTCTCCTTTTTTGAAAACGCCAACGTGTACAATATTTTTTCCGATAAAAGTTTTAGCTTCTACTTTTACCACTTTCATCGTTCCGTCACTTTGGAAGGTGATGATGTCATCAATATCAGAACAATCGAAAACGTATTCGTCTTTTTTAAGCGAAGTTCCTATGAAACCTTCTTCTCTATTGACATAGAATTTTTCGTTGGCTAAAACTACTTTGGTAGCGTCAATATTATCAAAAACTCTCAGTTCCGTTTTACGTTCCTTGTCTTTTCCGTATTTTTTCTGAATATTGGTGAAATAATCAATAGCATAAGCAATTAAATTCGCCAAGTGATGTTTCACCTGTTCCATTTTACCTTCTAGAGCGAGGATATTTTCTTCGGCTTTATCTCTGTCATAACGAGAAATTCTCATGAAAGGAAGCTCCGTCAGCTTGATGATATCTTCTACCGTAACTTCTCTCATTAGCTTTTTAATGAATGGTTTCAGTGCTTTATCAATCGCAGCATATACTTCTTCTTTAGAATTTTTACCTTTTATTTCTTGATAAATTTCATTCTCAATGAAGATTCTTTCTAAACTTGCAAAATGCCACTTTTCTTCGAGTTCGTGGAGTTCTATTTCTAATTCTTTTTTGAGCAAAGAAACGGTGTGGTCAGTATTTCTTCTGAGAATTTCAGAAACCGAAAGAAACTCTGGTTTATCGCCTACAATAACACACGCATTTGGTGAAATAGAAACTTCGCAATCGGTAAAAGCATATAACGCGTCTATGGTTTTATCTGGAGAAACGTCATTGGCTAAATGAATATTAATTTCTACCTTATCAGAAGTATTGTCTTCTATTTTTTTGATTTTGATTTTCCCTTTTTCGTTGGCTTTGATTACAGAATCTATTAAATCACTCGTATTTTTAGAAAAAGGAAGCTCGGTAACACAAAGCGTATTTTTATCTTTTTGAATAATTCTGGCTCTAGTACGAAGTTTTCCTCCACGTTGACCATCATTATAATTGCTTACATCTAGTAAACCTCCCGTTTGAAAATCTGGATAAAGTTCAAATTTTTTGCCTTTCAAATAAGCAACAGAAGCACTTAACAATTCATTAAAATTATGAGGCATAATTTTTGTAGAAAGTCCTACCCCAATTCCTTCTACACCTTGTGCCAAAAGCAAAGGAAACTTTACGGGTAAGTCAATTGGTTCATTATTTCTACCGTCATAAGATTTGCTCCATTCTGTAGTTTTCGGGTTGAAAACCACTTCTAACGCAAAAGGAGTCAATCTTGCTTCAATATATCTGGCAGCAGCAGCAGAATCTCCGGTGTAAATATTCCCCCAGTTTCCTTGTGTATCAATAAGTAATTCTTTTTGGCCAATTTGCACCATCGCATCAGTAATAGAAGCATCACCATGAGGGTGATATTTCATGGTATTTCCTACAATATTGGCAACCTTATTATATCTACCGTCTTCTAATTCACGCATAGAATGCATAATTCTACGCTGTACTGGTTTAAAACCATCATAAATAGACGGAATGGCTCTGTCTAAAATTACGTATGATGCGTAATCTAGAAACCAATCTTTATATAAACCTGATACTTTTTTTAAGGATTCTTCCTTGTGCTCGTGTTCTTCCATTATTAACGTTGCGTTTTTCCTTCTATGTTTGCTTCTTTATTGGCTTTTACTATCTTTTTCAAAGAAAATCTTAAATCATTAACTTCTTTATTTCTAAGATAGGATATATCATATTTCAAAATAATTGCATGATGAGGCTCCTTACGGCTTTTGATTCTTACGTATAATCTCTTGAATATGTAAGCATTTACCACTTCGTAAGATAGAATTTTATATTTAGGAAACTCATCTCTTATTTCTTTACTTAGAAAAGGAATAATATTTTTATTTTTAAAATTGACGGCTTCTCCATCACTATCATATTCAAAAATTTGTCTTCCTCTTACCCAAAAAAGAATAAGCATCAAAATAGGAATAATAATAAATAAAAAACTTTCATTGCCAAACATGGCTAATCTTGTTTTTTCTAAAATAAAAGCTGCAAATCCTATTATGATAAACATATTAATCAATGTGAGAACAAAATTGTAGATTGGCACTCTACTTCTATTACTTAATCTCATTGGTTAGTTTTTTTTTGTAATAGCTTTTTTATGAAGCGTCGTCTAAAACTTCTTTTTTATCAATATCCGGGTCTTCTACTACCAGATTCTCTAAAATGAAAGTTTGTCTGTCTGGAGTATTTTTACCCATGTAAAATTCTAACAAATCATTAATCGTACTATCCTTACCAATCACTACTGGTTCTAGGCGAATATCTTTTCCTATGAAATTTTTGAATTCATCAGGAGAAATCTCACCAAGACCTTTAAATCTTGTAATTTCAGGATTTTTCCCTAGTTCATTTAATGCTTTTATTCTTTCAGCATCAGAATAGCAATATCTTGTTTCCTTTTTATTTCTTACTCTAAAAAGTGGCGTTTGAAGAATGTACAAATGTCCATTTTTAATTAAATCAGGAAAGAATTGCAGGAAGAAACTTATCATCAATAATCTAATGTGCATTCCGTCAACATCTGCATCTGTTGCAATAATCACATGATTATAACGTAAATCTTCTAAAGAATCTTCTATATTCAAAGCCGCTTGAAGGAGGTTAAATTCTTCGTTTTCATAAACCACTCTTTTTGTAAGACCATAACAATTGAGCGGTTTCCCTCTTAAAGAAAAAACTGCCTGAGTTTCTACATCTCTAGATTTGGTAATAGAACCAGAAGCGGAATCACCTTCGGTAATAAAAATCATGGTTTCTGACTTTCTAGACGCTTTTTGGTCATTGTAGTGCTGTCTACAATCTCTCAGCTTTTTATTATGAAGCGAAACTTTTTTCGCTCTTTCTCTCGCCAATTTCTGAATTCCTGAAAGTTCTTTTCTTTCTCTTTCAGATATAATAATTTTCTTTAAAATCGCTTCGGCTACTTCTGGATTTTTGTGCAAGAAATTATCCAGTTTATTTTTTAAGAAATCTACTATAAAAGTTCTTACAGAAGGACCATTTGGCCCGATATCGTTAGAACCCAATTTAGTTTTGGTCTGTGATTCAAAAACGGGTTCTTCTACATTAATTGAAATAGCTGCAATAATAGATTTTCTAATATCTGCCGCTTCAAAGTTTTTATTAAAAAATTCTCTAATCGTTTTTACATACGCTTCACGGAAAGCATTAAGGTGAGTTCCACCTTGTGTAGTGTTTTGTCCGTTTACGAAAGAGAAATAGGTTTCGGTTTGTGATTTATCAGAATGGGTAATCGCGAGTTCTATGTCTTCATCATTCAAGTGAACGATTGGATAAAGAATTTCGCCCTCTAACTCTTCTTCTAACAGGTCTTTTAATCCGTTTTCTGAGTAATACGTTTCTCCGTTAAAGATTATTTTAAGCCCCGGATTCAGATAAGCGTAATTGCGAAGCATTCTTTCGATGTACTCCTTTCTGAATTTAAAATGCGTGAAAATACTGTAATCAGGAATGAAAGAAATCTCTGTTCCGTTTCTATCTGAAGTATCAGTTTCAGGATGGTTTTCGGTGATGTTTCCTTTAGAAAACTCTGCCACTTTCATTTTTCCATCACGGAAGGAACGCACTTTAAAATAATCAGAAAGTGCATTTACCGCTTTGGTACCTACACCATTAAGACCTACAGATTTTTTGAAAGCTTTAGAGTCATATTTACCACCTGTATTCATTTTAGAAACCGCATCTACTACTTTTCCTAAAGGAATACCACGACCATAATCTCTAATGGTAACTTTACCTTCATCTAATTTGATTTCGATTCTTTTTCCAGATTTCATACGAAATTCATCAATAGAATTATCAATGATTTCCTTTAACAAAATATAAATCCCATCATCTGCAGAAGAACCGTCTCCTAGTTTCCCAATGTACATACCAGGACGAAGACGAATGTGTTCCTGCCAATCGAGCGTTCGTATGTTTTCTTCCGAATAATTTACCTGTAGATTATCACTCATATATTTCCTGCTTTACCGCTTGAAAGTTAATTAAAACCAATAACTCACAAATTTAACGAAACTAACTTTATAGAAAAAATTTTGTGGAAAAGTTTTTTTTATTGATTTTATCATACATCAATGCAATCACATTTAAACTAAACTATATTTGCAGAGCAAATTAGAAAAATTATGAAAATAAATATTTGGAGTGACGTTCGCTGTCCGTTTTGTTTTGTAGGAAAAAAGAAATTTGAAAAAGCATTAGAGAAATTTCCCCATGCTGATAAATTAGAAGTTACTTGGCACAGTTTTCAGCTAGACCCACAATTGGTAACGCAGCCAGAAGTGAGTCCTTATGAATATTTTGCTAAAGCAAAAGGAATTACCGTAGAAAGAGCAAAAGCAATGCATGAAGGCGCTGCAATGGCAGGAAAAGAAGCGGGAATCGACTTTAATTTTGATGATTCTAAAGTGGCTAATTCTTATAAAGCACATTTGCTGATTCAGTTATCAAAAACTAAAAATTTAACCAATAAAATGGAAGAAGCGCTTTTTGAAGCACAGTTTTTAGATGGGAAAAACATCGATGATGATGACACATTGATTCAGTTAGCAAAATCTATTGGAATCACTGAAGATGAGGCTAAAAACGCCTTACAATCTGATGAATTAGGTTATCTCGTGAAACAAGATATGCAACTGGCTTCACAATTAGGCATCAATGCAGTTCCTTTCTTTGTGATTAATGACAAATATGGAATTTCTGGTGCGCAACAACCCGAATTGTTCTTGGAAGCTTTAGAAAAAACTTGGGAAGAGTTTTCTAACGGTGACAAAGGTTTACAGCTCATCAATTCTGGAGATTCTTGCGACATCAATGGAAATTGTGATTAAAATAAAAAAGCGAACCTTAAACAGTTCGCTTTTATTTTTTGAAATCAATAGTTAAATATTAAAATCCGTCTCCATCGAGCATATTTCCTAATTTCCCTAAAACACTTCCTTCTTCTCTTCTTCCAGAAGGACCTGCATATTGTAAAATTCTACTTGCCAATCTGCTGATAGGAAGCGTCTGAATCCAAACCTTTCCCGGACCTTGCAATTGCGCAAAGAATAAACCTTCTCCACCGAAAATAGTATTTTTAATTCCGCCAACAAACTGAATATCGTAAGAAATGGTTTGAGTAAAGGCTACGATACAACCTGTATCGATTTTTAAAATTTCGCCTGGTTGCAGTTCTTTTTCTACTACATAACCACCACTGTGCACGAAAGCCATCCCGTCTCCTTCTAGTTTCTGCATAATGAAACCTTCTCCCCCGAAAAGTCCGGTTCCTAATTTTCTCTGAAATTCTATTCCAACAGAAACACCTTTTGCAGCACAAAGAAAACTGTCTTTTTGACAAATCACTTTACCTCCTAAATCTGATAAATCCAAAGGAATAATTTTTCCAGAATAAGGCGCAGCAAATGTTACTTGTCTTTTCTGATAAGAAGTATTGGTATAAACTGTCATGAAAAGATTTTCTCCTGTCAATAATCTTTTTCCTGCAGAGAATAATTTCCCTAATAATCCGCCAGTTTCTGTTCCATCGCCAAAAAGGGTTTGCATTTGGATACCATCTGTCATCATCATAAAACTTCCAGGTTCAGAAATTACCGCTTCTTGTGGATCTAATTCTATTTCAACACATTGCAGTTCTTCACCGTGAATTTTGTAGTCTATTTCGTGATTGTTCATTTTTATATTTTTTTATAATTAGTTTTGAAACACTTGAAATCGTTACAAAAAAAGCGAACTCTATTGTTCGCTTTTTTTAAATTTTAAAAATAATATCTTTATTCTTGATCTAAACTGCCAAATATCCACCATCTACTGGATAATAAGAACCTGTAACGAAAGAAGCGTCATCTGAAGCCAAAAAGAGAATTAAATTGGCCACTTCTTGTGATTCACCTAATCTTCCAAAAGCATGCTTACTTTCTAAATAATGAAGTGCTTCTTTTCCCATAGATTCTTCATTTACCAAGCCTGTATAAATAAAACCTGGCCCAACTGCATTCACACGAACTTTTTCTTTAGCATATTCCCAAGCAGTAGTTTTGGTAAGTCCTACAACTCCATGTTTTGCTGCAACATAAGCAGCAGAGTTTTCAAATCCTACTTGACCCAAAATAGAAGCGATATTTACAATACTTCCACCGCCATTTTTTACCATTTCTGGAGCTTGATATTTCACGCCATAGAAAACACCTGACAAGTTAATATCAATTACTTTTTGCCATCCTTCCAGAGACATATCTCCCGCTTTATTAATTTCTCCACCAATTCCCGCATTATTTACCGCAATATCTAATTTTCCAAAAGCTTTGAGGGTTTCATCTACCAATTTTTTATGGTCTTCTGCTTTAGAAGTATCTGCTTTTACAAAAATAGCATTGCCTCCACCATTTATAATTTCGTCTGTAACTTGTTTACCGTGTTCTTCGTTAATATCACTTACTACTACTTTTGCACCTTCTTTTGAAAACAAAAGTGCAGTGGCTTTACCAATACCAGAACCTGCTCCCGTAACGATAGCTACCTTATTTTCTAATTTTTTCATAATGTTTATTTTTTGGATATCTATAAAGTTACGACTATATTTTGAAAACAAGCGTTAAGACTTTGTTATAATTTTTAAATAGAAAGTTAAATTATTTAATAGCTAAAAGACATATCCTAGAAACAAAAAAGCGAACTTAAAAGTTCGCTTATATTTATTATTCATCAAGAATGAAGTTTACACGTTAAAACGGAAATGCATCACATCACCATCTTTTACGATGTATTCTTTTCCTTCTACTCTCATTTTTCCAGCTTCTTTCACTTTCGCTTCAGAACCATAGCTCACGAAATCATCATAACCGATAACTTCTGCTCTAATGAATCCTTTTTCAAAATCAGTGTGAATTACACCTGCAGCTTGTGGAGCTGTCCAACCTTTACCAATTGTCCAAGCTCTTACTTCTTTTACACCAGCTGTAAAATAAGTTTGAAGGTGTAATAAATCGTATGCTTTTCTGATGAGTCTGTTAACTCCTGGTTCATCAAGACCTAATTCTTCTAAGAACATTTGTCTTTCTTCGAAAGTTTCAAGTTCATTGATATCTGCTTCTATTTGTGCTGCTAAAACTACTACTTCAGCATTTTCTTTAGCTGCCATTTCTTCGATTTTCGCAATCCAATCGTTACCATTTTTAATTGCATTTTCATCAACATTACAAACGTAAAGAACTGGTTTTTTGGTTAACAGGTGAACCTCATCAATTATAGATTGAGTGAAATCATCCGTAGGGAATTCTCTTACGTTCTTACCATCTTCAACAAATTTCTGAAGATTTTGAAGCGTTTCGTAAGTAAGAATATCTTCTTTCTTACCTGATTTAATGAACTTTTTAGCTTTTTCAACCGCTTTTCCAAGCGTTTCAAGGTCTTTTAACTGAAGTTCTATATCGATAATTTCTTTATCTCTCATAGGATCTACAGAACCTTCTACGTGAACGATATTACCATTATCAAAGCATCTTAAAACGTGAATAATTGCTTCACATTCTCTGATATTTGCCAAAAACTGGTTTCCTAAACCTTCACCTTTAGAAGCTCCTTTTACCAAACCTGCGATGTCTACAATTTCTACTACTGCAGGCAAAACACGCTCAGGATTCACCAATTTCTCTAACTCAAAAAGACGAGTATCTGGTACAGAAACCGTTCCTAAGTTAGGCTCAATCGTACAAAACGGATAGTTAGCAGATTGTGCTTTGGCGTTACTTAAACAGTTAAATAAGGTTGATTTACCTACGTTTGGTAAACCTACAATTCCACATTTCATTGTAATTTATATTTGAAATTTGTAGTTCTAATTTTATTTTGCGTTTCTTTCCGCACGTTTTCTATCTTCTTCAGAAAGGATTTTTTTACGCATTCTGATGAAGTTTGGTGTAACTTCTATACATTCATCTGCTTGAATATATTCCATACATTCTTCTAGTGAGAATAAGATTTTTGGAGCAATGTTTCCGTCTTTATCTTTACCAGCGGCACGCATGTTATTCAATTGTTTTGCTTCTACAATGTTTACTACTAAGTCTCCAGGTTTGTTTTGCTCACCAATAATCATCCCTGCATAAATTTCTTCACCTGGATCTACAAAAAACTTACCTCTATCTTGTAATTTTGCGATAGAATATTCTGTACAAGGACCTTGTGTTTTAGAAATCAAAACCCCATTGTTTCTTCCTGGAATTGCTCCTTTGAAAGGTTTATAATCGGTAAATCTGTGCGCCATAATGGCTTCACCTGCTGTTGCAGTCAACATTTGAGAACGCAATCCGATTAAACCTCTTGAAGGAATCTCGAATTCCATATGCTGCATTTCACCTTTGGTTTCCATAATGTGAAGATCACCTTTTCTTTGTGTAGCCAAATCAATTACTCTAGAAGCGTATTCTTCTGGTACATCTACTACTAAACTTTCGTAAGGTTCGTGGTTTTCTCCGTCTACATCGTGAAGGATTACTTGTGGCTGACCAATCGTCATTTCGTAACCTTCTCTTCTCATCGTTTCAATTAAAACCGATAAGTGAAGGATACCTCTACCAAAAACTAAGAAAGTATTTGCATCTTCAGTTTGTTCTACTCTTAATGCTAAGTTTTTCTCTAGTTCTTTTTCTAATCTTTCTTTAAGGTGATTAGAAGTTACATATTTACCATCTTTACCAAAGAAAGGAGAATTATTGATAGAGAACGTCATGTTCAACGTAGGCTCATCAATAGACAATCTCGTCATTGGTTCAGGATTTTCTAAATCTACGAAAGTATCTCCGATTTGGAAGGAATCAAAACCTACTACTGCACAAATATCACCTGCTTGAACTTCTGTAACTTTTTTCTTGCCTAAACCTTCAAAAACATATAATTCTTTTACTTTTCCTTTTAAAATATTGCCATTTTCTTGTGCTAAACCAATCCATTGAGATTCTTTAAGAGAACCTCTGATTACTTTACCTACTGCAATTCTTCCTAAGAATGAAGAATAATCTAGGGAAGTCACCTGCATCTGAAGGTTACCTTCTTCTATTTTAGGTGCTGGAACATATTGTAAAATACCATCTAAAATTGGTAAAATACTATCTGTAGGTTCTAAAGAGGTATTGAACCAACCTTGTTTAGAAGAACCATAGAAAGTAGGGAAATCTAATTGTTCTTCGGTAGCATCAAGAGCAAAGAATAAATCAAAAACTTTATCATGAACTTCATCAGGACGACAGTTTTCTTTATCTACTTTATTGATGACAACAATAGGTTTAAGCCCTAATTCTAAAGCTTTATGCAAAACGAAACGAGTTTGCGGCATTGGTCCTTCGAAAGCATCTACCAACAAAATAACACCATCTGCCATTTTCAACACACGCTCTACCTCACCACCGAAATCGGCGTGACCAGGAGTGTCTATTACATTAATTTTAGTATCTTTATACGTAACTGAAATATTTTTAGAAAGAATTGTAATTCCTCTTTCTCTCTCTAAATCGTTATTATCCATAATTAAGTCTCCAGATTCTTGATTTTCTCTGAAAACATTGGTAGCATGGATAATTTTATCTACCAGTGTGGTTTTCCCGTGGTCTACGTGGGCAATAATTGCGATGTTTCTGATATTTTGCATATATATTTTTTGAAGGTGCAAAAGTAGTGAAAAAATTTGGAAGATGGAAGCATGAAGATACAAGATTAACAATTCATTAAAACCTTGATAATGAAATCTTTTTGAGATTTTATTTTACAGAAAACAAAGGAAAAGAAATAAAAAAAACTCAAAGACTATTGGCTTACACCCTTGAATGATAAAAAACTATATTTAAATATTAACAATATGCAACTGATATAATAATAAAATTATGCAGACTTTAATGAGGAAAAGCAACTAATCTTCATCAACTTAATAAGAATTTTGATTATCTAATTTTAAAAATATATTCATATTTTTTTGAATTCAAAAAAAACATACTATTTTATTCATTAATAGCTTAACTTCTATCTCTCAAACTATTAACCTTATTTCATAATCGTATTTTTTTTAAAAAAAAATCAATTTTTCATTTTTTTTTGTATTTTTACCAAGTCTAAAAAC
Source organism: Cloacibacterium sp. TD35 (assembly GCF_028864635.1). Lineage (NCBI taxonomy): Bacteria > Pseudomonadati > Bacteroidota > Flavobacteriia > Flavobacteriales > Weeksellaceae > Cloacibacterium > Cloacibacterium sp. TD35. The sequence continues at coordinate 1,745,072 of NZ_CP104850.1, read as the reverse complement.
ACAAATGAAGAAAATTGAGGAAATTTTACACTGATAAAAGTTCTTTTGTAATACTATGCAAAAATTTTATCCTTAGTGCTCTATGTAGCATTAAGTCTCATTGTGTTTTTACTTTTTTATTAATCTTTTTATCATTTACCCGTTATTCTGCTCAGGAATCAATCATTTCTGGTATAGAAAATATTCATGTTTCAGATGGTGCTACTGTAGTTATTCTAGATTCTAATAACTCTAAGATAGAAGATAGTTCTATTGAAAATAATAAAACTGAAAACAATGAAAAAATAACCATTAAGTCTAATAAAGATTTAAAAGATAAAAATACTTTTGCTCCAAAAAAGAAACTGGCAAAAATTGACAGACAAATCCCCCCAAAAAGCCAGTCGTTCATAACTTTTTATCCCAACACCGAAACAGAAAGTAGTTTTTCTGTTCATTCTTATGTCCTCAATATAGGACTCAATAGTCAAGATAGTCACAAAACACTTGACAATTCAATTCTTAATGAAAAAATACGTTTTAGTTTTGTTTTTACCTACCAAGAAAAACAAAATATACTCTTTACTATTTATTATTCTAAACTTTTAGAATTTAATTTATTTACAAGACCTCCTCCGTCTATATTGAGTTAAAAAATATAGAATGCAATATTTTGCTATTCATTCTTCTAAAAAATTATTCATACACAGACTTATAAAGATGATAAAAAAAATTACTTATTACTACAAAAAATGTTTATTTCTTATAGCATTTTTATTATATGGCTTAGCCTTATCACAAACACCTGGCCTTATCATTAGAGATGGCGCAGGAAATATTCCCCCTCAAACAAAATCAGCAATACTAGATCCTAACAAAGATGGTTATATTTCTCTTACTAATAGTGGTTTTACTACTACAGACTTAGGACTTGCTAGTGAAATAAACTATTACCCCCTTGCCCTTATGTATCTAGAACCAAGTGGAGACTTATCTAGAGGACCTAATGGAAGTTTTAGTGATTTAGTCCCGGATGCCAATGGCAGATCTTTTTACGCTTATTCTGATGGAACCAATATCTACTTTAGATTAAGAATTGGAAACATGTCTACAGGATCATACGGCTATAGTGCATTAATAATAGATGCTGATGGAAAATTTGGCCCAGAAGATCCTAATTACACCTCTACCAACCCCGGTTACGAATACGAAGTTAGTGTACAAACTGGATTTAAAATTTCTGTATACGATGTAAATAGTGGAACTTCATGTACAGAAGTATGGACAAGAAATTTAGCCACAAATCCGCAATATGTACAAACATCTCTAGCATATACCACAAATACTGGAACTCCTGATTATTTTATTGATTTCTATGTTCCGTATTCTTCATTTACAGGTTCTACTACCGTAAATGCGAATACTGCATTGCGCTTTCAACCAGGAACAGTAATGGCTCCAGATACTGCTTTGTGTGGACCTACTTCAGATGCTTACCCTGTAAATAACGTTACACAGCAACCACAGTGTACCCCAACCCAGATAGCAGAAGGTACTTGTTCTCCATTACCATGTTCAGCACCTCCTACTGTGAACTCTCCTCTTGCAGCTGGTGCTACCACCATTACAGGAACCTGGACTAAGGCAAGTTATTCAACAGCAACTACTGCTACAATAGAAATATTTAAAAACAATGTATTATTAGGAACCACAACAGCCACCAGTGGAGGCTCTTGGTCCTACACTACAACAGCTTTGTCAACAAATGATCTCATATACGCTAAAGCTTCTACCACAGATGCTACAGATTGTTATAAGAGTAACGAAGTAAGAGTTGTAGGTTCTACGTGTACCATAGCAACCCCAGTTTCTTTTAATTGTGTCAATGGGAAAAAACTTACTATTCTTAATGTTCCTGCGAATAATACTATTACTCTTTATAAATTAGGAACTTCTACTCCTTTAACAACATTCACCCCTACAGCAACATCTAACTTTGCATATGCTGATGGTGGGACAATATCAGATATTAACTGTACCAGTGGAAACAGTACATTAAGTAATGGTTTTTATTACTTTACACAGGTTGATACTAATGGGTGTTCTTTTACCTCTGCCGCACAGGGCAATTGCTCTTCAACAACAACTATTTCAATTACAACCACTACTATCAACGATAACACTTCTACAATCAATTTTACTACTTCTGCAAGCGCACCTACAGGAACAAATTTTATGTTGTATAGAAATAAGATCCCTGTTCCAAATAAAACCATTACTACAGCTTCAGCAGGAACTTCATTTAGTTTTGATGTTAGCGATTTAACTATTATCGCGGGAGAGATATACCAAGTAGCTGCTTCAGGTTGTTTTAGTCCTTCAGCTGGTGTAACTGCAACTGCTGTCCCATGTAATACTATACCTCCAGTGATTAATAACAACAATGGAAGCATTGCAGCTGGCCAATCAATTTCTGGAACTTCAGGCTACATAGGAGCTACTGTTACCATTAGAAATAATACAGGCGACACACTCATTGGCACAGCTACAGTAGATAGTAACGGTAAATGGTCATTAACTACACCCGTGGCTGTTGCTGGAACCAGTTATTACAGCACAGTAACCAATTCATGTGGAGTAAGTGCTAAATCTAACATCGTGACTACTCTTACAGCAACTAGTAGTGCCAGATGCGGAACTATTACTTCTCCTGTAAACACTACAGACACAACAGTAAGTGGAACTTTAGCTACTGCAGTCGCTTCTACCAAGGTAAATTTATATATAGATGGTTCATATATTGGTCAAGCCACTACAAGTACTACCACATGGTCTATAACCGTAGGTAGCAACAAAATATATGGTGGTGGTGTGTTAAGCATAGGTATCATAGAAGGTAGTAATGCAGAAGTAATCTGCCCTAATACCGTAACGGCAACATTAGTTTGTACCTCTCCTACATCCCCTACGGTTACCCCTACAAGTTTTAGTGTAACAGAAGGAGCTACAAAATCTATAAGTATTACAAATTCTACTAGTGGAGTTTTATACACACTAGAGACAAGCACTGGAACAGATGCCAGTACTTCTTATTTTGGTAATGGAGGAACATTAACATTCACCTCCTATCCTATAGTAGGAACCAGTGGAACTGATTATAAGATTACAGCAATCAATTTAAGTTCGCCAAGTTGTACCGCCCAAACAGCATTAACCATCACCATACAAAGTGATACTGATGACGACGGTGTAGCAGAAGCTGATGACTTAGATGATGATAATGATGGAATTCTAGACACCGTAGAAGATAGTATAGAAGGAACTCCTATTTATGTCAATGATTTTGGAACAGGTGCTCCTACCACAGATAGCAATGTTATAGGACACGCATATGATGCAACAGATCCTAATGACGGATTTTACGCTGTAACTACTTCTAATAGTCAAACTGCAATGCATACAAAAACTGACCTTATAGGTAATATAGACGCAGGAAATCCAATAATTTCTAACGGTTCTACCGATGGCAGATATCTAATGATCAATATAAATTCTCCAAGTTTTGACAACTTAGCTATTTATAGAGTAACCAATATTTCAACAACTAAAGGAAAGAAATATCGTTTTAGAATAGACTTAGCAGGACTTGCTAACGGTTTACCAGATGTTCCTATTTTAAAAATATCAGTTAAAGACGCTTTAAACAATGAATTAGCATCTGCATCATCTACAGATTTAGGCGTAAATGATGATGTATGGAGAAGATTAAGCTTTGATTTTACTGCCACAACTACTACCGTTATATTAGAAATTATTAACCAGCAACCAAGCGGAAGTAGTGGTAATGATGTAGGAATAGACAATATTGTTTTTACACCATTTAATTTAGATGTTGACAATGATGGAATTCCTAACAGACTAGATTTAGATTCTGACGGTGACGGTTGTCCTGATGCTGCAGAAGGAGACGAAAACGTGAGTACATCACAACTGGTTGCTAACAGCATTCCATTACCTGTTGACGCAAACGGTGTTCCTCAATTAGTAAATAGCGGAGGTGCAGCAGATATAGGTTCTGATCAAGGACAAGGAAAGGGAGAAGCATACAATGCGGCTGTTCAGTCTGGTTGTTTCTGCTATAAACCAGCACAAACTACAGGAACTGCTCTAGATGGAAAAACTGGTATTACCTCTCTAGGCAGAGCCAGTACAGATAGTAACAGCTGGCCTATGGTAAGAAAAGGAGCATGGTTGGTTTTAGAATCTAAAAACAAGGGATTCGTAATCAATAGACTTACTGATTCTCAATTAGATCAAATACCTGAGTCTGATTTAAGAGAAGGTATGATTATTTATAATACCACAATAGATAACCTTCAAATTAATATTGATGGTACTCATGCTGGTTGGAGAACTTATAATACACAAGCTTGTCCTGATTAATTAAAGACTCAATAATTATGAAAAATATATTTTTGACATTATCAATATTCTTTGCTGCTTCTGCTTCTGCTCAAGTAGCAATTGGAAAGACCAATCTATCATCTACAGCTGTGTCATTAGAATTTTATGATGGGGCAGATAATAAAAGAGGATTGGTTCTGCCGTGGGTTACTTCATTAAGTGATGTAGCTGGAGCAGTAAATGGAACTTTTGTTTATAACACGACTGATAAAAAAGTCTATGTAAAATATGCATCTGGATGGAAAGACCTAAGTGTAGATACTACAGGAACTGTAGACACTTCATTACAAAACTCTTTATCAGATGTAAACGAAGCCAAAGTAATGATTGGTGGAGATCATAATACTGATACTACTCCTGGAATTTTAGTTTTAGGAGATCATCATGCAGTAATGATTCTTCCCAAAGTGGCTTCTCCTCATTTGAATATAGTAAACCCATCTCCTGGAATGATGGTATATGATACTACTACAAAACAATTAGCCGTTTTTAATGGCACTGTTTGGAGTTTTTGGAAACAATAAATTAAGCCAACCCAAACATGATTTGTTAAGCAAAAAGCCATCTCTAGAGATGGCTTTTTTATTATTGTTATGTTATATCTTTATGGATTGGTAGAAAAAATAGAAGCATTGGCAATCATGGCTCTTCTGTTCATTTTCAAAATATCTCTCACCCATTCTGCAAAATCTTCTGGCTGAAGCACTTTTTCTGGATTACCATCAGTAAGTCCGCCTTCTATACTCATATCAGTAGCAATGGTACTCGGTGTTAACGTAATCACACGAATATTGAATTTTCTAAGCTCTGCCATCAATGACTGAGAAAGAGAAATTACCGCTGCTTTAGAAGCACAATACGCCGACATATTCGGACCGCCTTTTAATCCAGCAGTAGAAGCTACATTTACGATGTCTCCTTCTTTATTTTGTTTCAAATAAGGCAATGCTGCTTTTGCTACATAATACACGCCAAAAAGATTCACCTTCATTACTTTTTCCCAAGTTTCTACTGGCATATCTTCGAAACTACCAAAATCACCTACTCCAGCATTATTAATTAAAATGTCTATGCCACCCAATTGAGAAGCGATAGAAGCCACCCCTTGCTCTACTTGAGCCATCTCATCTACATTAAAAACAGAATACACTGCTTTTACTCCTAATTTTTCTAATTCTGCAACGGTAGACTTTAGGTGTTCTTCATTTCTACCTGTAATTCCTACATTTACGCCTTCATTTGCCAAAGCGATTGCAACGGCTTTCCCAAGACCTCTTCCACCACCAGTGATGAGTGCATTTTTACCTTTTAAATTCATAACTTTTTATTTTTTAACATTTGCAAAATTAAGAAAATAAAACCGCTCAAAAGGTTTTTGATGATGAATAAAATCTAAAGAAATAGGTGAATAAATCAATATTAGAAGAGATTACTACGAGTTTATGAATTACGAAAAAAAGTAAAGCCAACTTCATTTTCTTGAAGTTGGCTTTTATTATTCATTGATGTAATTACTAATAGAATAAAATCTCCATTAATCACCAAAGCTAATTCCTACACCTTTTGCAGTTTTTACCATATCGCAATTAGGATCTACAAAATTTGGACGGTCTATCGCTTCTTTGAATGGTACCGCGATAATATTTGGATGGCGATAAGCAACCATTTTTCCGTATTCTTCATTCAACACCATTTCGAATGCTTTTACCCCAAATTGTGTTGCCAAAATTCTATCATAAGCAGTTGGCGTACCTCCTCTTTGTAAATGCCCCAAAACCGTTTCGCGCATATCTGCCTCAAAACCAATAGATTTCAAATCATGAACCAATTTATGAGCTACACCTCCTAATCTTACATTTTCATATCCAACTTCATCACTTACTTCAGAAAGTAGGCTTCCACCTTTCGGAATTGCACCTTCTGCTATTACTACAATGGCATTTCCTTTTCCTTTATTGAATCTGCTATTGAGTTTTTTCACCACTTTTTCTATGTCATAAGGAATTTCTGGAATCAAACAAACTTCTGCACCACCTGCAATAGCAGCGTGCAAAGCAATCCAACCTGCATATCTCCCCATTACTTCTAGTACCAAAACTCTGTTATGACTTGCAGCGGTAGTCACCAATCTATCTACGGCTTCTGTTGCAATTTGTACGGCAGTCTGAAAACCAAAGGTAAAATCGGTAGCAGACAAATCATTATCAATAGTTTTTGGAACGCCAATAATGTTAAGCCCTTTTTCATATAATTGTTGTGAAATTCTTTGTGAACCATCACCTCCTATACTGATTACGGCATCTACGCCTAAATATTGCAATTTGCGAATCATTTCATCTGATCTGTCTACCGCTTCCCAAATTCCATCTTTATTCTTGTAAGGCCAAGCAAATGGACCTCCTTTGTTAGTAGTTCCTATAATCGTTCCACCATCTTTATGAATTCCTGCTACGGTTTTATCATCTAAAACCATAATTTCTGTGGGTTCTTTTAATATTCCGTCATACGCATTGATGCTTCCTACCACTTCCCAATCTTTTTCTTGAGAAGCTCTTTTTACTACGCCTCTCATTACCGCATTTAATCCTGGACAATCTCCACCTCCTGTTGCTACTAATACTCTTTTCATTTTAATATCTATTTCTTATCTATTTCATCAACATTTTTTTGTTGAAACCTATGTTTTTAAATATTTTTCAAATTTACCATTATATTTTTGTTTATAATTTGTTTTTAAGAAGATATTCCAATGATTTTTGACAGTATTTTTTTTAAAATAAAAGTTATAATGTATTTGGCTTATTACGCTATTTCCAAAATTCATTTGTCACTTTTTATCATTGCTCAAAGTTTGCAATGTGGTTTATATGTCACGGATTATAAATCCTAGACATCTAGGTAAAACTTCCCAAAAGATTTCTTATGATAAATAATAGGTAAATAAATCGATATTAGAGTAGAATAATTGTGAGTTTATGAGCCACGATTATAAATCTGCAGTTTTGGGTAATAAGTGTTTTAGAGCATTTGCAAAAAAAAACAGCAAAGATAAGTTTGCTGTTTTTCTAATTAATCACAGACTATAAATATGTGATTTGGGTATTCATGGTTATTGTTTTTTTGTTGCTTTGCGTTTTTATGCTTTATTTATCGGGTAAAAAGAAACTCTAATACCTCTTAATTATCATAATGCAAAATAAATCATTTGAAAGGAGACATAGGAATAATAAACGTAGAAAGAAATTTTACATGACGTAGAAATAATACTACATTAAAAAATAATCTACCAAATAAAAAATATAACACATTGTCAAACTGCGAGTTACACTATATAATTATTCAAAACAAGAAAATTAAACCCAGCAAGTAATATTATCTAAAAACATTTTCAGACTCTTACTCTTCTTCGAGTCTTGTTCGAGTCTCCTTCGGAAAAACACCCTCTTTTCCGAAGAACACCAACACCACTATCGAAGAAGTCTCGAAGAAAACCAAAAGCAACACAGACAAAAGTGGACAAAACAGGACAAACAAAAATTGATTTTTCCATAAATCCCTCGTATTTTAGCACTCAGAAAATTGAGAGAATGACCGTAGAAAAATACATTCAGGAACGTTTACCTATTCCTAGCAAAAGCATAGAAAACACACTTCAGTTGCTTTCTGAAGACTGCACTATCCCTTTCATCGCACGTTACCGAAAAGACAAAACAGGCAATCTAGATGAAGTAGCCATCGAACAAATTTTTAAACTTAATAAAAGTTTTGATGAAATTGTAAAGCGTAAAGAAAGCATCTTAAAATCAATAGAAGAACAAAATGCTCTCACGCCTGAACTTCAACAGAAAGTAACACAAAGTTTTGACTTACAGGAACTAGAAGACCTTTATCTTCCTTATAAAAAACGCAAGAAAACCAAAGCAGATACAGCGCGTGAAAAAGGTTTAGAACCTTTGGCAAAAATCATTATGTCTCAAAAATCTGATGATGTAGAATATCTCGCTTCCAAATATTTGAATCAAGAAGTTGCAGATGAAGACGATGCTTTGCAAGGTGCAAGAGATATTATCGCAGAATGGCTGAATGAAAATCTCTATATCCGTAAAAATCTGAGAAGATTATTCCAAAGAAAAGCCATGATTACTACAAAAGTGGTAAAAACCAAAAAAGACGAAGAAGAAGCACAGAAATTCTCTCAATATTTTGATTGGCAAGAACCATTGAAAAGAACACCTTCTCACAGACTTCTCGCTATGTTGAGAGCAGAAAACGAGGGTTTTGTAAAGGTTTCGGTTTCAGTAGAAAAAGAAGAAGCTCTAGAAATCATGGAAAATGCCGTCATCAAAAGCCAAAACGATTGTGCCAAGCAAATAGAATTGGCGATTGCAGATTCTTACAAAAGACTTTTGGAACCTGCTATTTCTAATGAAACTTTGCAGGAAGCCAAAGAAAAAGCCGACCAAAAAGCGATTGAAGTTTTCTCAGAAAATCTTCAACAATTATTACTGGCTGCTCCACTTGGTGAAAAGAGAATTCTAGCAATTGACCCAGGTTACAGAACAGGCTGTAAAGTGGTTTGTCTAGACGAAAAAGGAGACATCTTGCACAACGAAACCATTTTTCCGCATGCTCCACAAAACGAAACGGGAATGGCGATGAAAAAGATAAAATCTTTGGTGAATTCTTGCAACATAGAAGCCATTTCTATAGGAAATGGAACCGCAAGCAGAGAAACAGAACAGTTCATCAAGAAAATTGGTTTTGACAGAGAATTACAGGTTTTCGTGGTTTCTGAAGCAGGAGCATCTGTGTATTCTGCCAGTAAAATTGCCAGAGAAGAATTCCCAAATTATGATGTAACGGTTCGTGGTGCAGTTTCTATTGGCAGAAGACTTTCTGATCCATTGGCAGAATTGGTAAAAATAGACCCAAAATCTATAGGAGTAGGACAATATCAGCACGATGTAGACCAAACCAAACTGAAAGAAGAACTAGACCATACCGTAATTAGATGCGTAAATTCTGTTGGAATCAACCTGAATACCGCAAGTAAATCACTCCTCTCCTACGTTTCTGGAATTGGCGAAAAAATGGCAGAAAACATTGTGAATTACAGAGCAGAAAATGGTGCTTTTACTTCCAGAAAAGATTTGAAAAAAGTGCCGAGGTTAGGCGAAAAAGCATATCAACAAGCAGCAGCATTCGTAAGGATTAAAAATGCTAAAAATCCGCTTGATAATTCTGCAGTACATCCTGAAGCTTATGCTTTGGTAGAAAAAATGGCAAAAGATTTAGGTTTAAAAACCGAAGAATTGATTGCCAATAAAGAAAAAATAGACCAAATTATTCCAGAAAAATATACAACCGAAGACATCGGAATTTTAGGAATTAAAGATATTTTGAAAGAACTCCTAAAACCTGGATTAGACCCTAGAAAATCTGCCAAAGTTTTTGAATTTGACCGAAATGTAAAAACCATCAAAGATTTGCATGTAGGCATGATTTTACCTGGAATTGTGAACAATATCACCGCTTTTGGGTGTTTTGTAGATGTAGGGATAAAAGAAAGTGGATTGGTTCATATTTCTCAACTGAAAGATGGTTTTGTGTCTGATGTGAATGAAGTGGTAAAATTGCATCAGCATGTTCAGGTAAAAGTTCTGGAAATAGACGAACAAAGAAAAAGAATACAATTAACGATGATTTTGTAAAGAATAAAAAAGCGACCTTTTGAGTCGCTTTAATTATATTTTTTCGTAAAAGTTTCAGATATTAATTCTGATGTAAATAATTATAAATATCGTCTTTCAGATGAACTCTTTTCTTTCTTAAATCTGTAAGATGCTCATCAGTGGTGTGATTTTGTTCGCCGTCTTCGTAGTGAGAAATCAGCGCATTCACTTCTTCGTAGTTCACATACATTTTTAAGAATTTTTCATCTGAAGCTTTCAGCTCTGCGATTTTTTGAACATATTCTGGGAATTCGTGGGTTAATGTATGATTTTCCATATTGTTAGAATTAAATGGTTGAACATTTTTTTAATACATTAAAGTTACATAAAAAAAAGACAACTTCCCATATGAAAATTGTCATTTATTTAAGCTTTACAGCTGATTTTTAAAATATTAGTGACCACAGAAGGATTCGAACCCTCACTGACGGAGCCGAAATCCGTAGTTCTATCCATTAAACTATGCGGCCTATTTTATTCGAGATTTTTGATTTCTAATTTATAAGATTACAAAAATAAAGGTTTTCCTTTAAAAAGCAATTCTCAAACCTCCTAAAACCTGCGCTCCGAGAACTTTGTAACCTAAATAGTGCTCGTATTTTTTATTCAATAAATTATTCCCCATTATAAAAACGGTGAAGTTTTTATTGATTTTATAATCTGCATTTAAATTTATATCTAAGTAAGAAGGTAAAGATTCTTTTGTTTTTTCTGTAGAAGTAAATTGACTTGGCACAGCAGTATTCACTGCTATATCGTAAGAATTGGTAGACCTTTCTGATACAAAAATCCCTTTGAAACCTAGATTTAACTTTCTGTCAAGTAATGAATATTTCGCACCAAGCGTGGTTTGTACAACTGGTTTATAATACACCTCATTGAGATGGTCTAATTTAAATTTCATGAAGTGAAGTTCTGCATCTAAAACCAAATTCTGTAACGGAAAATATTGTACACTTCCTTTTACTTCGCTCAAGGTTCCGTCATCATAAATCGCCGAAAAATTGTTAGCAAAATTATAAGCAGAACGATTAAGTGTGTTTACATAGTCAAATAAATCATTCGCTCTGAAAAACTGTGCATTTCTGAGCTCACTGTAACCAGCATTTACATCATATTTAAAGGTTTGGTCTACATCTCCTTTTAAACCAAGATAGAAGTGATATTTGGTTTCTGTAGGTCTCAGCACAACATCTGATATCAAAAACGGATTTTCTTGCAATAAACTGGAATAAGAATTCATTTTTACGCCACCATCTATTCCTGCATAGAATTTATATTGTTCTGTAGCTTCATACAACACTTCTGCAAAAGGAAACCATCTGAAATTGTTGGTTTTTGCTTCTGGGGTGTTTTTATCAGAAGTTTTTCCGTTAATCAGAGAAAAATCTGAACCAATTGCTAAATAAGAATTTCCTTTGTAGAAAGACACTTTAGGATTCAAGGCAAAAAGCAAATATTGTGATTCGTTTTTGTTCAGCAATTCAAAACTCGATTTTTGCGTGGATAATTTTACGCCCAAATCTGCATTAATTTTCATGTCTTGCGCCGAAAAAAGTGGCAAATCATATTTTGAAAGATTCAGTTGAGCTTCTCCAGAATTTTCTTTCGCATCGAAATGGTCTGCTAAAATAGACGACTTAAATCTGATGTCATTAATCCAATTGTTTTTGAAAAAATCATAATATCCATTGATTTTCAATTCATTATAACTTTGTTTCAAATCTATATCAGCAGCTGGTTTCAAGGTGTAAATTCCATAATAATTGTAGTTGTGATTCCCAAAATCTGCGGTGATATTGGCTTTTCCCTTTTCTGTATTCGAGGTAATGAAGGCTGCCACATTAAAATCACTTTGCTTAGAACTCCAGTCGTATTCTTTTTCTAAACCATTCGTAGTGATTCCATGAACGTCTATTCCCACTTCTGTATTTTTGTCTAACTGATGAGAAATATTTCCGTCTGCCAAAAATTTAGAATAATTACCATAACCTACCTGAAAATAATTTCTCTGGCTGTCTGTATTGAATTTCGGAGAAATATCTTCTCCTTCAATCGTAGACGTTTTAAAATCTGAAACCATCGGAACATTGGTAATTTTGTATTCCACAGGTTCCTGCTCTTTTTCTTTTGGAGGATAATTTTTCTCTGATTCTACAGAAGTTTTTTTCTTTTCGATTTTCTTTACTTCAGGTTCACGTTTTCTGTCGAGAATCAATCTTTCTTCTTTGATTTGAGCCAAAGAAAACTGAGAAATTCCTACTAAAACGAGAGATAATATTTTTATGTTTTTGTTCATTTTCTTTAAAGTTAAATTCATTATCAAATTACTTAATCATCGATTTCACTTCCCTAGCTTCTGAAACAATTTCTGGGAAATCCTGATAGTTTTCTATGATTTGATCACAAGTATAACTTGCCTGATAATTGTCTTTCAGTGCCAAATAATTCCTCGCCATCAACACTAAAGCTTTTGCGCCCCAAAATTCTTCGGAAGCATAATTATTCGCTAGTTTAAAAATGGTTTCGTTGGAAGATTTGAAAGCCTTTCCTTTATTTTGATAAAAAGCTTTTGCATAGAGTGCTTCTGCAGCTACTTCTGTATTTGCAGATTTTTCTAACGCAGCATAGGCGGTTTGTGCGTCTTTATCTTTGCCTTGATTCATCAAACTTCTTGCTTTGATCACCTTCGCCTGTTCTAAAACTGCTGCTGAGTTTTTAGAATATTTCAAGACTTCATTCGCATATTTTTCTGCCTGTGAAAAATTCTTTTCCTCTGCATAAATCTTCATCAATTCTATACTCGCGAAGTTTTTAATCGTCACATTGGATGAATTGGCGAGATTTTCCAAATAAATTTTCGCTTCAGAACTGTTGTTTTCACTCAATAAAATTTGAGCAATTCTTACTTGAGCATCTTCCTGATAATCATTTTGGGCATTAGCAATTTCCCCTAAAACCAATTTGGCTTTCGTAAAATTCTTGGTTTGATAGTAACTTTCTCCTAATTCATATTGCGCTTGATAGAATTTTTCACCCGTTGGATTTTGGGTTAAAAATTTCTCATAATTAGGGATAGCTTTTGTGTATTCCTTCTTCGCAAACAGCGATTGAGCCAGAGAAAGATTAATTTCGTCTAAATCCGTTTGAGCAATATTTACGCCCAAGTTCTTTGCAAAATATTCGTAACCAGAAGCGTCACCGTTTTTCAGATATATCGGTTTGGCTGCAGCTACAATTTTTTCTGCATAGGCCGTATTTTTATATTTATTTCCAAGAACTTTTAATTCTGTTAAAGCTTTTTCTGGCTGGTTTAAGTCTTCGTAATTCTGTGCTCTGTAGATTTCTGCATTGGCAACCAAGTCTTTATCAGCGCTCAATTTTATCACTTGCGAAAACGCATCACTCGAATTTTGATATTGGTCAATGGAAGCATAAGCAGTTCCCAATTCATAATACGCATCATCTTGATATTCAGAATTTTTATAATTGGAGATTAATTTCTTCAATTCAACAATTTTAGCTTCTGTATCTCCTTTAAAACCTATTGCCATTGCTTTTTGGAACTGCGTGTAATCATTTGCGCCTTCTGTTTTATTGTAGATTGCAATCGCTTCATTCAGTTCATTACCGGCGTAATAAGTATCTGCTAAACGCAATTCTGCATCAGATTGAAACTCTGGCTTTGGATTTTTCAAATATTCTTTAAAGTATTCTTTAGCCTTAGCAAAATTTTTAGATTTAAAATGAGCATAACCCAAATCGTAACTCAATTGTTGTCTCTCTGGAAACGATTCTACATTTCTATCTAACTTTTCAAAACCATAAATTGCAGTTGCATAATCTCCTTTTTGGTAATAGGTTTGCGCTAACCAATATTGCGCTCTTAAATTGAAAGTTTTATTGAGGTTATATTTTAAACTTTTCTTGAAATTCTGTTCCGCTGCGTCTAGTTCTCCTTTATTGAAGAGTTCTGTTCCGTAGAGAAATAAAACTTCTTGATAGATTTTTTCGGTTTGAGCATCTATTCCAGAGAGTTCTTCGATGGTTTTTATGGTGCCTTTATAATCACCAGAATACAAGTAAGATTTTACCAAAAGTTGTTCTAATTCTTTAGAATAACCATATTTTTCTAGGTATGATTTAATGGCCAATTGTGGACTTTCAAATGGATTTCCGATGTCGTAACTTAGTTTAGCGTACTGCTCATGTGCTAGTTTCGATACGTTTTTATCATACGTCATGTCTTTTGCAGAACGAAACGCTGACAAAGCTTCTTGCTTCTTCCCTACTTCTAAATATGCATTTCCTAGCTGATAATACGCATTTTGAGAAAAGGCAGAATTAGAATTGACCAACTGATTATAATATGAAATCGCCTCGTCAAATTTTTGAAGATTTGCCGCTACAAATCCCATTTCATACAAATCACTTTCCGAAGGATTTTGTTGGGTTTGTAAATACGCTTTTAGATGAGGATATGCTTCTGCATATTGCTTTTGCATGAAATAACTTTCGCCAATAATTTTGTGAACTTCTGCTTTATAAGCCGAAGAAATATCTTCCTTTAGCAAATCATTTCCTTCTACAATGGCTTTCTCATAGTCTTTTTCATTAAAATACAATTGTACATAATACGGTTTTACCAACTTGGCGTACTTTTCATTATTTTTGATTTCATCGAAAAACTGAAAAGCCTTTTCGTTTTGTTGGTTCGCATAGTATAAATGTCCCAGCATATACGCAATATCACCTTTATCTTCGGCATTTTTATAGGCTTCTTCCAATGCATCAATCGCACCATTAGAATCTCCAGTCATGAATTTGGCATATCCCAATTTCAAGATATACTGTGTGTTTTCCTGTTTATCTAATTGATATTGATTGACTTTTTGAAGCGTTTCTAAAGCCTTAGGAAAATCCTTTTTAGCCAAATAATAATCCGCTAAAGGCAAATTCGCCTGAGCAAAAAGTGCAGATTTAGGATAATCTTTAATAAAAGCATCTAAACCGTCTTCTGCATGATTCTGAGCTAAGATTACTCCAATAACATTGCTGAAAAAACGGGCAGTTTCTTTCTTAGAATTTTCTAAATTTTGGTTAAAAAAATACTGTCTTGAAAATTCGTATTGTGAAGCTGCGTAGATTTTATTTTGGTAAAGATTTTCGGCTAGATTGAAACGGTATTGTTCTTTGTCTGCGAAAAATTGTGATTGTTGAGCCATTGAAAGGCCAGATAATGAAATGGCCGATAGCAATAAAATTTTATTTCTTTGATTCATTATTTTTGATGAATTAGAATTGTAATAATTAGAACGAAAATACAGAAAACTTATTGTAGAAGCAAGTTTTTTAAGGATTAAGAATCAAATTTTTTATCTATAAAAAGACATAAAAAAGATAAATAAATCTACATTTTTCAGATTTTTAATTACATTTGTTACTTTGTAATTTTTAAAAAACAAGAATGAATCAACTTTTCAGAAGAAAACATTACACTGGAAAAGAGCATAAATCTGAATTGATTAGAGCTCTCGGTACTTGGGACATTGTATTTTTTGGTTTAGCTGCCATCATTGGAGCTGGGAGTTTCAGTAGTTTAGGTGAGGCTATTTTCCGAGGCGGACCTGGTGTAATTTCCCTCTATATTATTTGTGCTGTTGCATGTGCATTTACCGCCATGTCTTACGCAGAGTTTGCCAGTAGGATTCCTACTGCAGGAAGTGCTTACACGTATGCATATGCCAGTTTCGGCGAGTTAATCGCTTGGATTATTGGTTGGGCGCTCATTATGGAATATTCCTTTGGAAATATTTATGTCGCTTTTTCTTGGAGCGATTATTTTACGTCTTTTGTGGAAAGATTAGGTTTCGGAATTCCAGATTATTTGACGACAAGTTATACGGAAGCCAAAAAAGCTTTCATGGCAGGTTCACAAAACCAAGAATTGGTAAACGCATGGAAATCTGCTCCTATCATTGCTGGAGTTAAATTCATCGTAGATATTCCCGCTTTAATTATCAATGCCTTAATCACTTGGTTAGTTTATATCGGAATCAAAGAAAGTAGAAATTTCAATAACTTATTGGTAATCTTAAAATTAGCTGTAATATTTTTAATTATTGCTGTAGGTGTTTTTTATCTCAATTCAGAAAATTGGGTTCCTACGAACAATGAAGGTGTGAAATCTTTTATGCCCAATGGTTTTACAGGAGTAATGAGTGCTGTAGCAGGAGTTTTCTTTGCTTACATAGGTTTTGACGCCTTGAGCGTACTTTCAGAAGAAACTAAAAATCCTGAAAAAACCTTACCAAAAGGAATGATTATTTCTTTGGTTTTGAGTACAGCAATCTATATTGTACTCACTTTAGTTTTAACAGGAATTGTAGATTATAGAAAATTTGAAGGGATTGGTGATCCATTATCTTTTATTTTCGCTCCTCAAAATGCCAATATTCCTTGGATGGAATTTGTGGTTTCTGTTACTGCCATTGTAGCGATTACTACCGTTTTATTGGTTTTCCAAATGGGACAGCCAAGAATTTGGATGAGTATGAGTAGAGACGGATTAATGCCGAAAAAATTTGCAGAAATTCACCCAAAATACAAAACACCAAGTTTCGCTACCATTATCACTGGAGTTGCTGTTGGCTTACCTATTTTATTTACTGATAAAACATTTATTTTAGATTTTACCAGTATCGGTACTATTTTCGCATTTGTATTGGTGAATGGAGGAATTTTATTGATGCCTCAAAAAGAAAAATTAAAAGGTAGATTTCACTTGCCTTACATCAATGCTAAATATATTTTCCCTATATTATTTATCGGTGGATTAGTAGGCTTCTATTTTTGGCAGCCAGAATTTTTCCATAATTTATGGAACATTACAGATGAGCATGAAGGTGAATTTAGGCTTTCTATCATCATTTTCTTGATTATTAATTTAGCTTTAGTAGTATTGGCTTATCTCAAAAACCTTTCTCTAATACCATTATTAGGGTTAACTTCTTGTCTGTATTTATTAACAGGAATGACACATAATAACTGGTTTTGGTTCGGATTATGGTTTATCATAGGATTAGGAATTTATTTCTTCTACGGAAAGAAAAATAGTAAGTTGAATCCTAAGAATATTGAAACGAACAATTAATATATTTTAAACAAAAAATCCCGAGAATTTCTCGGGATTTTTTTATGATTAATGAGTATGTTGTTTTGGTGGAGGTGGCATTTTACCTTGATCTGCTTGTTCTAATTTATTTGCCGCAGTCATAGCTACCATCATATCGTTAAGCATATTACTTGCAGCAGTAGGAGAATTAGGCAATAGAACCAAATTACTTCTGTTATTAGCACCTACAGAATGTAGCGTATCATAATGCTGTGTCACTACGATTAACGCAGATGCTTCTTGAGAACCGATATTCACATTATTCAGCATTCTTACTGATTCTTCTAAACCTTTTGCAATTTCTCTACGCTGATCTGCAATACCTTGACCTTGTAATTTTTTAGATTCTGCTTCTGCTTTTGCAACGGCTACAATTCTAATTCTTTGTGCTTCAGATTCATATTCTGCAGCTGTTTTTTCACGTTCAGCAGCATTAATTCTGTTCATGGCATGTTTCACTTGTTCATCTGGGTCAATATCTGTCACCAATGCTTTAATGATATCATAACCATAAGATTGCATCGCTTCTTGCAACTCACCTTTAACTGCAATTGCGATATCATCTTTTTTCACGAAAACATCATCTAATTTCAGTTTCGGAACTTCGGCTCTTACTACGTCAAAAACATATGATGTAATTTGATCTTGTGGATTTTCTAAACGATAATAAGCATCACCAACTTGATTTCTAATCACTTGATACTGCACAGAAACTTTCATTTTAAGGAAAACATTATCCAAAGTTTTGGTATCAATCATTACATCTAACTGCTGAATTCTAAGATTCATTCTTTTTGCAATTTGATCTACAAAAGGAATTTTAAGATGAAGACCAGATTGTCTAACCGATTGAAATTTACCAAAACGCTCTACAATTGCCGCTGTTTCTTGTTTTACAGTGAAAAAAGAAGCGAATAAAATAACGAGTCCCAAAAAGACTAAAACGCCTAATACTTCCATAGTTTATTGTTTTTAAAAATTTTCTAATAAGTCTTGAAATGTTCTTTAAAGTTACGAAATTTTTATAAACTCGTGAAGTCGTGAAGCCTTAAAGTGGTAAAGTCATGAAATCGCTAATTTGTAAAACTAGGAGAATTCATTATTAACACTTATTTTAAGGCTCTTTTTAATTGGCTCTTGCAAAATTACATCGTCATTCCTATATCTATTCCTTTAATTTTTCTATACAAATCTGTTGCGAAATTGTCCGTCATTCCAGAAACGAAATCTAGAACTCCGAGAACTTTCTCATAAACCGTTCCATCTTCATAGATAAATTGTGAAGGAATCAATTGTAATGCTTTTTTCTCAAAACCTTTACGCTCTGATTTTTCTTTAATAATTGGCGGAATAAAATGGTTCAAAAGCTCATACATTACGTTATAACCAGCGTTTTCTATTTCTACCACACTTCTGTGACCATATATTTTTTCGATAGAAAAACGTTCCACTTCTTGAAAAGATATACTCTCAGATTTAAAAATATCTAGCAAAGCTTTATTTAAAGTTCCGTCTATAATTTCAGAAAAATGTAGTTGATATAATTCTGTAAATTTATTGATGAGTGCATTAATCACTTTGGCTCTCAAATAAGAAATTCTTTCGTTTTTATTCGAAAATAAAAGCAATTTCTCTGCACTTCTTTTGGCGTCTTTTTCGTTGACAGACTTTATCAAATCCATGAAAAGATTTTCGCAGTCAGAAGTAGAAATAATTCCTAATCTGTGTGCATCTTCCATGTCGATAATGTTATAACAAATATCGTCTGCAGCTTCTACCAACCAGACGAAAGGATGACGTTTAAAAACTGTAGGTTCTTCGCTTTCCACCATCATTTTGGTAGCATTCGCAATATTTAGAAAAGTCTGTTTTTCACTTTGGAAAAACCCAAATTTCTTGCGATTAACGTGACCTTTTTTCTTAGCAATCGCTTCGCAAGGATATTTGGCGATACTTGCTAAAGTAGTATATGTTAGCTGAGTTCCGCCTTCGTCTTTACCCGTTTGTTTGTGCGTAAGAATTCTGATGGCATTGGTATTTCCTTCGAAATTCACCAAATCTGCCCATTCTTTTTCAGTAAATTTTGGCTTTAATTCTGATTCATTCTTTTCAAAAAAACTAGCAATTGCATCTTCACCAGAATGTCCGAATGCAGGATTACCAATGTCATGACAAAGACAAGCCGCTGCAATCACATTATTGAGATTATAGAGATAGAAATTTTTAGAATCTTCGGTGAGTTCGTTTTCAAAATTTTGAACGATAAATTTACCAGCAAGACTCCCCAAACTTCTTCCCACAGAAGAAACTTCTAGCGAATGCGTGAGACGATTGTGCACGAAAACACTTCCTGGAAGCGGGAAAACCTGAGTTTTATTTTGTAATCTTCTGAATGCCGAAGAAAAGATAATTCGGTCAAAATCTCTCTGGAAATCTGTACGTGAAACAATGTTCTGAATGTGATTTCCAGTTCTCTGATTGGTAAAAATTGTGTTTAGAATCATAATCTAATTCAAAAATAAGTCTTAAATTTAATATCTAAAAATTTAGCTATGAAATTTTTAAATTTTTTATTCTTGGTTGCGCTTTTTTCTTGCGACAAAAAACCAGAAACTTTCAATCAAAAATCTATTGAAGAAAATTGTTTTCAGATTGTAAAAGTGGGCAAAGAAAAGCCCAAAAAGCAATACACAGAGCCTACAAAAGAAGATATTTTACAGAATTTCCCGAAACATATTCAATATAAAACCGTTGAAAACAAAAGTAATTTTGAAGGAAATTTAGATTTTTTCAATAAAGAAACAGAAAAAGAAAAACAATTCATTGATTCTCCAGAATATCAAACTATTTTTAAAGATTTTATAAGCGATTTACCTGAATTTCAATATCTTTCTAAACAAAATCAGTTTGCTCTCGCCAAAAATAAATACGGACTTTGGCTCATTGAAAAATCTGGAAATCAAAAAGCGAAACCTTACTTTCTTGGGCTTACACAGAATGCTTTTGTGAATTATGATTTTAATGCACCTAATTTCACATTTTTAAGTAAGAATGCAATTCATTTAAGCGGAAGCATCGTAAAAGTTACCCGACTTTCATCTTTTCCTGTTTTGCCAAAATATGAAGTGATAAAAGATGATGTAGAATTTTCTATTCCACTTGCTGAAATTAAAAAAGATAGTGACAAAGATGGTTACAATGACTTATTTGAACAATTCATTGGTTTAAATCCTGCCAAAAACGATAGCGATGATGATGGACTTAATGATTTCGAAGATGCTAATCCTCGATACGCATCTGTTTCTTCTAAATTCTCTGCAATGTACGAAGCAATAGTAGATGAAACTTCACCAAAAACGCATTACAGTTTCACAGAAGTTTTGACCGACTGTGATTATTTCAATCAAATCAATCCCAAAAACAGAAAATTTCTTTTTTATAACACCGAAGAACAAATTCCTATTAAAGAAGATGTTTTAGACCATTTTTTCAGTGTAAAATACAGCAAAATTTCTGAAAATAAATTCTATTCTAATACTTATGATTTAGATTATGCTGATCAAAAAGGTTCAGGAAACATTAGTGCAGAATTTATCAATGGAAAATGGAAGATTTCTAAAAAAACCAATCTCTATTTTGGTGTTTAAGCACAGTAAAAACTTCATAAAATTTAATCAATATGAGTACTTTCAGAAGTGATTTATCTGGGAAAGAATTTCCCGAAAACGAAAGGGTTTCCGCTAAAAATCTCAGACAATCCCTGCTTCATTTTATCAATAAAACACATCCTAATTTTTCTAAAAGTTGTTTTTTGAGTATTGAAGAAATGAATGAATACCGAGAAAAATATATTTCTGAATTTCTCAATAAAAAATTAGGAAACCTAACAGAAGTAGAAAGACAAGTGATTCAATCTGTTTCTAAAAACACCATGATTTCTACAGAAGTGGAAGAAGATGAACAAGAAATTACTTTCGGTCAAAAATTGGCAGATAAAGTAGCAGAATTCGGTGGAAGTTGGGGCTTCATCATCTTTTTCATGACCTTTTTAGTTGCTTGGATTTTATTGAATGTTTTTTGGCTTTCTAATCATGGTTTTGATCCTTTCCCTTTCATTTTATTGAACTTAATTTTGTCTTGTATTGCGGCAATTCAGGCTCCTGTGATTATGATGAGCCAAAACCGACAAGAAGAAAAAGATAGAGAACGCTCCAAAAAAGATTACAAAATCAATCTAAAAAGTGAATTAGAAATTAGAGAATTACACGAAAAAATAGACCATTTAATCATTCATTATCAACAAGATTTACTCGAAATTCAGAAAACTCAAATAGACTTATTAGAAAATATTTTACATAATGTGAAGAAAGAATAAAATAAAAATTCTGAAAATATTTTTAAGCTAAAGTTTTACTTCAATGATGAAGAATTCTGTTAAAAAAATTAAAAAATTTAGTGTATATTTGTTTCTGAACCACTATAAATAAAGCTAATGAGTCAAAATTTAGATCAAAAAGATTTACAAATATTAGATTTGCTTCAAAGAAATTCTAACTATTCGGTAAAAGAAATCGGCGAGAAAATTGGCTTATCTTTTACTCCAACTTACGACAGAATTAAGTATTTAGAAAAAAATGGTTTTATAGAAAAATATGCTGCTATTCTCAATCGTAAGAAAATAGGCATTGATTTAGTGGCTTACTGTAACGTGACGATTAGAAATCAATCGAAGCAATCCCTTGATGAGTTTGAGAAGGAAATTAGAAAATATGATGAAGTACAAGAAGTGCTCAGTTTGTCTGGAACTTATGATTATATGCTGAAAATTGCTACCAACAACATCGACACTTATAACAACTTTATTACCAACGTATTAGCCAATACCCCTAATATTTATCAATATCACAGTAGCATTGTTCTGAACGAAATCAAAAGAGAAAACACTTATAAACTCTTAGAAAAAGAACATCAACTGGATATGGAAAATGAGAAAAATTCGTCTAAAAAAAAATAAGCTTTAAACCTATACAGTTTAAAGCTTTTTTTAAATTCAATTATTCCACTCCATCCTATTTAAATTTCTCAAAAACTTTTGAGAATTCTTCTCTAATTTCTTCGTTGCAAAGATTCCCGATGCTTCCTTCGTGCGTGTGCTTTAAGTTTTTATTAGGTTCAAAATTTTGATTTTCAATACTTTGACCAACTTGTACATAAGCATCACGGAATGAAACTCCATTCAAAACCAAATCATTTACATTCTCCACACTGAAAAGGTATTGATACTTTTCGTCCTCCAAAATATTATCTTTTACTTGAATGTGATTCAAGGTATATTCTGAAATGTAAAGACAATCTTTAATGGTATTAATTGCAGGAAAAAGCACTTCTTTGGTCAGTTGCATTTCTCGGTGATAACCAGAAGGTAAATTATTGGTCAACAATGTTAATTCCGTAGGAACGCCTTGAAGAATATTACATTTACCTCGAATTAACTCGAAAATATCTGGGTTTTTTTTATGTGGCATAATGCTGCTTCCCGTAGTAAAAGTATCTGGAAACGTGATAAATCCAAAATTTTGATTCATATATAAACAGACATCATAGGCTAATTTGCTCAAAGTATGTGCAATAGCAGCAATAGCAGTTGCCAAAGTTTTTTCAGACTTTCCGCGTGTCATTTGTGCATAAACTACGTTGTAATTTAGCGTCTCAAATTCCAGTAATTCTGTAGTTAAAGTACGATTAATCGGGAACGAAGAACCATAACCTGCGCCAGAACCTAAAGGATTTTTATTGGTGATTTTGTACGCAGCCAAAAGCATTTCTAAATCATCTATCAATGCTTCTGCATAAGCACCAAACCATAGTCCAAAAGAGGAAGGCATCGCAATTTGAAAATGTGTATAACCGGGAATGAGTTTATCTTGATGCAGGTTGCTTAACTTTTGTAAAGTCTGGAAAAGATTTTTCACCAAATCTTTAATTTCTAGAATTTCATTTTTGAGGAAAAGCTTGATGTCTACTAAAACTTGGTCATTTCTAGAACGTGCAGAGTGAATTTTCTTGCCAATATCACCCAATTTCTTTGTCAATTGAAATTCTATCTGAGAATGCACATCTTCTATTCCTTCTTCGATGACAAAGCTTCCTTCTTCTATTTTAAGTGCAATATTATCTAATTCTTCTAAAATTTTTGGCAATTCAGATTCTTCAATCAGACCAATAGTTGCAAGCATTTTCACATGCGCCTTGTTTCCCAAAACATCGTATTTTGCGAGTTGCAAATCAAATTCAGCATCTCTACCAATGGTAAATTTTTCCACCAAAGCAGCATGCTGATTTTCAGATAAATTATTTTTTTGCCAAAGTTTTTTACTCATTTTAAAATACAATTTTTGATAATAATTGAATGTAAATTTTTATGCCTTCATAAATTTCATCTACATAAATAAACTCGTCACTGCTGTGCGAACGCGCCGACAAACCCGGCCCCATTTTAAGTGATGGGTAAGGAATTACAGCTTGATCTGAAGTGGTAGGCGAACCATAAGTAGTCCTGCCCAATTCTAAACCTGCTTTCACAATAGGATGCTCCACAGAAATAGAAGAGGAATTCAATCTAAATCCTCTTGCTACTGCTTTACTTTTTATATTTTGTTGAATAATTTCTAAAACTTCACGGTTGGTGTATTGATCTGTAGTCCTTACATCTATGGTAAAACTGCAAGTGTTGGGCACCATATTGTGCAATTTCCCAGCATTGATGACGCTTACCGTCATTTTCACATCGCCTAAAGCATCAGATTTTTTCGGAAACTGATAATTTTTAATCCATTCTATATCCTTAATTGCGTTGTAAATGGCGTTATCATCATTAGGATGCGCTGCGTGAGAAGAAGTTCCCGAAACCTCGCAATCTACCACCATTAAACCTTTTTCAGCAATCGCCATCTGCATTTCTGTAGGCTCGCCCACAATCGCAAATTCTAAATTCCCAAAATGTGGCAGCACCGATTCAACTCCATCTAAACCAGAATTTTCTTCTTCTGCAGTTGCTGCGTAAACGATATTGTATTTTAAATCATCTGCCGAATAAAAATAAAGAAAAGCCGCCATTAAAGAAACCAAAGCTCCACCAGCATCATTACTGCCTAAACCATACAGTTTACCATCTTTTACAATCGGTGTAAAAGGATCTAAAGTATAACCAGAATTGGGTCTTACCGTATCGTGATGAGAATTGAGCAGAATGGTAGGTTTTTCAGGGGAAAAATTTTGGTTGAAAACCCAAACATTGTTTTGTTGACGATGAGTTTTCACCCCTTTTCCCTGAAGATATTCCTCAATTAAATCAGCCGTTTTATCTTCTTCTTTACTGAAAGAAGGTATAGAGATTAGCTTTTTGAGCAATTCTACAGCATTATCGCCAAGTTCTAAAAAATTATTGGGTGATTTCTGTTCCACTCGTTCTGTCGTTTTCGTTAATTAGTTTCTTCAAAAAAGTTTCTTTTACAATGAATACAGATTTTACTCCTTTTTCTATAGCTGCAAAAGCATTATCGATCTTCGGAATCATTCCGTCATTCACAATATTTTTTTCCTTGAGTTGAATATAGGTTTCTGGTGTTATTTTAGCAATGACTGAATTTTCATCTTCTACATTCTCTAAAACTCCATTTTTCTCAAAACAATACGCCAAATTTACTTCAAAATGTGCTGATAAAGCCACTGCTAAACTCGATGCAATGGTATCTGCATTGGTATTGAGTAAATTACCGTTTCCATCGTGTGTAATGGCACAAAAAACCGGACAAATATTTTCAGATATTACTTTTTCTAAAAATGAAGCATTGATTTTTTCTGTTTCCACATCTCCTACCCAACCAAAATCTACTTTTTTCACAGGTCTTTTGTGCGCCGGAATAAGATTAGCATCTGCACCTGAAAAACCGATGGAGTTCAAACCATTTTTCTGTAAAGTAGCCACAATATTTTTATTGATCAAACCTGCATAAACCATCACTGCAACATCTCTGGTCTCCTGATTGGTAATTCTTCTACCTTCAAAAAACTCTTGTGGAATTTCTAGTTTTTCAGCTAATTTGGTTGCCAATTTTCCACCACCGTGAACCAAAATTTTAGGTTTTTGAATTTCAGAAAAATCCTTCAAGAAAGCATCTAACTTTTCGGGATGATCTATTACATTTCCACCAATTTTGATGATGTATAGTTCTTGTTTCATCAATAACTTTTTTGTGGTTGAGTACTTAAATTTTTAAAGTATGTTTTTCAAGACTGCTTGTGCAGCAAACAATCTGTTGTATGATTGTTCAAAAATCAATGACTGTTCAGAATCCAAAACCTCATCGCTAACCTCAACATTTCTACGAACTGGTAAACAATGCATTGGTCTTCCGTTATTGGTGATTTTCATTTTTTCTTCAGTCAGCATCCAATCATCATAACCTTCTACTACTTTTCCGTAATCATTAAATGAACTCCAGTTTTTAATATACACAAAATCAGCATCTTTTAATGCTTCTTCTTGATTATTAGTCACTTGAGCATCGCCAACAAAAGCTGGGTCTAAATCTAAACCTTCAGGATGTGTAATCACAAAATCTACATCTTGTGCATTCATCCATTCTGCAAAAGAATTGGCAACAGCGTGTGGAATTGGCTTAATGTGTGGACCCCACGTTAAAACAACTTTCGGTTTTCTGGCTTCTTTCCACTGTTCTTTTATGGTAATAGTATCCGCCAAACTCTGCAAAGGATGTCTGGTAGCAGCTTCCATAGAAATCAATGGTTTATTGAGATACTTTTGGAAAAGCGTTAAAATCTTTTCTTCCGTATCAGATTTTTTATTTTTTAAATCTGCAAAACAACGAATCGCAACCACATCGCAATACTGTCCAATTACCGTAGCTGCATCTTTAATATGCTCTACAGTAGTGCCATTCATCACTGCTCCATCTTCAGTTTCCCAAGCCCAGAAATCTTGTCCAGCATTGAAAGTCATCACTTTAAAACCTAAATTTTCAGCCGCTTTTTGAGTGCTCATCCTTGTTCTGAGGCTAGAATTCATAAAAATTAAGCCCAAAGTTTTACCTTTAGCCAAATTCTCGTCCTTCAAAGGATTTTTCTTGTATTCTAAAGCATCTTGAATTAGATCATCAAGATTTTCTACGTCATTTATAGATAGAAACTGTTTCATTTTTTAATATTCGTTTAAAATTTGAATTAAAGCATCTGCGAATTTTTTCACATCTTCCTTTTTCACATTTAAAGCAGGTAAAACTCTCAAAGTATTTGGTGTAGATGCATTACCTGTCAACATTTTGTGTTCTTTAACTAATCTATTTCTTACTTCGTTGCAAGGAAAAGCCAAATCAATCCCAATCATTAAACCTTGATAACGAATTTCTTTGATATTTTTTTGATTTTGTAGCAAAGAAACCAAGTAATCTCCCACTTTTTGAGCGTTTTGCAATAGATTTTCTTTTTCAATAACATCTAAAACCGCTTTTGTAGCAGCACAAGCCAAGAAATTCCCTCCAAAAGTTGTTCCGAGTAAACCGTACGAAGCTTTGAATTTAGGTGAAATTAAAATTCCTGCAACTGGAAAACCATTGCCCATTCCTTTTGCCATCGAAATAATATCAGGAGTTACACCAGCGTGTTGATGAGCGAAAAATTTACCACTTCTTCCAAAGCCAGATTGAATTTCGTCTGCGATGAAAACTGCATTATTCTCATTACATAATTGTTGAATTTTCTGTAAAAATGCTGTGGTAGGAATCTGAACACCGCCAACTCCTTGAATTCCTTCTACAATCACTCCAGCAATATCTGAATTGGTTTTGAATTCATTTTCTAAAGCTTCCAAATCATTGAATGGAAGTTTTACAAAATTCTCAGATTGATTTACTGGCGCTACAATTTTCGGATTGTCTGTACAAGCTACAGCAGCCGCAGTTCTTCCGTGGAAAGCTCCAGAAAAATAAATAATTTTCTTTTTTCCGGTGTGGAAAGAAGCCAATTTTATGGCATTTTCATTGGCTTCAGCACCAGAATTGCAAAGAAAAAGTGTATAATCGTCATAACCAGACAACTTGGTCAGTTGTTCAGCTACTTGATTTTGAATCGGAATTTTCACATAATTAGAATAAAAACCGATATTATGGAGTTGTTCTGTAATATATTTTACATAAGTTGGATGAGAATGTCCTATGGAAATCACAGCGTGACCACCATATAAATCCAGATATTCTGTTCCGTTTTCGTCCCAAAAATAGCTTCCTTCTGCTTTTGCAGGAGTTACGTCTATTAAAGGATATACATCAAAAAGTTTCATTTAATTATTTCTTTTGGTTAAGTTCTTTTGTCTTGAAACAAAAGAACCAAAAATTCAAGACTCAGATTCTCGGCTAAAATTCTAAAACTAATTCTAAAATCTCTGAAACTTGAGCCTCAACATTCCCATCGCTTTCTCAAACAGCAGAGATTTTTTGACGAATTATTTTCAGAATTTTTTAACGCCTCCGAATCTTATGTCATTTATTTTAATATTTTTCTTTTAAAAAAACTTTGTCAAAGATTAATTTGCTTTGCAAAAACTTTGACAAAGTACCTTTCATTTTTACTTTTTATTACTAAAAAGCGATAGATTTGAGTTTCAAACCTGCGTTTTCGGGAAACCCGAATGATATATTCATGTTATGAATAGCTTGTCCTGAAGCACCTTTCAAGAGATTATCAATTGCAGAATGTACCACTGCAAAATCTCCATTTTTTTCAATATTAATCAAACACCTATTGGTATTGACTACTTGTTTCAGATTGATTTCTTTTCTTGAAACCGTGGTGAAAATTTGCCCTTCGTAGAAATTTTCATAGAGTTCAAATAATTCTTCTAAAGAAAGTGAAGTTTTAAACGTAGAGCTCACAAAAATTCCTCTTGCAAAATCTCCTCTCCATGGAACAAATTGTACCGAAAACGGCACTTTGCTCAACTCTTTTAATTGAAAATTTATCTCGCCTAAATGCTGATGCATTAAAGTCTTATACGCCGAAATATTATTTTGTCTCCAACTGAAATGCGTGGTCTCAGAAAGTGATTTTCCAGCACCAGTCGCTCCTGTAATTCCAGTAGTGTAAATTTCTGAAACCTCTTCATTTTGAAGAATCGGGATAATTCCTAATTGAATAGCCGTAGCAAAACAACCAGGATTGGCAATGAGTTTTGCTCCTTTAATTTTATCTAAATTCAATTCTGGAAGTCCATAAACAAAAGAATTTCCTTGATACGTTTCTCCAATTCTGAAATCGTTTCCTAAATCTATGACAACTGCGTTCCCAACGTTATTATTTTCGAGCCAAATTTTACTTTCTTTATGCGGTAAAGCCAGAAAAAGAACATCTGCATCGGTAGAATTATCAATAAATTCTAAATCAATTTCTCCAATTAAATCTTGGTGCAAATCGGTTACTTTTTTACCCACGTTAGAGTAACTCGTCACAAACGAAAGTTCTACATTTGGGTGATTGAGCAACAAACGAATCAGTTCGCCACCTGTGTAACCTGTTCCACCAATAATTCCTGCTTTAATCATTATTTTCAGCGTTTACTTGATGATAAATTGACAAATAATTGGTATAAATTTTAGAGAAACCTTTCACGTCTTCACCGCTCCAAGATTTATTCATTTCACCATAACTTCCGAATTTAGAAGTCATTAAATCATATTTAGATTCTATTCCGTTTAGTTCAAAACGATAAGGAAGAAGCGTAATAAATACTTTACCTGTAACTTTTTGCTGAGAATTTTCCATTAATTTTTCAATATCTCTCATCACAGGATCTAAGAAAAGTGCTTCGTGAAGCCAAGTTCCGTACCAATCTGCCATTTGAGATTTAATCATCAATTGGTATTTAGAAAGTACGTGTTTTTCTAGCAAATGGTGAGCCTTTAAAGTCAAAATAGCACCAGCTGCTTCGAAACCTACTCTACCTTTAATCCCAATAATCGTATCGCCTACGTGAGTATCTCTACCAATGGCAAATTCTGAAGCAATTTCGTTGAGTTTTACAATCGCTTCTGAAGGATGAGAAAATTTTTGGTCATTGATTTTAATTAAATGTCCTTTTTCAAACTCCAAAGTCAATTGTTCTGGATTTTGCTTCTTTAATTGAGAAGGATAGGCTTCTTCTGGCAAATTGCTATGAGAAGTAAGCGTTTCTTTTCCACCAACCGAAGTTCCCCAAAGTCCTTGATTAATAGAATATACTGATTTGGTATAATCTCCTGAAAATCCTTTGTTCGTTAAATACTCTATTTCCGCCTCGCGAGAAAGTTTCAAATCACGAATCGGTGTGATGATTTCCATCTGCGGACAAACGATATTAAAAATTCCATCAAAACGAACTTGGTCGTTTCCAGCGCCTGTACTTCCGTGAGCGATTGCTGTTGCACCGATTTTAAGCGCATATTCTGCCAAAGATTTTGCCTGAATGGTACGTTCTGCACTTACAGAAAGTGGATAGGTATTATTTTTTAAAACATTTCCGAAGACCAGATACTGAATGCAAGAATCATAATATTCTTTCACAACATCTAGACATGTAAAAGTTTTAGCACCTAGCAAAATTGCTTTCTGCTCTAATTTTTTGACCTCCTCTTCATTAAAACCACCTGTATTTACCGTAACTGCATGAACTTCGTAGCCTAAATCTTGCTGCAAATAAACTGCGCAAAAAGATGTATCTAAACCTCCGCTAAATGCTAAAACAACTTTTTTCATATCTATTAATAATTTTGCATATAGTAACTTAAATCTCTTTTATTTTTTTCTTTGGGTGGAACGAATAACATTCCTGTGCAGAGACAATTTTTTCTGCCTTTGCTTTGTAAAATAGAATAATTGACACAACTTTGGCAACCATCCCAAAACTGATCATCTTGAGTAAGTTCCGAAAAAGGAACTGGATGATAACCCAATCTTGAATTAATTTTCATTACCGCCAAACCTGTGGTAATCCCAAATAATTTAGCGTTTGGATATTTTTCTCTGGTCACATTAAACACAGATTCTTTTATTCTACTTGCTAAACCGATATTTCTATACCTTGGCGAAACAATCAATCCCGAATTAGAAGCATAGTCACCATTGGTCCATGTTTCGATATAGCAGAATCCTGCCCAAATTCCATTGTGTGTGATTGCGATAACCGCATCGCCTTTTTCCATCTTCTCCTTAATATATTCTGGAGATCTTTTGGCGATACCTGTTCCTCTAATTTTGGCAGACTCTTCCATTTCTTTTACAATCTCGTCTGCAAAACAAAAATCATCAGCGGTTGTTTTTCTAATGATAAATTCCATTTAAATAAATAGTTTTAGAGTGCAAATATACAAATAAAGTTCAAATAAAAGATTTTTTATCTTTATTTTTAAATATTTAAAAGATAATTTATTGCTAAAATAATCTTATTTGGCAGTTTTTATTTGTTTTAACTTTAGCACTTTAACATAAACCATTAATTATGAAGGTTTTACAAAACAAGACATACTACAAACAAAAAAAATCGCTAAAAATGAATTTAGCGATTTAAAATATCTATAAAATATCTGCTTACATTACATGTAACTTTCTATTGGCTCACAAGTACAAACCAAATTTCTATCTCCGAAAGCTTCATCTACTCTAGAAACTGTAGCAAAGAACTTGTGATCTCTAACCCATTCTAGCGGATAAGCTGCTTTTTCACGAGAATATGGTTTATCCCAAGCATCTGAAATCACCACTTGTTCTGTATGCGGAGCATTTTTCAATACATTATTATGAGCATCTGCTTTTCCTTCAGCAATTTCTTCAATTTCTGCTTTGATAGAAATTAAAGCTTCAGCAAATCTGTCTAATTCTGCTTTAGATTC
This sequence comes from Cloacibacterium sp. TD35, assembly GCF_028864635.1. Classification (NCBI taxonomy): domain Bacteria; kingdom Pseudomonadati; phylum Bacteroidota; class Flavobacteriia; order Flavobacteriales; family Weeksellaceae; genus Cloacibacterium; species Cloacibacterium sp. TD35. Next base: position 1,713,786 of record NZ_CP104850.1, on the reverse strand, counting down.
TGATTCTGTAGGCTCAATCATTAACGTGCCAGCAACAGGGAACGAAACCGTAGGAGCATGGAAACCATAATCCATCAAACGTTTGGCAACATCTGCCACCTCAATTCCTAAAGGTTTAAACTGGCGGAAATCTACAATACATTCGTGAGCTACTCTTCCTTTTTTATTTGCATATAAAATTGGGAAATGCTCTCCCAAAACTTCTTTTAAATAATTTGCGTTGATAATGGCAAATTCTGTAGAGTTTCTCAAACCAACCGCTCCTAACATTTTAATATAAGCATAAGAAATATTAAGAACTAATGCAGAACCATAAGGCGCAGAAGAAATAGCGTCTATTCCCTGGCTTCCACCTGTTGGAATATTAGGATTTTGAGGCAAGAAAGGTACTAAATGTTTTGCTACACAAATTGGCCCAACTCCTGGTCCACCTCCACCGTGAGGAATTGCAAAAGTCTTATGAAGATTTAAGTGACAAACATCTGCACCGATATTACCTGGTGAAGTGAAGCCAACTTGAGCATTCATATTTGCACCATCCATATAAACTTGACCACCATTTTCATGGATTAAGTCTGTAATTTCTTTTACGTTATCATCAAAGAAACCATAAGTAGATGGATAAGTAATCATGAAAGCAGATAAATTATCTTTATGCTCTTCCACTTTAGCTTTTAAATCTTCGAAATCTATTTGTCCGTCTTCTAGATTTTTCACCACAACCACTTTAAGACCAGCAATCACCGCAGAAGCAGGATTGGTTCCGTGAGCAGATTGAGGAATTAAACAAATATTTCTATGACCTTGACCGATAGATTTTTGATACGCTCTAATTACCATCAAACCAGAATATTCGCCTTGAGCTCCAGAATTTGGCTGAAGTGAAGTTGCAGCAAAACCTGTAATCGTAGCTAAATCTTTTTCTAAAGTTTTGATTAATTTCTGATAACCATCAGCTTGATTAATAGGCACAAACGGATGGATCGCTCCCCAATGTTCCCAAGAAAGTGGAATCATTTCTGTAGCTGCATTCAGTTTCATGGTACAAGAACCTAAAGAAATCATAGAATGCGTTAATGATAAATCTTTTCTTTCGAGACGCTTAATGTAACGCATCAGTTCTGTCTCTGTATGATATTTATTGAAAACTTCTTCTTTTAAGATTTCGTCTTTTCTCAATAAATTTTCTGGAAGTGTAGAAACGGCTTTTGGTTCTAATTTGAAACCTTGTTTTTGCTTAAATTGTGCAAAAGCTGCCACTACTTTATCAATTTTTTCGGTAGTTGTAGTTTCATTGATAGAAATACTTACAAAACCTTCAGTATAATAATTTAAATTGATTTTATGATCAAGCATTAATCTCTTTAACTTATCTTTTTCTTCTTCAGACATGCTGATTTTTACGGTATCAAAAACAGGCTCTTTTATAGTATCATACCCTAAAACCGAAAGCGCATCTCTTAGAGCATTGGTTTTATAATGAATTTGATCTGCAATATATTCTAAACCAGCTTTACCGTGATACACAGCATACATAGAAGCCATTACCGCCAATAAAACTTGAGCTGTACAAATATTAGAAGTCGCCTTTTCACGTTTAATGTGCTGCTCTCTTGTCTGCAAAGCCATTCTCAAAGCACGTTTTCCGTAAGCATCTTGAGTTACCCCAATAATTCTACCTGGGATATCACGCTTATAATCTTCCTTACAAGCAAAGAATGCTGCGTGAGGACCACCATAACCCAATGGAATACCGAATCTCTGTGTAGTTCCTACTGCACAATCAGCACCCATTTCTGCCGGTGATTTTAATTTCACTAGAGCAAGTGGATCACAAGCAACTACTACTTGAAGATTTAATGCCTTATAATTTGAAATTAACTCAGTATAATCAATCACAATTCCGTTTTTACCTGGATATTGTAAAATAGCTCCGAAAAATTCTGCATTAAGCTCAAAATTTTCATGATTACCTACCACGATTTCTATTCCTAAGCCATCAGCTTTGGTTCTAAGAACGGCAATAGTTTGAGGTAAAACCAAATCAGAAACAAAAAACTTATTGGCTTCTGCTTTTTTCTGGTCCTTAGTTCTGTTCGAAAAGAACATGCTCATGGCTTCAGAAGCAGCAGTTCCTTCATCTAATAGAGAAGCATTTGCTAAATGAAAACCAGTAAGATTGGTAATTAATGTTTGATAATTAAGTAACGCTTCTAATCTACCTTGTGCAATTTCTGCTTGATAAGGTGTGTAAGCGGTGTACCAACTAGGATTTTCTAGTATATTTCTTTGGATTACACTTGGCAAAATACTGTTATGATAACCAAACCCAATGTAGGTATCATAATCTAGATTTCTAGCTGCCAATTCTTTAGAATGCTGAAGCATTTCATACTCAGATAAAGGAGCAGAAATATCTAATTCATTTTCTAATCTGATTGCATCTGGAATAGTTTGAGAAATTAATTCTTCTACAGAAGAAACGCCAATTTTTTGTAACATAGCGTTCTTATCAGCTTCATTGAAGTTGATGTGACGGTTCACAAATTGCTGTGTGTTCATAAAAATTTTAGGTATTATTTTTACTTTTTGTAAGTTTCGTAAAAATAAGGAATTTTTTATGAATAGTAAAATTCTATTTTTCTATAAAAACTATTGGCGAAAAACCAAGTATAAAGCTATTGCTAAAAGAATAATAGCCAACAACTTATAATAAAAACGGGTATTAACTTCTTCCCTTTTCTGAGGGGTGGGAGTCGAATTTCGCATGGGAATATCTTCATTTGTATTAGCTTTTATTTCCCCAGAAACTTCGGTAATGGTAATTCCTTGAACTACTGTTTTGTGTAATAATGTATTGGTAGCATGAAGAATAATCTGAAACTTACCTTCTTTATCAAATTCTTTGATTCTAAATTTTCGATCACCTTGAGACTTTTCTAAACCAAATGGCGTGATTTTCACCAAATCTGCATCATAGGTTTGCCAATGAATAGTAATTTCGTCTCCTTTTTGCGCTCTAATCTTATCTGCGTGAAAGTTTTTAATTTTTGGCGGAAGCATTGATTTTTGACTTCTTTGGAAACTCCCAAATCGCTGATCATAAACTTTTCTAGATCCTTCATCAATCAAAGTTTCATAAGCTTCTTTTATTTCTCTGAAACGCTCTGTAAAAAACTCATCATTTTCGTTTTTATCAGGGTGATATTTCAGCGAAAGTTTACGATACGCTTTTTTAATGTCTTCAGAAGAAGCATTCGGTTTTATTCCTAGAAAATAGTAGTAGTCTTTCAATGGATTAATTATTGAGGAGCAAAAATAGAAAAATAAGTTTTTTTGAAAAAGGAAACCGCTAAGAGTTTCCTTCTGTATAATTTTTAAATTGATTGAGAATGCTTTGCCATCCTTGCTCTTGCATTTCCAAAGCATTAATCATTTCTGGCTCGAAACGTTCGAAAACTTCAGTAGTATTTTCATCTATTTTATTAAAAAAAACTTCTACTTTTCTGCCGTCTTCTATATGATATTCAATTTTCTGAAGCGGAATGATCTCTGTATATGTTCCATGAAAGACAAAACTTGCAGACTTGTCTTTAGCAGCCATGGTATAGAAAAATTCGCCGCCAATTTCTAAGTTGTTTTCAGCTTTCGGACAGTGCCAACTTTCGTGTGCAAAATTCCAATTTACAATATGCTCAGTTTCGATAAAAAACGCCCAGACCTTTTCAATTGGGGCATTGATAGTGACATTTACAATAAGTGGTTCCATTTTTTAAATGTTGGATGATGGATGATTGATGTAAAAAAAACTTTTTACTTGGTTCTTTCTAGTTCTGAGAATTATCAAAATAAGTGTAATCTTTTGTGATTTTTCCGTTTTCTATGGTAAAAATAGTACAGATTGGCAATTGATACTTAGATTTATCCGGTAAAGTTCCAGAAGCTATAAACTCTACAATCACCTTATCTTTCCCGGAGGGATAAACCGCTATCAAAGAATCATTTACATCAGGTATTTGCTTTTGCAATTCTGTATATTCTTTCACAATCTGGTTTCTAGATTTTACATGAGGCTTCATTCCAGATGTTGGTTCCTTAAATTCAGGATTTTCTGTGTACAAATCTGCCATTTTTTCCCAATCGTGGTTATTAAAATGCACGAAAAGTTGTTTTACTATTTTTTCGTTTTCCGATGAAGTTTCTTTTATTGAAACCATTTTTTCTTCACTTTGTTTACACGAAAAAAGCGAAGTCATAGCTATAAACAAAAGGATTTTTTTCATATTCTTTGGTTTTAGTCTAAACCAAAGATAAAAAAAAGCGCACTAAAAAGTGCGCTTACACAAAAAATTTAAATTTATTTTACAGCTTCTAAAGCTGCTGCATAATTAGGCTCTTGAGCAATTTCTGGAACCTGCTCTGTATATTTTACAGTTCCGTTTTCGTCTAAAACCACTACTGCTCTACTTAACAAACCTTTAAGCGGAGAGTCAGCTATTGTTAATCCATAAGTTTCGCCGAAGTTTCCTCTGTAATCTGAAAGATTCATTACATTCTTAAGCCCTTCTGAAGCACAAAATCTTCCTAAAGCGAATGGTAAATCTTTAGAAACATTTACAACAAGTGTATTTTCTAAAGCAGATGCTTCTTCGTTAAATTTTCTAGCAGAAGCAGCGCAAACTCCTGTATCTATACTCGGGAAAATATTAAGTACTACTTTTTTACCAGCAAAATCAGATAATGTTTTTTCTGATAAATCTTCTGCAACCAATGTAAAATTTTTTGCTACAGACCCTAGTTCTGGTAAATTTCCTGAAGTGTGAATTTCGTTTCCTTGTAATGTAATATTTGCCATTTTTTTATTTTTTATACTTTGTCAAAGATATAGTTTTTAGCTATAATAAATAAAAGGAATTATAAATACATGTGTTTCATAATTTCTATAAAATCACTAAATTTGCTAACTTCTTAATTTCAAATAATTAAAAACTCAGAAATATAATGTCTAACAATTCAACAATCATCTACACGTATACAGATGAAGCGCCAATGTTGGCAACTCACTCATTATTACCAATCATTCAAAAATATGCTTCTACTGCTGGAATTAATGTAGAATCTAGAGACATTTCTTTGGCTGGAAGAATTTTGGCAAATTTCCCAGAATATTTAACCGAAGAACAAAAAACTGCAGATGCACTTGCAGAATTAGGAGAATTAGCGACTAAGCCAGAAGCTAATATCATTAAATTACCAAATATTTCTGCTTCTGTTCCACAATTAGAAGAAGCAATTGCAGAATTACAAAAACACGGCTATGCAGTTCCTAACTATCCTACAGAACCAAAAACGGAAGAAGAAATTGCCATCAATAAAAAATATGCAAAAGTTTTAGGTAGTGCTGTGAACCCTGTTCTTAGAGAAGGAAACTCAGACAGAAGAGCGCCTAAAGCAGTTAAAAATTACGCAAAAGCAAACCCTCACAGAATGGGTACTTGGAATGCAGATTCTAAAACTTCTGTAGCCTACATGAACAATGGAGATTTCTATGGTACAGAAAACTCTACCACTTTAGAAAATGAATGCAAGTACAGAATTGTATTCTACGGAAATGATGGTTCATCTATAGTTTTGAAAGATTTTGCACCTCTAAAAGCTGGTGAAGTAATCGATTCTTCTGTGATGAATATTTCTGCACTAAAATCTTTTGTAAAAGAAGCCATGAAAGAAGCGAAAGAAAAAAACGTACTTCTTTCTGCTCACCTCAAAGCTACGATGATGAAGGTTTCTGACCCAATTATCTTCGGAGCGGTTGTTGAAACTTATTTTGCAGATGTTTTTGAGAAATATGCTGCAACTTTCAATGAATTAGACATTAACCCTAACTTTGGTTTAGCTACCCTTTTCGAAAAAATCGGTGGTCATGCTCAAGAAGCTGAAATAAAAGCAGATATTGAAAAAACTATTGAAAACGGACCAAGAATTGCGATGGTAAATTCTGATAAAGGAATTACCAATTTCCATGTTTCTTCAGACGTAATCGTAGATGCTTCTATGGCAGCTTTAGTAAGAGGTGGCGGTAAAATGTGGAACAAAGAAGGAAAAGAAGAAGATACGGTTTGCATTATCCCAGACAGAACTTATGCTGGTTTCTACGATGCAATTGTAGAAGAAATGAAACAAAATGGTGCAATAGACCCTACTACTTTTGGAACCGTTCCAAACGTAGGTTTAATGGCTCAAAAAGCTGAAGAATACGGTTCTCACGATAAAACTTTCCAAATTTCTGGAGAAGGAACTGTAAAAATTGAAAACGAAAACGGAACTACACTTTTAGAACAAAATGTTCAAAAGGGTGATATTTTCAGAATGTGCCAAACCAAAGATGCTCCTATCCAAGACTGGGTAAAACTAGCGGTAAACAGAGCTAGACTTTCTAACACTCCAGCTATTTTCTGGTTAGACAAAGGAAGAGCTCACGATGCACAAATTATCAAAAAAGTAGAAAAATATCTTCAAAATTACGATTTAACCGGTCTTGACATCAGAATTATGGATGTAAAAGACGCAATGCTTGAAACTTTAAAAAGAGGTAGAGAAGGTAAAGACACGATTTCGGTTTCTGGAAACGTTTTAAGAGATTATTTAACAGATATGTTCCCAATTTTAGAGCTTGGAACTTCTGCTAAAATGCTTTCTATTGTTCCATTAATGAACGGTGGTGGTTTATTTGAAACTGGAGCTGGTGGTTCTGCACCAAAACACATTCAACAATTCTTAGAAGAAGGTTACTTAAGATGGGATTCTCTAGGTGAATTCTTAGCTTTACAAGCAAGTTTAGAGCACCTTTCTCAGACTCAAAACAATACTAAAGCTCAAGTTCTAGCTGATGCTCTTGATGAAGCAAATGCTAAATTCTTAGCAACAGATAAATCTCCTGCAAGAAAAGTAGGCGGAATAGACAACAGAGGTTCTCACTTCTACTTGGCAATGTATTGGGCTGAAGCTTTGGCAAATCAAACTGCAGATGCTGAATTAGCAGCTACTTTTGCACCAATTGCCAAATCAATGCTAGAAAATGAAGCAAAAATTAATAAAGAATTGATTGGAGCTCAAGGTAAATCACAAGACATCGGTGGTTACTATCAACCAGATTCTACGAAAACCTATTCAGCCATGAGAGCATCGGCTACATTAAATGCAATTGTAGATTCTTTATAAAATTCTAAAATTTAGAGTTTAAATCATAAAAAACCTCCTGAAAATTTCAGGAGGTTTTTATTTTATACAGTTGCCGCTGTAGCAGCAGTACTATCTTCTTCTGAACTAAAGTAATTAACTACATGAATAATGCTAAGCAAAGTAACAGTATCTAATTCGTTTTCTAAAGCAATTTCATAGTGGAATTTAAAATCTTTCCATTTAAAATTTCTTTTCAGATGAAAATATACTTTTTCGTTTTCGTCTTTCATGACCAAAATATTACTGTACCATTTTTCTTTCTTGATGATGAAATGTTTTTCGCCATCCAGTAAACTGGTCATGATGATATTTCCTTTCCAATCCATTTTAAATTTCAGTAAAACCCTTTCATATTCTGTAACTTCTACGGAAGTCGTCCAAAAACCTTTGGTATCAGTTTTAAAAATTTTTGAACCGATATGAATTTCTGCTTTGGTAGAATACCATTTTGGGTAGATTAATTCACCTAAAATTTCTTGATTTTCGTTTTCTAGAATAAAATTTCTAGAATTTTGTGATGTTGCAGTGTAGGTTTTCATGTTATTCTTCGTCTAATTGGTTAAGAATATTTTTAATTTTCTTGTAATATTTCCCATAATAATGATTGATGACAAATTCCATAAAAATAACCACCAATCCAAGCAAGAAAGCTACCATAAAGAATAAAACTCCGAATAATTTCAAAAAATCTGCATCTTTCAAATGGAAAATATCTTGACCAGTAGTGTTAAAATGCATCCCAAAATACAATCCTAAAGCCATACCCAAAAACATCATGATAAAAGTAAGCGCTCTGTAAAGTTCTATGAAAAGTCTTAATTCATAAGCAAACCACATCAGATTTTTTCTGCTGTCATAAGACAAATTGTAGCTTTGTTTATAAAATCTGTAAAATTTTAAGGTGTAATATATCATGAAACCTACCATCAACACGTAAAACAACGCAAAAATAGAAATACTCTGAAAATCCCATTCGTTTCTTTTAATATATGGCACAAAACCAATTAATACCGTTAAAACCGCCTGAGAAATAAGGTCGAATTTCATGTTTTTTCGCACTCTGTCAATAGGATTATGTGCTTCTTTTATTTTATCTAGATTTTGGGGTAATGAAACCTCGTTGCTTTCTTGATTCCATTGTTCTTTTAATTTATCAAAATTCATAGCCGTAATTTTTAATAATTTGTTGTAATTTTTCTTTGGTTCGGTTGAGTTTTACACGTGCGTTAACTTCTGTAATCCCTAGATTGGTGGCGATTTCTTTATGACTTTGACCTTCCAGAAATAAAAAAATCAGCGCTTTTTCTACAGGATTGAGTTCATGAACTGCTTTATAAAAAAATTCTAATTGCGTTTCTTTTTCGTCAGAATTTTCGTCTTGTACATCTATATTTTCAGTTAAAGAAGCATTATCTGTTTTCTTTTTTTCTTTATTAAGAAAAGTAAGTGCTGTATTGATGCTTACCCTGTATAACCATGTAGAAAACTGACTTTTGCCTTCGAAATTTTGGTAAGATTTCCAAAGTTGATAAATGATTTCTTGAAACAAATCTTCTCTATCTTCTTTACCATCTACGTACATTTTAGAAACTTTGAAAATCATCCCTTTATGACTTTCTATTTTTTCTAAAAATTCTGATTCTAAAGTTTTCATTAATTAGCGTTTCTATGGAGTTAGTAAAGAAGTTGTAAAAATGTTACAAAAAAATCACTACCAATGTACTAAAATAAAAAAACGGGCACTAATGCCCGTTTAAATAGTAATAAAAAACAAAAAAATTTATTTCAAATCAAATCTATCTGCATTCATGACCTTCGTCCAAACTTTGATGAAATCATTTACAAATTTCTCTTTGTTGTCATCTTGCGCATATACTTCTGCATAAGATCTCAGAATAGAATTAGAGCCAAATACTAAATCTACTCTTGTTGCAGTGAATTTAGTAGCGCCAGATTTTCTATCTACAATATTGTATAGATTTTCTGCAACTGGCTCCCATTTGAAGTTCATGTCTGTAAGATTTACAAAGAAATCATTAGTCAAAACTCCTACTTTATCGGTAAATACACCGTGCTGAGTTCCTCCGTAATTGGTTCCTAAAACTCTCATACCACCAATTAAGACAGTCATTTCTGCAGCAGTAAGACCAAGCAATTGTGTTTTATCTAGCATCAGTTCTTCTGGAGTTACTACGTAATCTTTTTTCTGCCAATTTCTGTATGCGTCATGTAATGGTTCTAGCTCTTCGAAAGATTCTACATCTGTTTGCTCTTGTGTAGCATCTCCTCTTCCTGCTGCAAATGGAACTTTTACATCAAAACCTGCATCTTTAGCAGCTTGCTCTACTGCTGCACTTCCTCCTAGAACGATTAAATCTGCAATGCTTACTTTTTTGTCTAAAGTAGACTGAATTTCTGTAAGTTTATTTAAGACTTTTTCTAATCTTGCTGGTTCGTTTCCTTCCCAGTTTTTCATAGGCTCTAGTCTAATTCTAGCACCATTTGCTCCACCTCTGAAATCTGAACCACGGAAAGTTCTCGCAGAATCCCAAGCTGTATTGATGAGTTCTGTCCTGGTTAATCCAGAATTAAGAAGTTTAGTTTTTAATTCTTCGATTTCAGCATCAGAAAGTGTATAGTCTACTGTAGGAATTGGGTCTTGCCAAATTAAATCTTCGGCAGGAACATCTGCTCCTAGGTATCTAGATTTAGGGCCTAAATCTCTGTGGGTTAATTTAAACCAAGCTCTTGCAAATACTTCTTGGAAATACGCTGGATCTTGGTGAAATTTCTCAGAAATTTTTCTGTATTCAGGGTCTACTTTTAGCGCCATATCCGCATCTGTCATCATAGGATTTCTACGAACATTAGGATTATGCGCATCTACTGGTTTATCTTCCTCAGCAATGTTTACTGGTTCATATTGCCAAGCTCCAGCAGGGCTTTTGGTTAATTGCCAATCATATTTTAATAGTAAATCAAAATATTCATTGTCAAATCTTGTAGGATGAGTAGTCCAAGCTCCTTCAACGCCAGAAGTTACTGTATTACCACCACCGCCTTTAGGATTCATCCAACCAAAACCTTGATTTTCTATTTCTGCCCCTTCTGGAGCTGGGCCTAATGTAGATGCATCTCCGTTTCCGTGAGCTTTTCCTACAGTGTGACCACCTGCTGTAAGTGCTACAGTCTCCTCGTCATTCATTGCCATTCTCTTGAATGTAATACGCATATCTCTAGCAGTTTTCAATGGATCTGGATTACCATCTACCCCTTCAGGATTTACATAAATTAATCCCATCATTACTGCTGCTAAAGGATTTTCTAAATCTCTTTCTCCAGAATAACGGCTACCTTCGCTACCTGATGGCGCTAACCATTCTTTTTCGCTTCCCCAATAAATATCTTTTTCTGGGTGCCAAATATCTTCTCTACCACCTGCAAAACCGAAAGTTTTGAAACCCATAGTTTCATAAGCCATGTTACCCGCCAAAATCATAAGGTCTGCCCAAGAAAGTTTGTTTCCATATTTTTTCTTGATTGGCCAAAGCAACCTTCTCGCTTTGTCTAAGTTTCCATTATCCGGCCATGAATTAAGCGGTGCAAAACGTTGGTTTCCTGTATTTGCTCCACCTCTTCCGTCTGCAACTCTATATGTACCAGCAGAATGCCACGCCATTCTAATCATTAAACCGCCATAGTGCCCCCAGTCTGCAGGCCACCAGTCTTGGCTATCTGTCATTAAATTTTTTAAATCAGTTTTTACTGCTTCTAAATCTAATTTTTTAAATTCTTCTGCATAGTTGAATTCTTCTCCCAGAGGATTTGTTTTTTTGTCATGCTGATGAAGAATATCAAGATTTAAAGCTTTCGGCCACCAACTCATTACTGATTGATCACTGCCTGTATTTGCGCCATGCATTACAGGGCATTTTCCTGAACTAGTTCCTCCATGATGAGGGTTGTTTTCTTTTGGTAATTCATGATGTGGAAATGGACATTTCCCTTGCTCTGATGTACTCATATTGATTATTTTTTGTCAAAATTAAAAGTTTAATGGTCTTGTGAAGTATAATTTCAATTCATTAAAAAAATTCGAGTTATAGATTTTGACAATCAAAAATAAAATTTCAATAAATTATAACTATTAAAAATCTTTTTAAAAAATCATATTTTTGAACAAATAAATTTATGAAAAAAATTGCATTCCTCCTCTTTATTTTAACTCTAAATTCTTGTATTTCAGTAAAAAAGTACAATGAACGCCTAGAAACACCCATTTCAAGCGAAAAGCTAAAACAAGACATAGATTACACCTATTTAAAACTTCAAAAACTTCACCCTACTCTATATAGTTATATACCCAAAGAGAAATTAGATTATAAATTTGATAGTCTTAAAAACACGATTCGAGAACCATTAAAGCCTTTAGAGTTTTATTTTAAACTTGCACCGGTTGTTGCTGAAGTGAGACAAGGTCATTTAAGATTGGTTCCGCCAGAGAAAAAACTTACCAAGAAGGAAATTAAAAAACTCAAAGAACAAAAAGGACTTCTGGGAAGGTTATCTTATTATGTAGAAAACGACAAACTTTATGTAAAGGACAACCCAGAAAAAGTAGCCAATATCAAAAACGGTTCAGAAATTATTGCCATTAACTATTTAGAAATAGAAAAACTGCTTAAAAAATACGAACCCCTCATCACAAGTGATGGTTATAACACCACCTATCAAAAATATTCGATGGCAAGAAGATTTCCTACTTTTTTCACTATAGAATATGGAATTATGGATAGTGTGAAAATAGATTTAAAATCCGAAAATACCCTTTACAAAAAAATAGTTACCCGAGAAAAAAAATCAAAAGAAGATAAAAAGAAGGAAAAAACCGATAAAAAACCTACAGAAGAAAAGAAAACCAAAGACTACAATCCCGTGACCAAGAGTTTCAATAGAAATTTGAAATTTTTAGAAAAAGACAGCAGTGTAGCATACATCAAAATCAAAACATTCTCAGGAACTTATTCTCAAAAATTTTACCGAGAAACTTTTCGAGAAATAAAAAAAGCGAAATCTAAATACCTCATCTTAGACATCAGAGATAATTTGGGTGGTTCTCTTGCCGAAATCACAAATTTATACAGCTATTTAGCAAAAGAGAAGTTCAGATTCATCAATGATTTAGAGGTAGCCAATAGAACTTCCATTACTCATGCTGATTATTTCTCACACTTTCCAAATTATCTGAAACCGATTGCTGCAATAGGATATTTACAATCTAAATTAACCAGTTTATTGATGGTTCGTCATAAAAACGATAAATATTATTTAAAATCTCAGAACATTTTTACCCCGAAAAAGCCTAAAAAAGATGCTTTCGAAGGGGAAATTTATGTTCTCATCAACGGAAGCAGTTTTTCTGCATCTTCTGTAATTTCTGCAAAATTAAAAAACGACAAGCGCGCAATAATTATAGGAGAAGAAACTGGCGGCGCTAATGATGGAACAGTTGCTGGAATATACAGTACTCAAAAACTGCCCTATTCTAAACTAAAATTGCCGATTGGTTTGTTTTTGGTTCAGCCCAATATAGAATTCAATCATACCATGAAAGGAGTTACTCCAGATGTAGAAATAAAACCTACTTTTCAACAAATTCTGGAACGAAAAGATGTAGAATTAGAATGGATTCTAAAAGATATTCAAAACAAAAAAACTTCTCTGCAATAGAGAAGTTTTTCGTTTTATGATTAGAATTCAAATATAAATCCGAAATAAGGAAGTGGCATATTTCGATCAGATTCTCCTACATCTAACAAATAATACTGTTGATCTTGTGGAGCATTAGGATTGGCAACAATTCCATTATCCGAAGCATCTCTTTGCAGATTTACCACTGGCAAATTGCTGGCGTTTTTAGAACCATATACATTCACTACATCCATATAAAATGTGAATTGCCATTTGCTGAAAATCCATTTTTTCTCTGCTCTTATATCTAATTGATGCGCTACGTTTCCTCTCAAAGTATTTAATTGTGCAAAATTAGAAACTGGCCCATTGGCAACGTTCCAAATATTAACCAAAGCACTTCTGTTTAAATCATAAGGTGTTTCTGGTAAACCAGATTGCAAACGGAATCTTGCACCTACATTCCAATTTCTATTAAAATATTTTCCTGTAGTTAAAGAAAGGATATGCTTAGAATCCCAACTAGAAGGCAATAATTCTCCATTAGCATTAGAAAATTTAGAATTTCCGAAAGTATAGGCTACAATTCCGTAGAAATTGTTCAAAGTTCTTTTTTGGGCTAAAATTTCAAAACCGTAGGTTTCTCCGAAACCTCTAGAATCTACAGGTTCGTTTCCTACCACACCGAAACCTCCGCCTAAATTAGCTAGAGAAATCTGATTTCTGAGTGAGAAAGGATAGTTTTTATATTTTTTATAATAACCTTCTACGGTAATTCTTAAATTGTCTTTTCCATTAAATTCTAGACCACCAACTAAATGTGCATTTCTGATGTATTTCAAAGAATTTTCATTCACCAAAATCTCATTCAGTTTAAGCCCTAAACTCGTGTAAGCTGGAAGTTGATAGAAAATTCCTGTATTGAAATTAAACGCCCAATTTTCTGCAAATTTATAATTCAATGAAAATCTCGGAGAGAACTGCTCTAAAGGATTATTGGTTAAATCTGAGTAGTTGCTTGCATCTAATCTCGCTCCTAGTGAAATTTGAACTTTATTTTCTAGAAATTTCTTCGCAGTTTGAAGATATAATCCATACTGAACTAGATTTAATTCAGAGTTAATTACATCATAATCTACCGAATTTTGATTGACTTGTTTCACGGTAGAATCATTGGTATACTTTGCGAAATTAATATTAGTTCCTGCGCTGAACTGGTAATCATTCCAACTGAAATTTCTATCTATTCTCAATTTGTTTTCGGCTTCTCTAGACTGATAATTGTACAATAAATTATCCGGAGTTTCTATATTTCTATAATATTTAATCGCTTGGTTATCCAGCATATTTCGGCTCAAAGTAAATAACCAGTTTCCATTTTCTACCAAATGTCTGTAACCTGCTCCTACAGTATAATTCCACTGTGGCGAATTCGGCAATCTGTCTATCAAAGTAAGATTATAAAGTGTTTTTTTAGCATCAAAATTATAATCAAACTGGTCTTTTGCACCTAAACCTATGAAATACAATTCGTCACCAGATTTATATTTTTTCGAAACTTTAAAGGTTGCATCATAATAACTTGGTAAAAAAGGCAAACCAATTCCTTTGAAAAGCAACTGAAGATTAGATTTTCTCACAGAAAATAGTCCGCTCCATGATTGGTCTTTGCTTAGAGGTCCGTCCATCATCAATTGTAAATCATCAAGACCTACAATCGCTTTGTACCCGAGTTTATCTTTTCTGGCTTGCTTTAAATTAAATTCAAAAAGCGAAGACAAAACGCCATTTCTCTTTGCAGGAAAAGCACCGCTATAAAAATCTACATCTTTAATGAAATCTACGGTGATAATTCCTCTTGGCCCGCCACTTGCGCCTTGCGTTTGGAAGTGATTAATCACGGGAACTTCTATTCCATCGATATAAAATTTATTTTCTGCAGAACTTCCTCCACGGATAAAAAGGTCATTTCTGAAAGTTGCTGTACTTCCCACTCCTGGGAAACTTAGAATTGCTTTGGAAACATCACGGTTAGAACCAGCATTTTTTTGCACTTCTTCGCTGGTAATATTTCTGAGTGAAACTGGAGATTCTGCAGTAGTTTTGTAAACTTTTTTGGTAATCGTTACCTCTTTAATCTGAGTAGCCACTTTATTCAACCCGATAGAAAAAGTAAGATTCTGATTAGGAACTACGTTGATGTCATTCAGAAAGCCATCATCATAACCTTCTGCTGAAATTCTAAAATTATAGTTTCCTGTAGGAATTTCAGGGATTAAAATACTTCCGTTCCCGATAAAAATTTCATCTTTACCACCTTGAATAGAAACTGTAGCCGAAAGTGGTTTTTTAGAAAACTCATCAAAAACAGAAATGGTAACACTCCCTACTTGCGCCAAAACTACTGTGGTCACTAATAAAAATAAACTGGTAATTAATTTTTTATACATCAAAATATATTTTTAGCAAAAATAAAACATTTGTTTAGAAAATACGATAAGAAATAGAAATGACGCTTATAGAAAGCGTCATTTCCCCTTAAAAACAACCATTATAAAAACTATGAAATTATCGAAGAATGACCTTGTCAATCACATGAATAATTCCATTAGAGCATTGTACATCCGTAGCCACAATATTAGAAACTCTATTTTTGGCATCGGTAATTTTTGCACCACCAGTTGTGGTTATGGTAAATTTTCCACCTTGGAAGGTAGTAACGGTCATATTATTGGTTAAATCTGTAGAAGCTACATTAGCACCTGCTACTACGTGATATTTCAAAGTATTTTCTAAAGTAGCTTGTGGAATAGCACTCAATCCAGAAAGATTAAGCTCAGTCAACAATCCAGAAAATGCAGTGTTGGTAGGAGCAAAAACGGTGAATGGTGAATTAGCTGTTCCGCTTAGAATGCTTACAAAATTCGGCATATCATTTCTGGTTAAAGCGGCAACTAAAGTGGTGAAATTAGGATTTGCAGTAGCATGAGTTACGATAGTTGGCAAACCAATTACCGCATCTACTTTGTGAATAACGCCATTGGTTGCATCAATATCGGTTTTTGTAACGTTTGAAACACCATTGATTTTAACACCGTTAGAAGTGTTAATGTACATACTTAAATTTCTAGAACTAGAAGCACCACCTTTTGCCAAAGTAGAAACATAACCTGTAGTAACTTGGGCTGCTTTTACTTCTGTAGAAAGTACGTGGTTTAATAAAATCTCTTTCAAGACAGCATTTGGAACTTGATCTAATGATGCAAAACCATTTGCTTGAAGAAAAGCAGTGAAAGCAGCGTTAGAAGGCGCAAAAACAGTAAAAGTTCCGCTAGATTGTAAAGTCGTTGCTAAGCCTGCCTTGTCTATAGCAGCTTTTAAATTAGAGAAATCTGCATCATTTGCAACAATGTTATATACATTTTTGTCATAATTATCATCATCATCTGAACATGAACTTAAAATAAATGTTCCTAAAAGAACAAGGCCAATTTTTTTAATTAGATTTTTCATAATAATTACTTTTTTAATTCGAAGCTAAATTAGTATGTTATTTTTCTAATTTATAATTTTTAGTATAGAAATTTACTATATTAGTTATTTATAAAAAAACTCCCTTATGAAAAAGGAAGTTTAAAGTATTAATTTTCTGATAGTTAAAAACTCTACATTAAGATATATTAAATTTTTACATTAAATAAACTCTCATCCACAAAATTCGGCAAAGTCACTTTCAAATTTGGTTCTGCTTCCATAGCCCGTTTTATGGCGAAAATTGCACCTTCGTTTCTAGCCCAACTTCTGCGTGAAATTCCGTTGTTTACATCCCAAAAAAGCATTGATTTTAATCTTCTATTTGCATCTTCGGTTCCATCAAGCAGCATCCCGAAACCGCCATTAATCACTTCTCCCCAACCAACTCCACCTCCATTGTGAATTGAAACCCAAGTTGCACCTCGGAAACTGTCGCCAATAACATTATGAATCGCCATATCTGCTGTAAAACGGCTTCCGTCATAAATATTAGAAGTTTCTCTGTAAGGTGAATCCGTTCCCGAAACATCGTGATGATCTCTTCCTAAAACTACAGGTCCGATTTCTCCATTTTTGATGGCTTTGTTAAAGGCTTCTGCAATTTTCATTCTTCCTTCTGCATCAGCGTACAAAATTCTGGCTTGGCTTCCAACAACCAATTTATTTTCTTGCGCTCCTTTTATCCAAGTAATGTTATCTTGCATTTGTTGCTGAATTTCCACAGGAGAATTTTTCATCAATTCTTCTAAAACTTCACAAGCGATTTCATCGGTTTTTTGTAAATCTTCAGGTTTTCCTGAAGCACAAACCCATCGGAATGGTCCAAATCCATAATCAAAACACATCGGTCCCATAATATCTTGAACATAAGAGGGGTATTTAAACTCTCTACCTAAAGTTGGATTTTCCGACAAAACATCAGCTCCAGCTCTAGAACATTCAAGCAGAAAAGCGTTTCCATAATCAAAGAAATACGTTCCTTTTGCGGTGTGTTTATTAATAGCAGCAGCGTGTCTTCTTAAACTTTCCTGTACTTTTTCCTTGAATAATTCTGGTTGCTCTGCCATCATCTTATTAGAATCTTCAAACGAAATTCCTACGGGATAATAACCTCCAGCCCAAGGATTGTGAAGCGAAGTTTGGTCGCTTCCTATATCAATTTTTAGATTTTCTTGATCAAATTTCTCCCAAACTTCTACCACATTTCCGAGATAAGCCAAAGAAACAACTTCTTCATTTTCTTGTGCTTTTCTTACTCTAGCAACTAATTCATCTAAATTTTCATGAATTTCATCTACCCATTTTTGTTCGTGACGAATTTTGGTAATTTTAGGATTCACTTCTGCACAAACCGTGATACAACCTGCAATATTTCCTGCTTTTGGTTGAGCTCCAGACATTCCACCTAAACCAGAAGTCACAAAAAGTCCACCTTTTGGCGATTTATTAATTTTTCTAAAAGCATTCAGAACCGTAATTGTAGTTCCGTGTACAATTCCTTGTGGACCAATGTACATATAACTTCCCGCCGTCATTTGTCCGTACTGAGAAACTCCCAAAGCATTAAATTTCTCCCAATCATCAGGTTTTGAATAATTAGGAATAACCATTCCGTTGGTTACGACAACTCTTGGAGCATCTTTGTGACTTGGAAATAATCCCATAGGATGACCAGAATACATCACCAAAGTCTGTTCATCTGTCATATCTGACAAATATTTCATCGTCAAAAGATATTGCGCCCAATTTTGGAAAACCGCGCCATTTCCACCGTAAGTAATCAGTTCATGAGGATGTTGCGCAACTGCATAACTCAAATTATTTTGAATCATGAGCATGATAGATTTCGCCTGTAAAGAATTCCCCGGATATTCTGAAATTGGTCTTGCATACATTTCGTAATCTGGACGAAAACGATACATGTAAATTCTACCATACTTCTCTAATTCATCCCTAAATTCTGGTAATAATTCTGCATGAAATTTCGGCTCAAAATAACGCAAAGCATTCTTGAGCGCTAATTTCTTCTCTTCTTCATTCAGAATTTCTTTACGTTTCGGAGCGTGATTAATTTGTGGTTCGTATGTTTTTGTTTGAGGCAATTCTCTAGGAATTCCTTGTTGTATCTGTTGTTGGAAAGTCATCATAAAATTCGAAATTCAATCTGGTTTTAAATATACTTTAATTTAAAAATACGAAACAAATTTCTTTACACAAAAAAAAGCGTTCAGAATGAACGCTCATATATTTAAATTTTCAAGAATTAAAATCTTTTATAAACTTCCTCAAAAGGAACTCTCATTCTATCGCCCCAAACTCCTTTTTCATCTCTTATTCCGCAAGAAACAATCATATTGACTTCTGCACCAAAAGGTAAATTGAGAATCTTTTTCACTCTTCTGCTGTCAAAACCTTCCATCGGACAAGTATCATAACCTTCATTGCTCATCGCTAAAATGAAGGTTTGCGCCGCCAAAGCACAAGTTTTATGCACCACGACTCTCGCATCATTTTCAGAAACCTGATACGTAATCGGTCTGAAAATCCCAATCACAATTACTGAAATTTTTCTAAAAACTCCCAGAATTCCTAGAAATTTAGAATATAAAAACGGCATTACTTTTCCGTAATACATTTGCCAACGCTTGATGCGTTTTTCTTGTTTTTCGGGAGGCGTATTTTTCAAGACGTTTTGAGTTTCTAACTCAGCCATTTTTTTGGCTCTTTTTCTGTGCAAATCTTGTCTCGTCACGAAAACTACCATTTGTTTTGCTGTAGTTGCTGCTTCCTGACTTAAACAAGCAACAGCCAGTTTTTTCAAAACTTCTGGCTCTGTAACATGGTAAAATTCCCACAGTTGCATATTAGAAGAATTGGGCGATAAAGTAGCCAATTCTATACAATGCTTCACCTTTTCTGCATCAATTTCTACGTTTTGATAATGCCTTACAGAGCGGCGGTAATTAACTATTTCTTCAAAAGTTTTCATAATTTTTATTTATTTCTATCCTGCAACATCGGCACGAATTTATAAGCTCCGAATTCTTCTTTTTCAAATTCTTTTTCAGAAATTTTGGTAAATCTATAGAGAATTTGTTCGTCTGTTTTTCCCATAGGAATCACCATTTTCCCTCCTATTTTGAGTTGTTTCAACAGTTCTACTGGAAGAATTTCTGCTCCACAAGTCACCAAAATTTTATCAAAAGGCGCAAAAGTGGGCAAACCTGCAAATCCATCTCCAAAACTTTGAAATTTCGGACGAAGATGCATTTCACGCAATTTTTTTTGTGCAAAATCGTGTAAATCTTTTTGTCTTTCTACAGTGTAAACAAATGCATTCATGGTTACCAAAACCGCTGTTTGATAACCGCAACCTGTACCAATTTCCAGAATTTTTTCCTTTTCCTGAACTTCTAACAATTCGGTTTGTTCGGCAACTGTAGAAGGATGCGAAATGGTTTGATTGGCCGCAATAGGAAATGCTCTGTCTTCATAAGCAAAATCCTCAAAAACACTTTCTAAAAAAAGATGACGCGGAACTTCATTCATGGCTTTTAACACATTTTCATCTGAAATTCCAATTTTTTCGCGTAGATATTCTACCAAAATTTTACGTTTTCCTTTATGTACAAATGAATCCTGCATTTCACAAAAATAGCATTTTAAACGCAAAGGCGCAATGAAATTTTTATTGTTAATGATGTTTTTAAGGCGTAAGAAAATAAAAGATTTTCAATTTTAACATATTTCCATTTTTGTGAACTTTGTTCGCAAAACTTTGCGCCATAAAAGCGTAATATTTTCAAAATTAATTTTGCGCCTTTGCGTTAAAGAAGTAAATTTGGGAAAACAAAATTTCTATGTTAAAGGCAGGTTTAGTAGGTGCTGGTCACCTTGGAAAAATTCACTTAAAACTTCTTAATCAATCAGATAAATATGAACTCGTAGGTTTTCACGACAAAGATGTAGAAAACGGAAAAAAACTAGAAGCAGAGTTCGGATACAAATATTTTGAAAAATTTGATGATTTATTGGCAGAAATAGACATGTTAGACATTGTTACACCTACCATTTATCACTATGATTACGCAATGAAAGCCATAGAAAAAGGGCTTCATTTTTTTATAGAAAAACCCGTAACACAAACGCTTAAAGAAGCAGAAGAAATTCTCTACAAATGCAGAGAAAATGGTATAAAAGCACAAGTAGGACATGTAGAAAGATATAATCCTGCATTTATCGCTACCAAAGATTTCATCCAAAATCCTATGTTCATTGAAATTCACCGATTGGCAGAATTTAATCCTAGAGGAACTGATGTTTCGGTGGTACTGGATTTAATGATTCACGATTTGGATATCTTGCTTTCTATTGTAAAATCTAAGGTGAAAAATATTCATGCAAGCGGAGTTTGTGTAGTTTCTAAAACACCAGATATTTGCAACGCCAGAATTGAGTTTGAAAACGGTTGCGTAGCGAATCTTACTACTTCTAGAATTTCGATGAAAGCAATGAGAAAATCTAGATTTTTCCAACAAGATGCTTATATTTCAGTAGACTTCTTGGAGAAAAAAGCAGAAGTCATCAGAATGAAAGAAGCGCCGGAAAACCCTACAGATTTTGACATGATTATCGAAAATGCAGATGGTGAAAAATCTCAAATTTTATTTGAATATCCTAACATTCAACCGAATAATGCCATTTTAGACGAGCTAAATTCTTTTGCTGATGCGATTAATGAAAACCGTGAAGTAGAAGTTTCATTAGAAGACGGAACAGAAGCTCTGAAAGTAGCTTTGGAGATTATGAAACTGATTTCTTAATTTAATACATAAAAATTTAAATAACTAAAATGAAAAACATCGTTGTAATCGGAGCTGGAACCATGGGAAACGGAATTGCCCATACTTTTGCTCAAACTGGTTTTAAAGTAAATTTGGTAGATGTTTCGCAGGAAGCATTAGATAGAGGAATTAAAACCATCACTACCAATTTAGACAGAATTATTGCAAAAGGTAACCTTACCGAAGAACAAAAAGCAGAAACTCTTGGAAATATTATCACTTTTACAGCACTTTCAGACGCTTGTGGAAATGCTGAGCTTATTGTAGAAGCCGCAACAGAAAACCAAGATTTGAAGTTAAAAATTTTCAAGCAAATGGATGAATTAGCACCAGAAAATTGTATTCTCGCTACCAATACTTCATCTATTTCTATAACTAAAATTGCTGCAGCTACAAAACGCCCAGAAAAAGTAATTGGAATGCACTTTATGAATCCTGTTCCGATTATGAAATTGGTAGAAATTATCAAAGGTTATTCTACTTCTAAAGAAACTTTTGATGCGATTTTTGAAATGTCTAAAACGCTAGGAAAAGTTCCTGTAGAAGTGAATGATTATCCTGGTTTTGTGGCCAACAGAATTCTAATGCCAATGATTAACGAGGCTATTGAAACGCTTTACAACGGAGTTGCTGGCGTAGAAGAAATTGACACGGTAATGAAATTGGGAATGGCTCATCCTATGGGGCCACTTCAATTGGCCGATTTCATTGGGCTAGACGTTTGTCTAGCGATTCTAAACGTAATGTATGACGGATTCAAAAACCCTAAATACGCTCCAAATCCGCTATTAGTAAATATGGTAACTGCTGGAAAATTAGGTGTGAAATCTGGCGAAGGTTTCTATGACTATTCAGAATCTAAAAAAGCAGAAAAAGTAGCAAAAATGTTTCAAAAATAATTTTGAAACTTTATAAATTCTTTCGCTGATTGAGCTAATGATGCAGATTTCTAGTAATAATCTGTAAATTTGTTGAATCAGCGATTTTTTATGCGAAACCGAACTCAAGAAAACTATTTAAAAATTTCTTTATTCATCATTACTTTGTTGATGATTGTTTTGCGTTTTTTGCTCAATGAAAAAGGAAGAGTCTCACCAGATTCTATCCGTTTTATGAGGCAAGCGCATGTTTTCCCAGAAATTGACAATACTACTGCTCCACTACTTTATCCTCTGTTCATTAAGATTTTCACCCTATTCACAGATGAATTTTGGTCAAGTAAAGTTGTAGGAATATTGTGTTATCTATTCATTGTTTTTTTCGCTTGGAAAAAGAAATTTTATTGGCGAGAAAGCCTTTTAGTAGGAGCATTATTTTCTATGGTTTCATTGTTTGCAGCCACACTCAGCGAAACATTATTCCTGCCTTTTTTATTTGTATTTTTCTATGTTTCGAGAAATATTTTGCTAGAAAAATATTCTAAAATTTTAAGCATTTTCTTATTGAGTTTATGCGTTATTTTGCTATTTAATATTCGGTATAGCGGATTATTTTTCATGGGTGGATTATTTGCTTTCGGAGTGTTGAGCTACAAGAAAAGTTTTTCAAAAATTTACATCATTTCGAGTATTATCGGATTATTTTATGTTGCCGGCTATAAACTCTTCTTTATTGATGTTTTTAACCAAAACTACATCAACAAATTTCTAGAAATTGGCTTGAAACCAACTTCATTGCTCGTTAAAGAGTTCATTTTGGCTATCGGGACGAGTTTCAATCCTTTTATACATATTCTCAATCCTAATGGTGGAATTCTCAATGTAGGAATTCTAGGAATTGGCTTTTTGAATATTGCATTTTTTATCTTTATTTTCATTAAAAATAAACTTTCGGCAACTGAAAAGATGATTGTTTTCTTATCGGTTTTCGGGATCATTTGTTCGTTTTTCATTCAATATTTTTATCAAACAGATGCTTTAGATTATCGTTTATTGGCGCCATTCACCTTCGGAATTTGGTTGGTTTATTTCAAAAAACTTAATCAAATTTTTGGAAAACTGGTTTTTGCAATCGCTTTTTTAAGTTTGACGACAGGTTTTGTTTTCAGTTGGCTTTCCAGAGGTAATTATTTGGAAAACAGAAAAAAAATGAAGGAATTTTTGGTTAAAGAAAATCTTATTAACAGTAAAATTTACTATTATAGACCTATTAAAGACGAAAATTTCAGCAGTTCTAAAATTTCTGAAATAATAAGCACAATAAACCCTAGAGTTTACATCACCGAAAAGCCTGAAGATTCTTTAAAAAAAGAAGTTTTAACAAAATTTAAGATAGAATCTAAAGTGAAAATGAACAAAAACAAATTTCAATAAATAAATTTCATTAACTTTGTACTTAAGAAATTAAAATTCTAAAAATATGAAACTCCCTAAATTTTTAATGGCAGATAACTCTGAATTTCCAGAAGATTTATTTGTAGTACACACAGAATACCCAAGATTCATCCTAAACGTAGAAGAAGAAGAGGTAGAATGGTTAGATGATCTAGAAGGTGACGACGAAGAAACCATCGCTAACGAAGCTACTCAAGTAGTAGAACAAGCATTCAAATGGTGCGACGAAGAGTTAGCTAAGTATGATGACGAAGAAGATGAAGACTAAATCATAAAAAAATCCTCGAAATAATTTTCGAGGATTCTTTTTTTATTGTTTCTTAAATTTCAATAGCAATAAATTATCTTTATAAAGTTCTAAATAACCTTCATTGACTACATATTTGTTCACTTGTTCTAACACTGAAAAATAACTTTGCTCAGTCATCATATTATCACAAGCCATTTTAGTAGCTCCTACATTTCCTACATCAAAAGTCCCGTTTGAAGCGGTAATCACCACATCAGAAAAATAGTTATTGCAACCTCCGTTTCCTGTAATTCTCTTTCCTTCTATCACTAAAGTAGGTGCTTTCGCTCCTGAAAAATTATTATCTACCAAAGTCCATTTTGTATTGGTTACAGATTCTTGTTTAGAACCAATTTTAGAAATTGTAGCACATGAAATCACGGTTGTAGAAATCACAAGTGCCCAAAATATTTTTTTCATATTCTAAAAATTTATCTTTCAAATGTAAGAAAAAAGTCGAGATTTCTATTCTCATCTCGACTTAAATTTTTACTAAATTATCTTAATTCTGCGCTGAATTCTTTTTGAAAATTCTTAATCAGTGAGTTCATCACTTCTGTAATTTCTTTGTCTTCTAAGGTTTTTTCCTCGTTTAACAACTCGAAACTCATAGCGTAAGATTTCTTGCCTTCTGGTAAGTTTTTTCCTTCGTAAACGTCGAATAGATTGATGTTTTTAAGGAATTTAGATTTATTTTTTCTCGCCGAAGCGTATAGATCTGCATAAGAAACATTTTTATCTACCAATAGCGCTAAATCTCTTCTGATTTTATTGAATTTCGGAATATCTACGAATTTGAAATTATCTGTATTTCTAAGCGCTTGACAAGTTTCTAACTCTATTTCTGCATAGAAGCATTCTTGTTCTATATCAAACTCTTTCAATAGTTTAGGAGATACTTTCCCTAATCTGGCAATGGTTTTTCCGTTTGCTGTAATTTCTAGAGCATCACCGAATCTTTCGTCCTCTAAAGATTTTTCTTGTGTAACTAGATTTAATCTATCAAGAAGTACTTTAACATAAGCTTTTAGCATGTAAAAATCAGATGAAGATTTTGGCATTAACCAGTTTTCTGCATACGTTCTACCTGTTGTAAGCAATGCTAATTGTTTTCTTTCTTCATACTTCTCAAATTTGTGATAAATTTTACCTAATTCAAAGAATTTTATATCCGCATTTTTACGATTGATATTGTATACTGCATTTTCTAAAAGCCCTTCTAATAAAGATTTTCTCATAAAAGCTAAATCTCCACTCAAAGGATTCAAGAGTTTTACAGCGTTGTTTTCGTCTTTTACGCTGGTTAATGAATTGTTCATCACTTCATTGAAGCCATTGCTTTGGAGCGTTCTTGCCCAAGAATTTTCTAGTTCATCTTGGTCATTTACACTTAATTTTACTGGAGTAAATGCTATTTTTTGAGGCGCATCTACTTTATTATAACCGTAAATTCTAAGAATTTCTTCTATTACGTCTATTTCTCTAGTCACATCTGCTCTATAAGCAGGAACAGACAATTCTAATCCATCTGGAATATCATTAAGAACAGAAATATCCAATGATTTTAAAATTTCTTTTACTTTCTCTCTGTGAATTTTAATTCCTAAAATTTTATCGAGTTGAGAATATCTAAAAATAACATTAGCATCTTCTATTTTTTTAGGATAAAACTCTAAAAGATTTCCTATTTTTTTACCACCAGCGATTTCTTCAATCATTTTGATGGCATGAGTAATCACCGTTCGGGTATTATTAGGGTCTACTCCACGTTCGAAACGGAAAGAAGCATCTGTATTTAATCCGTGAGCTTTTGCAGCTTTTCTAATCGCTACTGGATTGAAGTAGGCAGACTCTAAGAAAATAGTCGTAGTAGTTTCTGAAACGCCACTGTCATTTCCTCCGAAAACACCACCAATACACATTGGCTTGTTGTTTCCGTCTTTAATCATGATTTCTGAACCATTAAGGGTTCTTTCTACACCATCTAAAGTAACAAACTTAGTTCCTGCATCATTTACGCCTACTTTTACTTTTTTGCCTGCAATTTTATCTGCATCAAAAGCGTGAAGAGGCTGACCAAAACCATGTAAAATATAATTGGTAATATCTACTACATTATTAATTGGGGAAAGTCCGATGGCTTTTAATCTGTCTTTCAACCATTCTGGTGATTCTTCAATTTTCACATTTTCGATTACAGCACCAATATATCTTGGGCATAATGTTTCATCTTCTACTTCTAGTTCAAAACCATGTTCACCTTCTGTATTCACTAAAACAGTAGAAACTTTTTCGAATTCAGACTTTAAACCGTTGGTTGAAAGAAAAGCATGTAAATCTCTAGCTACACCATAGTGAGACATCGCGTCTGTTCTGTTTGGTGTTAAACCGATTTCGTATACCTCGTCATTAGTTAAATCAAAATATTTTGCAAAAGGTTCTCCTACTTTGTAGATTTTTTCGTCTAGAACCATAATTCCGCCGTGATCGTCCGAAAGCCCTAACTCATCTTCTGCACAAATCATTCCTTGAGATTTTTCTCCACGAATTTTTGCTTCTTTCATTTCGAAGGCACTGCCGTCTTTAGCATAGATTTTAGTACCAATTACAGCAATAGGAACAGTTTGACCGGCAGCAACATTAGGAGCGCCACAAACAATTTCTAAAATTTGGTCACCGCCAATATCTACAGTAGTTTTTTTGAGTTTATCTGCATTAGGATGTTGTTCGCAAGTCAATACTTTTCCTACTACGATTCCTTCTAAACTGCCTTTTACAGATTCAAATTTTTCTATTCCTTCTACTTCAAGACCAATATCTGTAAGATAAGCACCAATTTTATCTGTTGCTAAATCTGTCTTAATAAAGTCTTTTAACCAATTGTTTGAGATTTTCATTTTTTAAAAAGATTTGAGATTTGAGATTTGAGATTTGAGGTATCAAAAAACAAATAACTTTTATAAGTTTGCAAATATCGTGATTTTTTGAGAGATAAGGAAATTTTAGAATTGCAAATTAGGTTTTGGGTAGAGCCAAATTGAAATTCAATAAAAAAGTCGTCTCGAAATTTCGAGACGACTCTATTAATATTTTACACTTTTTACTTTTGCCTTTTTACCTGGCTATTGTAAAAATATTACATTCCAATTACTGGCATAGAAAGCATTAAGATGTGTTCGTTTTCGTCTAAACCATCTACTGGTTCTACAATTCCTGGTCTGTTTGGCTGAGACATTTTCATCGTGATGTCTTCAGAACCTAAAACAGATAACATTTCTGTTAAAAATTTAGAACTGAAACCGATGTTGATATCTTCACCTTTATAATCACAAGGAATATTCATATCTGCTTTGTTTGCATATTCTGTATCTTCTGCATGAAGATGCAATACATTACCAGAAAGCTTAAATCTAACTTGGTTGGTAGATTTGTTTGATAAAATACTCGCTCTTCTAATAGAACTTAACAATAAGTTTCTGTTTACCGTTAAAACATTAGGATTTTCTTTAGGAATTACTGCAGAGTAATTAGGATATTTTCCGTCAATTAATCTACAAATCCAGATATTTTCTCCGAAAGTGAATTTCGCCATATTTTCATTAAACTCGATGGTTACTTCGTCATTAGAATTTGACAAAATATTTTTGAAAATAGACAACGGTTTCTTCGGCATAATAAACTCTACCGCTTCTTTATTGGTAACATCTGTTCTTTTATAAACCACTAATCTATGAGAATCTGTAGATACGAAATTGGTTTCTTTTTCTGTAAACTGGAAAAGAACCCCTGTCATCACAGGTCTTAGAGAATCGTTGCTTGTTGCAAACAAGGTATTGCTTAGCGCATCTGCTAAAACACCAGAAGCAAGCGTTACTTTTTGAGACGCGTCAAATTCTGGTAATTCTGGATAATCTTCTGCATTATCTAGCGCTACTTCGTAATTGTCTTTTTCGTCTAAAATTTCTAAAAGACCACCTTCACCAGACTCAGAATCTTTAACTGAAAAAGTAAGCGGTTGGTCTCCAAAAGTTTTAATTAAATCTTGAAAAATTTTTGCAGGAACAGCAATTTTGCCTTGATCATCAGATTTTACAGCAAGAGAAGTAATAAGTGTGGTTTCGCCATCAGAAGCAGTTATTTTTAGAATTTCATTTTCTAATTCAAAAAGAAAATTTTCTAAAATGGGTCTTGACTGCGAACTAGAAATTACACCACTTACCACGTTTAGAGCTTTCTGTAATTCGCCACTTGCAACTATAAATTTCATAAATTAAAAAATTATTAAGTATACAAAGATACAATTTTGATAATAATAGACAAAGTCGAAAATCATTAAATTTTATTCAGTTTTCAACATTGAGAGAATATTGACTTTTCTATAGTCATTTATTTTATGATCAAAGATATCAGCAGAGTAATAACTAATATTTACTTTTTTGCCTACTAAATCTTGATATTTTTTTTCGAGTTCTATATTAGAGTCTACATTAGAAATCCAATAAAATTTAGTCAATATACCATTATCGCCTTTTAAATAAAAAATCACAAAAGCATCTTTTTCTATTCTGGTGATCTCACCATTCATAAAATCTGCCGAACTTTCCTCAGCTGTCTCCTGAGCATACTGTTCTCCATATCCTGATTTATCTACAAAACTGATAAAAGTATCTGCACATTCTGAAACCATAAGTACACCTAATTTCTCACCCAATTCTTCCATTTTAGCTTCATTAGAAATATCTTTTGATAAATCTATGCCATATTCTTTTTTTATTTGCTCTTTGTAAGGAGTTGCCACCTTTATAAAACATAGCCCTAATTGCATTTGCATTACTTCTTTAGATTTTTTTTCGGGCTTAATTTCTCCTATGCATTTACATGCATCTTGCGCTATTTTTTTCTTAAAATCTTCTTGTGAATAAGAGCATAATGAAAAGATGGAAAAGAAAAGAATAATAAGTTTTTTCATGGTTTTAAAAATGATTAATACTTTGGTAAAAGTAACGAAATTTTTCTTTTTTAATGAGCATTTTTTATAAAAAAATCCCGAGAAAAGATTTTTTCTCGGGATTTAACAATTATAATTTAAATTGATAATTAAACCCTAAATGAAACCATGTTCCTGGCATTTCTACCAGAGAGGTTTCGGTGTATTTTACATTGGTAATGTTATTCACCAAAACGTAGATGTTAAACTGTTTTGCAGTGTAGTTTAATTTATTGTCTAATAGATTATAACTCCCTAGAGAAACCCTGTCATTATACCTGTAAATCAATTCATTTGAAAAATTCCCAAACTTATTTCTCAACTTAGCTACAAACTGATGTTTTAAATTGTCTAAAGAATATCTGGAAACAATGTTGCTGGCTAATCTTTGATTATCTATGTACGTATAACCTACAGAAGTTCCAACCCATGAAGCGAATTGATAATCTGCTTCTACTTCCAACCCTTTCGTTTCTATTTTTCCGATGTTTTGTGCAGTCCAAGGTGAAGTTGGCGTAGCTTTTTGCCAATCGATAGCGTTATCAGACTTTCTCCAAAACGCAGATGCTTTGAGCAAAGTTTTATTGGTTTTGTAAATGTAACCTAACTCTCCTGTTAATGCTTCTTCAGCCATCAAATTGGCATTTCCTTGTTCAGAAGGACTTACGTAATACAAGTCGGTATAAGTGGGAATTCTATTCACTTTAGAAAAATTTCCGAAAAACTTAGAATCTCCGTTGGTAAAACTCGCATCAATTCCTGGATAAAAGTATGTTTTATCATTGCTAAAACTCGTGAAAGAAATACCTGGCGTAATGTTTAATTTTTCTTTAAAAAATGACAAATGATGCTCTAAAAAAGCATTGGTAACGGTTCTTTCTCTGCTTCCTAATCTGTTACTTTCAAGAAATTCTTTTCGTATATCTATACCTAGCCCTGTAATTCCGAATTCAGATTTGTAATTTACATTTGCATCAATTCCTATATTATTCCCGATGTGCATATTTCTATAAGCTGCAGGATTATTTCTAACAAACAAGTACATATCCTGAGCTCTTCTCCAATACAAACGAGTCGCAAAACCTAAATTTTCTCCCATTTTCTTCTCTAAAGAAGCTGCCACCAAAGAGGTTTGAACTTCTTCATATTGATCCTTAAAAGCTGGTGAAGCATAAAAACCATTGGCCCCGAACTTTTTTTCTTGAATTCCCGCTTGAATTTTTACGTTTCCGTTTTCTATATCAAATTGATTTTGATACCAGATATTTTTAATTTTATAATCTGTATTGTATCGATAACCATCTGATTCTGTATTATTAACCTGAATAAAATTTCTAAATTTTTCGCCGCCGAAATTTGCAGCAATACCGAAACCATGTGTAGAAAAATCCCCAACTTCTCCATTAATCGTTAAGTTGTTTTCCGAAGAAACTTTGGTCACTACATTTACAACACCAGCATAAGCACCTTGTCCGTATCTTCTTGCGGCAGGACCTTTCAAGATTTCAATTTTCTCTACAGAAGCTAAATCAAACGGAAAATTCATAGTATTATGACCAGTTTGTGCATCATTCATCCTTACACCATTGATCAGAACCAAAACTTGTTCAAAAGAACTTCCTCTGAGAGAAATATCGGTCTGAACGCCATTTGCACCACGTTTTCTAATATCTACACCCGTATAATAAGCAATCGCTTCATCAATACTTTGTGCAGGAATATTCTTAATTTCAGATTTTGTAATAACTGTGATATTTACATTAGATTTTTTGAAAGGCATATTCACCAGTTTACCAGTTAATTCTACCTCCTCAATTGTTCTTTCTTG
Source organism: Cloacibacterium sp. TD35 (assembly GCF_028864635.1). NCBI lineage: Bacteria > Pseudomonadati > Bacteroidota > Flavobacteriia > Flavobacteriales > Weeksellaceae > Cloacibacterium > Cloacibacterium sp. TD35. The sequence continues at coordinate 1,683,038 of NZ_CP104850.1, read as the reverse complement.
CGCATTAACACTTACGAAAAGGGTTAACAGAGCTGCGCTTAAAATTGTTTTTTTCATATTTTAATTTTCATAAAAAATCGGCCAAATTTATATGAAAAATTTAGAGTAAAAAAATCTAAATCCTTAAAATTCTTAATAAACAAAAAAGGACACAAAAAAAATCTGTGTCCTTTATGGTTACTAGATAATTATTACTAGCTACCTCATTCTCATCAAATGTGCAATTAATTGTTTAATGAGTCTTTTCATAATTACTTTTAATTACAATTTGCACTACAAATATTAAATATTTTTTTAAATATTCAAAAATATTAATGTTAAATTTTACAACTTTTACATCGGCTTATCCTTTCAAAATTCAGTAATTTTTACGTAATTTTGCTCTTCTTCAATTCATTATGATTACAACTCAAGATATCGACATCAAAAAACATATTTTCGTAAAAAACGCACATCTAAACAACCTAAAACACATAGATGTACTGATTCCGAAAAACAAACTCATCGTGATTACTGGTGTTTCAGGAAGCGGAAAATCTTCGCTTGCTTTTGACACTATTTATGCGGAAGGACAGAGACGTTATGTAGAATCTTTGAGTTCTTATGCTCGTCAGTTTCTTGGTAAATTAGAAAAACCAAAAATTGATGATATCAAAGGCTTAGCACCTTCTATCGCAATTCAGCAGAAGGTTATTTCTAGTAATCCGCGTTCTACAGTTGGAACATCTACCGAAATTTATGATTATCTAAAATTGCTATTTGCCAGAGTTGGCAGAACCTACTCTCCTATTTCTGGAGACGAAGTTAAAAAAGATTCGGTGACAGATGTGATAGATTATATCGCTAATAATGAAGGGAAAACTTTTCTTCTAAGAGCGCCGCTTCTTTTTGAAGTTAAAAAATTCAAAGAACAACTTAAAACATTAAAAGTTGCAGGTTTTACAAGATTAGAAATCAATGGAAACCTTGCCAATATTGAAGATTTAGAAAGTTTTGGTTTCGTTCCAGAAGAATCGATGGAAATTCATCTCGTGATAGATAGATTTTCTTATGATAATGACGAACATTTTCTTCAAAGATTGGCAGATTCTGTTCAAATGGCTTTTTATGAAGGTCACGGAACTTGCTCTTTAAAAGAAATTGAAACCGAAAACGTAAAAGAATTTTCTAATAAATTTGAACTAGATGGCATTACTTTTAACGAACCCAATGTTCATTTTTTCAGTTTTAATAATCCTTATGGCGCTTGTCCAGAATGTGAAGGTTACGGAAAAGTAATCGGAATTGATGAAGATCTGGTGATTCCGAATAAAAATTTGTCGGTTTTTGAAGATGCAGTTGCTTCTTGGCGTGGTGAAACCATGAGCGAATGGAAAAGAGATTTCATTAAAAAAGCAAAAGATTTCCCTATTCATAAACCATATCATCAACTCACAAAAGAGCAGAAAAATTATCTTTGGAGAGGCGATAAAACCAAAAACTTCCCGAGCATTGATAATTTTTTCAAAATGCTGGAAGAAAATTTGTACAAAATTCAGTACAGAGTCATGCTTTCCAGATACCGTGGAAAAACACTTTGCCCAACTTGTGAAGGAAAACGTCTTCGTCCGGAAACAGAATATGTGAAAATTGATGGTCATGACATTCAATCATTGGTAGAAATTCCTTTGGACGAGCTTTTACCATTGATGAAAAACTTGAAACTGAACAAACACGATGCGGAAATCGCCAAAAGACTAACCTATGAAATTGTTACTCGTTTAGAATTTTTGAATAAAGTTGGATTAGGATATTTGACTTTAAATAGAACTTCTAACACGCTTTCTGGTGGCGAATCACAAAGGATAAACTTGGCTACTTCACTCGGTAGTTCTTTGGTGGGAAGTATTTATATTTTAGATGAACCAAGTATTGGTTTACACTCTAGAGATACCGAAAATTTAATAGAAGTTCTTAAAAATCTTCGAGATTTAGGAAATACGGTCATTGTGGTAGAACATGATGAAGACGTAATGAAAGCGGCGGATTACATTATAGACATCGGTCCAGAAGCTGGATTTTTGGGTGGCGAATTGGTTTTTGCAGGAAATTTCAAGGAATTGAAAGATGCAGATACTTTAACCTCAAAATATTTAACAGGAAGATTAGAAATAGAAGTTCCTAAAACCAGAAGAAAACCGAAAGAATTCATCAAAATAAAAGGAGCAAGACAGAACAATCTTAAAAATATAGATGTAGATGTTCCTTTGGAAGTTCTTACCGTAATTTCGGGCGTTTCGGGAAGTGGAAAATCTACTTTAATGAAAGAAATCCTCACGAATGCCATTCAGATAGAATTGGGAATGGGCGGTAAAAAAGCCGATTACGATTCGGTGGAATTCCCTAAAAAAGTGATTCAAAATATAGAGTTGATTGACCAAAACCCTATCGGAAAATCGTCTCGTTCTAATCCTGTAACCTATTTGAAGGCTTATGATGACATCAGAGACCTTTTTGCGAAACAAAAATCTGCAAAAGTTCAAGGGCTGAAACCAAAACATTTTTCTTTCAACGTAGATGGTGGAAGATGTGATGAATGCAAAGGAGAAGGTGTAATTACGGTTTCTATGCAGTTTATGGCAGATATTGAGTTAGAATGCGAACATTGCCACGGAACACGTTTCAAAGACGAAATTCTGGAAGTAAAATATGATGAAAAAAATATTTCGGATATTTTACACATGACTGTAGATGAAGCACTTGAATTTTTCTCTGAAAACCACGAAGAAAAAATTGTGACCAAACTAAAACCACTTCAAGATGTAGGTTTGGGGTATTTGCAATTAGGGCAAAGTTCTTCTACGCTTTCTGGTGGTGAAGCTCAAAGAGTAAAACTGGCTTCGTTTTTGGTAAAAGGAGCAACAACAGAAAAAACGCTTTTCGTTTTCGATGAACCGAGTACAGGATTGCATTTTCATGATATTAATAAACTTTTGAAATCACTTCAAGCGTTAATTGGATTAGGACATTCTGTGATTGTGATTGAACACCAACCAGATATTATAAAATCTGCAGATTACGTTATAGACATAGGTCCAGATGCTGGAAAGCACGGTGGCGAAGTGGTTTTTGCAGGAACTCCAGAAGAGTTGGCACAAGATAAATTCTCTAGAACAGCAAAGTTTGTTGCTGAAAAATTGTAATAAAATGCCTATTCTCCATTCCGAATATCAACCTAAAAAAATCTTCAGAAATGGAGATTTTTCTACTATTTACAGTGCTTTGTTTAGAAAAGTATCTGATGTAACTCAACAAAGAGAAAGGCTAGAACTTTCTGATGGCGATTTTCTGGATTTAGATTGGAGTTTTGCCAAAGAAAAAACAGACCGTTGTATTATTTTATTTCATGGTTTAGAAGGTAGCGCACAGAGACATTATATGTTGGGAGCAGCAAAAATATTCAATGAAAACGGGTTTGATTGTTGTGCTGTAAACCACAGGGATTGTTCTGGAGAAAGCAATAGAGTCAATTATTCTTATCATTCTGGAAGAACAGATGATGTGCAAGAAGTGATAGAAAATGTGCTTTCTAAAAACTATGAAAAAATTATTCTAAACGGGTTTAGCCTAGGTGGAAATTTGTGTTTGAAATACGCTGGTGAAGAAAGAGAAATTTCTCATAAAATAAAAGCAGTTATTGCCATTTCTACACCAATAGATTTAAAAGGTTCTATGCACAAATTAACCTCTAAAAGAAATCTTTTGTATGCAAACAATTTTCTGAAAACCCTAAAAAAGAAAACGTTACTTAAGTGCAAAAGATTTCCAGAATTTTTATCTGAATCAGAAATTAAAAACATCAAAGATTTAAAGGAATTTGATGATGTATACACATCAAAGGTTAATGGATTTACAGATGCTTTTGACTATTACGAAAAATGCAGTTCTAAACAGTTTTTAAAGAAAATCAAAATTCCTACTCTCCTTATAAATGCTAAAAATGATAGTTTCCTTTCTGAAAGTTGTTTTCCTAAAGAAGAGGCTTTAGTTAATTCTTTTTTACATTTAGAGATTCCTGACTTTGGTGGACATGTAGGATTTTTGGATAAAAACAACACCTTTTACACCGAAAATAAATCATTAGAATTTGCACAGCAATATTTATAAACAAAAAAATTGTGTAGAAAATGTGAATATTAACATTCCGTTAATATAGTGATTTAGAATAATTTGTAATTTTAATTCAGAAAAATAAAAGTTATGCATTTTTCTGTATCCAATTCACTAGAAATCATTATTCACTTTGAGATAAAAATTTAAGGGAAGCATCGTCGGCTTCCCTTTTCTTTTGGCTTTTAACTAAAAAAATGAGATGTCTTTATCTACTGAACTCGCTTCTAAAGGGCGGGTTCTTTTACTATTTCATTGACCAAAATCATAAAAAAATCAGACCTAAGGTCTGATTTTAATTTTTTAAATTTGTTTATTGGCCTCATAGTTCAATGGATAGAATAGAAGTTTCCTAAACTTTAGATACAGGTTCGATTCCTGTTGAGGCTACAAAAACTTATCCAGCATTGGTTTTTATCCATTTTTAAACCCTTAAATTTTTCCCTTCTTTTTGATAGTACTGCAGTAAAAACTGCAGTAGTTAGAAAATAATTGACATCGGTTTTAGAAAATACAGTCCATACTTTTCTTATATTTTCTTTAATTAAATTTCCAAAAAAATAACCATAACCTCTTCTCAAATATAATTAAGTTAATATTTAATAACTGTTACTTAGAACTATTGAAAAGCGTTAATCACTCTAAATCATCAACAACTATTATTCCTAATATTATAACACCTAATGGAGATGGAAAAAATGATAAATGGATAATATCTGGTCTTCAAAAATTCCCTAATACAACCATCATAATTATTGATTCAAAAGGAGGTGAAATTTTGAGAAAAAAAGTCAATTTAAATGGAAATGTAAATTTTGAATGGGATGGAAGATATAATAACAAACAATTACCATCGGGTGTATATTGGTATATTTTATTATTTGAGAACGGAGAAGAAAAAAAAGGGTTTTTAGCAATTAAAAATGAATAATCAGAGATTAAATTAATTTAATCTCTGATTTATGAAAAACTGTAAATCGTAAGCAAAAAATGGATACCATTTATAAAAAACTTTAGGAGAGTTTTCAAAAAAAAAAGTTTATTTATTAAATACTTTTATAAATACCTGAAATTTGTTGGAGTAAATGGAATTATAATATCAAATTTACTCAAAGAATATTCAAATAAATATTAACTTATTATTCTTTGATTATTAATTATTATTTGATTTCTAATTCATAAGAATTGTGGATAGGTTGATTCTATTTTTTTATTAGTATTGTATTTTTTTTTCTATTAATATAAAGTTGCTTATTTTTGCTTACATATTATGGAAATGCTAAGGCTTACAGAAAGGATTCTTTCTTTTGAAAACTTTAATTCAGCAGTGATTGATTTTATAAAGCAATCATTGAATAATTTTTATGAGAGACACAAGAGTTCAATTATTAATTATGAAAATTGGAAACTTAACTGTGAGAAAGAAGAATACCTTAAAGCACCTGAATATAAATTATATGAAATTAAGAATAGGAATACTTCTGAAAGTATTATTGCTAATGTCAAATGGAAATTTCTATATGAAGGTAACTATTTAGAAGATAAAAGTATTTCAGTTTATTTAGGCAATAAAAATAACTTTCCTGAAGGGAAATTTGATGAAAATATTCCAAAAATAGCCACTGAAAAAATAAGACACTTTTTTTTAGAGAAATCCCCATTAGATATAATTGATACAAAAGACTTATCTTCAATGAAATATGAGGTTGAATTGTATGAATATTGGAAAGAGAAATTAAAAGAGCTAGAATACCGATTATCTCCTATTTATTATCTTTCTCAATCAAAAAAAGACCAATCTGACAAGGTAATAATTAACATAAAATGGGGATTTAATATCCCAAACAAAGAAAAAGCTCCCCGTTATCTTCTTAAAAGATATACTTTAAAACAAAAAAGTATTGAAAATTACCAAAAAGAAGATTTAGATAGAGAAATTCGTCAAGTAATTTCTCAATTTTTAGATAAAAATCACCCTGTTTTCATCAATATCCCTAAAAATAAATAGCCTGAAAAAGGCATGAATAGGCAGTTTTGAAAAAATAATAAAAATAGTTGCAAAAACGTTTGCTATTTTCCGAAATGCTTATTAGCTTTGACTCGAGATTAGATGATGTAATAATTTCAATAATGAATAAATAACATTATAAGGGGAAAAAACATTTTTAAATTCGTTTGCGTTTTTCCAAAATGTTATTTTTAATAATGTAAGTTATTAATTCATCTTATTTCCTGCCGGCAGAGACGATAAAACGTCATTAAAAAATATTGAGAGGAGAAACTCAAAATCTAAAACCCGAAGCAACCAATCGTTATGGTTTTTATTTAAAAAAAAAGTATTATGAACATTAAAGTTATGCCAAAATTTTCTTTGGTGGCTACAAATCTTTTAAAAACAAATTCAACCTTAAATTCTTTATACTCAACTCCTGAGAATTATGAAGAAATTCGAGAAAACATTAGAGAATTCGGTATATTAACACCTTTATTAATTAGCAGGAACTATGAAATTATTTCAGGCAATTTAAGATATCAAATAGCTTTAGAACTAAACATTAATGAAATACCTGTTGTCTTTATTGATGTTGAAGAATGTGATAAAGATATTCTTGCAGTTTCTTCTAATCAATTCAGAAAGAAAACTTTAGTTGAAATTGCTACTGAAATAAGATTTTTTGAAAAATATTACTCATTAAAAAGAGGACAAAGAACAGATTTAGACCCTCAGTTAAAAATTGTAAAAGAAGAAAAAGATGCTGTCTTAAATAAAATAGGAAAATATACAGTCAATAAACTTAAAGCTATTGAAAAAAAGGTTTTTCTACTTTATGGTAATGATATTGAAAAATTAAATTTGGAACTGTCAAAAGTAGATAAGAATGAAATTACTTTAAATCAATTAGATATAAAATTAGAAGAAAAACTTCTTAAGAAAAATAATGAGGATAAAATTCCTGAGTTTTATGAATTGATTTCCGATAAAGCATGTATATACAATAAGTCTTGTGAAAATATGAGTGAAATTCCTGATGGATACATTCAAACCATTATGACATCTCCACCATATTTTAATATGAGAGACTATGGTATTGGCAAGAACCAATTAGGCTTAGAAAAAGAAAAAGAAACCTATGTTTATAATTTAGTAGAATTATTTGAAGACGCAAAAAGAGTTTTAAGTAATGAGGGGTCTTTATTTGTCAATATTAACGATTGTATTATTGATGGAGAGTACCAATCTGTTCCTGAATTATTTTTATGTGAAATGATAAAAAAAGGCTGGAAATATATAGACCAATATCAATGGATAAAACCTAATAGTCAATATAGTACAGGGAAAAGAAGTCTTAGAAATTTTGAACCTATTTACCATTTTGTGAAAGATATAAAAAACTACTACTACGATGAAGAATGGTTGAAAGATTTTATTGACGAAAATAACACAATATCAGTAGGGACCAACTTAAAGGCTCCAAAATTAATATCAGGTATTGATTTTAGAGATAACATAATAAAACATAATATTTCAAATACTGTAGAATTAAGAAACAAATGTTTAGAAAAAGGTTTTTTAATGGAACACTCTGCGACATTCCCCATCACGCTACCGTTAATATTTACATTATCCACATCAAATCCGGGAGATACAATATTAGATATGTTTAGCGGAACCTCAACTACAGGAGAGGCTTCATTATTAACTAACAGAAGATATATTGGTTATGAATTGAGTCCTCAGTTTGTTATGGCTTCTGAAATAAGGCTTTCTGATTATATTCTTGAAAATGTAGCCTAAAAATAGTTAATTGGTTTCAAAAATCCGTAAAATGATTACGGATTTTTTTCATACCCCCTTCCTTCCCTCCTTCCTTACTTCTTGTTGCAAGTATCCCCCCGTCATTACTATCAATTGTTTTTATTTCCTCCATCAGAGCAAAATGTGAAATTTCTTATAAAAATTAAAAAAAATTTTTTAGAAAAATTCTAACATTTTCTGAATTACTACTATTTATAGTTAAGATTTTTTAGCACCTAATTAAAATAATAATATAGTAAATTATTAAACAATAAACATTGAAAATAATGATAAATGTGTGGTTTATTTACCTTTTATCAACACTAATACTGACATTATTTGCCAGGAACTGTTATTAGTAGTTTAAGATTAAATGTCTGTAACTACTCCCAATCAATAAAAAGGGATTATCCCTTATGTAAAACAAACACTTATTTTATGAATTTAGTGAGAAAAAGAATAAAGAACATCATAAAAAATATGAAAGAAGAAAGAAACAACAATGTTACTTCGGATAAGGAATATGTATTTTTAGAATTAACCATTAGCTATAAAGAGTTTTTTTCTAAATGTTCCTCCATTGGTGATTTTATGAAAAAATTAAAAAATGGAAAAATAAGTTTTCCCCACACTGAAGATTTTGGCAGACCCAAACAAAACAACAGAGAATACTTTAATGACCTTATAGGCGAAGGAGGTTTTTATCGTTATGAAATATCAGACAAAGTGGTAAATTTTGATATTTTCTTTCAAATCAAAAGGGATTTTGATGAAAGAATAGATAAAGATATAATCGTTTCAAGAATCAATAAAATCATATCACCACTTAATATTTCTATTGAAGTTGGAGACAAAACAAAACTTAGAAATAAGCTTGAAAATTTGTCCCAACTGAATATCGGCTGGAATGTATTTGGTTCAGAATTTAGAAATTGGAGTGTTAAATAAATCTTAACTTAATATCATCTATGGGTGCATAAGAATATGCCCCAACAAAACTAATTAAAATATTCAAAAGCTTCAAAAGTTCATTTCTTATAATTAACTTTTCCGTAATTGTTGGAGAATTTTTTAATTTAATATTTACATCCAATACTTTTGGACAATAAATATTGTAATTTTCCCTGTTAGCTATATACTGAAGTGGGTTTATTCTTGCCGCTAAAAATTCTTTGCAATCTTTTTTCATTATTCTATTTAATAACTTATTTAGCATAGTTATTTCATATTCATAATCGTTCATAATAATTGTAATTTAGTTCCTACTTTTTTTACTTTGACAATTGTTCCTAGCGATACTTTACAAATTTTACTTATTTCCCTAAAACTATATCCTTTTTTGAGATAATCTAATACCTTCTTAGATTTAGGCTTATTGATAAAATCACTTTCTCTTTCTTTAGTTCCAACTTTTCTACCCAAGGCTCCTCCTTTCTGAATATAAATTAACCTACCCACACGGGTTCTTTCTCTAATATTTTCCAACTCCATTTCATAAAGAGATGACATTACGGAAGAAATCATCCTCCATATAGGATTTTTGACTCCATTGGGTCTTGAATACAAACCGATATTTCTGACATAAACATTTACTCCATACTTCTCTAACCAATCAAGAGTGTTGATTACATCACCTGTGTTCCTTCCAAGTCTTGAAAACTCCTCAACCACTATTTCTTTTATCTTATGTTTCTCAACTAATATTTTAAGTTCTGAACCTTTTGTTCTTTCAAAAAAAGGAACCGAACCTGAAACCTTATCAAACAATACTAAATCATATTTTTCTGTATCTTCCTCAAATCTATTTCCTGTTTGGGAAATGGAGCTTACACGATTGTATTTAACTCTCATAATTGTACTATTTTATATCCCAATGCTAATTTAGAGCGAAAAAGCCGATTTGCCTAAATTTTCCTTTATTAATGCGGGATACAAAGTGTTTCAATTTTTATTTTGATTTATTTAGGAATAGTTTCAATTTTATGGAAAATCTAATGATACAATTAATGAAATTATTTTAGAGAATAAAAAGCATAAAAATAAGTGGCAATTTTATGAAATAAATTTAGATAATGATTCTTTCGCTGTGTATTCTGATGGCAATAAAACTTATATTAAATTAAAGTGAAAAAGAAAAACACTGAAAATTTGAATAATGTAAAAATTTATGGATTATACATACTTGCCAACCCTGTTTTTTCTAAAAAATCTTCAAACCTAATAATTGTTTGAGCAGAATAAACGCTTGACAATTCTATTCCTATATAATCACATTCGTTAGCATAGGCAATCAATCCCGTTGTACCCAACCCGTTAAAAATATCCATAACAGAATCACCCGATTCTGTGGTTGATAAAATACATATCATTGGAATTTCAAGGTCATAAAGTGCATTGTGTTGAAGATGAAACCCTTTTGATTGAAGAAGTTTTTTAAGATATGAATTATTTATTACATTCGTTTCAATTAAACTATTAACAAAACCTTCTCCATTTCTTTCATTTCTTTCATCCTTATTAGTTGGGTATATAAAAACATTTCTGAATTTTCTTTTTTTGTCTTTATCTCCGTATGTTATTTTTCCTAAAAATTCATCGGCACTATCATACCAATCATCTTTCCATTTATATTTTTTTGTATCTAAAACAAAATGAAAGATATGTTCCATAGATGGTTGAAATACATCATTATTATCATATGGTGGATTATTCTTAAACCAAATGCATTTTTGTGCAGTTATAAACCCTTCATTTTCTAAAGCAATTAAAAGTTTTTCAGGAACATTAAAATATTTTCCTTCTTTCCTAACGTCCATTACTTTTACCCATATACTACCTGTGTTTTTTAATGTCCTTTTAAATTCTAAAAGGTATTTCACCATTTTCGCCACATACTCTTCAGGAGTTTTTTCGTGTCCAAGTTGTTCTAATTCTTCATTAACAAAACCTTTTTTGATGTTTTTTTTATCCTCAGAATAGGTTCTTATACCATTATAATATGGAGGTGATGTACATACACAATCTATACTATTATCTTCTACAATATCACTTAAGTCATCACAACTTCTTGTGAAAATTCTAAAATTTTTAAATTTACTGATGTCTATTTTTTTTGCCAATTTATTATTTAAAATTTCTCCATCAATTTCTTTTAGTTTTTTATGAATAGCACTTATAGATTTTGTTTTAATATCATTTTCTAATTTTCTCCATAAATCATCATCAGTCAAATCATCTTCAATCTTTTTGATTAACTTATAGGATTCTAAAACTCTTTTAATAGTTGTTTCTGAGTAAGGGGAGTTTTTCATCAACAAGTCTCTTTCCTCTCTACCTAATTTGTTTTTTATTTCATTTCCCTTTCCTCTATTAATTTTGTAATAATCGCCAATAATTTTGTATTCTCTTGCAATTTGAATTTCATTTTTTATTCTTTGAAGTTGAAGTGAAACTATCATATATTCTGTTATATTTTCATCTTCAATGTCTTTAATTATTACGGGAATTTCTTTAATTACTGAACTTTTTACAGCACAATAATATCTTCTGTTCCCCGAGATTATTAGACCCGATTTTGCTATTATTAGAGGGGTCTGAATTCCATTTTCAACTATATTTTCATAAAATTTTATATCTTCATAAGACTGAAATGAAAATTTCCCGTATAATTTATCAATAAAAGGGTTTGGAAATATTTTTGATTTGTGAATTTTTTTATTTGCATAATTAATCAAAATAAGTTCGGAATCTTTTTGACATATAGTCTCTTACTTTTTTCTTTGAATCTAAAATTAGATTTTCATCATCAATACCTTTGTAATTTTCAACTAATCCAATTTCAACTTGCATTTTATGTTTCATAACTTTATCCGGCACAGGAATTAATGATTTTCCAACATACATTTTTTCATTATTAATGTCAGAAATAATAATTTCAATTTTAGGTTCATAAAAAGGTTGAAGATGATTATAGGCTGGAGTTAATTCATCAAGAATTATTTCAAGTTCTTTAATCTTGTTAAGAATAATTTCTCGGTCATTTTTTTAGAGTTAAATAACCTTCTTCGTTTAATGATATTAAAAGACCCATAAATTAAAAATTTACTATGCAATTTAGCAATTTTTGAAAGTTCAATTGGTCTCTTAAGAAGATAATTTTACAAGTAGGTATTAGCACATCCGTTTGAACATTAATTTAATAAAACACATTTATTGTGAATGTGTTTTTATTTTAGTATTTTTAACTTACTAAACACAAAATACATAGGCTACAATATTGTAGCTTAATATATTTTTTTTTATATTGCTTTCTTTTAGAAAAAGAAGTTTTTATGGAGAAGAACAAAAACAATAGCCAAGTAAAATCAAAAAAAAGAGTTTCTGACCACGGAGAAGTTTTTACAAACGAAAGAGAGGTAAATGCAATGCTTGACCTTGTAAAGCAAGAAACAGAAAGGATTGAATCAACCTTTTTGGAACCTGCTTGTGGGAATGGAAATTTTTTAGCAGAAGTATTAAGACGAAAATTAAAAGTTGTTACTGATAGATATAAAAAAAGTCAATTTGAATGGGAAAGATATGCAGTTATAGCAATATCAAGTATCTATGGAGTTGATATATTAGAGGACAACGCACAAGAATGTAGGGAGCGATTATTTAACATCTTCAATGAGTATTATCAAAAACTATTCAAACAAGAATGTAAAGAGGAATGTAAAAGAAGTGTAAAATATCTTTTACATAGAAATGTATTGTGGGGAGACGCCTTGGACTTCACTAACCCCGTAACAAAAAAACCTATTATTTTTTCTGAATGGAAACCAATTAACGGAACTTTGATTAAAAGAAAAGATTATATGTTCCAATTCCTTGTTGAAAAAAGTATGCAATTAACTTTTTTTGATGAAAATAACTCAGCACAATATTTTGACCAAGAAATTCAAGATTACAAACCTATTCACTTCCTAAAACTTGGAGACGATGATACAAACGAGTTATAACCCCGATGTGCTTTCTTGCCTTGCCAATTTAAGTAATGATGAGGTATTTACACCACCATCTTTGGTTAATGATATTTTAGATTTACTTCCAATTGAAATATGGAGTAACCCTGATACAAAATTTTTAGACCCAGTTTCAAAAAGCGGTGTATTTTTAAGAGAAATAGCCAAAAGATTAGATAAGGGTTTAGAAAATATTATTGCTGACAAAAAAGAAAGAATAAATCATATATTCAAGAATCAACTATATGGAATCGCAATAACCGAACTAACCTCATTACTTTCAAGAAGGAGTGTGTATGGCTCTAAAATAGCAAACGGGCAATATTCTTTCTGCGATTCTTTTAGTGATGAACAAGGTAATATTCGTTATGAACGATTAAATCATTCTTGGCAAGGAGGAAAATGTATTTTTTGTGGAGCAAGTCAAGAGGTATATGACAGAGAAGATGAATTAGAAACCTACGCTTACAATTTTATTCATACAAACAACCCTGAAACTATTTTTAATATGAAATTTGATGTAATTATTGGAAACCCTCCATATCAATTAAATGATGGTGGTAATTCAAAAAGTGCAAAACCAATTTATCATAAATTTATTGAGCAAGCTAAAAAATTAAACCCGAAATTTTTAACTATGATAATACCCGCAAGATGGTATGCCGGAGGAAAGGGTTTAGATAATTTCAGAGCTGAAATGCTTTCTGATAAAAGAATTAGAAAATTAGTTGATTTTGAAAATTCAAACGAAGTATTTCCTGGCGTTGATGTTGCTGGAGGTATATGTTACTTTCTTTGGGATAGAGATTATAAGGGAGTTTGTGAAATGGAAAATATTGTTGAAGGAAAAAAAGTGAAATCTGAAAGATATTTGGATGAATTCCCTATTCTTGTTAGAAATGGCAAAGCAATTCCTATAATTCACAAAGTATTATCCAAAAATGAAAATAATGGTAAAAGATTAAGTGAAATAGTTTCTTCAAGAAAACCATTCGGTTTGCCAACAAATTACTCTCCTAAAAATGTTGGAATTCCTTGTTGGTTTATTCAAAAAATTGGATTAAAATTCGCAAATGAAAAGGATGTAACAGATGACAATAAAATTATAAATAAATGGAAATTTATAGCCCCTAAATCACCAATTGCTGGTCAAACAGATTTTGCAAAACCAGTTGGGTTTTATTATGACGGTAATACAAAAATTGCAAAACCTGGTGAATGTTGTACTGAATCATACATTGTTTTAGGTGCATTTACTTCAGAAAAAGAAGTATTAGCTTATAAATCATATATTTTCACTAAGATTGTTAGATTTTTACTTTTACAAACTGTTGTTTCACAAGATGTAACAAAAAATAACTTCCAATTTGTTCCTGACCTTGGAAAATATGAAGGTGAATACACGGATAAAATGCTAATTGAGAGATGGGGAATTACTGAAGATGAATGGTCTTTTATTGACTCCAAAATCAAAAATTTAGGTGTAAATGATAATGTTGAATCAGATGAGTAAAAAAACATTCTTTCCATCACGACCTGAAATAAATCCAACAATCTATGTTTATGAATTAGTTGGTGTTCCATCACAACAGGGATGGTTAAAAGTGGGTTACACCGATAGAGATGCTCAAACAAGAATTAAAGAGCAACTTCAAACATCAGCAGTAAAATATAAAATATTGTTGGAAGAAACTGCAATGAAAAATGATGGAGGTTCTTTTACAGATAAAGATGTACATCGTATTTTACGAAAAAAGAGAATAAAAAATCCGGAAGGAGAATGGTTTGTCTGTGACTTAACCCCTATCCAAGTTGCAATTAACGAATTAAGAACAGGGGTTAGAACAGAAGAAAATAGAACCAACTCATTTGGGATGAGACCTGAACAAGAAGAGGCGGTAAATAAAACCATAACTTACTTTGATAGTTTCAAAAAAGAGAATCCTACTAAAACCCCACATTTCCTATGGAATGCAAAAATGAGGTTTGGTAAAACTTTTGCCACCTATCAATTGGCAAAGAAAAAAGGATGGAAAAAGATATTGGTCTTAACCTTCAAACCTGCCGTTCAAAATGCTTGGGACGAAGATTTAATGACCCATACTGATTTTGAAGGTTGGCAGTTTATTTCCCGTAACGGAATGAGTTTTGAAGAAGCAGACCCTAAAAAACCAATTGTTTGTTTTGGTTCGTTTCAAGATTATTTAGGAAAAAATGATGCCGGAGGAATTAAAGCAAGAAACGAATGGGTTCATACCACTAATTGGGATATTGTGGTTTTTGATGAATACCACTATGGTGCTTGGAGAGAAAATGCAAAAGACTTATTTGAAGCAGAGGGTGCTAAAGAAGCAAAATTTGCTGAAGGTGAAGGGATGGAGTTTTTTGAGGAGGAAAATATGCCCATCACCACCAATCATTACTTATATCTTTCCGGCACACCATTTAGAGCGATAGCATCAGGCGAATTTATTGAAGAGCAAATTTTCAATTGGACTTATTCTGATGAACAAAGAGCAAAAGAAAATTGGAGTGGTGACAATAATCCATATTTATCGTTACCGAGAATGGTAATGATGACCTATCAACTACCTGATTCCATTAGACAAATTGCTCTTCAAGGAGAATTTGATGGATTTGATTTGAATGTGTTTTTCTCGGCTGATGGGACAGGTGACAATGCTAAATTCAAGTATGAAAATGAAGTTCAAAAGTGGTTGGATTTAATCCGTGGTTCGTTTTCTGAAACAACTATTGACGACCTAAAATTAGGTGCTTCTAAACCTCCACTACCCTTTTCGCATGCTCCATTGTTGCGTGTATTAAATCATACATTTTGGTTTCTGCCATCCGTTTCCTCTTGTTTTGCAATGGCAAATCTTTTGAAAAGTAGAAATAATATTTTTTATCATTCCTATAAAGTTATAATTTCGGCTGGAACTCAAGCAGGTATTGGAGTAAATGCACTACCTCCTGTTTTAGAAGGGATGACTAATAACCCTCTTGAGTCTAAAACGATAACCCTTTCTTGTGGTAAATTAACAACAGGTGTTTCAGTTAAGCCTTGGACAGGTATTTTTATGTTACGAAATTCTTCAAGTCCTGAAACATACTTTCAAGCGGCATTTAGAGTTCAAACGCCTTGGACTATCAAAAATCCTGATGACAAGTCACCAAACAAAGTAGAAATACTCAAAGAGGAATGTTATGTGTTTGACTTTGCTCCTGATAGAGCATTAAGACAAATTGCAGATTATAGTTGCAGATTAAATGTTAATGATGCGAATCCTGAAAAGAAGGTTGAAGAGTTTATTAACTTCCTTCCTGTATTAGCTTATGATGGTTCATCAATGAAACAAATTGATGCGGCTGGCATTTTAGATATGGCAATGAGTGGAACCACCGCAACTCTTTTGGCAAGAAGATGGGAAAGTGCATTGTTGGTTAATGTTGATAATAACACTCTATCACGATTGATGTCAAATGATGAAGCAATGAAAGCTCTTATGAATATTGAAGGTTTCCGTAACTTAAATCAAGACATTGAAACCATCATAAATAAATCTGAATCTGTTAAAAAAGCTAAAAAAGAAGCAAACGAAAGAGATTTAACTCCGAAGGAAAAAAAAGAACTCACAGAGGACGAGAAGGAATACAAGAGTTTAAGAAAACAGATACAAGATAAACTTATAAAATTTGCAACTCGTGTCCCTGTGTTTATGTATCTAACTGATTATCGAGAAAGAAGTTTGAAGGATGTTATTACACAACTTGAGCCAGGATTATTTAAGAAGGTTACAGGACTTTCCGTAAAAGATTTTGAACTACTTGTAAGTTTGGGTGTATTCAATTCTGCTTTAATGAACGATGCTGTTTATAAATTCAAGCGATATGAAGATTCAAGTTTATCTTATGTGGGTATAAATAAACACGAAGGAGAAGATATTGGACTTTACGACACTATCGTTAAAAGAACAGATTATGATGAATCTTTTTTGAATGAAAATTAGACAAAAAAAGAATCAACAATGACCATTTGAATTATATGAAGTTTTGATAGATTAGGTGGTAAATTAGTAATAGGTAAATTTAGACTTGACAATAAAAGAAAAGAACATAATAATTTATTTAAAACTATTTACTAATTCTGCCAATTCTTTATTAATTAGTTCTAAATCACCTATATGTCCCCAAGTTTGATTTTTTTCGAAGTTAATTTTATGTAATTTAATTTTTTCCTGTAATTCTTGAATTTTTAAATTAATTAAATTTTGTAGTTCTTGATATTTTGTTTCCATTATTTTATTTTTTTTAAAATTACAATATTTATCTAAAATTTAGTCGAAAATTATTTTAAGCTTGATTTTAATTAAATATGGACTATTTATTATAGTAAGTAAATTATCAAATGGAAATTATTAATTCATCTTAAAAAAATAAACATAAACGACAGGTCTTGAAAAAGACCTGATAAAGCCAACCAAGAGAAAAAGTGGATATGAAGTTGGCGAATGAATTATTATATATAAAAATCCCCATTGAACGGAGTTGGATAGATGGGGTCGGAGATAATCTCTGATAAAGACTCACGGGGCTGAGAAATCAGTTGAAGAACCAAGGCTGTAAAAAGTCGTAATCTAGAACCTAGATTACCCCAACCCAACTCGGAACATAGAATTATTTAAAAAAGAATACAAAAAAAAATTCTAAATAAATCAAAAAAAAATTTGATTAAAACTGTAGTAATATAAAAAAAAATATTACATTGCAAAATAAAAATAATGTAATATAATGAAAATACTAAAATTAAATGAATCAAAATACCAAGAAGTATATACATCCGATTCATACAAAAATTCAAAAGAAATAATTGAGAATTTTTACATCCCGATATTAGAAAAAGATTTTCAAAATTTTATTGAAAATAACAAAGATGTAATAAATACTTATCTGTTTTGGAAAGACAAAATTGAAGAAATTAAATATAGAATAAACCCACCTTTCACACTCTCAATAATCAAAAACAGAAATGCTAAACCAAGTATTGTAGCCAAAATAAAATGGAAGTATAAGTTCAAAGGTAATTACAAAAAAACACCATATATCAGTGTATATATTGGTTCATTAGAACAATATCCAAAGGGACTTAAAGACTCAAATCTATTTTATGATGTGCCAAAAAAAATACAAGAATATCTAAATAAAACCTGTCCTATTGAACTAATATAAATTTATCAAAAATAAACACCCCAACAAAAACATTGCAAAATATTTTCAATGTTTTTGTTTTTTTTTATATCTTTGTTCTCGTAAATAACCTCTAACCTTTTTACAAATATAAATAGGTTAATAAATTAAAAATACTTACTATGGAACTAATTGATATAGAAATGATTAAAATCCCAGCAGAGAGAAAAATTACACTTAACCAAATTATAAAGAAAGAAAGTGAAATTAAAAATCTGAAAATAGATAAAATTCCACCAATTTTAATTGATAGAAATGAAATTGTAGATGGTGTAAAAAGATTTTTAGTTCTAAAAAAATGGGAAATAAAACTAATTCCTGTAGAAAGAATTAATAGAACAGGAAAAATTAATCTAAATACAAAACAAGAAGATAAAAAAGAATATTACAGAAAAATAGCATAAAAATGTCCAAAAAAATTACTTTTATATTGATGAAAACCAAAGATAAAAATCTTGGGACTTTGTATGCAATGATATATGATGGTAAGAAAGTTATTAGTAGAACTTCTTTAGGTGTAAAAGTTCCTTATAACGATTGGATAAAAGGTGCAAATAGGATTAAAAAAAACAATCTCAACGCAAATGAAATTAATAAACTTATAGATGAAAAAATAGAAAATTTTAATATTGAAAATTTAGAATTATCCGATGGTGATGACAACCAATGTGCAATTGAATATATGAGATTGAATTTAGATACTGGTAAGCTTACCAACCCAACTCTAAAAAAATACAATAATATTCTAAAAAATTTCCAAAAAGTTATTTACAAAAATCTTGGTATGCAATCATTACCATTCAAGAAATTAAGAGATTTGAAATTTATACAAATTTTAAAATCTGAAATCAGAAAAAGTAATAGAAATCCCGGAAAATTCAAAACTAATGCAAGTTGGAAGTGCTATATGTCTGTATTTAGTCATTACATAAGTCATTGGAATGAAAATAGTGGCACTCAATTTCCTATAAATACTAATCCACTTACTTCTAATATAGGAAAAAACCCAAAGAAAATTGTTAATACCTTAACCCACAAAGAAATAAAACTAATTGAAGATTATAACCCATTTGGATATAAATCAGGTGAAACTAAACTATTATCTAAATCTTTATTTTTATTTCAATATAACACAGGGGGTATTAGAATTCAAGATGCCTTACTACTTACCAATAAAAGCATAAAAGAAAAGGGTATAGAAATAAAGATAAAAAAAAGTGAAAGAGTAGAATTATTCCCTTTCAATTATGAACAAGTAACAGCACTAAAAAATTATTATCCCAATGAATACCACACTGCAAACACAAAAGTAAAATTAGGGGATTTAAGTTTGAACACCTCTACTATTGAGATTCTTAATAGAATAGAAGGTTTAGACAACTTAAATGAAATGAACACTACGGATGTACAAGAATTAATCCAAAAAATCGTTAATCTATCGAAAAACAATTTTGAGCTAAAACAACTTATAGAACCTCTATATGAAGTTGAAGAAATAATAAAAGAAGAACTTACTCTTACTTTCTTTAGAATGATTAAAAAATTACCAACGCAATTCTTATTTCCAAAATTAAATTGGGAAGAATTCAAATCATCTTATAATAATAAGCAAGATGAATGGGAGAGATTAAATGAAAAACAGGAATATCTCATCCATAAAGCAAAAGCAAGTCATAATAGTAACTTAAGAAGAATTTCTAATCATCTCAACATCACAAAAATAACAGGTCACTCCCCTAGGCATACTCTTGCAAATCATTTATTACAAGCTAAAATACCAATCCAAACAATTCAAAAAATTCTTGTTCATTCAAACATTAATACAACACTAATTTATCTTAATGAAAGACACCACACAGAAGAAGTGAGTTCAACACTAAAAGAAACTACAAAACAATTTAGAAGTTTAAGATTAAAAGAAAAAAATAGAGGATATTAACATCCTCTATTTTTTATACTCTGCAATAAATACTGCAGTAACTACTGCATAATTTAGTAAAAGATTCATAAAACAAAAGTATTAAAACATTGATAATCAATCATTTAAAATCTTAAAAGTTGAATAGAAGTTTCCTAAACTTTAGATCCAAGTTCGATTCTTGGTGGGGCTACTTTTTTAATTAAAAATGGAGAATTGAAAATTGAAAATATATTCAATTATTTTTTATCTACCACAATTCTCTCCTTGCGATTGGCTAATTCCCAAGCTGTAGCAAAAACTAATTGTGCTCTTTTTTGAAGTAATGGATAATCAATCTTTTTTGGATCATCTGTTGGCTGATGATAGTCTTCGTGAATTCCATCAAAGAAAAACGCCACAGGAATGCCGTGTTTTGCAAAATTATAATGGTCACTTCTGTAGTATAATCTCATTGGGTCATTAGGATCATCATATTTATAATTGAGTTCTAGATTTTGAGTGGCTTTATTGGCTGCTACATTTATTTTTTTCAATTCAGCAGAAAGCATATCAGAACCAATTACGTAGACATAATTTTCACCTAAGTTTTCTTTATCACTTCTACCAATCATATCGATATTGAGGTTTACCACCGTATTTTTTAAATCAAATACTGGATTATCTGAATAATATTTAGAACCCAATAAACCGTGTTCTTCACCAGTAACGTGTAAGAAAAGAATGGAACGTTTCGGGCCTTTTCCTGATTTTTTGGCTTGTTGAAAAGCTTCTGCAATTTCCATTACGGCTACTGTCCCACTTCCGTCGTCATCAGCACCATTGTACACTACGCCATTATTAGTCCCAACATGGTCATAATGTGCAGAAATCACAATAATTTCCTCAGGTTTTTCTGTTCCTTTTATAAACGCTAAGATATTTTCTGAATCTGAAAGTTCTCCTCTTCTACTTTTCAAAGCTTCTTTAGGTACTTTTTGATAATAACTCCCTAAAACTTCTGGATAAGAAACCCCAATATTTTTATAGAAATCTATCATATAAACCCCTGCTTTCTTTTGACCTTCAGAGCCGGTTTGTCTGCCTTCCATCTCGTCTGAAGCAATTATCATAAGGTTTTTCTTCAGTTCATCTGCTTTGATGGATTCATAAGCGCTTTTAAAAGCTTTTCCTTCGTAGGATAGATTATTAGAAGCACAACTGTACAATAACACTGAGGCTACTATTGGAACAAAAATTCTCGCTAATTTCATTTTTTCATAATTTTTAATACGTAAAAATAGTATTTTTGATGAAATATCGCTTATGAAACTACCAAAAAAACATAACGGAGCCGAAATCACCATCTTTTCTGAAATGACGGCACTTGCCAATCAATTTGGAGCGGTGAATCTATCTCAAGGTTTTCCTGATGATGATATCGATGAAGCTTTGAAAACATTCCTTGCAGAAGGAACGAATAAAAATTTTAATCAATACGCTCCCAGTTTTGGTTTTCCTGCGTTGATTGAAAATCTCATCACGTTTAATCATGCCAGAAAAACACTGATAGATTTTAATACTTCGGAAATTACAATTACGCCAGGAGCGAGTTATGGAATTTACACGGCGCTTTCTGCTATTTTGGAAATTGGTGATGAAGTCATTGTCCTGGAACCTGCTTATGACAGCTATATTCCATCGATTGAAATGAATGGCGCAAAACCTGTTTTGGTTTCTTTGAATGAAGATTTTTTACCCGATTTTGAGAAAATAAAAGCAGCTATTACTGAAAAAACAAAAGCTATCCTCATCAATTCCCCGCACAATCCTACGGGAAAAATCTGGAGAAAAGAAGACTTTGAACATCTCTATCAAATCATCAAAGACACCGAAATCATCGTTATTTCTGATGAAGTGTATGATTTAATTACCTTTGACAATGCTGAATTTCACAGTGTTTTTCATCATGCGAAAATCAGAAACAGAAGTTTTGCGATTTTTTCTTTTGGGAAAATGTTTCATCTCACCGGCTGGAAAGTTGGGTATGTTTTGGCTTGTGAAGAATTGACCAAAGCTTTTAGAAAAGTGCATCAGTACATCAGTTTCAGTGTGAATACTCCTGCTCAATATGCTTTGGCCAAATATTTAGAGGTTTTTAATCCTGAAGAAAATCAACAGTATTTACAGGAAAAAAGAGATTTCTTTTTAGCACAATTTAAAGATTTGCCTTTTACATTTAAGGAAAAATCAGAAGGAAGCTACTTCCAGATTGCCAGTTATGAGAAAATTTCTGATTTATCTGATAAAGAATTCTGCATTTGGCTCACGAAAGAGCACCAAGTTGCCACAATACCTCTTTGTTCGTTTTATCAAGACCAAAGAAACACAGGATTAATCAGATTCTGCTTCAGTAAAAAGCCAGAAACCATTTTAAAAGCTGCAGAAAACCTAAGAAAATTATTATAAAACCAAAATCCTCAAATTGAAATCAATTTGAGGATTTTTTAAACAACGTAATAAAGCTATTTATTTGAAAACACTAACATTTCCTTGCTTGTCTGTCAGTCTTCCCGAATTTCCATCATCAGACAGTTCCCAAGCATAAAAACCATCTGTAAAAATAGGTTCTCCTTTTGGATTTGTTCCTTTTGCCACCAATTTATGTTCTTCTTCATCATTTTTCTTAAGCGTCATTGCCAAGTCTACCCCTTCTGCAAAATACGTTACCACTATGGTTTCTCCTTTATCATTGGTCAATGTTTTTGCCTCTTGTTTTAAAGAAACTTCTTTAGAATTTTTGTCACTTATCATCGGGGTGTTTTCTGTAACAGAAGCAGATTCTTTGTTACAAGAAATTACCAAAGCGAATATTGCTAAGATTATCCAGTTATTTTTCATATTGATTCAATACTATTTTTTTTGAAAGAAATGAGTCCACTATATGAGCAGTCATTATTTTAAAAAATAATCACAAAAATGCTCTTTCGTTTTACAGGTGCAAATTTGCTAATAAATGTCATGTTTATTTTATGACTCAAGTCATAAATCCCAACTATTAAACAACGTTAAATTTGTTATCAAATTAATATTAAAAATAAAAATATATGAAAAATTTGAAATTTCTAGTTCTTCCTATGATGGCTTTCGCGATGGTTTCTTGTGGTAATGACAAGCCTGCAGACGCTTCTGCATCTACCTCATCTACAGAAACATCTGCTGCTACTACAGAAACTAGCGCATCTTCTGAATCAGGACAATATGATCCGAAAAGAGGTTTAGGTAAATATGACGAAAGCAACGTAGATGTGAGCAAATTTGACGCTGCTATGGCTGCTGAAGGCAAGAAAGTGGCAGAGGTAAAATGTGCTTCTTGTCATAAACCTACAGAAGAAAAATTGGTGGGGCCAGGTTGGAAAGGAGTGACTACAAGACAAACTCCACATTGGATTTTGAACTTCATCAGTAATCCAGATCCTATGATTAATGTAGACCCAGAATTACAAAAACAACTAGAGATTTGTTTAGTAAGAATGCCAAACCAAGGTCTTAATGATACTGAAGCAAGACAAGTGCTAGAGTACATGAGAGAAATCGATGGTGCAAAGTAATTTAGATAGACAATAAAAATAAATATATGAAAATTATTCAGTTATTTGGGATTTCGGCCTTTGCTTCTTTAGCATTTTTGGGCAGTTGTAAACCTAAAGGTACAGAAACCGCTGTAAGTGGTGACGCCGCAGAAAAAGTATATGTAGCTCCTGGAAAATATGATGAGGTATACAATTTTGTAAGTGGTGGTTTTAACGGACAAATGAACGTTTATGGTTTACCGAGCGGAAGATTACTTAAGGTAGTTCCTATTTTCTCTGTAAATCCAGAAAATGGGTATGGTTACAGTGAAGAAACTAAGCCTATGTTAGAAACCTCGCACGGTTTTATTCCTTGGGATGACCAGCATCACTTAGAATTATCTCAAACAAATGGTGAACAAGACGGAAGATGGATTTTTGCGAATGCTAATAACACTCCACGTGTGGCAAGAGTAAACCTTAAAACCTTCAGAACTGAGGAAATTATAGAATTACCGAACTCTGCTGGTAACCACTCTTCTCCATTTATTACCGAAAATACAGAATATGTAGTGGCAGGTACTCGTTTTGCTGTTCCTACAGATGATATGAACGGAGACGTTCCTATTAATTCTTTCAAAGAAAACTTCAAAGGAGTGATTTCTTTTATCGGAGTTAATAAAGAAACTGGTGATATGAATTTATCATTCCAGATTGAAGCTCCAGGTGTAAACTTTGACCTTTCTCACGCTGGTAAAGGAAAATCTCACGGTTGGTTCTTCTTCTCTTGTTATAATTCAGAACAAGCGAATACTTTATTAGAGGTTAACGCTTCTCAAAATGATAAAGACTTTATCATGGCGGTAAACTGGAAAAAAGCTGAAGAATATCTAAAAGCTGGTAAAGGTAGAAAAGTAAAAACTCAGTATGCTCACAATAAATTTGATGAATCTACTCAAACTGCTACCTCTAAAATGGAGCAAGAAGTGACTGTACTTTCTGCTAAAGAATTAAAAGATATTTGCTATTTCATGCCAACTCCTAAATCACCTCACGGTTGTGACGTAGACCCAACTGGCGAATACATTGTAGGTTCTGGTAAATTGGCAGCTCTTATTCCTGTACACAGCTTTACCAAAATGCTTAAAGCGATTGAAAACAAAGAATTTGCAGGTGAATATGATGGTATTCCTATCTTAAAATATGAATCTACTCTTTATGGTGAAGTTCAAAAACCAGGTTTAGGTCCATTACACACAGAATTTGACGGAAAAGGAAATGCTTATACTTCATTCTTCGTTTCTTCTGAAGTAGTAAAATGGGATATCAAAACATTAAAAGTTCTTGACAGACAACCAACTTTCTACTCTGTAGGTCACTTAATGGTAGTAGGTGGTGATACTAAAAAACCATATGGTAAATATCTAGTTGCTTATAATAAAATTACAAAAGACAGATTCTTACCTACAGGTCCAGAATTAACCCAATCTGCACAGTTGTATGACATTAGTGGAGATAAGATGAAACTCTTATTAGACTTCCCTACTTTTGGTGAGCCACACTATGCACAGGCTGTTCCAGCTTCTCTTATTAAAGACAATCAGGTGAAGTTCTACAATATTGCAGACAATAAACACCCTTATGCAACCAAAGGTGAAGCAGAATCTAAAGTGGTAAGACAAGGCAATAAGGTACACGTTTATATGACTTCTATCCGTTCGCACTTTGCTCCAGATAATATAGAAGGAATAAAAGTAGGTGACGAAGTTTACTTCCACGTGACCAACTTAGAACAAGACTGGGATGTACCACACGGATTCGCCATCAAAGGTAATCAAAATGCAGAATTGCTCATTATGCCAGGTGAAACTTGTACACTGAAATGGGTTCCTAAAAAACCAGGAATGTGGCCAATGTATTGTACAGACTTCTGTTCTGCATTGCACCAAGAAATGCAAGGATATGTAAGAGTTTCTCCAGCAGGAAGCAATGTTCCTCTTACTTACAGCCTAAATAATAAAGCGGATAACGCTAAAAGCCCTGTGAAAACAGCAGTGACAAAATAAATTTCTAAAAGGGCGGTTTCTACTGCCCTTTTTTACTTCTGTAACATAAGTTACACTCTATAAGAACTTCTTATTTCAATATAAAAACAATGAAAAACAATTCATTATCCAAACTCTCTAAAATTTTGCTTATCACTAGCGGAATTGGATTAATCATTAGCATCTTCGTTCCCATATGGGCTATTTATCTAGAAGCTCCACAATATCCAGAAGGATTAGGTATGTTTCTTCATGCTCATAAAATCACAGGAGACTACGAAATTATCAATGGTCTAAACCATTACATCGGGATGAAAGAAATTCATCAGGAAGATTTTTGGGAATTTAAAATTTTACCTTATGCGTTAGGATTCTTTGCAGCGTTGGCATTTCTCACCGTATTTATTAATAATAAGAAATGGCTTTATTTCTTTGCCGCTTTATTTCTTATATTTGGAGTAGCTTTCATGGTAGACTTCTATCTTTGGGAGTACGATTATGGTCATAATCTTAATCCAAATGCAGCGATTGTAGTTCCGGGCATGAGTTACCAACCACCGCTTTTAGGTTTTAAACAACTTCTGAATTTCGGTGCGTATTCTTATCCTGATATTGGTGGCTGGATTATGTTTGGTGTAGGAATTATCCTTGTTGTTTTATCTTATTTAGAAATAAAATCTTCCAAAAAAGTAATATAAAATGAAAACATTATTTAACATTCTAGGAATCATCTTTTTAGGCGTAGTTTTTTCCTGTTCACCGAAAGGCCCAGAAAAAATAAACTTCGGGAAAGACCAATGTGAACTTTGCAAAATGGGAATAGAAGACCCTAAATTCGCCACAGAACTTATTACAGAAAAAGGCAGAATCTATAAATTCGATGACCTAAACTGTATGCAAAGTTATGCCACCGAAAATGCAGAGCAAGTAGGACAAGCAAAACTTTATGTGCCAGATTTTCTTACACATGAACTTTTCCCAATAGAAAAAGCATCTCTTATTACAGGTGGTGCAATAAAAAGCCCTATGAATGGTAATGTAGCTGCATTTATCGACAAAACCAAAGCCCAAGAAGAAGCTCAAAAATTAGGAGCGAGCTTCCTAGAAAAATAAATTTCACTTTAACTTATAGCTCAAAAGGCTTTGTGAGAAACATTATTTTTAATATTTTTAGCAAAGCCTATTTTTTTGAAATATCTTGAAAAATTCATACAAAATATTATCTTTTCTCTTTCTCCTGAATTTTGCGTATCATTCAGCGAAAACACTTGTAGTCGGTAAAAATCAGGCTTACAAAACCATTAACTCTGCCATTGCTCAAGCTCAAAATGGCGATACGATTTTGGTACAAAAAGGACATTACAAAGAAGGAAACATCAACATCCAAAAATCTATTGCCCTTATTGGAATCGACAGACCTGTTCTGGACGGTCAAATGAAGTACGAAATCGTTTCTCTAAGAGCGAATAAAATTCTTTTGCAAGGTTTTAAAATCATCAATTCTGGGGAAGATGAAGTCAAAAACATAGGTGCTGTTCGTTTGTATGACAGTCAGTTTTCAACCATTAAAAATAATATTTTTGAGAACAATTACTTCGGGATTACTATTCAGAGAGGTTACCAGTGTTTGATTCAAAACAATAAAATCACCACCAATAGAGGAAAATCTCAAGAATTAATCGGAGATGGGATTCACGTTTGGTCCAGTGCTGAAATCTGGATAAAAAACAATTACATTTCTGGTCACAAAGATGGCATTTACTTAGAAAAAGCTAACAACACCTTTGTTTTTAGAAATATTTCCGAAAAAAATAAACGTTACGGGTTGCACTTCATGTTCGCTCATAACAATGTCTACACCGGAAATATTTTTAAGAATAATGACGCTGGAGTTGCTGTAATGTACAGCCGAAATGTAGGCATGTACAAGAATAAATTCCTAGACAATTGGGGAGATGGCGTTTATGGACTCTTGCTCAAAGACCTTACGTTCAGTAAAATCAAACACAATATTTTCAACAATAACACGGCTGCCATTTTTATGGATGGTTCATCTAAAGTAGACCTCTATAACAATCAGTTTTCTAACAACGGTTGGGGAATAAAACTCAATGCCAACTGCATGGAAAACCGTCTCATGAAGAATAATTTCGAAAACAATACTTTCGATGTGAGCACGAGTGGAAGCCTTGTAATGAATATTTTTAAAAACAATCATTGGGACAAATATGAAGGTTATGATCTGGACAAAGATCAAATTGGTGATGTTCCTTTTCATCCCTTGAGTTTATACTCTGTGCTTTCTGAGCAAAACCCTATGATTATGTTGTTATACAGAGCATTTTTTGTGGAGATATTAGACCGTTCCGAACGCTTAATCCCAAGTCTTACTCCAGAAAATTTTGTAGACGAAAAACCGGAGATGAAACCGAATAAAGTGATGAGGTAATGGAGTTATAAGGTTATGAAATGTTGGAAGTTGGAATATCATTAATTCACTGTTTTGTGATTTAAAAAATTATTTTTATTAAAAAGTTATGATTGAAATAAAAAATTTAACCAAAAAATTCAATAAGTTCACTGCGCTTAATCAGGTGAATATCAACTTTAATGATGGGCATTCTGTAGCACTCATTGGTCCCAATGGATGCGGAAAAACTACCCTTATTAAATGTATTCTCGGATTAAATGTAGTAGAAGATGGCGATATTTTGGTCAATAATGAAAGTGTAAAAGAACATTATCTCTACCGAAAAAATATTGGTTACATGCCTCAAATTGGTCGATATCCTGAGAATATGACCATCGCGCAAACCATTCAGATGATTAAAGACACCCGAAAAGTCTCTGAAAACGAATTAGATACCGAACTTTTAGAAGCTTTCGAACTGGAAAGTATTTTCGACAAAAAAATGCGTACCCTTTCTGGCGGAACTACCCAAAAAGTAAGTGCCGTTTTAGCTTTTTTATTCAATCCTGGGATTATTATTTTAGATGAACCTACGGCAGGTTTAGACCCTCTCGCTTCTGAAATTTTAAAAAATAAAATCATCAAAGAAAAAAATAAAGGAAAACTCATCATTATCACGTCTCACCTCTT
This sequence comes from Cloacibacterium sp. TD35, assembly GCF_028864635.1. Taxonomy (NCBI): domain Bacteria; kingdom Pseudomonadati; phylum Bacteroidota; class Flavobacteriia; order Flavobacteriales; family Weeksellaceae; genus Cloacibacterium; species Cloacibacterium sp. TD35. The sequence goes on along the minus strand of NZ_CP104850.1, from coordinate 1,654,229 downwards.
GAGCGAATTAGATGATATCGTCAGTGAAATTGTTTTTATGAATGAAGGAAAAGTCATTGTTCACCAATCTGTAGAAGAATTAATGACTGAAAGAAAAACCGAGAAAATCTCAGAAAGTATCATCAGTATTTTAAAGGAAATGAAGCCATGAACAATATCGCAAAATTCATCTTTTTTGACATTTTAAAAAATAAAATCGTCTTATTATACACCGTACTCCTCTTTGTCATTTCTTGGTCTGTACTGGGATTAGACAGCAATTACACCAAAGCTACTCTTAGTTTGCTCAATATTGTTTTATTGGTGGTTCCACTCGTGAGCATTATTTTTTCTACGATTTATGTATATAACAGCAGTCAGTTTATAGAATTATTGCTCAGTCAACCGATTGCAAGAGGCAAGATTTGGTTCAATATTTTTATTGGGCTTTCCTCAGCATTGATTTTGGCGTATCTGATTGGTTGTGGCGTTCCTATTTTGCTCTATTCTTCTATAGAAACAGGATTTTCGCTTATCATTATCGGGGTTATGCTTTCGGTTATTTTCACGGCATTTGCCATGCTGTCTTCTATTGTAAGTAGAGACCGTGCGAAAGGAATAGGTATTTCGATTTTTGTATGGCTGTTTTTCGCTATTATTTATGACGGCATTTTATTGGTTCTTATGTTCCAGTTCGCAGATTATCCTATTGAAGGAATAATGGCGACTTTAGCAGCAATTAATCCGATTGGTCTTGCCAGAATTTTCGTGCTTTTGCAACTCAATATTTCTGCTATGCTAGGTTATTCTGGAGCAGTTTTCAAAGAAATCTTTGGCTCGGGTGGTGGCATGGGAATTTCTATGGTCATTCTCTTCATTTGGATTGCAGTGCCATTTCTACTGTCTTATATTCAATTCAATAAAAAGGACTTATAATTTTTTATCATCAATATTTGTTACGTATTTCTTCCCCTCAGTGGGAAGATTTTTTTTGATAAAATTTCATTTTAATTCTTTTCAATTTTCTGATAAAATTCACATTTTCAGCAGTTTATTTTATGATTACAATCATAAAAGGATGACGGGGTTTGAATGTAATTTTATTCAAAATTTTATAAAAATATGAAAAAGACATTTCTAATCGTTTCTTGTGTTGCACTAGGACTTATCTCTTGCAACAAAACCGAAGCTAACACTGAAACCTCTACCTCTACAGAAGCTGTAGCTGGTGGTCAAGAAGCTGTAGTAGACGAAGATTCTGCTCCTACCATTGTAAAATTAGCGGCAGGAAATAAAGATCTTTCTACCCTCGTTACCGCAGTAGAAGCAGCGGGACTCACTACTTCACTGAGTAATGCAGGTCCATTTACTGTTTTTGCGCCTGTAAATGCTGCTTTTGATAAATTACCTGCTGGAACAGTAGATGATTTATTAAAGCCTGAAAATAATGGCAAATTGGGTGATATTTTAGGACACCACACATATGTAGGTGTTATTAAAACAGAACAAATGACTGACGGTCAATCATTAGGCATGGTAGACGGTAAAAATATTACTATTAAAATGGTGAATGGCAAACCAACCATCAACGGAACCGTAAATATTATTGCTACAGTTCCTGCATCTAACGGAATTGTATATGTAGTAGATGGTGTTATTTTACCAGAATAATTATTAAATAGGTTTTTTTCAACAAAAGGCTTACTGAAATTCAGTAAGCCTTTTTGGGATTTATAAAAAAGTAAGGGTTTTAATTATTTTTTTCCTTTAAGTTGTTGAATATAATTAGAATGGAAATTAAAATGAGTACAGAAATTCCAAATAAAAATTCGTTAGCAAAAGGAATAGCCACATATTTTATCGAGAAAATGCCCATTAATCCTAATAAAAATTCATTCAGAAAAACGCTCAAAAGAAAATATCTTAATCCTGCATTTAATCTAGGGCTTGTTTTAAAATTTTGAATGACTTGACTCAATAAAAAAGTCGCAACACACATCAGTAAAATCAAGTGTAAATAAGCAATCACCACATTTCTAAAACCGAACGCAAATTGAGAAACCGCAGGAATTACAGAACCCAACTGCAATAAAATTTTCACCGCAAAAGCAAAGCCTACATAGATGAAAACAAATCTCTGTAAAGCATTAGTGGTGGTTTTTATCGTTGGCCATTGGTTTTTTATCCATTTAAAAAACAGAAAAGCACCATAAGTTTGAGCAAGTGTTGTCAAAACGATTACCAAATAAATAAAAACAGGCAGTTTCAACCATAAAACCGATAAACCGAAGCCTACGAAACATCCTATGAACAACAACCAAAATATGTTTCTGTTTTCTTTTGAACTGATTAGAATTCCTTTTTCTTTGAGGTGATAAAAGAGCAAACCTAAACATGAAAAAATAAAAAATCCGTTGTACTGAAAATGCAGATAAAAATAGGTAGACGCTAAGTATAATTCCTGAACCACGTTTTTACTCGCCATCATATAACTCAATGTAAAAACGCCTAATGATGACAATACAGCAAAGAAAAAAGCAGCTAAAAACCAAATTTTGGAGGTTTCCTGAAGGTTTTTAAGGTCTCTGTACAAGAAAAAATAGTACACAAAACTATTCAGTAAAGCGATGGTGGAAAAAATGATGGATAACCAATAGTATCCTGCATATAGAAAACTCAACAGCATTCCGTAAGAAGCGAAAAAATTAATCCCAATCAATATTTGGTATTTTTTCAAGTGAATTCCTTCGACGGTTTTGCTTAGATATTGGGCTACTAAAATGTAAATGCAAGAAGTGATGAAGCCGTAAAAAGCAAAATGAGAATGCGCTTCTTGAAGATGTTTTTGTTCTACAAAAGGCAAAGAAAAGGCAATCTTATAGCGCATCAATACACCTAAAACCGCAACAATTACAAAACTGAAAACTGAAAACTTAAGTAAGAATGCTTGATTTTTCATGCCCTAAAATTAGAGAAATTAAAACGCTAATTCTATGACTGTAATCACAGCGACTAAAAATAAATTTTACCATTTCTGATTTCTAACTTGCCATCTCTTTCCATTTTTTTTACGGTTCTGATGATGGTTTCGGTTCTGAGACCCGTCATATTCGAAAGCTCTTTTCGGGTAATGTCAATCAGAATTTTCTCATCCTCACTGGTTTTAAGTTTTTTATACTCCACCAGCTGACTCAATATTCTACTTTCTGGATTTAAGAAAACTATGTTTTTAATGGAATTGCTTTTGCTGATGGATTTTTCGGCAATAGACTTGGTAAATTCTATGAGTAAATCGGGTTTTTGTTTGAGATAATTGAGGAAATTATCTTTGTTGATTTTGTAAACTTCTGCACATTCTGAAGTCACCACTACATTTCCCGGAAAAGGCCTCCCTAACAAAACAGCAGGTTCCCCGAAAAAACTTTGGTCAAACACTTTGTGTTGCAAAAATTCTTTTCCTTCTTCGGTAAAGTGAAAGACAGAAAGTTCTCCTTTTACTAAATAATAAAACGAATGCGAATGACTTCCTTCACTATGAATAAGGTCGTCTTTTTTGTATTTTTTTAACTCAGCATTTGTGTTAAAACTAAATTCTTGATCTATAATAAAACTCATCTCAAACCATTTTAACTTCTGCAATTTACAAAATATAAATGACCTTTTCTATAGAATTTTAAAAAGACCGTAACAATCTTATTTAAAGCCAAAAAAAGCGCTCAATTCTAAAATTGAACGCCTATATAACAAAAATTTTAAAACATTTTTTATCTCCAACCGCCACCTAAAGCGCGGTACAGCTCTACTCCTGCTTGTAATTTTGAATATTGAGCATTGGCAATATTAATTTCGGCATTCAGTTTATTCACGTTAGCATTCAACACTTCTAAATAATTCGCCATACCGTAATTCACCAATTCCTGAGAAAACTCTACCGATTTATCGTATGCTGATAATTCTTTTTTCTTAAAAGCGATGAATTGGTCTTGTGCATTGTACATTTTCAACGCATCCGAAACTTCATTTCCAGCATTCAGAATCGTTTTTCTAAAATTCAGATAAGCTCTTTCTCGGTTCGCGAGACTAACTTCGTAATTGGTTCTTATTTGTCTTTTGTTCAAAATCGGTTGAGCCAATCCTACCAAAACATTGGCGAAAATAGAATTTCCACTAAACAACTTGTCAATATCTACCGATTGTACTCCTGTACTCCCTGTGATTCTAAGACTAGGGTAAAACTGTGCTTTCGCAGAATTGGTGAGTTCAAAAGCATTGATGAGGTTAAATTCTGCTTGTTTCACATCTGGACGATTCGCCAAAAGTGCACTTGGATAACCTAAATCTGTATTGAGCGCAAAATTTTGTGTACTCAGTGAAGTTCTTTCGATTTCGTGAGAAGGCTCTCCCATTAACAAAGAAATGGTATTCTCTAACATCTGAATTTGTACCTCTAAAGTTACTAAAGAAGCTTCTGCATTATAAACCAATGCTTCGCTTTGCTGAACCGCCACTTCCGAAACAATTCCTGCTTCTTTTAATGCTTTGGTGGTTTCTAAATTCTTTTTGCGAATTTCTATGGTATTGCTGAAAATTTTCTTCTGTTCATCAAAAGTCAACAGTTGATAATACGCCGTCGCAATAGAAGCCACCAAATTGCTTTTTACATTTTGATGCGCCGCAACAGAACCCAGATATGCTGCATATTGCGCTTTTTCTTGTCCTTTTAGTTTTCCCCAAAGGTCTAATTCCCAACCTAGATTTGCAGTTATATCAAATTGATTGATGTATCTTCTTTCTCCCACAATTTGTCCGAACTGCGTATTGAGCGAAGAAGTATTAAAAGAATAATCAGGTCCAACGGAAATGGTAGGTTGATAAGCAGCTTTTGATTGTTTCAGATACGCTTCTGCACTCGCAATATTTTGTAATGCGATTCTGATGTCTAAATTATTTTCTAAAGCTTTGGCAATGTGTTTTTGCAAAACAGCATCGGTAAAAATTTCTTTCCAAGAGAGATTTGCCATGCTTAAACTATCTTTTGGCAAGGCATCTGTTCTGAAAAGCTTTTCATCTACTACATCCTTAGCTCTTTGGTAATTCTGTCTGGTTTGACAAGAAAACACCAAAAAACTTATGAAAAATATTAGAATTATTTTATGGATTGTTACTTTCATACATTTAGTTTTAAAATTATTCAGCCAGATTAATTTCCAGTTTTTTAGGCGGACTTATTTTTTCTTGTAAATATTGGAAAATCACAAATAATACAGGAATTACCACTAATCCTAAAAATGTACCTATCAATAAACCTACGGCAGCACCTGTTGCAATCGAACGGTTTCCTACTGCTCCAATTCCTGTTGCGAAAATTAGAGGCAATAAACCAAAAATAAACGCAAACGAAGTCATTAAAATCGGTCTTAACCTCGCTTTGGCTGCATTGATGGCAGACATAACCAAGGTTTCACCATGATGGCGTCTTTGAACGGCAAATTCTACAATTAGAATGGCATTTTTGGCCAATAAACCTACCAACATGATTAGGGCAATCTGGAAGTAAATATTATTTTCTAAGCCTGCTAATTTTTGACCTAAAAATGCTCCCATTACTCCTAATGGAAGGGAAATAATCACAATTAACGGTAAGATATAACTTTCATATTGCGCGGCTAAAATGAAATACACAAATACCAAACTCAAGAGGAATATCAATAGCGTCTGAGAGCCAGAAGCTAATTCTTCTCTTGACAAACCTGTAAATTCTACTTCGTAGTTTTGGTTGAGCCCACCTTCTGCCACTTCCTGTACTGCTCTAATCGCGTCTCCGGTACTGTAACCCGGTGCATTAGAACCTGTAATTTTCACGGAAGTGAATAAGTTGTAACGGCTTACTGATTGGGGACCATAGGTTTTTTCTAAGGTTACAAACTGAGAAATCGGCGCCATTATTCCAGATTTCGTTTTTACGTATAAGGCATTTAAACTTTCAGGCGATTTTCTAGCATCTGGTAAGGCTTGCACCATCACTCTAAATTGTTTTCCATATTTGGTAAAATCTGCCGCATAAATTCCACCGATGTAGCCTTGCATGGTATTCAAAATATCCGTCACCGAAACGCCAGATTGCTCTGCAACTGGAACATTAATCGACATTTGATACTGAGGATACTTGGTATTAAAAGAAGTCTGTGCAAATTCTATTTCGGGTCTTTCTATTAATTTCCCGATGAATTCTTGCGTCACTTTGTCTAAATCTGCATAATCACCACCCGATTTATCCAGTAAAACAGCTTCAAAACCTGCACTACTACCAAAACCTGGAACAGAAGGCGGTTGGAAGAACACTACTTTCGCATCTGGAACCGTAGCTGCCATTCCGAATAATTTTTTGGTAATGTTTTCTATTTTTTCGTCGTCACTGGTTCTTTCTTCAAAAGGTTTTAGTCTGATGAAAGCCAAACCATTATTGCTACCATTTCCAGATAAGAAACCTCTTCCCGTAGAAATGGTTACGTTTTTAATTCCAGGAATTTGTAGCGCTTTTTGTTGAATTGCTTTCAAAGCGTTATAGGTTCTTTCCATAGAAGCTCCTGCAGGAAGTTGAACATCTGTAAAGATGATTCCACGGTCTTCATTCGGAACGAAACCTTTTTTCATGGAAGCATTTGCCCACCATAAAATTCCCATGGTAATTGCAAAAATAATAACCGTTACTTTCTTGTGTCTGATGAGATATACAAATGCTCTACCATAACGGTCTGTAGATGCTTTGAAACCTGCATTAAATCTGTGGAAGAATTTTCCCATTGTGGTTTTTTCTTCGTATTCTTTATCGTGATGTTGTGGTTTCAAAAATAATGAACACAACACTGGACTCAATGTTAATGCGTTGATTGCTGAGATTAAAATCGCCACAATCAAGGTAATCCCAAACTGTTTATAGAACACACCTGTAGGGCCTTGAATAAAAGTTACCGGAATGAAAACGGCAGCCATTACCAAAGTAATAGAGATAATTGCCCCTGTAATTTCGTGCATGGCCTCAATGGTAGCTTTTTTGGCATCGCTAATGCCGTGCTCCATTTTGGCGTGTACTGCTTCTACTACTACGATGGCGTCATCTACCACAATACCAATCGCTAAAACCAAGGCAAAAAGCGTCAATAAATTCAAGGAATATCCTAGAAGATTCAAGAAGAAAAACGCTCCTATGATAGATACTGGAACTGCAATTGCCGGAATCAATGTAGAACGGAAATCTTGTAAGAAGATAAATACTACAATGAATACCAAGATAAACGCTTCAATTAAGGTATGGACTACTTTTTCGATGGAAGCATCCAGAAATTCATTGGTGTCAAAGTTTACGGTATAATGAATTCCCTCTGGTAAGTCGCTTTCAGCTGTTTTTAGGTAAGCTTTGATATCATTGATGATGTCTTGTGCATTAGAACCCGGCGTTTGAAAAATCCCCATACTGATGGCTGGAGAATTACCGTTTTCTCCTCTTCCTGTATAAGATTGCGCTGCCAATTCTACTTTGGCCACATCTTTCAGCATTAGGTTTTGTCCGTTTCCTAAAGACTTGATGATGATGTTATCATATTGTTCTTTGCTGTTGTATTTCCCAACGTATTTGATGATATATTCAAAAGAACTCCCACTGTTTTGTCCGATAGAACCTGCTGCCGCTTCTCTACTCTGTTCGTTTATTGCAGCGGTAACATCTGTAGGGTTCAAGCCATAAGCTGCTAGTTTATTTGGGTCTAGCCAAATTCTCATGGAATAATTTTTTCCACCCATTACGTTGGCATCACCTACTCCATTAATCCTTTTGATGTTTGGAATAACGTTGATATTCAAATAATTCTGAAGATAAACATCATTTATTTTTTCATTTTCTGAGTAAAAAGAGAGGTACATCAGCGCACTGGTCTGTTGCTTCTGTGTTACCACCCCAGAACGCGTTACTTCGCTTGGCAAAAGAGGGGTAGCTCTGGCTACTCTATTCTGCACGTTTACCGCAGCGATATCTGGGTTTACTCCTTGTTTAAAAAATATCTGAATATTTGCCGAACCATCATTTCCAGCAGAAGAAGTAATATAGCTCATTCCTTCTACCCCGTTGATTTGTTCTTCTAAAGGCACTACTACACTTTTCATCACCGTTTCTGCATTGGCTCCTGTATAATTTGCCGATACACTTACGGTAGGCGGTGCGATATCTGGATATTGTGTCACAGGTAAAGCGACCAATCCCAACACCCCTAAAATAACGATGAGAATTGAAATTACGGTTGATAAAACCGGTCTGTTGATGAAATTCTTTATCATTAGAAAAGCGGTTTTATAGATTGTACAATGCTATCAAATTTTGCAGGCTTTGGAATAATTGCCGTTCCTGGTTTCAATCCGCCAATTCCTGCAGCTACTACTTTGTCTCCTTTGTTTACACCAGATTTGATGATAACCATGTTATTAATTCTGTCTTGCACTTCTATCACTGTGTTTTTAGCAGTATCTTTTTCTACTTTGAAAAGATATACCATGCCTTGTTGTTCATACGTAGCACTTTCTGGAACCACTAAAGTATTGTCGTAGAATTTAGGAAATCTGATGGCTCCACTGTTTCCGTTGGTGAGTAATTTAGAAGGATTAGGAAACCCTACTCTAAACTGAATGGTTCCTGTAGCTGGGTCTATTTGACCTGTTACAACCTCTATTCTACCTTTTTCTGGATAAAGACTTCCATTGGCTAATTCTAGCTCTACATTTGGTAGATTTTTGATTTTCTCAGGAACTGTAGCTCCGTAAGATTTTTCTAAGAAATCTAAATATTCTTTTTCATTCATTGAGAAATACGCATATACCGAACGTGTGTCTGAAATGGTAGTGAGCGGTGTAGCATCAGAAGGTCCTACCAAACTCCCTACTTTTAATGGTAGTTTACCTACAATTCCTGAAATAGGCGCTCTAATGATGGAATAATTGATATTCGCCTGTACTGATTTATAGTTGGCAGATGCCTGTTGCTGAGAAGCCACTGCTTGTGACAGTTGTGCTTGTGCTCTGGCTAAATTTGCTAAAGCCGTCTGTAATTGTACATTGCTGATGATATTTTTTTCTACCAAAGGTTTTAATTTATTTACCTCCACTTGCGCAGCATTTACGGCCGCTCTTGCTGCAGAAACATTGGCTTGTGCCGCAGTAATTCCAGATTTAGCCGCATCTGCATTTTCGCTCAGAATGTTGGTTTCTAGTCTGAACAGTGGTTGACCAGCCGTTACGTATTGGCCTTCATCTACTAAAACTTGAGTAATATATCCTTGTATTTTTGCACGTACATCATTATTTACCACTCCTTTTATCGCAGCTGGATAGACATCATATCCCGTTACGTTTCTTGTTTCTACACTGATTACTGGATAAGGTTTAGGACCGTCTTTTTTCTCTTCTTGTTTTTTACAAGAAATAACAGACAGTAAAGATAAGATGAGTACTAAGAAAATATTTTTCATATAATTAAATTTTTCAATGATTTATAATTTATCTAATGTTTCCTGAATATTGGCAATGTTTTTTTCTAACAGCGATTTATACAATATATAACGTTTTTCATACTCAGTATTGTCTACTCGAGTTCTTCTGAAATCACTTAATTGGTCTAAAATTTTTATCTCTCGTTTCATTCTAGTCACAATTTCTTCAAATCTGATGTTGATAAAGCTTTCGTTGATGAGAAAATATCTCTTTCTTTCATCAATTTTATTTAATGATTTTATGAGTTCTGCATTGAGCAAAAAATTAATGCTCGAAGAGATAGAACTCTTACTTGCACAAAAAGTTCCCACTAATTCATCAAAGCATAATCCTTTACGCTCAAAATCAAAAGCAAGGTAGGCATATATTTTAGCAGAAAGTGGTGGCATATCAAAGAGTTGACCATAGAATTCTACTAATTCTTGATACACTTGAGGCTCTATTTGTAAGCTATTCTTCATCTAGAAATGAATTGAGGCGCTAATTTACCAATTAGTTCGGAACTAAACGAACTAAGATGGATAGATTTTATCAAAGATACTTATTTTTTGAAGGTGGTGTGGTGATTTGATAATATGATGATGAAGTTATCTGGCTATGGAACTATTTAGAAAATTTAAACCACAAAAAAGACCTTAATAAAAAGGCCTTTTTTGTTATCATCAGATTTACAATAGTTTAAAAACTAATATGAGTATTAATCTCCAAACTCCCTTTTAAAAGTTCATGTATAGGACATGCTTCTGCAATCGCATTGAGTTTTTTTAATTGCTCTTCATTTTTTCTAAAACTCATTCTATTTCTGATTTTCAATCTTTTTTGACATCAAAAATAGATTTCGGCAGTGGCACATATTCCTCATCATCATCTGGAATCAGCGGAAACGCTTCGGTATTTTGATCATACCAATCTTTTTTTGCCTTTTCAATTAAATCTATATCAGAACTCACAAAATTCCAAAACATATATCTTGGTTCACTCAGAGGTTCGCCACCAAAAAGATAAATGGTAGCATTTTCACTCGTTTCGAATTCACAAATTGTGGCTGTTTTGGCAATCAAAAGTTGCTTCGTTCCAAACCCCTGTCCATCTATTTTTACTGTGCCATCTAACACATACATTCCTACTTCACCAAAAAAATATTCTCCTAAATTTAGTTTTTGGGCTTTCTGTGTTTTGATTTCTAAGAAATAAAGAGGACTATACACGGGAACTGGGGATTTTTTGCCCATTACTTCTCCAGCAATAAGTTTATAATTTACCCCGTCTTGCTCCCAAAAAGGAAGGTCATTTTTTTCTACATGAGTAAAAGCAGGTTCACTTTGCTCCAGATGCTTTGGTAAACCTATCCAAATTTGAAAACCATGCAGAAACTGTGGTGAATCTCTCAAATAATCAGGTGTTCTTTCGGAATGCCTTACTCCTTTTCCTGCTGTCATCCAGTTTACTTCTCCTGGTTTTATTTCTAAAGCATTTCCCATACTATCTCTATGAAAAATTGCTCCTTCAAAAAGATATGTAAGCGTAGCTAAGCCTATGTGAGGATGAGGCAAAACATCAAAATTCTGATGGTTTTTTAGACAACTTGGTCCCATATGATCAATAAAAACAAATGGGCCTACGGAACGTTTGTCTCTAAAAGGAAGAAGGCGCCCCACTAAAAAATTCCCTATATCGGCAGGTTTTTCTTCTAAAATAAGTCCTACTTGTGATTGCATGTTTTAAAATTTTTAAAATTATAACTGACTGTATCCTTCAAAATTTTCATCTACAAGGTGTTTCCACTCAGGATGTCTTTTTATGTAAGCAAAAACGAAAGGACAATAAGGTAATATTTTTTTTCCTTCATTTTTTATATAGTTCAATGTTTTTAACACCAGTACCTTCCCTACGCCCTTTCCTTCTAGTGCAGGATCTATTTCGGTATGTACCAATGCGTAATTTCCACCACCGAAATCCCCATAATTAATGAAACCTAGAAAACCATTGACTTCTAATTCGAATCTTCTCTTTCTTTCGTTTTTCACCAATTCTATTTGGTCTAAATTGTTATCCATAATCTACTTTTTATTTCATTTGATATTTTGTGAAAGGCTGTTTATAAACCTTTTAATAATTATAGATCAGCAATTTCGTATCTCGAAGTTATCAAATACTTTCTTTACTGCCCTCTTTTTTACATTAAATTTTATGATACAAAGATAAATGCAAACAGAACGGCAAGACATTGATTTACGGTAAGAAATATTTTAGACTTATGAATAAAAAATCTAGATTTCTAATAGGTTTCTAAATTCTTAACGTATATCAATGCATAGCAATATATTCTACAATAATTTTGCAATGTAAATAATTAAACCCTTCTCAAAATTAATTTATGAAGAAGAATTTAAAATTTTTAGTATGTGGTCTTAACGATGAAATTCTTATCGTATTGAAAAGGCTTTTAGAAAAAGAGCAATGGCATGTTACTATTGCCAAAGAAGAGACCGAAGCCATACAATTCATTTCAGAAAAAAAAATTGACATTCTATTTCTGAGTTCAGGACTAACACAAAAAACCGAAGAAAATTTGAAAGCTGCTGCCGAAAATTTTAAGGTAAAAGTAATAGAACATTATGGTGGAGGAAGCGGATTACTAAAGACTGAAGTCTACCAACTCTTCCCAGAAGAGCAAGACACTAACAGTGAATAATTTTCTTATCATTCATCAATGCGAAGGAGGTTACTTTTGAAATACATTTGCATCATAATAAAAAATTAAAAAAAATAAAATATTCATATGAAAACAATTTTTCATCAAGCAGATAGCAGAGGTTTTGCAAACCACGGTTGGCTAAAAAGTCATCACACTTTTAGTTTTGCCAATTATTATAATCCAGAAAGAATTCATTTTGGTACATTACGTGTATTAAATGATGATCAAGTAAGTGGCGGAATGGGCTTTGGCGCACATCCACATGATAATATGGAAATCATCAGTATTCCTTTAGAAGGAGATTTAGAACACAAAGATAGTATGGGTAATCATGGCATCATTCGTCACGGCGAAATACAGGTCATGAGCGCTGGAACTGGTGTTGTACACAGTGAATTTAATGCCAATAAAGAAAAAGACGTGAAATTCCTTCAGATTTGGTTATTTCCTAGAGAAAGAAATGTAACTCCTAGATATGACCAAAAGAAAATTGACGGAGACCAAAATAACCAGTTTTTACAGATACTATCGCCTAATCAAAACACTGAAGGAGTATGGATACACCAAGACGCATGGTTCAGTTTAACAACTATGGACCAAGATTTTGAAACCACTTACGATGTAAAGAAAAACGGCAATGGTGTTTACTTTTTCATCTTAGAAGGTTCTGCTGAAATCGTGGGTCAAGAAATGGAAAGAAGAGATGGTCTTGGCGTTTGGGAAACCGATAAAATAACTGTAAAATCTACTTCTGATAGTACAAAAATTTTAGTAATGGATGTACCAATGGAAATGTAATTTTTTTCTCTTCAACATACTTATTTAATTGAAAGTGGTGGTTAATATTTTAATTACCACTTTTTTTGTTTCAAATAATCAAGAACGTTGGTATTACAAACTGTTCTATTTTTGTTCTATTTTGAATTTCTTAAAAATAAAAAAGCCCTTTATAAAAGGGCTTTAACAAATTTTAGCGGAGAGTGAGGGATTCGAACCCCCGGACCTGTTACAGTCAACAGTTTTCAAGACTGCCGCAATCGACCACTCTGCCAACTCTCCAGAAACGATTATATCGTTTTCAGTGGTGCAAATATAGAACCTTTTTAAATTCTGACAAAATTATTTTTTTAGATTTTTCTACATTTTTTATAACGCATTAATTTTCAATATCAAAAATTAATTGCCTGCTACCTGAAAACCTAATATTACTGCTATAATTCCTAAGATTATGCTCAATAAAACATAAGAAATTAACACTATATAATTTTGATTTTGTAATAAAGAATAGTTTTCTGCAGCAAAAGTAGAAAACGTGGTAAAACCTCCACAAAAACCTGTAATCAATAGAAATTTAAGCGAATTGTCTACTTTAATAAAATAAGACGAAAAAAGACCTATTAAAAAACAGCCTATGAGGTTTACCAAGAATGTTCCGAGAGGAAAGCTCCCAATAGGAAGGAGTTTGGAAGTGTAAAACGATACCAAATACCGCATTACACTCCCTAATCCGCCCCCTAAAAATATGTAAACTAAGGTTTTCAATGAATTATTCTAATTCTGATAAATAACGTTCTGCATCTATTGCTGCCATACAACCAGAACCTGCTGCAGTAATTGCCTGTCTGTAAACGTGGTCTTGTACATCACCTGCTGCAAATACACCTGGTAAATTGGTTTTAGAAGATTTACCTTCTGTGATGATGTATCCGTTTTCATCTAAATTAATCTGACCAGCAAAAACATCTGTATTCGGTTTGTGACCAATAGCAATGAAAATACCATGAACGTCAATCTTAGATGTTTCTTGCGTTTGATTGTTGATTACCACTGCTCTTTCTACTAAGCTATTTTCTCCTTCGATAGCAATCAATTCGTGATTAAATTTCACTTCTATGTTTGGTGTGTTGTTTACCTTATGAATCATCGCTTTAGAAGCTCTGAAATGGTCTTTTCTTACCAACATGGTTACTTTGTTACACAACTTAGAAAGATAAGTAGCTTCTTCTGCTGCAGTATCTCCTGCTCCTACAACTACTACATCTTTTCCACGATAGAAAAATCCATCACATGTAGCACATGCAGAAACTCCACCTCCAGAATACTTTTTCTCATCTTCTAAACCTAGATACTTAGCTGTAGCCCCTGTAGAAATAATGACTGTTTTTGCTGAAATTTCTTTTTCTCCTGCCCAAAGTTTATGAACGCCCCCTACTTCTTTAGAAAATTCTACTTTCGTAATCATTTCATAGTGTACTTTGGTTTCGAATCTTTCGGCTTGTTTTTGCAAATCCATCATCATTTCAGGACCTGTAATTCCTTCTGGATAACCAGGGAAATTTTCTACTTCTGTAGTTGTTGTTAATTGACCTCCTGGCTCTAAACCAGTATATAGTTCAGGTTTTAAATCTGCTCTGGCTGCATATATAGCAGCAGTGTAACCAGATGGCCCAGAACCTACAATCACGCAATCTAATATATTATTTTCCATAGAATATAAGGGTTGTTATTTTTTGAGTTGCAAATTTCGTGAATTTTATTGTTTTCATTATGATTCACTCATGAATTTTTTCAATGAAAGCAATTTTTGATTTGATTTTTCAATTTTGAAAATTTTTATATGATGAAAACTTGAAATTAATTTTTCAATGGTCTTTTCTTAATCATTCCACCTTTAGTATCTTTTACGGTATGCATCACTACGAATGCGGTAGGTGCTATTTTTTCTAATTCCGTAGTCAGTTTGCTCACTTCTAAACGGGTAATAACGGTAAAAATAATATCGCTATCTTCTTTCATTCCTCGTTTTCCGAAGCCTTTTTTACCATTATAAACGGTAACTCCTCTTCCTAATTTATTGTAAATCATCTCTTTAATCTCTTCACATTTTGAAGAAACGATGGTTACCCCGATGTATTCTTCAATCCCTTCTACAATAAAATCCAGCGTTTTAGAAGCCGATAAATACGTAATCATAGAATATAACGCGATTTCTACTCCTAAAAAATAAGCTGCAGCAGAGAAAATCATCACATTGATAATGATAATCACGTCTCCAATAGTCGTCCCTAATTTTTTACTCAGATAAAGCGCTAAAACTTCGGTTCCGTCAATTACAGCACCTCCTCTAATAGAAAGTCCGATTCCTGCTCCTAAAAAGAAACCTCCAAATACTGCCACTAGAATATTATCATTGGTCACATTTGGAAAATCTACATTCGCTAAAACCAAAGCCAATCCACCAATTGCAAGTGCTGTTTTTACCGCAAAATTAATTCCCACCGTTTTGTGCCCCATAATAATGAAGGGCAAATTGATGAGAGGAATTAAGTAATAAATCGGAATTTCTGTCAACGCAGAAACCAACAACGAAATTCCTGTTGCGCCACCATCAATAAATTTATTGGTCAAAAGAAATCCTTTAAAACCGAAACCTGCAGAGAATACTCCGATGGTGATGAGTAAAATATTTTTGACTTCGTTTCTTAGTGAAACCAAAATATTATTTTTGGTTTTAATAACTTTATATCGACTTGTATCTGCCTCGCCTTGTAAACGAAGAATGAGTAAAATGATATGTCTCCAGATGTTTTTAATCATTTCTAGCTTTTGATTTTATCAATGTTTAGAATTTTGTAGACCATTTCTTTTAAAAGTTCACTTTCTTCCATATTTACCGCTCCTAGACCTTTTGATTTTAAATCAATTTCTCTCAAGACTGATATAATTCTGGTCGAAAATTTCAAAGGATAATTTCTAGCAGTTTCTGCATAATCTTTCACAAAATAAGGATTCACGCCTAATGCCGAAGCGATAAGACTTTGTCCTTGATTCGCTACAGTATGATACATCACCACATTGCTAAAAAAAGTATAGAGATTTCCTATGGTCATTACAATAGGATTGGTTTTGGGATTTTTTCCCATGTAATAAGCAATTTTGAAGGCTTGATTGCTGTCTTTTTTTCCGAGTGCTTTTTGTAATTCAAAAACATTAAATTCCTTTGAAATCCCAATGTGCGTTTCTACCAGTTTACCATCTAAAACTTCACCTTCTTTCAGCACCAACTTCATTTTATTGAGTTCATTGGAAATTCTGGAAAGGTCATTCCCTAAATAATCTGCCAATAGCTGAGCAATTCCCGGTGCTAATTTTATTTGAAGATTTCTAGCCTCGTCTTCTATCCATTTCGCCAAGTTATAATCTTTTACAGGTTCACTGTGAAAGAGCATATTTCCTTTGTCTAAATTTTTGAAAACTTTTTTTCGGCTGTCTACTTTTTTATGCTTGTGCGCAAAGACCAAAATGGTAGATTCTACAGGATTCTCTGCGTAGTTTTCTAGAATTCTTGCTTCTTCTTCATTTAATTTTAAATCTTGCGCTTCTTTTACGATGATGAGTTGCTTGTCTCCCATCATAGGATACTGTCTAGAAAGTGCCAAAATATCATTATAATTGGTATCTTTGCCATAGACTATCGTTTGGTTAAAAGCTTTTTCGTCTTCTGTAAGCACATCATTTTCTAATGCTTTTACAGCTGCGTCTATAAAAAAAGCTTCTTCGCCATGGAAAAAGTAGATGGGTAAAAATTCCCTATTTTTAATATGTTTGAAAATCTGTTCTAATTCTTTCATCTGAATGCAGCTGCCGAAATTAAATTTTAAAGAAGATTTTGTTTTTGATCTCAAGCGAGACAAAGATACGTTTTTTATTTATGATATGGTAAGGAAATCTTGGTTGGTTCTCACTCCTGAAGAGTGGGTAAGACAGCATTTTGTGCATTATTTCACTCAAGTAAAAAAGTATGCGAAATCTGCATTAATTCTTGAAAAAAAACTAGAATTAAACGGAACTATCAAAAGAATAGACCTCTTGATTACCGAAAAAACAGTTCCTAAAATTTTGATAGAACTTAAAGCACCAAACATTACCCTTACCGAACAAACTTTTGAACAAATTGCCCGGTACAATTCAGTAATTGGTGCTGAAAAAATTATTTTGAGCAATGGTTTACAGCATATTGCTGCAAGATTTGAAAACGGAACCTATCATTTCGAAAATGTAGAATTTTAAAATAAGAAAAGCATGAATATCAAAAATATCATCTTTGATTTTGGCGGAGTGGTTATGGACTGGGACCCGCGTTATTTTTTCAGAGATTTTTTCAATGACGAAGAAAAAATGGAATATTTCTTGGGAAATATAGCCACTAATGAATGGAATGCCGAACAAGACCGAGGCAGAAGCGTAGCTGAAGCTAATGCTTTGCTCATTTCTAAGCATCCAGAATGGGAAAAAGAGATATTGGCGTATTATGAAAACTGGCACATCATGTTGCGTTCAGACATTCCAGAAAACGTAAACGTTTTGCATAAATTAAAAGGAAAATATGAACTTTTCGGGCTCACGAATTGGTCGGCAGAGTTTTTCCCTTACGCTTTGGCAAATTATGAATTTTTCAATGTTTTTGAAGGGAAAATTGTAGTTTCTGGTGAAGAAAAACTCATCAAACCGAATCCTAAAATTTGGGAAGTTCTCCTCGACCGATATCAAATAAAAGCCGAAGAATCTGTTTTTATCGATGATAACTTCCACAACATTGAAACGGCAAAAAGTTTAGATTTCATCACGGTTCATGTGAATAAAAATATCAATTTAGAAACCGAACTTAAAAATTTAGGTTTAGATTTTTAAATTCTTTAAAAACATATTTCATCAAAAAAGTCACATCGTTATGATGTGACTTTTTATCTTTTATTTTAAAAATTTTACAAGAAAATTTTGGTTTCTTCTTTTACCGTACAGAGTACGATACTGCTATGATAATCGCCGATATGCGGATAATTGGTAAATGTTTTTTCTACAAAATCGTTGTATTCTTTTATGTTTTTGGTCACAATTTTAATCATGTAATCATACACTCCAGAAACGCTCACTACTTCTACAATTTCAGGACATTTATTGAGTTTCTCCTCGAAATCTCTCAAGATTTCCACTGATTTATTTTTAATGGTTACGTTGCAATACGCCACCAGCTCATACCCAACTTTTTCTCTATCTACGATGGCTACATATTTCTTGATGATTCCTTTGTTTTTGAGAGACTTTACTCTTTCGTAAGTGGGTGTGAAAGATAAACCAATTCTTTCTGCCAAATCTTTGATGGCAATAGTGTTATCTTCTTGCAGAATATTGAGAATTTTGTAATCTAATTTATCGAGTGACTTCATAAATTTTATCTAAAAATGAAGTCAAAAATAAGAATTATTTTTAAAATACCATCTATTTTGGAAGTTTGACCATAAAAAAAATCTACAAAACTCATTTTGTAGATTTATTATTTAATAATGTGATGTGTGTTGAGTGATAGATGAATTTAAGATCTCTTAAGTGATTCTAAAAATCGAATCACTTTGCTGTTAAAAACGTGTGGAGCATCTACATTGACTACGTGACCGCAATTTTCTATCACCAATAAACTCGATGATTTTTCGTGGTTTTTTACCACTTCTTTTACCGAAGGCAAAAACATGTAATCTTCTTCTCCCATCACATAAAAAGTGGGAATATTCAGCTCCTTTTGTCTGAACCAACGCAGAACAGGATTGATTTCTGTTGTCAATTTAAACCACTTGATAAATTCTTTTTGGTATAATTTCTTTGCCTCATTGATGAAAAGATTTCGAGAAGATTTATGGTTTTTCTTGGGCATAATAATGAAGGCAAAAAGACGATATAAAACCAAATATGGTAAAATGTATTTAAAAACATTGCCAATTTTCATTAAAATTTGTGAGCGGAAATTCATTTTCAGAATAGCTCCTCCCATCACCATAGATTTCACTCGTTCTGGGCGCATTTCTGCCAACTGACGAATCACAATAGACCCGAGAGAAATCCCCACAAAATGAGAACTCTTGATTTTAAGATGATCAATAACTTCTAAAATATCATGCGCAATGGATTGAAAGGTGTATTTCTTAGCCTTTAATTTATTAGAACTACCATGTCCTCGTAAATCGAGCAATAAGACATTAAATTTCTTCTGAAATTCTCTAATTTGCTTGAACCAAATGGTAGAGCTCCCTCCAGCTCCATGCACAAAGGTCACCCATTCTGCACTTTCAGAATTTTGATAAATAGTATATGAAATCAAATTTTTAACTTTTTTACAAAAATATAATATTATGCAATAAATAGAATTAATTTTTCGTTAATTTTTTATTCTCTATTGACTAAATCCATAGAAAAAGCAGGCAGACATATGGCTAAATATTCACATTCTTCTTCGAAAGGGTTGCTGTAACGAATTCTTGCACCTTTTTGGATTAAAATGCTTTGTCCAGCTTCTAAAACTACTGTTTCCCCATCTATTTCAAACTGCTTTTTCCCTCTCATAATGATGGTGAATTCATCAAACTCTGGCGTTTGATGCGGTTCGCTCCAATGTGGTGGCGCAATCATGTGCGCAATAGAAATTTGAGCATTCCCTGTAGAATTTCCCCAATGTTCTTGAATTAACTTACCATCTGTAGTAGGCACTAAAAAAGGATTTTTCTGAATTTTATATTTCTTTTCCATTAAAACTATTATTAAAAAACCTTTATCAAAATTAAAGATAAAGGTTTGAATTTTATATTACTTTGCAGTCAATTTTTTGTGTTTGTAATAAGCACCTAGACCTAATGCCGTCATTACTCCAACACTGATATACACCCAAGCTGGAACAGGAATAGGATCTCCTGCTGCATAAGAATGCAATCCTGAAAGGTAATAATTTACTCCAAAATAGGTCATTACCATACTACAGAATGCAAACATGGTCATTAAGTGGAAGGCGTATCTTCCTCTCAAACCTGGAACTAATCTCATGTGAAGTACAAATGCGTAAACAATGATAGAAATGAACGCCCAAGTTTCTTTCGGATCCCAGCTCCAATATCTACCCCATGATTCATTCGCCCAAATACCTCCTAAGAAATTACCAACGGTTAATGCAAATAACCCAATGGTTAAGGACATTTCTGAAACGATGGTTAATTCTTTAATCGTAGAATGGTCATGTTTATCAAATGTATTTTTACTTGAAATTATATAGAAAAACAATGAAATCACTGCAATAATCATTGACAAAGCAAAGAAACCATAACTGCTGGTAATAATCGCCACGTGAATAATTAACCAGTATGATTTCAACACTGGAACTAAAGGTGTGATTTGTGGGTCTAATTGAGAACCTCCATGTGCAAATCCCATCATGATTACAGCTACCATAAATCCTGCAGCTGGAATGAGTGCATTAGCATTTCTATACAGCATTAAACCTGCTGAAATCCCCACCCAAGAAATAAATACAATGGCTTCATAACCATTACTCCAAGGAGCATGACCAGAAATATACCATCTTCCAATTAATCCTAAGAAGTGAAGGAAATACCCTACTACTCCAATGTAAATGATGGACTTGATTACTTTATGTAATATTTTATTTGGCTTGAAAAGTTCTATAAATCCTAAAACAATTAATAAACCTCCCACCATCGTGTAGAAAATCAACAACCAAAAGTTAAGATTTGCTTTATTCATGAAAACCTCAAGTCTCACTTTACTCTCATCTGGAAGCACATTTTTACCCCAAGTCTTTTGATATTCTTGAATTTTTGTTAGCGCTTCGTCTGCTTTTGTCCAATTTCCGTTTCTAGAAGCATCAACTACGCTGATGAAATAAGGTGCAATAACGTTTTGTGCTTGTGCATCTGCTTTTTGTTCTGCATCTAGCCAAGAGTTCCAAGTATGATTAGGGTCGTTTTGAACAGGAACCACTCTGAAATATTGCCCAGAAAGCAATCCGTAGAATACTTGTACTCTTTCGTTTACAGAAATAACTTCTTTATCATAATTGCTTTGTTCCGCAGGTTTTTTTCTAAAAGCCGTATTGAAATCTTCTTCTAAAATGAATTTTGGCATTCCCATCGCATCGGTTACGAAAAGATTCATCATAGAAGTATATCCTTCGTCATTGGCTTTGGTTTTTTTCTTCAATTCTTCGCCACCTTTTGTACCGATTTTGATGATTTTATCATTCATCCAAGCCATTGGATTGATGTTAATCGACAAGAACCACTGGTTCGCATTGAGCTCTCCCCATTTTTCTTTTTTGGCTAATTTTCTCAAAACATCTAATGCTTGAGTATTCATCGGTTCAATTCTTCCGTCAAAACCTTGCACGAGAAGATACCCGAATTTATCAGCGTGTTCTTTAGATATTTCGGCGTGAACCATTTGTTGTGGCACACTTTGCGGTTGAGCAGTTGGCGCAGCTTCAGCATGTACATCTCCTTCTTTGTGTTGATGCTCTTGAGCATTTAACCCAACCATTGAGAACAATAAAAGGAAAATCGCTACTTTCTTTTTCGCCATATCTTTTAGAGACTGGTTCAGTTTCCAGAAGTGTGTTCCTTTCCAGAAAAGTGCTACAAACAATCCTAAAAATAAGAATGTGTAGCCAATATATGTTACCAAAGTTCCCCAGAAATCGTGGTTTACCGAAAGTACGGTTCCTTGTCTATCTGGGTCAAAACTCGCTTGGAAGAATCTATAACCTTTGTGATTTAAAACGTGGTTCATATAAATTTTATAAGGCGTTTGTTTGCCTTCGTCTACAATTTGTACGTGTGATTCATACGCTGATGGAGAATCACTTCCTGGGTAAGTTTCCATCACGAAATCATCTAATTTCAAAGCAAATGGAGTTTGATATACTTTCGGACCGAATCCAAGAATGATGTTTAATCCGTCAATTGTCATTTGTTTAAATGCGTTAGGATTTCCTTTTTCTACAGATAAGTCGATGGTTTGTTCTGTTTTAGGACCTTTCACCAAAACTTTTAACATATCAGGAACGTTTTGGTCTCTTTTTTTATCCCCAGAATACGCAATTAGGTTTCCTTTTTTCAGCGGTTCTGGAACTACCAATTTTAAATTTTCGATGGTATAAAGACTTCTCAAAGCCAATGGCTGGAATTCATCTTTCTTAGTAACACCAGTAGCTTGAGTTGCCATGGTCATATAATTAGCCTCTACAGGCGTTTTGATAAATAAATTCCCGTTTTCTTGTTTGAATTCTACTGCTCCTTCTATACCTTTATTGAAAGAAACTAGGAATCCATTGATGCTTTTTACCTCACCAGAACCCAAATAAATATCTTCTCTTCCATTATCATTGGTTGAAACCAAGTGAAGATATTCTTTACCTGAATCGCTGGTTACTAAACTGTCTTTTTTTCTCTGAATATATTCTAGTTGCTCTACTTGGATAAGTTCTCCGTGGAAATCATACTTTGCCTTAAATTTGTGTGGAATAATTTTCGCAATCAATGGTTCTTGAGAAGCCATCATATAAGGAATTTCGGCATAGCTTAAACGGTCGCCACCTCTTTCGATTTGAATTTTAAAGAAATTTTTATCGGTAATAATTTCATTAGAAGTTTCTCCTTCTCTGATGTGCATTTGCCCTTCATAACTGATGTAACGGGTGATTGCACCACCAATAAAAATAAAGACAAAAGCCAAGTGAAACACCAATAATGGCCATTTTTCTCTTTTCCAAAGTCTATATCTATTAATATTACCTATAAAATTAAGGATGAGTAAAACCATCACTATTTCGAACCATGTTGCTTCATAGATTAAAGCTTTGGCAGTAGGTGTTCCGAAATCGTTTTCTACAAAAGTGGCATAAGCCATTGCAAAAGCATAAACGAACAATAAAACAGCCATTGTTCTCGTAGAAATCAGAATATTAATCAGTTTTTTCATTTTAGATTTTTAAACTGTGCAAAAATACATTCTATAAATTGAATTAGCGAATTTTGATAGTTGGATTTTATCTATAACTGTGTTAAAATTTTTATAAAATTTTGCTTTTTGAACCTTCTCTAATTCGTCTTACCATTTGCTTTTCTCGTTTAAAAAATTTTCCTTTTAAAAGAAACAAGGTCATTTTTCATTGAAAGTCTTAAAAATCAAAAAATTAAATGCCATTTCTAGCTAAAAAGTTACTATTTTTAAAATCAAAAAACGATTTCAAATGTTTTCATTTTTCATATAAAATATTACCTTTGCGTGTTATCACATTATGGCAAAATTAGCATCTAACAATAGACAAGAGGTAGAAGAAAGCAAGACGCTATCTAAACCCAGAATTTTTTTCGGACTTTTATTTTTGTTTTTATCGGTAGTGTTTGCGCTATCCTTCGCATCTTATTTACTGAACTGGAAGGCTAACCAAAGCCAGACTGGCGCTATGCTGGATAAAAGCATTAAATCTTCTAATATTTTTGGAAAAGTGGGAGACTGGCTCGGGAATATTTTTATTTTCGACAGTATAGGGATTGCTGCTTTCATTGTAGCTTTTTTGCTTATGGTTTTTGGGTTCCAAATCCTGAAGAAAAACTATTTTAAAATCTGGAAAACCCTTTCTCACTCTATCTTTTTTCTTTGTTGGCTTCCTATTCTTATGGGTGCCATCACCAAAGGAAACGGAACATTAAGTGGCGTTTTCGGGAATGAAATTCAAGAATATTTAGCTTCTATTATTGGGGATTTCGGATTATGGATGACGCTTTTAGCGGCGATTATTCTATATTTTGTTTTAGAATTTAATCTAAGACCTAGTTCAATCAAAAATCAAATTGACTCTATTAAAGATAAGTTTGCCCCAGATTATGATGCAGATGAAGATTTCGAAGCAGACAAAGAACTGAAAGAAGAGCCCAATTTTGAAAATCTAAAAGTCACTTCAGAAGTAGAAGCTCCTAAAACAGAAACTTTTGAAACCATTAAAACACCTCATCAGACAGGTTTTGAAGCGCCGCCAGTTGTAGCTGAAACTCCCATCAATATTCCAGTTAAAAAAGATTTAGAACCTACGGGTTTTAGTTTTCAAAAAGAAGAAACGCCTACAAAACCTGCAGACAATATTGCTTTCAGCATTGAAGAAGTGAAAGAAGATTTAGACGATTCTGAAAGAAAAGCAAAAGATTTGGTAGACAAACATGGTTTATATGACCATAAATTGGATTTGGCGAATTTCCAAATGCCAAAGATTGAGTTGCTCAAAGAATATGGCAACGAAGAAATCGCCATCAATAAAGACGAACTAGAAGAAAATAAAAATAAAATCGTTGGGTTACTGAAAAACTTCAACGTAGGCATTGCAGAAATTAAAGCAACCATTGGCCCTACTGTTACGCTTTACGAAATAGTTCCAGAAGCAGGAATCAGAGTAGCTGCGATTAAAAAATTACAAGATGACATCGCCTTGAATTTATCTGCTCTGGGCATCAGAATTATTGCACCGATGCCGGGAAAAGGAACGATAGGAATAGAAGTTCCACGCAAAAATCCTTCGATGGTTTCTATGCGAAGTGTTATTTCTTCTCCGAAATTCCAAAATGCAGATATGGATTTGCCAGTGGTTTTCGGGAAAACGATTTCTAATGAAGTTTTCGTGGCAGATTTAGCCAAAATGCCTCACTTATTGATGGCTGGAGCAACTGGACAAGGAAAATCTGTAGGGATTAACGCCATTCTTACTTCACTGCTTTACAAAAAACATCCTAGTGAATTGAAATTTGTGATGGTAGACCCTAAAAAAGTAGAACTTTCATTGTATTCAAAAATTGAAAGACACTACTTGGCAAAACTTCCCGATGGCGAAGACGCTATTATTACGGACACACATAAAGTAATTAACACGCTGAATTCTCTTTGTATAGAGATGGATACGCGTTATGATTTGCTGAAAAATGCTTTTTGTAAAAACATTAAGGAATACAATAAGAAATTCACAGAACGCAAACTTAATCCTGAAAACGGTCACCGTTACATGCCTTACATCGTTCTTGTGGTAGACGAATTTGCAGACCTTATCATGACGGCAGGGAAAGAAGTAGAACTCCCAATTGCCAGATTAGCCCAATTGGCAAGAGCGGTAGGAATTCACTTAATCGTAGCTACACAAAGACCGTCTGTAAACGTAATTACAGGGATGATTAAAGCCAATTTCCCAGCGAGAGCAGCCTTTAGAGTAATTTCTTCTGTGGATTCCAGAACGATTTTAGATTCTACTGGTGCAGAACAATTGATAGGAAAAGGTGATATGCTTTATTTCAACGGAAATGACTTATTGAGATTGCAATGTGCATTTGTAGATACTCCAGAAGTGGAAAAAATTGCAGAATACATCGGCGAACAAAAAGGTTACGCCTCTGCATTTATGTTGCCGGAATATTCAGGTGAAGAAACCACTTCTACAGTTGGAAGCTTTGACCCGAATGAAAAAGACCAACTCTTCGAAGAAGCGGCTAGAATTATTGTTTCTACTCAACAAGGTTCTACTTCTATGCTTCAAAGACAATTAAAATTGGGATACAACAGAGCAGGAAGAATTATGGACCAGTTAGAAGCTGCAGGAATTGTAGGCGGTTTCAATGGTGCTAAAGCAAGAGAAGTCATGATTTCTGATTTGAATTCTTTGGAAAGTTTCTTGGAGGAATTGAGAAAGTAATTTTGCTGGAAATTTAGAATTAATTAAGTAATTTAAACTCTTATTTAACACTCTTTAAAACTTCTTGGCTCGCTTTTTGAAATCTACCCCAAGAATCATTAAAAATAAAAACATGAAATATTTTAACAAGATTATATTAGCAAGTGCTTTGGTTGGAAGTTTTACCTTTTCATTCGCACAAAAAGTAGATACTAAAGCCAAAAACATTTTAGAAACTGTTTCTAAAAATTATAAAGCCAAGAAAAATACTTACTTCAAATTCTCTTACGGAACGGGAACCGGAAAAGTAAGTAAAACCGAAACAGGAATCTTCTACTCTACTCCTACTCAGTATAAACTAAATATTATGGGAAATGAGCAGATTTTTGACGGAAAAAAAGTGTACAATATTTCTAAAGAAGACCAAGAAGTGACGATTGCTCAACCGAATGGTTCAGAAAAAGCACTTTCACCTATCAATTATCTTGATGAATACAAAACAGGATACACGGTAACCTATGCAGGAAAAAATGGCGGTCTAGACCTTATCAAAATGGTTCCTGTAAAAGATAATGGGGTAAAAAGTGTAGTATTATATATCAATACGCCTAAAAAGCAGATTGCTAAAATTGTACAGACTTCATCAGGAAATGATTTGGCAGTGATTACCGTAAATCAATACAAAGAAAACCAGAAATTAAGTACCTCTACGTTCAGCTTTGATAAAAACAAGTACAAGAATTACCTCATTACAGAATTATAATATTAATCCTTCTCATTTTGAGAAGGATTTTTCTATGACATAGAATGCGGAGGCGTTAAAAATAATTGAAATCTAGGCGTTAAAAAATTCCTGATGTTTGAAGTCGAAGCAAAGGGAAGACAAGTTTCAGGGATTTTAGAATAGATTTCAATTATTTAGCCGAGCATTCAAGTCTTGAACTTTTGGTTCTTTTGTTTCAAGACAAAAGAACTAAAACCAAAATAATTCTAACTTTTTTCATAATTTTGGCAAATGTTAAAGAAACTCGATCAATATATTATAAAAACCTTTTTCGGGCCTTTTTTATTTATTTTCAGCGTGCTGTTTTTCATCTTTATGGTGAATATTGTATGGATTCAGCTTTCGCAGTTTACAGGAAAAGGCTTGAGCAATTGGGAAATTGTAAAATTCTTGTTTTATCTGAGTGTAAACGTTGTCAAAATGGTTTTACCATTGACCATTCTTTTGGCTTCGATTATGACTTTTGGAGATTTTGGAGAACGCTATGAACTCGCCGCCATGAAATCTGCAGGAATTTCCCTCACCAGAATTATGATGCCTTTATTTGCCATCGTTTCTTTACTTTCTATCATGCTTTTTATTTTCTCGAATAATGTGATTCCAGATTTTCAGAGGAAGGCCAAAAACATGATGTATAATATTGCCGCCACCAAACCCGCCATTAATTTTACACCGGGACAGTTCATCAATTCATTGCCTGGAGCAACGGTAAAATTCGACAAAATTTATGGTGAAAAAGGTGAACATTTAGAAGGCGTTTTTGTGCACAAAGTAGCAAATGCTTATGAAGACCAAAGAACTATTATCGCTAAAAAAGGTGAATTTACACCAGCTGCCAACAGAAATTTTTTGAAGTTGGTTTTATATGATGGGTATATTTTCGAAGACAATATTCAGGATAAAAATTATTTAGAACGACTGAAACAGCCTGGCCAATCAGTAAAATTTGATTCGCTGGTGCAGCATTTTGATGTGAGTGATGTCATCAACAAAGCCATAGAAGAAGAAAAAATTACGGATGACTATCGTTTCCAAAACTATAAAGAGATTAATAAAACGATTGTAAAGGTAAAGAAAGAAAACGATTATAGTTTTAATTCTATTAATTCAGAAATGGTAGGACAAACCAATAATTATGTTACCTATATTGACAAAATAAAAAATCCTGCCAAACCTACAGAACCTTTTAAAGTAGAAAAATTAAAAGAAGATAAAAGGTTAGAAGTCCTTTATCAAGCGTATACTAAAATTTCTTTTCTACAAAACGAAAAAAAGAATAAGGATACTCAAATCTTAGATATTGTAAAGTATTACAACAAGATTATCATGTATCAACAAGGGATTATTGCCTATTCGGTGACGTGTCTTATTTTCTTTATGATAGGCGCTAGTTTGGGTTCTATCATCAGAAAAGGCGGTGTTGGTTTACCAGTGGTGATTGCGATTATTATTTTTATTGTCTTCTACGTGATGAACTTGACCGTAGAAAATATTACTTGGAAGGGAAAACTCAATCCTTATTTCGGAGCTTGGCTTTCTAATTTGGTTTTATTTCCTTTTGGTGTTTGGCTCACGTATAAAGCACTTACCGATTCTCAAGTTTTCGATGTAGAAAAATACAAAGCATTGACCAAGCCTATTTGGAGCAAGTTTGTGAAAGAAAGAGAGCACCAGAGATACCAATAAGTCTGAGATTCTACATTTAAAATAAAAAAATTAATAATAAAAAAACTCCAGAAAATTCTGGAGTTTTTTTATTATTAATTTTTTAGAATTAGATTTTGAAAATATCTACTTCTTTAGCTTTTAGATGATCATCTGCTAATTTCACAAATTTATCTGTCAATTCTTGGATTTTAGCTTCTGTATCTTTGATGATGTCTTCAGAAACGCCATCTAATTTTTTAAGTTCTTTCATTCCATCATGTCTAGCATTTCTGATGGTTACTTTGGTTTGTTCGGTTTCTGCTTTAGCTTGTTTAGCTAAATCTCTACGTCTTTCTTCAGTTAATGGCGGAACGTTTAGAATAATCGTATCTCCATTATTAGAAGGTGCAAAACCAAGGTTAGAATTGATAATCGCTTTTTCAATGGCGTTAATTGCTGATCTATCCCATGGTTGAATAGAAATCGTCATCGCATCTGGAACAGATACATTCGCAACTTGATTGATTGGCGACATTGCTCCATAATATTCTACCACAACATCTTGAACCATAGACGTAGAAGCTCTACCTGCTCTAATTTTTTGGAAAGCGTGATCTAAATGCTTAATTGCAGCATCCATTTCCTGCTTTACCATATTCATAATCATGTTTAATTCTTCCATTGTATATTGAAAATTTGATAAGTTACACATTATATATTAACAAGAGTTCCTACTTCTTCGCCTAAGACTACTTTTAATAAATTACCGTCTTTATTCATGTCAAAAACAATGATGGGTAAATTATTTTCTTTACTTAGGGTAAATGCAGTCATGTCCATTACTTTTAAATCTTTCTCAAAAACTTCGTCATAAGAAAGCGAGTTGAATTTCACTGCATCTGCATTTTTTTCTGGGTCAGAATCGTAGATTCCGTCTACTCTCGTTCCTTTCAAAATTACATCAGCGCCTATTTCTATTGCTCTCAATGTAGCTGCAGTATCTGTCGTAAAATACGGATTACCAGTTCCCGCTCCGAAAATCACCACTCTTCCTTTTTCTAGGTGTCTTACGGCTCTTCTTTTGATGAAAGGCTCTGCTACTTTATCCATTTCTATTGCAGACTGTAATCTGGTCTTAATGCCTTGGTCTTCTAGTGCGCCTTGTAACGCCATTCCATTAATTACGGTAGCCAGCATTCCCATATAATCGCCTTGCACTCTATCCATACCTTTGGCCGCTCCAGCTACTCCACGGAAAATATTTCCTCCTCCTATTACAATTGCTAATTCTACGCCTGCATCTACTACTTTTTTAATTTCTTTAGCATATTCTACCAATCTATCATTATCAATCCCGTATTGTCTGCTACCCATTAAAGCTTCTCCGCTTAATTTTAAAAGAACTCTTTTGTATTTCATTGTTATATTTTTATCAAAACTTGTGTCTCAAAAAGTATAGATTTGAGGCAAAAAATAAATTTAATGCAAATATAATGAATCGTAAAGAATTTCGTTAATAGAATTATGTTTTAGCTTTTAATTTTTGTTAAAGTGTAAAATAAATTATTTTTGCAAAGTTATAATTGAAATTTTGAAGAAACTATTTACCACATCCTTCTGTTTATTCGCATTATGGGCTTCTGCACAAACTGGAACCAAGGTCTATCCTTTTCTCAATGTTCCCGTTTCTGCCAGACAAGCTGTTTTAGGTGGAGATGCGGTTTCTGTACGAGATTATGACGTGAATTTTGCAGCCATCAATCCTGCTCTCATGAATCTAGACATGGACAATAGAATCGGGATTAATTACGGTTCTTACATTGCCGGTTCTAATTTGGGAAGCATTAATTACGTGAAAGATTTAACGGCAGGACATTTCATTTCAGTCAATGCCAGAGTTTTAGACTTCGGAAAAACACCCAGAACTGATGAATTCGGGAATGTAAACGGCGAATTTTCTGCAATGGACGCTTCGTTTGGCGTAGGTTATGCCTATCAGTTTGATGATGATTTCACGATTGGCGCCAATGTGAATTACCTCACTTCTAAAATCGACAATTATACCTCTTCTGCAATTTCCGCGAATGCTGGAGTGACTTATCACAATGAACAATCCAAAGAAACAGTGGCTCTTGTCTTCAGAAATTTTGGATATCAAATCAAATCTTATAACGGTGTCAAAGAACAATTGCCTTTCCGAGCAGATATAGGTTACACCAGAATTTTACCAGATTTTCCTTTGGCTTACACCCTTACTTATCATGATTTGCAGCAATTCAATATATCTCAATCGTATGATATCAATGGAAAAGAAGTAGGCTTTGGCAGAAAATTGATGGACCATCTTTCTGGCGGCATCGAATTATTTCCCGAACAAGCCTTCAACATCAGAATTGGTTACAACGTAAAACGCGGAAACGAACTCGCTGTTCTGGACCAAAGAAATTTCTCTGGATTGAGTTTTGGCTTTGGAATCAAAATCTCATCTTTTAGGTTTGATTATTCTCACGTTCGTTATCACAACGCCGACAATGTGAATCAAATTGGCTTAATGCTGGATTTGGTAGAAGTTTCTGGAAATAGACGTTAGCAGTTGTAAGTTTTGAGTAACGATAACTTCCATCATCTAGCATCCATCATTCAAAACATTTTCAAATTCAAAAAACTTTAACGAAATTTGTAGCATGAACAAAAAACCAGTTATTGCTATTGACGGATTTTCATCTACCGGAAAAAGTTCAATTTCTAAAATAATTGCCCAAAAACTTGACCTCATCCATATTGATACAGGTGCGCTCTACCGTGGAATTACCTATTTCGCTTTAGAAAACTGTCTTAATGATAGCCAAGAAATAGACATAAAGTCACTCTTTGAAAAATTTGACCAAATTCATTTGGAATTTATTTTAAACAATGGCGTTTTAGAACTTTTCCTCAATGGCAAAAACATTGATAAAGAAATTCGTGAACCTAGAGTTTCTGACCATGTAAGTCTTATTGCAAAACAAGCAGAAGTAAGAGCTTTTTTACTTGATTTTCAACGAAATTTGGCTAAAAAAGGTGGCGTAATAATGGACGGAAGAGACATAGGAACTGTTATTCTACCTGATGCAGATTATAAATTCTTCATCACCGCCAGTCCAGAAGAAAGAGCCAAAAGAAGACATCTAGAACTGCAAAATTCTGGCGTAGACATTTCTAGAGAAGAAGTTTACGAAAACCTAAAAACCAGAGATAAAATCGATAGCGAAAGAGCTGTAGCTCCGCTGAAAAAAGCAGATGATGCCATCTTGATAGACAATACCTTACTGAACAAAGAAGAAACCATAGCATTGATTCTATCACATATTTCGAAATAAAAAATAGAATCTATTCATACAATTTTAACATAAATTTGTGAAAAATTTCCTTATATTTGGTATAGAAGTTGTGCGAATGAAGAGGTAAATGAAAATAAATTATTAACACTAAATTATTACAAAATGGGAAAAGGTAAAAATACAGCAGGAATTATTGCAGGTCTTCTAGCAGGTGCTGCAGTAGGTGTAGTTCTAGGAATGCTTTACGCTCCAGAAGAAGGTAAAGAAACCAGAAAAAAACTAAAAGCTAAAGCGAATGATTTAAAAGATCAAGCATTAGACGAATACGATAAAGTATCTGAAAAAGTAAAGTCGGAATACGGACATTTATCAGAAAAAGCAAAAGAAAACTTAGATAAAGTAGTTTCTAGTGTTAAAGAAAACTACGAAAAATACAAACATACGGCAGCCAATAAAGCTTCGGAAGTAGTAAAAGAAGTAGAAACAGAGCTAGATGCTTTAAAATAATCTGTAAAGTTTTTATAAAATTTTATAAAGGAACTTATCATAAAAGTTCCTTTTTTTGTACATTTAAAAAAGAAATTTGCCATGATAGATCTCATTAAAGATTACGCGGAAAAAAAAATAGAACTCGTAAAGCTAGATGCAACCGAGAAATCTCTTAAAATCATTGGAGTTTCAGTACCTGTAATGATTATTTCTGTACTTGCCATTTTCTTTATCTTTTTGTTAAACGTAAGTTTAGGTTTATTCTTAGGAAATTGGCTCCACAACTTTGCTTATGGCTTCCTCATTCTTGCAGGATTCTATTTATTGCTAATCTTATTGGTCTTTTTAATGAGAAACTACATTAAAAAAATCATTACCAATAAGGCAATAGAAATGCTGTTTAACGATTAAAATTCCATGACATGAAAAACTTAGAAGACTTAAGAAAACGCAAGGAAACTTTAAGAAAAGAAATTGCTGAGTTAGAAGATATCGCAGCATTTAAAAATCCTAAAGAAAGTTTAAGTGCGATCTCTCATGGATTCACCGACCAATTTTTAGTAGACAAAACTGACGAAAACGGAGAACACCGATTAAATATGAAACCTGCAGAAATATTGAGTTTTGCAACAGGTGGCGCTTCAGAAAATTATATCAAAACCAAAATCAACGAATACGGCGAAGAAAAAATAGGTATCAATACTCAAAACGTAGTAGGAAGCATCGCCGAAAACGCCATTAAAATAGGATTAGCAGCCGTAGTTACCAATTTTGCGAAGAAAAACCTCTATCACACCAGTTGGAAGAAAAAAATAATCAGCATTGCGCTTATTTATTTGGCTCCCATGGTTTTAAAATTTTTAAGGGAAAAATTAGAAGAATACGAAGAACGTGAAGTTTTAAAAAGTTTAGAAGAAATTATTTAAATCTAAATTTTACTTCAAAAAACGTAATTTTTCTTTGAAACAAGTGAATTTTACCGGTGCATAACCTATAAATTCTCCATCCATATCAATGGTTAAAGCCAAACCATCTGCATTTTCAATGAAAACTTCCTGAGCCGAAGTATAAGAAACTTGTGGATCATTGATTTTTTTGCATTTTCTAGCAGTTCCAATATTTCTAAAATAATCTAACAAACTAATTTCACCTACATTGGTAATGGCAAATTCGCCATCAGAAATCTCTGCGTGAGGCGCAATTCCTATAGAATTCCCGAAATACTTGGCATTGGCTACTACATAATTCAGCACTTTTCCTTGCCAAGTAAAATCTTTGGCAGTGACCTTGATGGTTTTCTTTTTGTACATCAAAAAAGTAGAAAGAATGGCAATAAAATAATTCACCTCGCCCGGAAAAACCAAAGGCAATCTTTCTTTACTGATAACTACTTCTCCTCCAATTCCTACATCTGAAACATTGATGAAAAAACGCTCTGATTTTTCTTTTTCACGGTTCAGAAATTCTGCAAAACCCACATCTACAAGCGCAGAGGAATCTTTTGCAATAAGCGATTGCAATTCGTCTATGGTTGTATAACCTAGATTTTTGATAAAATCATTTCCGCTTCCTGATGGTAAAATTCCAATTTTTATTCGTGAAATCCTATCCCAATCATAGCCATTTTCCGTGCGAAAAGCTTCTATCAATCCATTCACAATCTCATTGAGCGTACCATCTCCCCCAACTGCAATAAAATGGGTAAAATCTTCTTCCACCGCTCTTTTTGGCAAGGTTAAAAAATGCCCAGAATATTCTGAAATAAAAAACTGATAGTCTTGATTAAGAAAATGATGCTGAATATCGATTTCAATTTTCTTGAAATGTCTAATGGTAGGATTGATGAAAAAGGCGATTTTCGGCATAAAAAAGTTAAGATTAGATTAGCTTTTAAAGATAAACATTTTTCTCAAAACTAATCTCTAATCCCTAATTCTTAAATTTTAGAAAAAATCTGTCCTAAAATTATTCCTGTCGCCATCGAAACATTGAGGCTTTCTGTAGATTGTTTTGGTCCGAATCGTGGAATCGTAATGTTTTGGGAAACTAATTTTTCTACTTCTGGTCGCATTCCGTTTCCTTCATTCCCTAAAATAAGATTGAATTTTTCAGGAAAATCAAACTGATAAATATTTTCTCCAACCATGTCTGTTCCTATATTTACTGCTTCAGCTTTAGGCAAATATTCGGTTAAATCAGTGTACACCAAATTGATTCTGGCAAAAGAACCTTTGGTAGACTGAATCACTTTTGGATTGTAAACATCAACGGTGTCTTGACTGCAAATCACCTGCTCAATTCCGAACCAATCTGCTAATCTGATGATGGTTCCTAGATTTCCCGGGTCTTGAATTCCGTCTAAAATAATCTGTATTTTTTGTTGTTCTAGTATTTTAGGAGAAGGCAATTCTACTACTGCTACAGAATCTTTAGGTGTTTGCAGAAAACTAATTTTCTTCAGTTCACGTTCTGTAATAGAATGAATCTCTGTTTCTGGGAAGGATAAATCTTCGGGTTGAATAGAAAAAATTTCTTGAATTTTATAAGAAGAATGTTTCAACTCTTGGATTATTTTGTTACCTTCAACCAAAAACAAATTGTATTTTTGTCTGAACTTCTTTTTGTCTAGCGACTGAAAAACTTTAATTTTATGAGCAGTAAGCATTTTTTTAAATATTTTCAAAAATACCACATATTTTTTTCTTTTGCAATCCTCGTTTGGTTTCTTTACGCTTGTAATAGTACCAAGAAAGTTCCGAATGGTGAGTATTTATTGACCAAAAATAATTTTGAATATGTAGACCGAAAGGATTTCAACGATAGAATTCCAGATTTTGTAAGTCAAAAACCCAATAAAAAAGGCCTCTATTTATTCCCTACTCGATTATGGATTTATAATATGGCGAATGCAAAATATGACAGCATTCTAAACGAGTACCAAACATTTCCGAGACAAATGAGAAATCAAAAACTGAGAGATTCTCTTTATCTAAAATACAACCATCCAGAATTGAAGGGCAATAGTTTGTTTTGGAACAGAGTTTGGCATTCTTTAGGGAAACCTCCTATTATCTTAGAGCAGGGAAAAACCGAAACAAGTGCAAATTCTATTAAGAAATTCTTGGTATATAAAGGATTTTGGGACGCTCATGTAGATTTTTCTCATAAACTAGATTCTGCAGCAAAAAAAGCACAAGCCAATTACAAAATTACGTACAAAGATCCTACTTATATCAACGGATATTACTACAATATTCCCTACGAAAACATCCGAAATATTTACGAAGAAAAAATTACAGAATCTAAAGTAAAATCAGGAGCTGTTTTAGACCAAGAAAAATTAGAAGACGAGGTAAAAAGAATTACCGAAATCATGCAAGAAAGGGGTTATTATAGCTTCAATAGAGATGGTGGCGAAATTTATTTTACGGCAGACACTTTGCAAAGCAGAAAGCAAGTTCCACTCACCATGGATATTTTGAAAGATACACTGAAAACACCCTATAAACAATACACCATTGGCAACGTAGAAATTCAATATTTAGAAAAACTTACTGACACGGCCAATGTAGACGTAAAAGAATACGAAAATGCCACTATCAAAAGAATAGACGGGCAATATAATGTAAAAGCACTTTGGAGACCTATTACGCTTAAAAAAGGTGAAATTTACAACCAAAAAAACCTAGACCTTACCAAAAGAAATTTCTTAGCGCTTAATAATTTCAGCATTGCCAGTTATAAAGCTTCTCCAGATAAATATAGCAATCCAAATGATACGATTATCAATGTAAAATACAAGCTCATTCCGTTACCGAAATATAATTTTAAAACGGCGCTAGATTTACATTATTCTCAAATTTTGAAATTAGGGTTTTCTCCTTCTGCCGAATTGACAACTAGAAATATTTTTGGTGGTGCCGAAAACTTCACTGGAAGTGTTTCTGGAACCTTTGGTACCGTTTACGATGAGAAACATCCAAACGCGTTGTTTAACGCTTCTGAATATTCACTGCAATTTGGGTTAAATTTCCCTAGATTGCTCCTGCCTTTTAACACCGAAAAATTTGTCCCAAATAAATATTCGCCTGTTTCTACTGTGAATTTAGGAGCTTCGGTACAGAACAATATTGGGATGGATAGAATCAACGTAAACGCTGGATTAAATTATTTTATCACGGTGAATGAAGTGATTTCTCACCGATTATCCGTTTTTAATACGCAGTTTTCATTTACTCGAAATAAGGATAAATATTATGATTTATTCAAAACGGAAGGAAACATTAAAGACGGAATTTTTAATCTTTATGACATCTATAATCCGAGTGCTATTAATTTAGACACCGAAGCCAAATCTAGATTACTGCTTAATGATACAGGTTTTGCGAATAGTCTTTCGTCAAGTGGTTTAGATTTATTGCTCAATTTCAGACAGTCTACCATTAAAAAAGACCGATTAACACAAGACGTACTTATCAATTCTTTGGCTTATAACTATATCTATAATGAAATTGGAAAAAAAGGCTATCAAAACCCATTCTTTCTAGATGCTAAAGTAGAATTGGCTGGGAATTTATTGAGTATTTTCAGTAAAAACAATACCGATTCTGGGGTTTTGACTAATAGCAAAACAATTTTCGGAATTCCGATTTCTCAGTTTGTAAAATTCGATATTGATGCGAGAAAATATTTCACTTTCAAAAACAAATCACAGTTCATTGTAAGACAATTCATAGGCGTAGGAATTCCTTATGGAAATTCTAGCAACATGCCATTTATACGTTCTTATTTCAATGGAGGAAGTAATGATATCAGGGCTTGGATTGCTTTTGGCGGATTAGGTCCTGCGGACACACAAATTGACCAAAAAGTAAGAGCTTATATGATGGATAACGTAAAACTTACCACTAACATAGAATACCGATATCCATTTAATGACATGTTTGAAGGTGCTGTTTTTGCAGATGCTGGAAACATTTGGAGCACCAAAGATTCAGGAATTGGCGATGAATTTAAGTTCAATAAATTTATTTCTCAAATGGGGCTAGGTTCTGGTTTCGGATTGAGAATGCATGTGGCATATATTACGGTAAGAATAGATTTAGCCTATAAATTACACGACCCAAATCAGCCAAAAGGCGAAAGATGGGTTTTTGACAAAATAAAACCATTTAAACCAACCTTCAACTTCTCGATTGGTTATCCTTTCTAAAAAAACGCATATGAAGAAAAATTTAATCATTCTTGCACTACTTAACAGTGTTTTCTTATTTTCACAAGAAAGAAATCTTAGAAACATTCAGCAATTGACTGATGGTGGAGATAATGCCGAGGCGTACTTCTCTCCCAATGGAAAATTTCTGACCATGCAAGTCACCAATAAAAATTTGGGAGCAGAATGTGACCAGATTTTTACCTATGATTTATCTAAGGATTATTCTAAAAAATCTGATAATTTACAATTAATTTCTACAGGAAAAGGAAGAACAACCTGCTCTTTCTCTATGCCAGATAACCAACATATTCTCTACGCATCTACGCATGAAGCGAGCAACGCTTGTCCAGCTCCGCCTGTTTCTAAAGACGGAAAATATCTTTGGGCTATTTATCCAGAATTTGACATTTATATGGCAGATTTGAGCGGTAAAATTGTTAAAAAATTGACAGATGTTCCTGGTTATGATGCAGAAGCGGTGGTTTCTCCAGACGGTAAAAAAATTGTTTTCACTTCTACCAGAACTGGCGATTTAGAACTCTGGACTATGGATATTGACGGGAAAAATCTGAAACAACTTACGTTCGGTTTAGGATATGATGGTGGTGCGTTTTTTTCTCATGATTCTAAAAAAATTGTATTCCGTGCTTCTCGACCAAAAACCGTTGCAGAAATTAAAGAATACAAAGATTATTTGGCTCAAAATCTAGTTGCACCTACCAATATGGAAATCTACACCATCAATGCTGATGGAACAGATTTAAAACAAATTACGCATCTTGGAAAAGCGAATTGGGCGCCTTATTTCACTCCAAATGATAAGAAAATTATTTTTTCGAGTAATCATCATTCTACGAGAGGTTATGATTTCCAGTTATATACTATTGATTTAGAAGGAAAAAATCTGAAACAAATTACCTACGAAAGTGAATTCAATGCATTTCCGATGTTTTCCAAAGACGGAAAAAAATTGGTTTTCAGCAGCAATAGAAATCAGTCTAAACCGAGAGAAACCAATGTTTTCATCGCAGATTGGGTAGACACAGACGAAGCAGAAAATGTAAACGAAACTCAACTTAAAAATCATCTTACTTATCTTGCTAGTGATGAATTACAAGGCAGATTAGCAGGAAGTGAAGGCGAGCAAAAAGCTGCAAATTATATTCAAAAATATTTTAAAAAATTAGGACTTAAAACCCATTTACAGCCGTTTGAATATTCCATTAAACTAAATCCACACGATGAAAATTCTTCTACCCAAAGTAAAGGAACCAACGTGATAGGATATTTAGACAATAAAGCCGCTAAAACGATTGTCATTGGTGCACATTACGACCATTTAGGATTGAACCAACATCATCAATCTACGCTGATGAATTCTGACGGACAAATTCACAATGGTGCAGATGATAACGCTTCTGGCGTTTCGGCAGTGATGGAATTGGCGAGAATTTTTGCCAAAAATAAGACTCAGGAAAAAGTAAATTACGTTTTTGTGCTTTTCTCTGCAGAAGAAGACGGACTGATTGGCTCTAAAAAATTCGCAGAAAATGTAAAATTTCAATATCCTAATGTAGTCACCATGATTAACATGGATATGGTAGGAAGATTAGACAAAGATAAAAACCTTACCGTAGGAGGTGTAGGTTCCTCTCCTATTTTCCCAGATTTGGTGAAAAAAGTGAAACCTGCAGGATATAATATTACACTTGATGAATCTGGAGTTGGTCCTTCTGATCACACCAGCTTCTATCTGAAAGATATTCCTGTTTTATTTTTATTTACGGGAACGCATGCTGACTATCACAAACCAAGTGATGACAGTGATAAAATAAATTTCGATGGCGTAAAAACCATCACCCAATATGTTTTTGGCATTGCGAATGAACTTTCTCAGAAATCTGAAATTCCGTTTACGAAGACCAAAACCTCTTCTACCAAGTCTGTCCCAAAATATAAAGTAACACTGGGAATTATGCCAAGTTATGGCGATTCCAAAGATGGTTTGCACATTGACGGAGTTACTGATAACAGACCTGCTGCAGTTGCTGGAATTCAGTCTGGAGATATTCTTACCCAAATTGGAGATTGCAAAATCACAGAAGTTTATTCTTACATGGACTGTTTATCAAAACTTAATGCTGGAGACGAAAAAGACGTTACCGTGATTAGAAATGGAGAAACTAAAATTTTTAAGGTGAAGTTTTAGTTTTCTGAAAAAATTAATTTCATGAATGAAGTCCAATATTATTTAGGAGGATATCAAATTATAAAATTAAAGCCTTTAAAATATGGGAATTTAAAAGGTGAAATAGTTCATACTTGTAGTAGCTGTATTAATTTTTCTGTTTTTGATAGTTGGTGTCAATCTTGGACAACTGAGAATTTATCAGATGAAGAAAAAGCAGTTTTAAATCTTGATGAAAATAAGATTAAAGAAATTCAACAATGGACTAATGAAAATTTTGATAATATCCCAAATTTATTTCCAAATTTAGAATACGCTAAAGAATTTAAAAACAAGTTTTTAATTAAAACTAATGACTTAGAAATATATAGTATTAACTTTTCGGAAATAGACACCAATCTTTTAATTGATGATTTTAGGGAAAATTTTCATAACAATGACTATAATTATAATAATGGTAATTTTTGCTTAAGAAATAACTTATTAAAAAAGACTCATGAAAAAAATGATGAAACATTACTCGGTTATGATATAATTGGTGTTGAATGCGATGGCTCATTTCATAGTTTTCATTGTAATGATATGAGCTCTATCTTAGAACAAAAATTCAATTTGAATCTTAATGAATATAAATTGTTTGATGAAATTAAAAATTCAAAAGAATTAAGACATTTTCTTGAAAACGACAATTACTTTGAACCTGTACCTTACTATATTTGTAAAGTAAAAAAGGTTAATATTTAATTCAGACAAAAAAACTCGCTTTTCAGCGAGTTTTTTTATTTATACTATCTCAGAAGTAAGACCTCTGGAAATTAATTTTTCATGCATGGGTTTCAGAAGTTCCATACTACCAGTTTTCACCGTGCATTTGCCTTTGTAATGTACCAAAATGGTGCATTGTTCGGCTTGTTCTAGCGTATGTTTACAAATTTCGATTAAACACTCTATCACGAAATCAAAAGTGTTTACATCATCATTATGCAGCACTAATTTATAGACTTCATCTTCCTGTTCTAGAAACGCTACTTCTTCTTGATATTCTCTTTGAGGATTATCGTAAAATTTCATTTATTAATTAAGAATTAAAGTATTAAAGATTAAAAAATCTTTAGATTTCGCCAATTTCTTCGGTTAAATCATCTACAATATCTTTGGGTTCGTACACCAATTCTACCAATTCTACCGACTTATTATTCATTTTCAAAATTTTGAAATGATAATCATCAATATCAAACTCCTGATTTTCTTCTGGAATATCTTCTAATTGATGCAGAATAAATCCAGCTAAAGTATTATATTCTCCCACTTCCGAAAGTTCCTTCGGTAAGTGTTCGTTGATTTCTTCTAAAGGTTGAGTCGCTTTTACCCAGAAAACGTTTTCGCCTACTTTATCAACTATTTTATCTTCATCATCCTCTTCATCTTGAATTTCACCTACCAATTCTTCTAAAATATCTTCTAAAGTAAGAATACCTTCTGTACCTCCGAATTCATCGATAACGATTGCTAAATGCTGTTTCTTTTGCTGAAAAACATTCAATAAATCTGAAATCTTTTTACTTCCTACTACGAAGAATGCTTCTCTCAAAAACTCTCTTAAATCAAGATCTTTGTTTTTGATATATTCTCTCATGATTTCCTTAGTATAGAAAAGCCCGATGATGTTATCAATAGAGTTTTCAAAAACTGGAATTCTAGAGTATCCGCAATCAATGATTTGTTTTAAAATTTCTTCTTTATCATCTTCTATATCAATAGAAATAATGTTTTGACGAGGCACCATCACTTGTTTTGCTGTGTGATCTGTAAAATCAAAAGCATTTTTAATGATTTCGTAGTTTTCTTCTTCTATTTCTCCACTGTCTGCAGATTGTTTTACCAATAACTGTAATTCTTCAGAAGAGTGAATATCATGCTCAGAAACAGGGTGAATACCTATCAATTTTAAGAAAGCATTAGAGAATAAATTCATTAACCAAATAAATGGTTTGAATATGTTATAGAAAAGTCTAAGCGGTGCAGAAATAAATAATGTAGTGGCTTCTGATTTTCTAATCGCAATAGATTTAGGTACTAATTCACCAAAAACAATGTGCATAATGGTAATAATAAGGAAGCTTGCTATAACTGAAACCGTAGTAATCATAGCAGGAGCAATGCTGACATTGAAGTAAGTAAATATGCCATGGAAAACATGTTCCAGAGCGCTTTCTCCTACCCAACCTAATGCTAACGAAGCTAAAGTAATCCCTAACTGTGTAGCTGATAAATAAGCATCTAAATGTTTAATGATATGTTCGGCTTGTTTAGCCATTTTGTTGCCTTCAGCTGCTTTTAGCTGAATTTGAGAATAACGAACCTTAACGATTGAAAATTCCGCCGCTACGAAAAATCCGTTTAATAATACGAGTAATAATGCAATAAGAAGTTTGACGACACTATCGTAATCCATTTATAAAAAATTGTGAATTGATTAATCTATGCAAATATATGATTATTTTTGATATGAAAGGTTAATAAAAAAGGGTACGTAAACGCACCCTTTTTTTGGTCTAAAAATCGAAATATGAAGAAAATTACTACTTCCGTTAAAAAAAATTTCTACTGCAGTCCCATAATAACCAAATATTTAAACTGCAGTAGAAAATTTATCATCATTTGTGTTTTTTTGGGTCATTATGGTGCAAATTTAAAACGATTTATTTCTCTTTTATTACCTCTAGGGGAATTACTTTCTTTAAATCTACACTCCAAAATTAACCCTTAACGTGATGATTCACAATACGCTTAATTACGTATTTTATTTTTTCATTTATAACTCTTTGTCTTATAGCACAAAGAATTTTCATGAAACTATTCAAAATTAAGCATTTATCGCGGAATTTTATCCATTAAAGTGAACTCTTAAAATGTACAAATCATTTCTAAAATATAAAAAAGGGCATCAACCTGAGTTGACGCCCTTTCATTTATCGTATAAAAGAAATATCTCTTAGCTATTTTTAAGTGCTTCTGCACCAGAAACGATTTCTAAAATTTCATTGGTAATAGCAGCCTGACGCGCTTTATTATAAAAAATTACCAAATCATTTTTAAGTGCCTGTGCGTTATCAGTAGCTTTGTGCATCGCTGTCATTCTCGCTCCATGTTCAGATGCGATAGAATCTAGCACTGCTTTGTACACTTGCGTTTTAATAGATTTAGGAATTAGGCTTTCCAAAATCTCGTTTCTGTTTGGTTCAAAAATATAATCACTGTTTGCATTACCATCAGTTTCCGGCATTGATATTGGTAATAACTGCTCAGTTTTTACTTC
This sequence comes from Cloacibacterium sp. TD35, assembly GCF_028864635.1. Classification (NCBI taxonomy): domain Bacteria; kingdom Pseudomonadati; phylum Bacteroidota; class Flavobacteriia; order Flavobacteriales; family Weeksellaceae; genus Cloacibacterium; species Cloacibacterium sp. TD35. The sequence continues at coordinate 1,611,507 of NZ_CP104850.1, read as the reverse complement.
TTGATTAGCAGCATTTAAAAATTTATTATAAATTAGATGTACTTCATCAAATTTTCCTTGACTGAAATCCTTCATCACGGCAGAAGTAACTTTTGATACTTTTTCAAAACTCATATGATCAAAGATGGCACTTTGGTTATCATATACTGTTCTGTTTTTCTTTACTGCATCAAAAACTTTTTTACCAATGGTTAACACTTCTACTTCTACAGCAGAATTAGAAATTCTGTGGTTTAATTCTTTGATAACAGATGAGTTAAAAGCACCAGCCAAACCTCTATTAGAAGTAATAGCGATGTACAAAACTTTCTTCACCTCTCTCTTTTGTGCAAAAGAAGAAACGTTATCAGAATCAGAGCTTGCGCTCACATTCTGAATGATTTCTTGAAGTTTCTCAGAATAAGGTCTTAACATTACAATCGCATCTTGTGCTTTTTTTAGTTTCGCAGCCGAAACCATTTTCATCGCACTCGTAATCTGCATTGTAGATGAAATAGAAGTTATTCTTCCTCTAATTTCTTTTAAATTTGCCATATTTTATGGATTCAAAATTTAATATTCCGAATTCAAAATCAGAATCTTGAATTCGGAATTTTGAATGATTTTTTAGTTGTATTTAGAAGCTAAATCTGTAGCTACTTGCTTAAGAACACCAGTTAAACTGTCATCAATCTTACCAGATTTAAGAGCAGCCATTACTTCTGGGTGTTTGTTTTTTAAGAAGTCTACGTATTCTACTTGGAATTCTCTTACGTTTCTTACAGGAACGTTTCTTAATAAGTTTTCAGTTCCTGCGTAAATCATCGCTACTTGTGATTCTACAGGTAGTGGAGAGTTTACTGGTTGCTTAAGAATTTCTACGTTTCTTTCTCCTTTTGCGATTACCGCCATAGTAGCAGCATCTAAGTCAGAACCAAATTTAGCAAAAGCTTCTAATTCTTTGTACTGTGCTTGGTCAAGTTTCAATGTACCAGAAACTTTTTTCATAGACTTAATCTGAGCGTTACCTCCTACTCTAGATACAGAAATACCTACGTTAATAGCTGGTCTAACCCCAGAGTTGAATAAATCTGACTCTAAGAAGATCTGTCCGTCTGTAATAGAAATTACGTTGGTAGGAATATATGCTGATACGTCACCTGCTTGTGTTTCGATAATTGGAAGAGCCGTTAATGAACCACCTCCTTTCACTTTATCTTTTAATGATTCTGGTAAATCATTCATTTGAGCAGCGATAGTATCGTCTTTGATTACTTTAGCAGCTCTTTCTAATAATCTTGAGTGAAGGTAGAAAACGTCTCCAGGATATGCTTCACGGCCTGGTGGTCTTCTTAATAATAGAGAAAGCTCACGGTAAGCTACCGCTTGTTTAGATAAATCATCATAAACAATTAATGCTGGTCTACCAGTGTCTCTGAAATATTCTCCGATAGCAGCTCCAGCCATTGGCGCATATACCTGCATTGGAGAAGGGTCTGAAGCATTTGCTGCTACAACTACTGTGTAAGCTAAAGCTCCTTTATCTTCTAAAGTTTTTACGATTTGTGCTACAGTAGAACCTTTTTGACCTACAGCAACGTAGATACAGAATACAGGCTCACCAGCATCATAAAATTCTTTTTGGTTCAAAATAGTGTCGATAGCAACGGTAGTTTTACCTGTTTGTCTATCTCCGATGATAAGCTCTCTTTGTCCTCTTCCGATTGGAATCATAGAGTCAATCGCTACGATACCTGTCTGAAGTGGTTCATTTACCGGTTGACGGAAAATTACCCCTGGAGCTTTTCTTTCTAATGGCATTTCATAAAGATCACCAGTGATAGGACCTTTACCATCGATAGGGTTACCTAAAGTATCTACTACTCTACCTAACATACCTTCTCCTACTCTAATAGAAGAGATTCTTTCTGTTCTTCTTACGGTATCTCCTTCTTTTACTCTTTTAGATTCCCCAAGAAGCGCAACACCTACATTGTCTTCTGCAAGGTTTAATACAATACCTTCAATTCCTGATTCGAATTTTACCAATTCACCGTATTGTACATTTTCTAAACCGTAAACTAGAGCGATACCATCTCCAATTTGTAATACTGTACCTACCTCTTCTACACTTGCTTGTGTATCAAAGTTGGCTAACTGTTGTTTTAAAATTGCTGAAACTTCAGCCGGATTTATTTCTGCCATTTTATGGTTTTTTAACTTAATTTAATTGAAATTCTTTTTTCACTTGGCTTAGTTTGGTTCTTACCGAAGTGTCTACCTGTTGGTCTCCTACTCTTAAGATATAACCGCCAATAATTTCAGGGTTTACTACCACTTTTAAGTCGTAGTTTTTAGTATGGTCTACTAAAGATGAAGATTTTACAATGTCTTCTACATTTTTCTGAGAAAGTTCAGAAGCTACTGTTAAGGTAACTCTCTGTACGCCTTGTAAGTCTTCTACTTTATTGATAAACTCTTGAGCTATATCTTGAAGATGACTTTCTCTACCTTGTTTAATCACCAAAGTAATGAGATTCTTACTTAACTGTGAAAACTGAGCAAAGATTTCTAAGGCAGCTTTGGTTTTCTTTTTAGCGTCTATGATTGGCGAAGCAAAGAAGTTCTTTAATTCCTTAGAATCATTAAAAATCTTTACCACATCTTTCATTTCCGAAAAAATAGAAGCCGTGTTACCAGACTCTTGAGTAAAGTCTAGTAAACCTTGTGCATATCTTTTCGCTACTTTAGAGGTTAGCATATTAATTTAAGTTAGATTTATTAATGATTTTTTCAACTAATGCGTTATGAGCATCAGCGTTATCTAATTTTTGTTTTAGAATGGTTTCCGCAATTTCTACAGAAAGAGAACCTATTTGATTTTTGATATCAGCCATTGCTGCATTTTTTTCAGCATTGATTGATTGTTTTGCTTGTTCAATCATTTTGTCTCCTTCAGATTTTGCAAGATCTTTTGCTTCACCTACGATTTTGTCTTTTAACTCTCGCGCTTCTTTTAAGATGGCATCACGTTCAGCTTTAGCTTCGCGGATGATTCTCTCATTGTCTGCTTTAAGATTTGCAACTTCTTCTTTAGCCAATTTAGCTTGGTTAATAGCGTCTTGAATAGAAACTTCTCTCTCATTTAAAGCAGTAAGGATAGGTTTCCATGCAAATTTTCCTAACACGAAAAGAAGTATCAAGAAAATAACTGACTGAATGATGAACAAACCTGACGAAAAATTCTCTAATAATCCCATAAGATTTTTATATATTTTTTTTATTTAATTTTTAAAAACACTTCCCGTAACCAACCGTTACGGGGGAGTGCTATTTTTTTGAGTCTTAGTTTACAGCAAATAATGCAGCAAATGCAAGACCTTCAACTAGTGCAGCAGCAATAAGCATTGCAGTTTGTAATTTACCAGCTTGTTCTGGCTGACGAGCCATACCTTCTAAAGCAGCAGCACCGATTTTACCGATACCTAAACCTGCTCCGATTACTACTAAACCTGCACCTACTAGTTTTGGAATTTCCATAATATATAATTTTAAAAATTAGTTTCTGTTTAATTACGCTTTTACAAAGTCTTCTATTGATTAGTGATGAGCTTCTTCGTGGTGGTGCTCTTCATTTGCCATACCGAAGTAAACCGCAGATAGCATGGTGAAGATATAAGCTTGTAAAAATGCTACTAATATCTCTAATAAATACAATACAAATGTTAAGAATGGGAATGCAACGCCTGCAATTACATTTTGGAAGTAATAAATCATCGCAATTAATGACATAATTACTATGTGACCTGCTGACATGTTTGCAAAGAGACGTATTAACAATGCAAACGGCTTAATTACCATCCCGATTAATTCGATAGGAATCATTACCAATTTCATTAAGAACGGTAAACCTGGCATCCAGAAGATGTGTTGCCAATAGTTTCTGTTTGCAGTAAACTGCGTAATAATAAAGGTAAAAATTGCTAAAGCAGCTGTAATGGCTAAATTCCCTGTTACATTAATCCCGAAAGGCAATAAACCAAATACATTTAGGAATAAAATAAAGAAGAAAATAGTCAATAAGTAAGAAATATATTTGTGATATTTCGCTCCGATGTTTGGGATAGCAATCTCATCTCTGATGAAGATTACTAATGGTTCAAATAATTTACCTGCACCTGTAGGAATTGGTGATTTTTTATAATTTCTAGCCATAGAACCGAAAATTACAATCATCAATAACGATGCGAATAAAATCATTAAAACACTTTTAGTGATAGATAAGTCTAAAACTTTTGCATTGGTAGCGTGACCATGGTCATCTAAAGTAATCACACCAGAAGCATCAGTTTTCACAATTTTTTCGTGGTAAAGAGCGTAGTTTGCACCATTGCTTTCTACTACATTGTATTTTTTGCCATGAGCATCTTTCATTTCTTTACCGTGGTGAAATTCTGAACTCATAAATGCATGAAGACCGTTTGCTTCATCATAGAAAATAACAGGAAGTGGGAAACCGATGTGGTGTTCTGTACCGTCAGCTTTCTTTTCCACCATAATATCAAAGCTGTGAGCATCTAACAAGTGATGGTCTATAAACTCCTTATTCTCTTTCTTTATTTGTTCTTTTTCTGCTTCTTCAGCACTTACAACTTTAGTTTCTGTAGCAGGTTTAGTTTCTGCTGCAGCCTCATGGTGTTGCGCCAAAGAAAGTGAAAATGTAGATAAAAAACCGATTAATAAAACTCCTCTTTTCAGCATTGATTTATGTTATTTTAAAAGTTTTGCAAAAATATGATAAAAAAACAAATTAACAAAGCATGATTTAGTTATTTTTTTGTTCTTTCAATAAACCGATTGCGAACAATGTTTCTAATAGTAGTGAAACAAGGTAAGGTGGTATAAAATGATACTTGTGATACGGCACCTCAGACAACTGTAATTTATTCATTACCAAGAACATAATGCTCAACTTAAAGAGCATGAGCCCCATAAAAGTAAAACCGATATACTCGGGATAAATCTTTTTCACAATAGACATAATGGTGATGACCATCATAAATAAAATGGTTAAGAAAAGATAATAGCGAATAAATATGACTTGAAAGTCATTTACATAAAGTTGCCATATCGCAAAATGTAAAAAAAAGACCAGAATAAATAGAACAATGTATAACCAAGAGGTAGACTGTTTCATGCGTATTATTTGTTTATGTTTTCTAATTGTTTTAATGTACTGTACAAGGCTAATCCTAATCCTGCTAATCCGATGGCAACGGTTAATAAATCATTAGGCAATTCTAGATAATCATTAATTTTCTTTCCACCCCAAAATCCTAAAGCAATGATGGCCAACATCTGAAACACGATGGAAGAATAAATTCCGTACAAGCGCATGGGATTTTTTTTGTACTCTTCCTGTTGTTCTTCAGGGGTTTTCGGAGCATTTGGGTCTTCTAGAGCCATTGTTTTTAATTTGGTGTAAAACTATATAAATCTGAGCGGAATGACAAAAAATATGATAAATGTCATGTTTTAGGTTTTTGGATTGAATAAAAGTAATGAAATTATAGAAGTAATTTAAGTATACTCAAAATAAAAAAATCTTCCAACAATCAAAAAAAAAGCCAACTTATGGTTGGCTTTTTTGATTTACAATGTTTATATGTTCTTTATGGAATTAACGTTGAGTTTTTTACTTCAAAAGTAGCTTTTGTGGTGTAAGTTTTTCCGTAACGGTCTTTGGCTCTTACTTCTACTTCGTGGGTTCCCAATTCTAATTTTCTAGAAAAAGGGGCTGTCCAAATATGTTTTGAAGCTTCTGGATTGCTAGGTCTTCTTCCAGTGAACAGTTCTTGTGTGGTATCCCATTTCAACACATCATTCGTATAATCTGGGTCTATTGATTCTGTATAATCCATTTCCTTCCATTCGCCATTATCTATTCTGTATTCTACCTTATCATGCTTGCTTCCCATAAAAAAATTAGCTACAATTCTTGCTGCATTTTTCGTCTTGAAAGGAATCACTTTCGGTACCCAAAGATTGATTTGATAATCTTCTGGTTTTCCTGCTACTTTATACGTGATTTCGTACTGATTGTCATTGAAACTCACAAAAGAATAACCTCTTTCTGTTCCGTCTCTCATCACAGATTTTGGTACACCCAATTCATCTACCGTCCCAGAATACCAGTCTCCAGAAGTGGTTCCTGCATTGAACTCATGAATCGGTTTGATGCCTTCCCAACCTTCTTTTTTTCCGTAGAACAATTGGGTTTGCTTGTGCGTGTGTGCAGACATCATCAATACATTTTGGAAAGGTTTTAAAATCTCAAACAACCTCTTTCTGTCTTCCATTCTAAAGTGTTTGTCCCCATCATTTTCCGGTGTCAACTGGATGTGGAATGAAAACACTACCAACTGATTAGGATTTACGTTTTTTAAATCATTCTCCACGAAGTCTAACTGGTCTTTTCTGAAACCGCCCCAATAGCTTTTTCCATCTCTAGGATCTGGATAAAGAATATCATCTAACACGATGAAGTGTACATTGCCATAATTGAAAGCGTAATTATTCGGGCCAAAATTCGCTTCGAAAGTTTCGTCTGACAGTTTATCATCTTTTGCTTCGTAGTTCATGTCGTGGTTACCCATCACATTATACCAAGGCAAACCGATTTCTTTAACCGCATTGATGTACAATGGATGTAAACTTAAATCATCTCCTACCAAATCTCCTAAACTAATGCCAAAAACAGCATCTTTTTTATTGTTTTTCACTTCATTGATGATTCCTCTTTTAAAATAATCGATTTCTTTTTCATCATACGGTTGAGGATCACCAAACACCAATACTTTGAACTGTGTGTTTTCCTTTTGTGCATATAATGGAAAGTTGATTTCTTTTGGCAATTTTCCCGTAGGTTTTACGCCTGCATATTTCATGTCTTTTGGCGAACCTTCAGGTTTGTGAATGTAGTAGAACTGTGGCAACTGCGTGTTGCTTTTCGGGGTAGCATAGTTGGCTGGTTTGATGACGAAAATAATATTGTCATTTTCTACAGGCAAGGTATATTTTCCCGTTTCGTCTGTTTTTACTACGTCTACTCCATTAGAAACAGAAACGTTGGCAATTCCTTTTTCTTTACGGTCTTTGATACCGTTTTTGTTGGTGTCTTCGAAGACATATCCTGTTGCTTGTTGCTGTGCAAAAGAAAATGCAGAGCACAAGAAAAGTATTAAAAATGATTGTTTCATTTGTTGATTTGTAATTTTATGAGAGTATATTCAATGGTTATGAAACTATTCTCTAGATTTATTGATATTTAAAAATACATCTGGTGTATTGGTGGTTACGAATTGTACACCAGCATCATACAATTTTTTATAGATTTCTGGGTCATTTACGGTCCACACATTCGTGATAACACCCAAATTTTTGGCTTGTTCTATCCAATCTTGGTGTTTTTCTAAGAATACATTATAATGATAATCTATGCCATCAATTCCTAAATTTTTAATCTCTTGTGGCGAAAGATCACCTGCAAGATATTGCACCAAAGCTTTAGGATTTTGCTTTTTTAATTCTTTGGCAATATGCAGACTAAATGAGATGTATTCAGTCTGATTTTGCAGTTGGTATTTTTCTACCATTGCCAGTGTTTTTTCTACCATTTCGGTTTCCAATTCTGGAGTTTTGGCGGGTTTTATCTCAAGGATGAGTTTTACCGCAGATTTTTTACCTTGCTTCAAATACTTTTCTAAAGTAGATAGATTTTCACTGTTTGATAATTTCTGTTTCTTCAAACTTTTAAAATCCGTAGCCGCAATTTCCACCCCATTGATGTGTTCATCATGGTTGATGACCAGAACGCCATCTTTGGTCATTCTCACATCGAACTCACTGCCATACACTTTCAATTGTTGAGCATTTTTAAGCGAAGCAATAGAATTTTCAGAGGTAGTAGGATTGGTTTTCCAGAAACCTCTGTGAGCAATCACTTGAGTCTGTGCGTGGTAAAAATTGGCGCCAACTAAAGTGGCCAAAAGAATTAATTTTTTCATATTGAATATCGTTACAAATCTTTTACAAAGCTAATCATCGCTTGTAAAAAATGTATTCTTTTTTTAAATTTTTATTGATTCCACCAATCTTTAACGTTGATATTATCTCCTCCCAATGATTGAACTGCGGCGTTATAATTAGCATTGTTCAATATTTTTGGTTGCGTAGGATACAATAATCTCTGAGGCATTTTACCGTCATTTAATAACCCGCCATTATTGGGTAGTACTGGATAACCTGTTCTTTTTTGTTCAAACCACTGTTGCTGGTCTACAAAGAACAGTGCTACATATTTCTGCAACATAATTCTTTCTAGAGTTCCATCATAGGCAACTTTAGGATTAGCAAAATAATTGGCTGGAACCACAGCACCCCATTGTTCGATAGCTGCTTTTACCCCGTTTTCATAATACGTTTGAGCGTTTCCAGTGATGATTCCTCTAAATGCTAATTCTGATAGAATGAACTGCAACTCTGCATATGGTAAAATCAAGACTTTAAGCGGTGCTTTAGCTAAATTCTGGTTAAAATTAGACGGTTGATACGTAAACGTAGTTCCGTTCATGTAAGCAACTGGAGCACCTTTGTAACCAATATTTTTATTATCACTTAAGTTTTTTGCTTGAGTAAAAAATTGTGCCATTCTAGGATCTTTGTTGTCATTTAATGTCTGTACAAAAAACTCCCCTACCGCTCTATAAGAAGTAAAATCTTGAGGTCTTGCCAATGGCGGAAGCATAGGCGCTACGCCTGTAACATTCATCAAGGCACTTTCAGCATTGCTCTGAAAGATTGGGTAAACGGTAGGATTGTTTACTATTTCTTGAATTCTTGCATATACATCTATTTCCCCTTTTTTCTTTAAAATCCTAGTTAACAACCTTAAAGACAAAGTGTTACAGAATTTTTTCCAATACGTGATTCCATTGACATCATTATTCGCATTGTAGAATAAATCTTGTCCTGCTAAAGTAGTATTGGTTACAAAAAGAGCATTTGCTACTTTTAAATCGTCTAATAATTTTACGTAAATGTCTTTTTGTTTATCGAATTTCGGTTGAGTGATGCCTTCTTCTACTCTAGAAGCTTCAGAGAACGGAATGTCTCCAAAAGTATCAGTAAGATTAGAATATAACCATGCATTCATTACCATAGAAATCGCCTGATAATTTTTATTGTTTTGCTGAACTGCCAAGTCTTGCATTTGTTTTACTTGCTTCAGCCATTTATAAGAAGTGTTCCAATATGAGTTTCCTGTAGATTCTGTTACATAATATCTTGAAATATTATTTCCTTCTCCCGGGAAATCTATTGCTATCTGCATGATATCAAAAGTGAAATCATTGGCTCTTAAATAAGCATTAGAAGCCATATTGTATTGAATAGGTGCCAATAAACTGGCAGGTGTAGGTTCTAAAATCTTGCTGTTATCAGTATTGATTTCTTCAAAAGACCTGCTACAAGAAGAAGCGGCTAGAGAAATTACGCAGAACGCTACTGCTTTTATCCATATATTTTTCATAGTTTTCGATTAGAATTTAGCATTAAGTTGAATTCCTACAGTGCGGGCAGTAGGAAGTTGCCCTATTTCTACCCCTGGAGTAATTGATGAATCGTTCAGAGTAGCTGCTTCTGGGTCAAACAATGGGAACTTAGTCCACATCCAAAGATTTCTTCCGAAAAGCGATACGCTTAGGTCTGACATGTTTAATGACTGCACGATTTGTTTAGGGAAATAAAAAGTGATATTGGCTTCTCTTAGTTTAACATAAGATGCATCAAATGAGTTAGTTTCCACATTAGCTCTTCTGTAATAATCTGCATAGTAAGAAGTTAGAGATACTGCTTTGGTATTCTGAGAGAAAGACCCATCTGGATTTTGAACCACTCCTACTCCTACAATTGTACCGTTTGGATTATCTCTTCCTACTAAAGTATGGGTAAGTTTTCCTTGTTCAGACATTTTATGGTGAGACTGTGAGTAGACTCTACCACCGTATTGCCCGTCAAAAGAGAAACTCAAAGAAAAGTTTTTGTATTTAAAAGCGTTTTGTAAACCTCCTCTCCATTTTGCATAGGCATTTCCTACGTATTCTATTTCTGTAGATTTGGCAGTAAGACCATCACTACCGTAAATCACCTGTCCGTCTGGAGCGTACTGTAATTTATATCCGTACATATCTCCTAGAGAACCTCCTACTACAGCATTAAAGAACACTACTCCACCTACACTTCCCATAGTATACGGCTCCCCTTGGAATTCTGCCGGCAAAGACATAATTCTGTTTTTATTCATAGACCAGTTTGCGGTAACATTCCATTGGAAACTTTTATTTTTAATTGGGAATGCATTCAGTGTCATTTCTACCCCTCTATTTCTTACTTCACCAGCATTAATAGTACGTGTAGAATACCCAGTTTCAATTAATGAAGGTACGTTTACAATTTGGTCTTTAGTACTGTTTTGATAAACGGTAACGTTATACGTTAATCTATTTTTGAAGAAACTGAAATCCATCCCTGCTTCTATGTTTTGGTTCATTTCAGGTTTTAGATTAGGGTTTTGGAAATTGGCAATATTTTCTGCCGAACCTACAAAATCACTCGTGTTATAGAACTGTTGTAATTTGTACGGCTGCGTATCGTTTCCTACTTGAGACCACGAAGCTCTCAACTTCCAATAATTCCAGCTTTTAGAATTCATTTTCAAAATGTCTGAAAGAATTAAAGAGGTAGAAACCGATGGGTAGAAATAAGAACGATTAGCTTTTGGTAAAGTACTACTCCAGTCGTTTCTCGCAGTGAAATCTACAAACCAAAGGTTATCATAATTGAATGATGCTAAACCGTAAACACTATTGGTTTCTTTGTCATTCGGTTGAGCAATTCTTGTATTTAGAGAAATCGCATTGGTTAATTGATAAATCCCGGGAACTCTAAGACCGATGGCTCTGTAATCATTCAGCACATATTCATTTGCTCTGATATTACCTCCTGCTGAAGCAGAAACGCCCCATTTCCCAAAATTATTTTTATACGTAAAAAGTAAGTCTGTATTATACTCAGAATTTTTAATGTATTGTTCGCGATAGTATCCCTGAAGGTAATTGGCAGAACTGTAAGGTCTCTTGGTTGTTCTTTCTTCGTCTGTGATTTCGATACCAGACCTTAGCATCATTTCAAAATTATTATTGAAATTATAAGTTGCTGTAATATTACCAGTGATTAATTTTTTGTTTACACCATTTAGCATTTCATAAGCGATAAGATAAGGGTTATCTATAAATGTACTGAAAGGGTGAATCTGGTCTACCTGATATTTATCTTTCTTCCAAATGGGCTCATACCATGATAAATCTACATTTGGATTCTGGAAAATCATGAAATAAGAAATTGATTGATTGTTGTATCCTGTAGAAGGTAAATTATCACTCTTGGTATAATTGTAGGCAAATTTAGAAGCCACCCTCAATTTCTTGCTTACCTTATGATCAAAAGACAAAGCATAATTATATCTATCAAAACCGGTATTCGGCATCATCCAAGTATTGTTTACAGCGCTTAGTGAAGTTCGGAAAGAAGTTTTATCATTAGAACTTTCGATACTGATGCTGTTAGAATAGGTAGTTCCCATTTGCCAAAAACCTTTAACATTGTCTTTGTAAGGTCTCCACAATTGTCTTTCTAAACTTTGTCCTTCAACGGTTGGGTCATATTGAAAATAATATTGCCCATCGAATTTAGGCCCGAATGCGCTACTTGTTCCACCCGTACTCACTCCATCAGCTGAAGCGCCATAAGAATAGTAAAACTGACCATCTTTATTTTTTGCCAATGTACCTTGACCGTATTCATATTGCCAATCTGGCCATTTCAAAACGGTATCAAAACTTGTAGAAGAATTAAACGTTACTCTTATTTTTCCGTTTTTAGTTTTCCCGGATTTTGTAGTAATCATGATGGCACCATTCGCACCTCTAGAACCGTACAACGCAGAAGCGGTAGCTCCTTTTAGAATCGTTACATTCTCGATGTCATCTGGATTAATACTGTTAAAATTGTTCCCGTAATCTACAGGCAAATCGCCTCCAGAACCTGCACCATACGCCGCGTTTCCTGTACCTGTATTGGTTCCGCCCAATGGAACACCGTCTACTACGATCAATGCTTCATTGTTGTCCAAATTCATGGAAATACTTCCTCTCAAGGTAATTTTAGCACTTCCCAAAGGACCTGCACCTGCTGTTTGGATTTTAAGCCCCGCCACTTTTCCTTCTAACGCTTGTGCCCAGTTGTTGTTTTGTGTTTTTTCAAACTCTTCTGATGACACTTTTTCTGCTACATAGCCTAGGGATTTGTCTTGTCTTTTGATTCCCAAAGCAGTTACTACTACCTCGTCTATGTTTCTTACGGAATCTAATTTTGCTTTCTTAGATTGCGCCTGTAAATGGGTTACACTTACCAGACCTAGAGCAGCTAATAAAATAATCTGCTGTGTTCGTTTTTGCATTTTACTTTTTTTTTGCTCAAAAGTATTCTAATACGGTCGTTAAGTATTTTAACAAGCTTTTAACATTCTTTAAATTATTCGTCAACCAAATTTTAATCAAAAATGAATGTTATTTTGCCAAAACATTAAAAGTAAAAGAGTGAAAACATCTAAAACTCTCATCTTTGGGAGATTGAGGATTTAACATTGAAAGAAGCTTTTTAAGAAAAGTTAATAAGAGAATTTGAAAATTTGAAAATGAGGGAATTTAAGGAATGTTATAAATTTATAGAGGTTATGGTGGTTATGAGGGTTATGAGGGTTATGAGGGTTATGGTGGTTTTAAATTTTGTTTTTTGCGATTTTATTGGCGAGAGCGCTTACATAGAACAATTGGAAACTGTGGTAAATCATAATCGGCAATAGGAAAAGAACTTTTTGTTCTTCTGGGATTCCTAGAATCATCACGAATAAACTGCCATGAACCAAAGATTTTTTAGAACCACAAAAAGTGGTGGTAATAGTATCTTCTCTGCTGAAACCTAATCGGTGCGAAATGCGATTTAAAATCTCATAAACGATAAAAAACAGCGCCACCGCAGCGATAGTAATCACCACAAAAACCAATGAAGGAACGGTAGAAAAAATATTTTCAATAAATGCTTTAGAAAAGCTTTCGTAGACAATCAATAGAATAATCAATCGATCAAATTCTGCAATGATTTTACTGTATTTCGTTACCCAATTTTTTAAAATAGGATTGAGGAGAATTCCCAAGATAATCGGCAAAAGAACTTTGAGTAATAATTGTTGGATTATTTCAGACTGATGACTTTCGGCAGCTTGAGCATTTAAGAAAAACCCCATCAATAAAGGCGTCATTACAATGCCAATAAGTCCAGAAATAGATGCATTAAAAATAGCCGAAGTCACATTTCCTTTGGCAATAGAAACCATCACTACCGATGAAGAAACCGTAGAAGGCAAACACGCTAAAAAATATACGGAAAGCCAACTTTGGAAGTACAGCGAATCTTTAAAAATTGGATAAAAAACCAAAACCAATGCTGGAAAAAGAATGAAAGTTCCCGCCTGAACCAAAAGGTGCAAATTCCAGTTGGAAACATCTTTCAGGACTTCTCTCAAGTTGAGTTTTAGCCCGTACAAAAGGAAAATTCCCGCAATTCCCCAATCGATGAATTGTTCTAGGTTAAATATTTGATTGTAAGATTCTTGGTAAGGAATGAGTTTTCCCGCTATTACCATCACGAGCAATAACAATAAAAAGATGTTTTGTTTATCTGCTAATTTTTTAAAATTCAATCTCCCAGATTTTACACAAAGATAAGACAGATATTACATTTTAGAAATTAAAGATTAGAATTTTATAGTCTTGAAGAGCAATATCTACTTCTTATAATTCTTTGGGGTAAAAAAACGCCCTTTACTTTTCAGTAAAAGGCGAGTTTTTTCATCATTTGTTATTTTATTATTTAGAAATCATCAACTTCATTGATTCATTTCCTATTTTTACGAGATACAAACCATTTTTATAAAAAGTTGTATTCAGCGTCATTACGGTTTGTGTAGCAGTAGTACGGTATAACAATTTACCTGTAACATCATAAATGACTATCTCCTGCCCTTTTTTAAGATTAGAAATGGTTACAAAATCTTTCGCTGGATTGGGATAAATTCCAACCTGTGGCTCTGTTAAGCTATCTGTTGTAGACAAGGTAGTTGAAGACACAAGTTTTTCTACCGTTTTTGTCCTGGGGCTAGATACATAAATATTATCTTTTGAATCTATAACGACAGCAGGAAGATTTTTAACCGAATTAATATTTGAAACAATCTGACCGTTTGCATCCATTTTCACCATTCCAGACATTCCGCCAGACACTGCGTAAATATTTCCTTCAGAATCTACAGCTACTCCATTGGGTTGAGCTACTCTACCTGCTCCTAAAGTTACAATATTCGCTCCTGATGCGTCCATTTTTTTTATTGACTGATTTAAATAATCGGCTACATAAATATTACCCGCAGAATCTACAGCAACTGCTTGAGGACTCTTAAAACCCGTTCCTAATGTCTTACTTGCTGATCCATCTGCAGGAAATTTAAGAACATTATTACTTCCACTATTGGCAACATACAAATTATCTGCACCATCTACAGCCAAACCATAAGGAGAATAAACTGGCCCAATGTCTTTTACCTTTACACCATCAGAATTAAATTTTCTTATCATTGTATAAAGAGAAACATAAACATTCCCTTTTGAATCCACTGCTAATCCATAAGGATAAGTGTAGGCTCCTAGTGAAACAAAGGTTGTAACCACTCCAGTAATTGCATCTATTTTTTTTACTTCAAATGTAGTAAGATCCCCAAAAAAAACATTACCATTAGAATCTACCGCAATCCCATAAGGATCAACATTTGATGCAATGGTAGTAGACGTTTGTCCAAAAAATTGTACACATGTACCAAAAGCAAAAATAGAAATGATTAAAGACTTAAGAAGTCTAAGAAAATAATTTTGTTTCATAAATATCTTTTTTTATTAATTTTTAATGCTGCAAATCTAGATGTAGTTTTACAGAAACGAATCATTTTAGGCGTTAAAAAGCGTTAACAACCCCTTATTATTTTTTCAAAACAACTTTCCAACAAAAACAAAAACCAACTGAATATCAATTTATTAAATAAATCATAGATATCACCTTACTAACACATGTAATAAAATCATCAGTAATTTACTTAATAGAACCCTCCTAGATAATTGCAGGATAGAGGCAGGATAATTGCACCTCAGTTGCTGTACAACTAGACATCACCCTCTCTTATTATCTCCAAAAAAACACACTCATTTACTCTCCTTTTTTCCACTTTCCTTCGAGTCTTGTTCGAATCAAGTTCGAGTCTGCTTCGGAAAAACGGTACTTTTTCCGAACAAGACTGCACTTTGATTGCCACTTGATTCAACCCCAACCCTAATCATGGTGAAATCCTCACCCAAAAACTCATCATTAGGTCACGTCATTTATTTAGTGTACCTTTGTAGAATAATTTATAAAATAGGTTACTGCCTTTGCTATCTGTTACAGTTTAGAATATTTTTTTATTTCTTTTTCAGTTTTTGCTTTTTCAGCGTCCCTTTTTAGAATAACACCTCACAGATGCACATAACCCTGAAAGCAAAACAAGGCAAAATAACCTGGACGAAGTTCCCCTGATCCTTATGATATAAGCGCTCTGTTTATAAAACAGTAGATTTCTTATAGCACGCAATACACCAATAACCATTGGTTTTATCATTCATTAAAAAACAAACAGAACATTATTTATGGCAGATTCTTTCTCAAAAAAAGAAAACTTTAAGAAAAAAATTCAAAAACAAAAAGAAAAAGCACAGCGCCGTGAAGAGCGTAAAGCGAACAACAACAAAGGAAAAGAACTAGAAGATATGTTTTCCTATGTAGATGAGTTCGGAAGAATTACAACTACTCCGCCAGAAAAAAGACAAGAGGTTTCTCTAGACGATATTCAATTAGGAGCTGCTCCTATTCCTGAAGAAGAAACTAGAAAATCTGGAATTATCACTTTCTTAAGCGAAAAAGGTTATGGTTTCATCACCGAAGACCGCTCAAAAGAAAATGTATTTTTCCACCAAAATAATGCCAAAGAACTTCTTAAAAAAGGACACAAAGTATCTTTCGAAAAAGAAAGATCAGCCAAAGGATTCTCTGCAATCAATATAGAACTGATTAAATAACGAGAACAAAAAAAATGGAATTATTTCCATTGATTTTAATTCTCTTTACTTCATAAAGTGCGCAAAAGCGCTATTAACCGTTAAGAAATAAAAACTAAGGTTTACTATTTCTTAATACATTAACCAAAGGCATCCTAAAAATGCCTATTTAAAACCCATTACTATGCAAGAAGGCACCGTAAAATTTTATAACGAAACAAAAGGTTTCGGATTTATTACTCCAAACAATGGAGGAGATGACATTTTTGTACATTCTTCTGGTCTAAGCACTAGAACAATTAAAGAAAATGACAAAGTTGTGTACCAAGTAACACAAGGACAAAAAGGATTAAATGCTACTCAAGTAAAATTAGCGTAATCTCTTTTTGGTATTCTATATACACGAAAGCGACTTTTTAAAAGGTCGCTTTTTTTATTGACTACGTATGTCTATTTTGATCAACAAACATATAGTTATGAATAAATAATCTAATATTTTGTAGTTTTAAATTATCAAAGTTTGATGAAATAATAATTATAGATTGGCTAAAAAAAATAGCCAAAATGGTAAATATAAAATTAATAAAAAAATAGCTATCCCAGTTTATTCCTTGATAATCCAATTGATGAATAGGCAAGTTCCACCAAAAATCTGAATTGCCATCACAATTAAAACAAGCTGATTTGTAAGGAAAATAGTTCCAAATGGTAACTATTAAAATTGAAGTACATAGGTTTAAAAAGTTTTTAGTTTTGTTTTTCATTGGTTTGTATGATTTTTAGACGCTTTATATAATTAAAATTATACATCCAAATTTATGAATCATAACATTTTATTCATGAAAAATCACACACAATTATACATTATGTATACATACATCCATTTTATTTTTTAGCATTTAATTAAAAAAATTTAATTTTGAAAAAAAAATTAATAAAAAAACACGGTATGTATACATGGAGTACGAAAATTATATTATTTAACCTCTTATTCTCATTTATTTTGTCCTTTTCTCAAGAAGATAAGATAAAAAATCAATATTATATTTTTTTAGACGCTAAAACTCAAGATATAAAAATCATAAAAAATGATTCTATAATTTATACAAATGGGTTCAATAAAAAACAAAAATTGATTAAAGGAGATTTTCCAGAAAATCTTTCCTTTTATGAATATCAATATAGCATTAACCAAAAAAATTATTTTGTAAATAGTGGCGGAGGCGTAGTTTTAGAGTATAGTGATGGGCATTTAAAAAGAATTGATCATTCGTTCCTTCATAAAAACCAATTCCATGCTTCTCATTTCCAGTACAATAATGAAATGTATCTTTTTGGAGGATATGGGCTATTTACCTACAAGAATATACTTACCAAATTTGACTTTTCTACAAAAGAATGGTTTCTAGTAGGCAACAAAAGTAAAGAAAAACCTTTCCCTGGAACAGATCAGTACCACATACTAATAGGAAACCATTTTTATTTATTCGGTGGGTATAGAGAAGACGAAATAAGCTTTGGACCTAAGCCCAACAATCCTAATAAATTATGGAAATATAATCTAAAAAATTATACATGGGAATCAATAGGAATAGTGAATTTAAAATACAATATTCCTTTTTATAATGGCTTAGGAAAAAATAACTTCATAGCTGACCAAAAAATTTATATTACTGATTTTGGATATTCTGCTATTGTAGATATTTTAAATAATAAAATCACCTATTATAAAACCAAAATCCCTATAAATAATGAAAAAATTATTTATAATCCTAAAAATAAAACACTCAATTACCTAACTGTAAAAACAGCTACGAGACAGGTAGAGTTCACCTCTATTCCTCTAAAAGATTTTTTTCAAAACCCAATAGAAGTAGATAAATTTTACACCAATCCTATTTTTTATTACTCTAACTGGATATATGGTGGTGTTTTTATATCATTCTTATCAATAGTATTTTGGTTAAAAATTAAAACGAAGAAAAAGAAAAAAACAAGACATAAATCAATTACTACAGAAAAAAATCAATTATTTTATATGACCCAGAAAATGATTTATTTCATTACAATGGCTCAATAATTGAGAACTTATCATCATTAGAACAATCTCTTTTAAGTTATCTCATGAATAATTTAGAAAATTACATCCTTATTCATAACCTTAATGGAATCATAGAAAAATCTATTAACAGCCAGAGTATTAATACTGTACTGCGTAAAAGAGAAGCTACCTTAAACAGTTTGAAAACAAAAATTAGTCTAATTCTAGATGTAGATTATGATGATGTAATTCTAGAACAAAAAAATCAACAGGATAAAAGAATCAAAGAAATAAAATTGAACAATCAATTCTTCAAATTTATAACCGATAAAAGCGAATAAGATAAGTTTACTGTAAAAATTAATCTTTTTGAGTTTTAATAAAGAGTAAAGTAAAATCAACTTGAAAAACCAACAAAATTCCTTATTTTTGCACATCTTAAAAAATCATTCAATATGTTTAATAGTCTTCAGGACAAGCTAGATAAAGCCTTACAAAACATTCAAGGCCGAGGAAAAATTACAGAAATTAACGTAGCAGAAACAGTTAAAGAAATTCGCCGCGCTCTGGTAGATGCCGATGTTAATTACAAAGTAGCCAAAGACCTTACCAAAAGAGTTCAAGACAAAGCACTAGGACAAAACGTGCTTACCTCTATTACTCCAGGGCAATTGATGACCAAGATTGTACATGATGAATTGGTAGAATTGATGGGTACTACTCAGGAAGGCATCAATCTTTCTGACAAACCTACCATTATTTTAATTGCTGGTTTACAAGGTTCTGGTAAAACTACTTTTTCTGGAAAATTAGCCAATTATTTAAAACAAAAAAGAAGCAAAAACCCTTTATTGGTTGCGTGTGACGTTTACAGACCCGCTGCAATAGACCAGTTAACTGTTCTTGCAGACCAAGTAGGCGTAACCATTTATAAAGAAATCGAAAATAAAAATCCTGTAGAGATTTCTAAAAACGCTATTCAGTTTGCTAAAGATAACAAGCATGATGTAGTGATTATAGATACCGCAGGTCGTCTTGCCATAGATGAAGCCATGATGAACGAAATCAGAAACGTTCACCAAGCCGTAAAACCTACCGAAACCCTTTTCGTAGTAGATGCGATGACGGGTCAAGATGCGGTAAATACAGCTCTTGCCTTTAACCATGTTTTAGATTACAATGGTGTAGTTCTTACCAAATTAGATGGTGATACCAGAGGTGGTGCTGCGCTTACTGTTCGTTCTGTCGTTCATAAGCCAATTAAGTTTATTTCTACTGGCGAAAAAATGGAAGCTCTAGACCTATTCTACCCAGAAAGAATGGCAGACAGAATTCTAGGAATGGGAGACGTAGTTTCCTTAGTAGAAAGAGCTCAAGAACAATTTGACGAAGAAGAAGCTAAAAAACTTCATAAAAAAATCGCTAAAAATGAATTTGGTTTTGATGATTTCTTAACGCAGATTAACCAAATCAAAAAAATGGGTAACATGAAAGACTTAATGGGAATGTTACCAGGCGTAGGAAAAGCGATAAAAGATGTAGACATTAATGATGATGCCTTCAAGCATATAGAAGCCATTATTTACTCTATGACTCCAGAAGAAAGAAGAAGACCTTCTGTGATTGATATGAACCGTAAAAAAAGAATCGCTAAAGGTGCTGGTAGAAAATTAGAAGATGTAAATGCACTGATGAAACAATTCGAACAGATGGGCAAAATGATGAAGATGATGCAAGGACCTCAAGGAAAACAACTCATGCAGATGATGAGCAAAGGTATGCCAAGTATGCCGGGAATGGGCGGTAACCTTTTTGGAAAATAAAATTTTTAATTAATGATATAAAAAAATCCTGAGAAAAATTTCTCAGGATTTTTTAGTTTATTCTTCTCTTTGTCTTTTCTCTTCGGAGTTATAAGCCAAGATAATTTTTTTCACTACAGGGTGTCTTACCACATCTTCTTCTGTAAGATGTACAAAACCTATTTCATGAACACCTTTTAGAATTCTCATGGCTTCTTTTAGGCCAGAATGTTGTTTAGGCGGTAAATCTACCTGACTAGGGTCTCCAGTAATAATAAATTTAGCATTCATACCCATTCTCGTCAGAAACATTTTCATTTGAGAGTGTGTAGTATTCTGCGCCTCATCTAGAATTACAAAAGCTTCATCTAGAGTTCTTCCTCTCATAAAAGCCAATGGGGCTACTTCTATTATATTACGTTCTATATAACCTTCTAATTTCTCAAAAGGAATCATATCTCTAAGCGCATCATAAAGCGGCTGTAAATAAGGATCTAGCTTTTCCTTGAGGTCGCCAGGCAAAAACCCTAAACTCTCTCCTGCTTCTACTGCGGGTCTGGTTAAAATGATTCTTTTTACCTCTTTATCTTTTAATGCTCTCACTGCCAAAGCAACACTGGTATAGGTTTTCCCTGTTCCTGCAGGACCGATGGCAAAAACCATATCCTTCTTATCACATTCCTTTACTAATTTTTTAAGGTTGGTCGTTTTAGCTTTGATTACCTTACCATTTACGCCTTTTACAATTATATCTTGGTCAAAAACCAATTGTTTTTCCTCTTCACTTTTTATTTTGAGAATGTTTTCTAAATCTTTAAGTCCAATAGAATTATTGGTAGAAATATAACTCACGATATCATCTAATTTCTGCTTAAGTACATCTAGAGTTTCCTGATTTCCCATTGCAAAAATGAAATTATCTCTCCCCGTGATTTTCAGCGTAGGAAAAGTAGATTTCAGCAAATTAAAATACTGATTATTAACACCATAAAAAATTTTAGTGTCTATTCCCCTGAGTTCGTAAGTGATTTCGTACAAATTGTTTATATTTTTAAAAATTTTATCTTACCAAAAATAAGCAATATCTTTGTTTTTTCAAATTTTTACTATTAAAAATGCCAATAATTACCCTTACATCAGATTATGGAAATCTAGACCACAGAGTTTCAGCCATTAAAGGCAGTATTCTCCAGCTTAATCCAGATGCTAGAATTATTGATATTACCCATGAAATTGGGGCGTATAATCTTATCCAAACCGCTTATATTCTTAGAAATGCATACGCACATTTCCCTAAAGAGAGTGTGCATATTGTTTCCGTAGACAGTTTTTTTCACAAAGACCGTAAAAATCTTTTGTTAAAAATGGATGGGCATTATTTTATTACCGCTGACAATGGTTTGATGAGTCTCACTTTTTTTGACCAAAAACCAGAAGCCATTTACGAAATTACCATCAATAATCGTTTTGACGACGAGGTAAAATTTGCGAGTGTAGATATTTTCGTTCCCGTCGCAGCACATTTGACTAAGGGTGGTTTGCCAGAACTCATCGGTAGAAAAATTAAGCAATACAAGTGTACTACTTTTGCAAAACCTTACTTTAATGAACCCGAAAAAATGCTGATTGGCGAAGTGATGTACATTGATAATTTCGGGAATTGCGTAACCAATATCAGCAAATTATTTTTTGATAAAACGATGGTGAATTTCAACAATTTTGAGATTAACATTCGAAATATTTTACTGAAAAACATCAATCGTAAATACACAGACATCGTCACAGATTGGGAAAAAGAAAACGAATACCATGGCAAAGCTTCTGCTATTTTTAATGGCCAAGATTTATTAGAAATCACCATTTATAAAGGTACAAAAAACAATGGTGCCAATTCGCTTTTTGGCTTAAAAGTGGGGGACAAAGTGTATTTACAATTTGAGTAAAAAAGAAGCAAGATTATTTGGAACTCTAAAAACGAAACAAAAAAGTATAAGCTATGACTTATTTAATCATAAAAGCGCTACATATCATCTTTATGGTGAGTTATTTTGCGGGAATTTTTTATCTCGTAAGAATTTTTGTGTATTACAAAGACACTGATGCTTTCGAAAGTCCTAAAAAGGAAATTCTTCGTGAGCAATATGTTTATATGGCAAGAAGATTATGGAACATTATTACGGTTCCTGCGTTTGTTTTGATGACCATTTTTGGTGTTTGGATGGTTTTTTATTACTATCCTAATTTCCCTTTGTTAATGGCTAAACCTTCCTTATCTTGGTTTTACTATAAAATTTTGTTTTTAATTGGACTTTTCGTTTACCATTACTGGTGTTGGAAAAAAGTTTTAGAAATTAAACACCTCAATAACCAAGATTTATCTACAGCTAATCTTAAACTTAGACAAAGCAACGAAATCGCTACTTTCATCTTATTTTTAGTGGTTTTTGTGGCTGTATTAAAATCTACCGCATTGCAATATTGGTGGCAATTATTTATAGGATTCATCGTTATTGTATTGGTAATTATGATGACGGTAAAATTGGTGAATAAGAAAAAATAAATTTTTTGGATGCTGGAAGTTAGATGCTGGATGAAAATCCAAAAAAATATCTAACGCCCATCATCTAACACCCAAAAAAATATGATAGCAATACTAAAAAAAGAACTTTGGAGTTATTTCGGGAATTGGAGTGCATGGATTATCATCGGTGCATTTTCTTTTATTTCTGCTTTATTTTTATTTTTTTTCGAGAATGATTTCAATATTCTAGAAATCGGAACTGCCAGTTTGCAGAGCTTTTTCACGCTTTCACCATGGTTGTTTTTGTTCATTATTCCTGCATTAGCCATGAAATCTTTTGCTGAGGAACAACAAAACGGAACATTGCAATGGCTTTTTTCTCAACCATTAAGTATTTCTGAAATCGTTTCAGGGAAATTTTTAGCAGTATTTTTAGTAGGGATTTTATGTTTACTCCCTTCATTGGTTTACCTGTACTCTGTTTACGCTTTAGGAGTTCCTGCAGGAAATTTAGACCTCGGAGCGACTTTAGGAAGCTATTTCGGGATTATTCTTCTCATTGCTACATTTTCTGCTGTTGGGATTTTGGCAAGTTCACTTTCCACCAATCAAATTATGGCCTATTTATTGGGCGTTTTCTTGAATTTCATCTTATACTTTGGGATAGAACAATTGGCCAATTTCAAATTGTTAGGAGGTGCAGATTATTTGCTTCAAAATCTTGGCTTTTATCATCATTTTATCGCTTTTACAAGAGGTTTGATTGATACCCAAGATGTATTTTACTTCTTGTTCGTGATTGGATTGAGTTTGTTTTTGGCTAAATATTTTGTAGGGAATAAGAAATAATTACAAAAATGAAACAAAATTTAAAATATATTATTCCAGCCATCATCCTATTATTAGGAATTTTCGGGGTATTTTCTCATCGTTTTGATTTGACTAAAGAGAAGCGTTACACCCTTTCTGATGCTACGGTAGAAACGCTGAAATCTGTAAAAGAACCACTGACTGTAGAAGTTTATCTGGAAGGTGATTTTCCTGCCAGTTTCAAGCAATTGCAGAATGAAACGCAGTTTCTTTTAGAAGAATTCAGAAAAATCAATCCAAAAATTGATTACAAATTCATCGATCCTATTGCGACTAAAATGTCTCAAGATACGCTTCAAGCAATGGGAATGCAACCTTCTATGTTGCCTGATATGAAAGACGGGAAAGTTTCTCAAATTGTGCTTTTTCCTTATGCAGCCCTGAAATATAAAGGTTACGGAACTTCTATTTCGTTGATAACCAATCAAATGGGAATAGATGCAACGGAACAGTTAACCAAATCCATTGAAAATCTGGAATTTAACTTCGCATCTACCATTAAATCTTTGGTGACAGACCAAAAGAAAAACGTAGGTGTTTTGGTGAATCAAGATGAATTAAGAGTAGATGAATTTCGCAGTTTTATGGACATGACACTCGAAAATTACAATGCTGGTCCTGTAATTCCTGTTAACAAAAAAGAGTTGACTTTAGAAGATCTTCCGAATTTAGAAAGAATGGATGCTCTGGTAATTGCAAAGCCTAGAAAAGCCTTTACTGACGGTGAAAAAGTGATTCTAGACCAATACATTATGAACGGTGGAAAAACACTTTGGATGATTGACGCCGTAAATGCAGAAATGGATACTTTGATGACCAAGAAAAAACTCATGGCTTATCCTATCGACATCAATATGACCGATTTTTTCTTTAATTACGGCGTGAGAATCAAAGCGCCTTTGATTAAAGATTTCCAAAAATCTGCTTTGATTAGACTGCAAGTTGGCGAAGTGGCAGGAAATCCTCAATACTCCAATTTAATTTGGCCTTATTTTCCTTTGGGAATTAATGAAAATAATAATCCGATTACCAAAAATATTAATCCTGTAAAATTTGAATTCCCAACTGCTATTGATACATTGGGAAGAAAAAATATCAAAACTCAAGTGCTTTACGAATCAAGTGAAAGAACCACTGCTAAATCGGTTCCTAATTATGTGGAGCTTTCAGAAATGGCAAATCTTGACAGTCTTTCTGTTATGGAAAAACCTACTACACCTAAGATTTTTGCAGTGAGTTTAGAAGGGAAATTTACCTCTGCCTATGCGAATAGAAGTGAGAAAAACGGATTCCCAAATTTCAAAAATGAAGTGTCTGAAAACAATAAAATGATTGTTATTTCTGATGGTGATGTTGGCCGAAATCAAATGATGAAAGGTCAAAACTTACCTTTAGGAGCAGATTTATTAACCGACCAACTCTACGGAAACGAACAATTTTTGAGAAACTGCTTAGATTGGCTTCTCGATGATTCTAATCTCATAGAACTCAGAAACAGAAATATAGAATCTCGCTTGCTAGACAGAAGAAGAATAGACGAAGAAAAAACAAACTGGCAATGGTTTAATTTATTAACTCCTCTTGCAATTTTAGGACTTCTCGGTGGAATTTTCTTCTGGTTGAGAAAGAAGAAATTCGGATAAATTATAAATCCTTAAAGTTTAAAACTTTAAGGATTTTTTACACATCTTTTATAAAATCTTCGTATTCATAATACACCATTTCAAAAGCAGTCATTTTTTCGACAAAAAATTCGAAAATTTCTCGCCACGTGTTTTTATTGTAGATGGAAACTCCATGTTTTTCCACCCAAAATCTAGAAATCACTTTTCCGTTTTCTAAGGTGTAGAATTCATCTTTATACACCTCGCATTTCAGTTCATCTTCTAAAATCCCTTCTAAAGACCAAAGCTTTTCATAATAAGCATTTCTGAAGATTTCATCTTTCATTTCTATGTCTATAGAAACCTCAGCTTTTTTGTTATCACAATAGAATTTAAAAGCGAAATCTTTGATTTTAGTATCGTACAAAATCCATTTCTTCGGAAACGACTTCCCGAAACTGGTCCAAAATTCCTTTTTTATTTTTGCAGCTTCTTCTTTGCTGAACATTTTATTTAGTTATAAGTTATGAGTTGGCGAAAATAGGGAAATTCTGCTCAAATCTTATTTTATTTCGTTAAAAAATATTAGTTTTGAGGAAATTTAAACCATGAAAAACCTCATCATTATTGCCTTATTTTTCAGTTCTTTACTTTCAGCTCAAAGTTATTACAAGAAAATTTCGGATAAAAACATTAACACAGAAAGACAAACCATTGCCAAAAATTTTATTCAAGAGTTTCTCAATAAATGTGAAAATAAGAACTTCACCTCTTTTGAAAAATTCAATATTGCCAAGAAATTTGAGATGTTTTTAGATGAAAAAATAAGTGATATCTGTCAAAAAAATGAAACAGATTTAGGAAAAATAGAATTGCAAAATCTCAACTCTGCTTATTTCTATAAAATTTCATTGACTTCAGATCCTGTAGAATTGTTTATTTTCAATGCAAAAACGGAAAAGAATCCTGAAATTAAATTTTTAAGCGTTTGGGTTTATCAAGACCGAAACTATATCCGCGGAATAGTCATCACCAAAGAAAAACCCATCAATCCTAATAAAAGAGAATAAAAAAAGCGGACTTTCATCCGCTTTAATTTTATCTTTTTTTATTTCATTGATTAAGAAATAACGCCTAATTCTTTTCCTACTTTTTCGAAAGCAGCAATGGCTTTATCTAAATGTTCACGGGTATGTCCTGCAGAAAGCTGAACTCTAATTCTCGCTTTTCCTTTCGGAACTACTGGGTAGAAGAAACCGATTACATAAACGCCGTTTTCCATCATTTTTTCTGCAAAAGTTTGCGCTAATTTAGCATCGTATAACATTACAGGAACAATCGCAGCATCACCATCTGGAATATCAAAACCTTTGGCTTTCATTTCCGTACGGAAATATTCTGCGTTTTCCATGACTTTATCACGAAGTGAAGTGTCTTTAGAAAGCATTTCCAGAACTTTCAAAGCCGCTCCTACAATTCCTGGAGCTAGAGAATTTGAAAATAAATACGGACGCGAACGTTGACGAAGCATGTCGATAATTTCTTTTTTACCAGAAGTAAAACCTCCCAAAGCGCCACCCAAAGCTTTTCCTAAGGTAGAGGTAATAATATCTACTCTTCCCATCACTTCGTTAGCTTCGTGAGTTCCACGTCCTGTTTTACCAATGAAACCTGTTGCGTGAGAATCATCAACCATTACCAGCGCATCATATTTCTCTGCTAAATCGCAAACTCCTTTTAAATCTGCTACAATTCCATCCATTGAGAAAACTCCATCTGTTACGATGATTTTGAATCGGTGATTTTGTTTAGAAGCTTCAATGAGTTGTGCTTCTAAATCTTCCATATTATTATTTTTATATCTATATCTCGCTGCCTTACAAAGACGAACCCCATCAATAATAGAAGCATGATTTAATTCGTCTGAAATAATAGCATCTTCTTCTGTGAAAAGCGGTTCAAACACCCCACCATTTGCATCAAAACATGCTGCATATAAGATCGTATCTTCGGTTCCTAAAAATTCAGAAATCTTAGCTTCTAATTCTTTATGAATATCCTGAGTTCCGCAGATAAAACGCACTGATGACATTCCGTAACCGTGAGAAGCAATCATGTCTTGAGATGCTTTCATCACTTCTGGATGGTTAGAAAGTCCCAAATAATTATTGGCACAGAAATTCAATAATGATTTTCCATTGGCTACAATTTCTGCAGACTGCTGAGACGTAATAATTCTTTCACGCTTGTACAATCCGTCATTTTCGATATTTTCTAGCTCGTTTTGTAAGTGTTTAAGGTATTTTTCTGAAATCATTTTTTAGATTTTTTGATTTTCACAAATGTAATAAAAAAAGCCCTCATAAAAGAAGGCTTTCTATATTAAAATAAGGATTCACTACAAATCAATCACAGGTTCCAGCAATTGTTCCATTCTGACTTTTATTTGATCTACTGAGCCTAAATAACCGTTAATTAGCAAAGAAAAAGAAAGTATTCTTCCGTCTCTTGTTTTAATGTAACCTGCAAGACATTTCACCCCGTTAAGCGTTCCTGTTTTAGCAAAAATTTGACCGTAATTGTTACTTGTTTTAAACATTCTTCTCAGTGTACCTGTTTCTCCTGCAATAGGCAAAGATTTAAGAAAATCGTCATAATATTTCTCTTTCATTACATCTGCCAAAAACTTCACCTGAGAAATCGGTTTTACTTTATTTGCTCTCGATAAACCACTTCCATCCGCTAATACCAAGCCATCAAAATCATATCTTTTTTCTTCTAAATGTCTCACGATGGTTTCTCGTCCCGATTCTAAAGAAACATTTCCTGTTTTGTAAAAACCTACCGTTTTCAAAAGGGATTCCGCTAAAGCATTATCACTTTTTTGGTTGGTGAAATAAATAATATCCACCATTGTAGGCGAAGAATATTTCGCTAAAAACTGTCTTTCTTCAGGATTTGGATCTGTAACTCTATTGATGACTTTTCCAGAGATAGGAATTCTATTTTTAATCAAAATTGCTCTAAGATTATTGGCTAATAACGCTGGAGCTGCTGGAATCGTTGAAATTAAATTATTGGCTTCAAATTTTTCGGTGAAAGCCATTTTGTGCATATAAGGAGATACGTAAAAATATCTTTTTGAAGTGTCAAAAACAGATTTTGCTTTTACTGCAATTCTCTCGTTTTTAGGGTTGATATTATTGGTATTTCCTACTGGAAGATAGTAATTGTTATGCTCTAACCAAACTATTTTTTCGGGTAATTCTAATCTTACATCTTGAAAAACAGCCGTTTGTACTACAATATCTCCATTGATTTTTTTAATTCCTGCTTCTGAGATTTTAGATAAATAATCGCTGATAATTTGAGAATAAGACCACGCTCCCGCTTTACCTGTTCCCATAGAAGGATCACCACTGCCAATTACGAAAAGATTTCCGTTGAGCGTTCCCGCTTCGTCGATTGTTCCAGAGTATTCTAATTGAGTAATCCATTTGAATCTTCCTCCCAAAAGCGCCATAGAAGCATCGGTAGAAAGCAATTTAGTAGTAGAAGCTGGAATCAAAGGTTTGTCTTCATTATAACCTGTGATGACTTCTTTTTTTTTGGTATCGTAAACTACAAAACCCCAATTTGCATTGCGCAAGAGAGGGTCTTTTTTCATTTTTTCTATATTTTCTTCTAACTGTTCTTTGGGAGAAAGCACGGGTTTTTCTATTCCAGCACTTCCTATTCCACTTTTTTCTGTATATATATTAGAAGAAACTGATGAAGTTTGGGCAATAACTGCAGTTTGCAAAAGCACAGTTGCAGCTATAGCTATTCTTTTCAATTCTCTCATTTTAGACTTTATAATAATCAGATTTTCAATATTCTAACGGGACAAATTTATAAATTATTGCCATTTTCTATTCTTTTAGTATAGCTAAAACTGTCCCAAGAATTGTTAAATTTTGTTAAAAATCAACAAACGTATCTATTTTAATACTTTTATAAGCGGTAATTTCTTCAAACTCTTCTAGAGATTTCAGCACGTAATCTTTGTATTCCTGGTATTTTTTGCCTCTTGGTAATTTGAGTAAAATCTGATACTGATACAGGAGATTTATTTTACCAATCGGTGCTTTTTCTGGCCCTAAAATA
Source organism: Cloacibacterium sp. TD35 (assembly GCF_028864635.1). NCBI lineage: Bacteria > Pseudomonadati > Bacteroidota > Flavobacteriia > Flavobacteriales > Weeksellaceae > Cloacibacterium > Cloacibacterium sp. TD35. Next base: position 1,582,228 of record NZ_CP104850.1, on the reverse strand, counting down.
CATGGTAAGGGCAAATATTTTTGCAAAACCGAACTTAAAAACTGAGAAGCTCTTTGTAATTTTTCTTCTTTTCTGTGCTTGAGTTCTATTAAAACCAATTTCACAAAAGGTGGATATAAAAATTGTTCTCTTTCTTTGAGGAAATGCTCATAAATTTTTGCAGAATTTTCTTCTTTAATCAGTTCAAAAAGCGCATGATTAGGATTGTATGTCTGGATATAAATTTTACCTTTCCCAGAGTTTCTACCAGCTCTTCCCGAAACTTGCGTAATCAATTGATAGGCTCTTTCTTCTGCTCTGAAATCCTGAACATACAACAGCGAATCTGCTTTTGGAATCGCCACCAATTCTATATTATCAAAATCCAAACCTTTAGAAATCATTTGTGTTCCTACCACTATTTCGGCTTCTCCAGATTCTATTTTTTCGTAGAGTTTTTCGTAGGCAAATTTCTTACGCATGCTATCTACATCCATTCTCTCTACTTGTGCTTCCTTAAAAATTTTCTGCGTTTCTTCTTCTATCTGTTCTATACCAATTCCACGAGTATTGAGATTTGTACTTTGACATTTCGGACAAATTTTAGGTTTTTGCGCTTTTTGACCACAATAATGGCATTTCATCTCGTTGGTAGATTTATGATACGTCATCACTACATCACAATTGCTGCAATAGGTAACATGACCGCAACTTTCGCATTCTACCACATTTGCGTAGCCTCTTCTGTTGTGCAGAATGATGGTTTGCTTTTTATGTTCTAAATTTTCAGAAATTTTATCGATTAAATACTGAGAAAAATGCCCTACCGAAAGTTTAGATTCTTGCGCTTCTTTGAAATTGATGATTTCATATTTTGGCAAAGCCACTTCACCAAATCTTTCTCCTAAAAAAACGTATTTTAACTTTCCATTTTTTGCGGCATAATAACTTTCTACAGAAGGTGTTGCAGAACCCAAAATCGCTTTCGCTTGATAATGATATGCCAAAACCAAAGCGGCATCTTTTGCATTGAAAAAAGGTTTAACTTCACGAGGTTTGTAAGCAGAATCATGCTCTTCATCGATGATGATTAAGCCCAAATTCTGAAACGGAAGAAACAGCGAACTTCTGGTTCCGATGAGAATTTTAATCTCATTATTCTTAACTTTTCTCCACACTTCTACCTTTTCGAAATCCGTGAGTTTTTGATGATAAAAACCAAGTTGCTTTCCGTATTTTTTTTCTAATCTTTGGGTAATTTGCTTCGTTAAAGCAATCTCTGGAAGTAGAAACAACACATTTTTTCCATTGGCAATGGTTTCTTCTATTTTTTCCAAATATAGATGCGTTTTTCCAGAACTGGTAACGCCATGAAGCAAGACATTTTTGTCTTCATGGAAACCTTCATTGATTTCTGCTAAAGCTTTTTCTTGAACTTCAGAAAGTTTTTCCAGATTTTCTATTTCACCTTCATAAGTCTCGATTCTATCTTTCTGAAGATAATATTCCTGCACCAAGTTTTTCTCAACTAAACCTCTTAAATGCGAGGCATTGAAAACTCCATTTTCAAAAAATTGAGATTTTCGTAGAGGCTGATTATGTGTTTGCTGAGCCTCCAAAATTGTTAAAAACAAATCTTTTTGCTTTTTAGCTTTGGTTAAGCTTTGTAGAATTTCTGACAGATTACCGAGAATATTTTCATCAATTTGAAGATAAGCCACTTCTTTGGCTTTATATTTTTCGTAGATTTTTTCGTCTATTAAAATTAATTGTTCGTCGATGAGCGCTTTCACGGTTCTTACAATTTCTTTTTTAGGAATAAACGCTTCTATTTCTGACAAACTGACGAGGCTTTTCACTTCTAGAGCCTGCAATAAATAGGTTTCATTGGCATCCAGAACTTCCCAGTCTATTTCTTTATTCGGATTTCTTTTTAGATAGGTTTCACTTTCTAATTTTAAAGAACTTGGGAACGCAAAACGGTAGATTTCGCCAATATTACAGAGGTAATATTCAGATAGCCATCTCCAGAATTCTAACTGCTGTTTTGGAACAATAGGTTCTGCATCCAGCAATGAATGAATGTCTTTTGGCAAAAAAGTTTCGGGTTCGTTCTGATGAATTTCTGCAACAATTCCTGTATAAATTTTCTTCCCTCCAAAAGGAACCAGAACACGCATTCCTACTTCGATTTTCGACAAAAATTCTTCCGAAACTTTGTAAGTAAAAGTCCCTTTGAGATTAAGTGGTAGAATGATTTGTGCGTAGTTCAATTTGAAAACTTGAAAATGAGCTAATTTGAAAATTATTCAAAAATAGGAATTTTAAACCATTAAGTCTAAACCTAATTAGGATTAAAAAGAAAAAACTTCAGAAAAATCTGAAGTTTTTAGTTTTGTATTTTAGAAAAATTACTTTTCTTTTCTTCTTCTTTCTAATTCTTTTTGAATCAATGAAAGTTCACGACCTGTTTGTCCTGCCACAGAAGTATTTTCCTGTGCTCTTCTGGTAAGATAAGGCACTACATCTTTCACTGGTCCGTAAGGTAAGTACTTGGTAACATTGTATTTTTTCTCACCAAGGTAATAAGTTATGTTATCACTCATTCCGTATAACTGTCCGAAATGAATATTTTCGTGGTCATGAGGTAAACCTTTGGCTTGCATTTTATCCATCGCCAATTCTGTAGATTTCTCGTTATGAGTCCCGAAAAATGCTGCTACTCTGTCTAAATTTTCTAAAACAAAATCTACTGCTGCATTATAATTATTATCGGTAGCTTCTTTGGTTGGCTGAATTGGGTCTGGGTAATTTTTTTCGGCAGCGCGTTCTCTTTCTTTTTCAATGTATGCACCACGAACAAATTTATATCCCAAGAAATAGTTTTTAGATTTTGCACGCTCTAAATCTTGAGCCATGTATTCTAATCTTCCTGTTCTGTACATTTGGAGTGTATTCCAGATGTAGGCTTTCTCTTTGTTGTATTTCTCCATCATTTCGTTTACCAAATGGTCTACTGCATCTTGCATCCAAGATTCTTCTGCATCAATCATCAGAATTACCTTATTGTCATAAGCCATTTTGCAAACTTCTTCATAACGATTTCTTACACGTTGCCATTCTTCTTTTTCAGAACTGGTTAATTCCTTACCCGCAGAAACATCTGCATATAGGTCTAATCTTCCGAAGCCTGTTGGCTTAAAAACTACAAAAGGAATTGCAGGATTGCCTATTGCAAATTTTATGTTTTCTTTAATTTCTTCGCAAGTTTTATCAAAAGCCGCTTCTTCTTCTTTTCCTTCAATGGCATAATCAAAAATGCTTCCTACGTGATGTGTAAACATTTTGTCTACCACTTTCATGCTTTGTTCACGAGTTTCGCCACCACAGAATTGCTCAAAAAGAGTAGTTTTTACCAAATCTGTTACAAAAGGAAAATTATTTTTAATGGTGAAATTCAGAAAGTTAATTCCCACATTGGTTACGCTAGGATATTTAATAGCGGTAAACATCCACTTAGCTTTTTCTAGTTGCGCCGTTGACTTTTCAGCAAAAGCAATTTTAGTATCGTTGAAAATTGACATATGTAATTATTTGACGCTCAAATTTAATGATTGTTATGCAAATAATAAAAAGAATTTTTATCATACTTTTTAGTAAAAAAAGGCTGTTAACCCATATCACTTTATTAAAAAACAAGATAATTTATAAATTTTAGTATTTTTTTCATAATAAAAAATGAAATTTATTACAGATAATAACCGTGTTTTTATTAGTTTTGTTAAAATTAAACAAAATCAAATGATATGAAGATTAGAAAACTTACTATTGCAGCGTTATTTTTTTCCGTTAGTTTATCATACGGACAGCAAAAAGACACCATAAAGGCAGACCGAAACATAGAAGATGTAATACTTACAGGCTCTAGAAACAAGAAAAGAACAGTAGTAAACTCAGCTGTTCCCGTAGATGTAATAGAGGTAAAACAGCTCAGCCAAAGCACTGGACAAGTAGAAGTTAATCAGCTTTTACAGTTTTCCGCACCTTCTTTTAATTCTAATAAACAATCTGGTTCAGATGGCGCAGATGCTGTAGACCCAGCTACATTAAGAGGTTTAGGCCCAGACCAAACATTATTACTCATCAATGGAAAAAGATATCACCAATCTTCTTTGGTCAATCTATTTGGAACTAGAGGAAGAGGAAACACAGGTTCTGACATGAACACTATTCCCGTTGCTGCTATCAAAAAAATAGAAGTTTTAAGAGATGGCGCTTCTGCACAATATGGTTCAGATGCCATCGCTGGTGTAATCAATGTGATTTTAAATGACCGAAATAAAGGAACTGAAGTTAATGCTTTTTATGGACTAAATGTGTTCAAAAGTCCTGGAAACAACGATGTGGTTTCAGACAAAAAACTTGATGGAAACACCTTAGACTTAAGCTTAAATACCGGGACTTCCATAGGAAAAAGAGGTGGCTTCATGAACCTTACTCTAGATTTCGTGAATAAAGATTATGCCATCAGAAATGCCAATCCAGATAAATTTGATGCACCAAGACAGCGCTTCGGAGATGCAGCAGCAAAAAACATGTACGCTTTCTTAAATACAGAAATTCCGCTTTCTGAAAACGTGAAGTTTTACAACAATTCAGGGTTTTCACATAGAAATACCAAAGCTTACGCTTGGACTAGAAGCGCAGACGCAGACGGAAATATTCCATCTGTATACCCTAATGGATTTAACCCAATTCAAGATACTAAAATTACAGATTTCACCTTTAACAATGGTTTAAAATTCAAATGGGGGAATTGGGATTTAGACTTTTATAATGCTTTAGGAAATAATGATTTCCATTATGACATTACCCATACGATTAACGCGACTCTTGGAGCCAATTCACCAACAACATTTGACGCAGGAGGACATTCTCTTTTACAAAACACTACAGGTCTAAGCGCTACCAAAAGTTTTGATGTATTAAAAGGATTAAACATTGCTCTAGGGACAGAATACCGTTATGAAAAATTCAACATCAACAAAGGAGAACAAGCTTCTTATGCAGCCTACGATATTAATGGAAACGTAGTAACAGCATCCACTCCAGCCAATTTACTTGTAACCAATCCAGATTCAGGAAACGTAAGACCTGGTGGCTCACAAGGATTCCCCGGTTATTCTATAGATTTAGGAAAGAGCAGGACCAATTATGCTGCTTATGTAGATGCAGAGTTAGACATTACTCATAATTGGATGATTTCTGGAGCAGCTCGTTATGAAAATTACAGTGACTTTGGAAGTACTTTAAATGGTAAATTTGCTACGAGATATGCTTTCACTCCAGAGTTTGCCTTTAGAGGTTCTTTTTCAACTGGTTTCAGAGCGCCATCTTTAGTTCAAAAATATTACAGTTTACAATTCACTAATTTCCAAGGAGGAGAATTAGTAACTATTCAATTAGGCTCTAATGATAGTAACCTTGCCAAAACCGCTGGTATAGAACAACTTAATGAAGAAAAATCTGTAAACGGAAGTGCAGGTTTCACTTACAACACGGGCAAATTCACCGCAACTGTAGATGGTTACATGGTAAATGTAAAAGACAGAATTGTACTTTCAGGATATTTTACCAATGCTGAGATCCCAACATTGCCTTCTAATGTAGAACAAGCACAATTTTTCGCGAATGCGGTAGATACTAAAACCAAAGGAGTAGATATTATTTTAACCTATGCAGAAAATATCGGTAGCGGAAAACTCACCACCACCCTAGCTGGAAACTTCAACAATATGGAAATTTCTAAAGTGAATGCACCAGCTTCTTTAACTGGTTTAGAAAGTATCTTTTTAAGCGAAAGAGAAAAAGCATTTATCCTAGCTTCTGCACCCAAATCAAAGATTAACCTTAATTTAAATTATAAAATCAATAAACTTACCACAAATCTTCAATTGGTAAGATTTGACAAAGTAAGGTTAATTGGTTACGGTGGAGATACTGATTTCCAAGATTATGATGCAAGAATCACCACAGATTTATCTTTCGGATATGAATTTTCAGATAAATTTTCTTGGGTTCTAGGTGGGAAAAATATCTTTAATAGATACCCAACACTACAATATGACCATGTTTCTGATGGAAATACAGAATCTGGAGGTATTTTTGACCCAGTTCAAATGGGGTTTGCAGGAAGACAGGTTTACACTATGCTTACTTACAAATTCTAATTTTTTAAACAAGACAAGACAAAAATCACGGCACACCAAAAATTTGGTGTGCTTTTTATTGTTATTTTTGCAAAAATTTTTAGCATGCTTTCTATTTTAGACTCAGAATTTTCAGCACTTAATACCTTTATACAAGAAAAAAATCCTAGTCAGATATTCATATTGGTAGACGAAAACACTCATCAACATTGCCTTCCTACACTTTTAGGAAATCTAGATACCGATATTCACTTCGAAATCATAGAAATAGAATCAGGAGAAGATGCTAAAAATATTTCTACCGTTGTTCAACTTTGGGAGATTTTATCAGATTTTGAAGCTGATAGAAAATCATTACTTCTCAATTTAGGAGGTGGGGTGATTACAGATTTGGGCGGTTTCGTAGCATCTACTTACAAGAGAGGGATTTCTTTCATCAATATTCCTACTACACTTCTAGCAATGTGTGATGCTTCTATTGGAGGAAAAACAGGAATAGACCATCAATATCTCAAAAACATTGTAGGAACTTTTGCCGAAGCAGAGCATATTTTGGTTTATCCAGAATTTTTAAAAACGCTGGACTTTGTAGAGCTAAGAAGCGGTTTTGCAGAAATGCTAAAACATGGCTTAATTGCAGATGTTTCTCACTGGAATGATCTCATTACCATAGAAGAACTTTCGCCCGAAAATATCGCTTCGCATATAGAAAACTCTATGATGATTAAAGAAAATGTGGTGGTAAAAGATTACAAAGAAAAAAGTCTTAGAAAAATATTAAATTTTGGTCACACTATTGGTCATGCTGTAGAAAGTCTTTGCCTGAAAACACATCACGTAATTCCACATGGTGAAGCGGTAGCGCTTGGAATGATTATCGAAACGAAAATTTCAGAGTTAGAGAATCTTATTTCGCCAGAAAAAGCGCAACACATTATTGAAAATATTCAAAAATACTATCCATATATTTCGATTTCTGCATTTAGCAATGAAGAAATTTTCTCACTGATGCTCAATGACAAAAAGAATGACCATGGAAAGATTAATTTCTCTATTCTAGAAGGTTTAGGCAAATGCAACTATGACTACAAAGTAAGTCAAGAGCACATAGAACAAGCTTTAGATTACTACAGAAATATCAATGCATAACATAATAAAAACCCTTTAACAAAAGGTTTTTTGGCAACATATTTGAAAGTTTGGCTTTGGCCAAACTTTTTTTTATAGAATTCTGTAAAAAACAATGAAAATTTTGTAAAATAAAATTTTCAGAAATGCTACAACTTTGCCTTACAAATCTGAACAACTTTTCTTTTTTATAAAGCTTAAAAGTATGGAGCAAAAATTTTGAAACAATTGTTTAAAATTTTATAACAAGAAGCATTTGTGAAAATTGAAACTTTGCAAAGACAAAAACATAAAACTTAAAAATTAGAAATTAATAAGAACAAAAAATTTAAAATTATGAAAAAATTATTTTTAACCGCTGCAGTAGCAGTAAGCTCACTGACATTTGCACAGCAATTCGGAGCAAAAGCAGGTATGAACGTTTCATCTATTTCAGACGAAGGATTTGATGACACTAAATCAAAAGTAGGTTATTACGCAGGTGTATTTATGAACGTTCCAGTTTCAGAATCATTCAGCATTCAACCAGAAGTTTTATATAACAATTTAGGCTCTAAAGTATCTTCTACCGTATTAGGAACTACTTATTCTTCTACCCTTAACTTAGATTACGTAGCAGTACCTGTAATGTTCCAATACAAAGCCACTCCACAGTTTTATCTAGAAGCAGGTCCAGAATTTGGATTTTTAGTAGGCGCTAAACAAAAATATGATGATGGTAACTCATCAAGCGTAACAGAGTTAAATAAAGATGACTTCAATAGCTTCAACATGGGAGTTGGTCTAGGTCTAGGATTTGACATTTCTAAAAATGTAGGTCTTAACGCAAGATATGTAGCTGGCTTCAGTGACATCACGAAAGAATCAGGACCTTCAACTGACGCGAAAAACAAAAACAATGCTTTTCAAGTTGGTTTAAATATAAAGTTCTAATGAAAGAACACTTGATGAAAAAAAATAAAAAGCCGAAGAATTTTCTTCGGTTTTTTTATTGCTGCATATCAGAGTATTGAGCATTCGGTAACATTTTTGGCATGTTCTTTGGAAATATGAAAATATCAAACAAATATTTAATTAAGAAAAATAAAGATTATGAAAAAAATATTTTTGGGATTAACCGTTTTAGCAAGTTCACTTTCTTTTGCTCAACAATTTGGAGTAAAAGCAGGTCTTAACTTATCAGACATTTCTAATACCTCTACCGCAGTAGACACGAAAATGAAAACTGGATTTTATGCAGGTGTAACAGCTACTTTCCCGATTACAGAATCTTACAGCATTAAACCAGAATTGGTATACAACCAAATGGGAGCAAAAACCGATTTATATGATTTCGGAGGAATTATTGGCCAAGTTTCTACAACAACTAAACTAGATTATCTATCATTACCGATTATGTTACAGTATAATTTGCCAAGTAATTTATATTTAGAAGTGGGACCAGAGTTTAGCTACATGCTTTCTGCAAACCAAAGTTTAAATACTATTATTTCACCTTCTACAGATATTAACATGGATTACTTAAACCGATTCAACGTAGGTGCTGGAGTGGGCGCTGGACTTAAAATCAATGAAAATTTAGGCATCAACGCTCGTTATACTTTCGGTTTAACAGGAATTGGAAAAAATGGAAACGTAACCGATTATTTCTTAAGCAATTCTAAGAATAACAACTTACAAATAGGTCTTGATTTCAACTTTTAGAACACTAACACTTTCATACATACAACCCTATCATTAACAAAAAAACTCGAGAAATTCTCGAGTTTTTTATTATTTATAAGTCTAAGATTAATCAAACAAATGCGTCTCTTTTGGCTTATTTACCGGATATTTTTCTGTAAAACAACCGAAACAATGGTCAGAAGAACCTAAAATCACTTTTAAATTATCAATGCTCAAAAATTCTAGGCTGTCTACTCCTAAATAATCTTTTAATTCATCCACAGACATATTCGCTGCAATTAAATCATCTTTTTTTGGAGTATCAATTCCTAAGAAACATGGCGCAATAATAGGCGGAGAAACACTTCTGAAATGAATTTCTTTCGCTCCACTGTCTCTTAAAATTTTCACCAATCGTTTAGAAGTTGTTCCTCTTACAATAGAGTCATCAATGATGACCACAGATTTTCCTTTAATTTCAGAAACAATAGGGTTTAATTTAAGATTTACCACTCTTTCTCTCATTTCCTGAGACGGAACAATAAAACTTCTTGCAATGTATCTATTTTTAATTAAAACTGGTCTAAATGGTATCCCAGAAGCTTTAGAATAGCCAATTGCAGCTGGAACCCCAGAATCTGGAACCCCAATTACCACATCTGCTTTTACAGGAGCTTGTTCCCAAATTTTTTCGCCAGACTTTTCTCGGATTTCATGTACATTAATTCCTTCTAAAGTGGTATCAGGTCTTGCAAAATAAATATATTCAAAAGCACAGATTCTTCTTTCACAATTTTCTTTAACCAAGAAACTCTGTAAACCTTCGTGATGCTCAGAAGTGTAAACAATTTCACCAGGAAGAATATCTCTTACATATTGCGCTCCTACAGCATCTAGTGCGCATGTTTCAGAAGCACAAGCGAAAGTTTTTTCATCTATCGCTCCTAAAACCAAAGGACGAATTCCGTGAAAATCTCTGAAAGCAAAAAATTTATTTCTAGTCATTCCTACAACGGAATAAGCACCTTCTATTTTTTCCATGGTAGCTTTTATCGCACCACGCAATCCTAAATCTAGATTTTTCTGAATCAATCTCAGTATTACCTCAGAATCTGAAGTTGCTTTAAAAACTACACCTTCAGCTTCTAACTCCGCTTTGAGTTCTTGCGCATTGGTTAAATTACCATTATGAGCAATAGACAAAATAATTTGGTCGTACTCATTTTTCGCAAAAAATGGCTGAAAATTATAGGTTTTTTTATCTCCAGCAGTAGTATAACGCGTGTGTCCTATCACTGCATTTCCCAATAATGCTTCAGGATTTGGAATGGTTTTAAAAACATCCAGTACCAAACCCTCATCTTTTACCGTAATAATTTTGCCTTGAGAAGAAACAGAAATACCGCAAGCTTCTTGCCCGCGATGCTGCAAAGCAAACAACCCGAACTGCGAAAGCGAGAATGTATCTACTTCATTATCAGAATATAATCCAAAAATACCGCATTCTTCTTTTGGAGCATCTAAGAATTCCTCTTCTTGAGTCCTTAAAAGATTTCTGCCATAAAACTCTTGGCTAAATTGTTCTTGATATGTTAATTTTATATCTTTCATTTTATTTATAAATAGGTGAAAATCTTTCAGAAAATTACTTTCCTAGAGCTTTTTTCAATCTTTCATAGATTTCTACGTACGCTTCGGTTACTTCTCCTAAATCACGTCTAAATCTATCTTTATCCAATTTTTTCATGGTATCTTTATCCCAAAGTCTGCAAGTATCAGGAGAAATCTCGTCTGCGAGAATAATTTTACCATCAGATGTTTTTCCTAATTCGATTTTGAAATCTACCAAAATAATGTTCATCTTGTCAAACAATTCTTTCAGTAACTCATTGATTTTGTTAGTTAAAGCATACATTTCATCTAATTCTTCTTTCGTAGCAGCTCCTAGGAAAATGGCGTGATAATCATTAATCAAAGGATCTCCCAATTCGTCTTTTTTGTAACAAATATCAAAAATAGTCACTGGAGATTTAATTCCTTCTTCTACTCCTAATCTTTGAGCCATACTTCCTGCAGCATAGTTTCTCACCACCATTTCTAGAGGAATAATGTTCACTTTTCTTACCAATTGTTCTCTTTCATTTAATTGTTTAATGAAATGAGTTGGGATTCCTTTTTCTTGTAAATATTCAAAAATTAGCGTCGTAATTGCGTTGTTCATTTCGCCTTTCAAATCGAAACTTCCACGTTTTTGTGCATTAAATGCTGTGGCATCGTCTTTGAATTTTACGATTACTTCTTCTGGATTTTCTGTTGCGAAAACTTGTTTTGCTTTTCCTTCGTAAAGCATTTCACCTTTATTCATATCTAACTTTTTATTTAGGATTTATTTAAAATATTCAACTCCGTTTCTGAAAATATTATGATAATTAGCGGTAGGAATGTTTTTGAACAAACCTTCTGCGAAACGTTCTGGGTGCCCCATTCTTCCAAAAATCTTACCACTTTCGCTGGTAATTCCTTCAATTCCGAACAGCGATTGATTAGGATTAAATGGCATTCCGTGTGCTATATTCCCATCAGTATCGATGTACTGCGTAGCAATCTGACCTTTTTTATATAAATCTAGCAACACTTCTTCCGAAGCCATAAATCTACCTTCACCGTGAGAAATCGGGATGGTATAAACCTCGCCTTTCATTCCCTTTAACCAAGGAGAATCATCATTGATGACTTTTACATCTACCATCTGAGAAATGTGTCTTCCAATAGCGTTGTGCGCTAAAGTTGGCGATGTTTCATCTAAATCTCTGATTTCTCCATAAGGAAGCAAACCAGATTTTACCAAAGCTTGAAAACCGTTGCAAATTCCCAAAATCATTCCGTCTCTGGAAAGTAATTCGTGAACTGCATTTTTCATCTTTTCGTTCTTCAAAACATTCACAATAAATTTAGCGGAACCATCTGGTTCATCACCTGCTGAAAAGCCTCCTGAAAACACTAAAATCTGTGACTGTTTAATTTTTTCTACCCAAGCTTCTATACTTTCATCAAGCAATTGATGGGTTAAATTTTTCAGTGGTAAACTATCTACTAATGCACCTTCTTTTCTGAAAGCATTTTGTGTTTCGTATTCACAATTGGTCCCTGGGAAAATTGGCGCAAAAACTCTAGGTTTTCCTATTTTATGAGAAATAATGTTGATTGATTTTTTCTCTGTTCCGTTTAGATTTTCATCAAAATTAATTTGAATTCTTTCCTTTTCTTTAGTTGGAAATAAATTTTCAAATGTTACAGAATTAACTTCAAGTAATTTATTGATTTCAAAACCTAAATTATTGATTTTGATTATATTTGAATTTTTAACTTCACCTATTAATTGAAGTAAATTACTATCTAGTTTTTCAGTAGATTCTATTACTAATCCACCGATATTTTTTTCGAGTAAGAATTTTTCATCAATAGAAATTTCTGCACCTATAAGATTTCCAAAACTCATTTTAGCAACCGCAACTGCAATTCCACCATCTTTAATGGTTTTAACAGAAATGATTTTTTTGTCTTGAATCCCTTGATGAACATAATCAAAAACTTCGATTAAATTTTGATAATTTGGCAATCCATTTTCTTGAGTTTTGTGATGGAAATGATAAATGAAGTTTCCAGCTTTTTTGAACTCAGGAGAAATAGTGTTTAATTTTTTTCCATCAGCACAAGCGAATGAAATTAAGGTTGGCGGAACGTTGATATCTTGATACGTTCCACTCATAGAATCCTTACCTCCAATTGCTGCTAAACCAAGGTTCATTTGCGCATCATAAGCACCTAAAAGTGAAGCTAAAGGTTTGCCCCATTTTTCAGGTTGGTTTCCTAGTTTCTCAAAATATTCCTGAAAACTCAGTCTGATATTTCTAAAATCACCTCCCATTGCGACGATTTTAGCAACAGATTCTACAACTGCTAAACTTGCCCCAATCATAGAATTTTGTTTGGAAATTTCAGCATCAAAACCCCAACTCGCATAAGAAACCGTTTCAATATTTTCAGCATTGAGAATCGGCAAAGTTTGCACACAACCTTCGGTTTCAGTAGTTTGATATTTCCCACCGAAAGGAAGCGCAACTGTTGTAGCACCAACTGTGGAATCAAACATTTCAACCAATCCTTTTTGAGATGCCGTATTTTTTTCTGCTAAAATTTTGTAGAAATTCTCTTCATTAAATTCAATAGAATTTGAGTTAACTTCTTGCAAATGAGATATTTTAGCATCTTGTTTCTTTGCGCAACCACTTGTATCGAGAAAAGCTCTGCTGAGATCTACAATTTTTTGTCCGTTCCAGAACATTTGCATTCTTCCGCTGTCTGTAACTTTTGCAATTTCAACGGCTTTTATATTTTCTGCTTCACAGAATTTGATAAATTTTTCTTTTTCGTGAGCTTCAATAACTACCGCCATTCTTTCTTGAGATTCCGAAATAGCGAGTTCTGTTCCATTTAAACCTTCATATTTCAAAGGTAAAATATCAAGGTTAATTTCCAGTGAATCAGCAATTTCGCCAATCGCAACGGAAACTCCACCCGCTCCAAAATCATTTGATTTTTTAATCAACTTTGTTACTTCTGGATTCCTGAACAATCTTTGAATTTTACGTTCTTCCACAGCATTTCCTTTCTGCACCTCAGAACTCATGGTATGAATTGAAGTTTCGTCTTGCTCTTTAGAACTTCCCGTTGCACCACCAACCCCATCTCTTCCTGTTGCACCACCTAAAACAATTACTACATCTCCAACAGCTGGTTTTTCTCTGCGAACCCAATCTTTAGGAACCGCCCCTGCAACAAAACCAACTTCCATTCTCTTCGCTTTGTAACCTTCGTCATAAATTTCAGAAACATGAGTAGTTGCCAACCCAATTTGATTTCCGTAAGAAGAATAGCCATTTGCCGCTTGTTTAGAAATGGTTCTTTGTGGCAATTTCCCTGGCAAAGTATCAGAAATAGGCTCTAAAACATCTGCAGCACCTGTTAAACGCATCGCTTGGAAAACAAAAGCTCTACCGGATAATGGATCTCTGATTGCACCACCTAAACAAGTAGAAGCACCACCAAAAGGTTCAATTTCTGTAGGGTGATTGTGCGTCTCGTTTTTGAATAACAAATACCATGGCTCTTTTTTGCCATCAAATTCAGCTTCAATTTCTATAGTACACGCATTGATTTCATCTGAAACTACAAGATTTTCTAGCCTGCCTGTTTTATGGAAATATCTTGCGCAAACAGTAGCTAAATCCATCAATGAAACAGGTTTTGCTTCTCTGCCCAAGAATTTTCTTTTTTCTAAATAATCATTAAAAATATTTTCTAAAGTCTCCTTGAACTTTCCTTCAAATTGAATATCAGTTAGTTCTGTTTCAAAAGTAGTATGACGACAATGATCGCTCCAATACGTATCCAAAACTTTTAGTTCTGTTTCGGTAGGATTTCTGTTTTCTGATTTAAAATAGTCTTGAATGAACTGCAAATCATCAAAACCAAATGCAAAACCGTGATTGTTGTAAAAATCGTTAAGTTGTTGAGTTGTTAAATCGTTGAAATCGTGATAAATTTTGATTTTATCTGGAATTTCTTCCGCTGGAATTTCTAAAATTTCAAGATTTTTTTCTTGAGATTCCACTTTATTGATGAGTAAATTTTTGATTTTAGGCAAATCAGCATCATTGATTCCTTGTAATTCAATCAATTTACCACTTCTTACGGTAGATTTCTCATTTCCAGTGAGTAAAGCAATACATTGCTGTGCCGAATCTGCTCTTTGATCATATTGACCAGGAAGAAATTCTGTTGCAAAATAAATGGATTTTGCAGGATTTTCATGATGCAAAATATCCACTACTGGATCTACGAAAGTATTGTTGACTACTTTTTCAAACTCCAATTCGTCTAAGCCAAAAATATCATAGATATTAAAGACTTTCACCGATAGAATGTTTGGCAAAATCGATTTAATTTCATTTAAAACTTTAGGACTTTCTACATCGAAAATTCCTCTTTTTTCTACGAAAATTCTTTTTTTATGAGACATTAGATGTCAGATTTTATTAATAATTAACTATTACTGTATATAACTTCCTCCTTGATTATTATCTAAATATAATTGCGCTCCGGCAATGTGAACATCCCTTTCGATAAAAATACCTGAATGGTCCCTTAATAAAAGTATGGAACTGCCACATCCAGAAAATTTATTGAAAACGTTTTTTCTAAAAAAGCCTCCTTTATCTATAACCTTTTGTTCATCATTTAAAACACTTTTATGGAAATTTCTTCCTTCTTCTATCAAAAATATGAATTTTAAGTTTGGATGAATTTTTTCAAAATTTTTAACCTGTATATTTTTAATATTTCCCTCACCTATAAATGAATAGTCAGCTGAATTTCTTCTGCATGGGTCATTTTTAAAAACATAATTTATCACCAAATCTTTATTATCAATATTGATTTTTAGTTCATCTTTTAAGTGATTAATTAATTTATTATAATTTTCATCATTTATTATAAAACGGTCTTTTATTACCATATTCATGGTTGTTTTATAATTTACAACTTCTCCATTTGTTGGGTTAAATTCTAAAAAACTATTTGATGTAGGTTTATTAATAGAATAACAGTTTAACAACATTGTCAAAGAAAAAAAATAAAAAAATTTAATCACAACTTTTTTCATATGTGGTTTTTAGTTTTTTTATTAAATTAATTTTAAAGTATTATGAAAATTTATTTTTATTAATATTAACAAAAAGTGCAGCGACAACGCTGCACAAATTTATACTTTTAGTTCTGATTCTAAGCCAATTAGGTCGGCGTATTTTTCTAAAACAGGTTGAATCTCTTGCTGAACAAATTCCTCGGTTTGGATAGGTGCGAAGCCGATGAAATTTTTAGGGTCTAGAACCTCTTTTAATTTCGACTTGTCTAATTTCAGGGAGTCGTCATTCATGATCCTTTCGATTAAGTCATTTTCTTTGCCTTCCATTTTTACCTTTTTCGAGGCTTCCATAGAATGAACGCGTATCACTTCGTGAATTTCCTGTCGGTCACCACCTGCTTTTACTTCCTCCATGATGATGTATTCTGTCGCCATAAACGGAAGCTCTTCCATAATATGTTTATGAATTCTGTTTTCGTATACTACGATACCATTCATAATGTTATTCCAAATCAATAAAATAGCATCTACTGCTAAAAACGCTTGAGGAATTGTTAATCTTTTATTTGCAGAATCGTCTAAAGTTCTTTCGAACCATTGAGTAGCCGCTACCATTGCAGATGAATTTTGCAATGACATCACATATTTTGCTAATGCAGAAATTCTTTCAGAACGCATAGGATTACGTTTGTAAGCCATCGCAGATGAACCAATTTGATTTTTCTCAAAAGGTTCTTCTATTTCTTTTAAATTCTGTAAAAGTCTTAAATCGTTGGTGAATTTATGAGCAGATTGTGCAATATTTGACAATAACGCCAAAACTTTTGCATCAATTTTTCTATCGTAAGTTTGACCAGAAACTCCGAAAACTTTTTCAAAACCAAAACGTTTGGACAATTCTTTGTCTAAGTGTTTCACTTTAGAATAATCTCCGTTAAAAAGCTCTAAAAAGCTTGCTGCGGTTCCTGTGGTTCCTTTTACACCTCTAAATCTTAATGTTTCGAGGAAAAATTCTAATTCTTCTAAATCCAGAAGTAAAGATTGCAACCAAAGCGTAGCACGTTTTCCTACAGTAGTTAACTGTGCCGGTTGAAAGTGTGTGAAACCAAGCGTTGGTAAATCTTTATATTGAAGTGAAAAATCAGAAAGGTTTTTAATCACATTCACCAATTGTTTTCTGATAATTTGCAGTCCGTCTCTAATTTGAATAAGGTCTGTATTATCTCCTACAAATGCCGAAGTTGCACCTAAATGAATGATTGGTTTAGCTAATGGTGCTACATCTCCATAGGTATGAACATGTGCCATCACATCATGACGAAACTTCTTTTCGTAGTGTGCTGCTTTTTCGAAATCTATGTTTTCTGAATGTTCTTTGAGCTGAGCAATTTGCTCATCGGTAATGTCTAAACCGAGGTCTTTTTCTATTTCTGCGAGCGCAATCCACAGTTTTCTCCAAGTTCTAAATTTCTGATTAGGCGAGAAATTGAAGAGCATTTCTTCACTAGAATAGCGCTCTTCTAATGGATTTTTATAAGAATTCATCGAAGGTCTTTTTTTACTTTTATTAGATGCTCAAAAATACGATAATAATGCTTTTGGCACCAATTTATTTAAAGAAAATTAACATTTAATTAACTTTCAATAAAAAACGCAGGAAAATTTCCTGCGTTTCATATTTATTTTCTGCCCGTAAAATCCTTCATGGTATCATAAATTCCAAAGACGTTTTTCATCACCCAATCAAAGGCTGGAATTGGTAAAATTCCTTGTGAAAGACGGATAAACCAATAAGGAAGTGGCATTGCCAAAATCTTGGTTCCTTTTTCTATGGCTTTGATAATTCTTTCTGAAGTTGGTTCTGGTTCTAGAATCGGAAGTAATTTAGATTTAACTCCGTCAAACATTCCTGTGTTGATGTAAAAAGGCATAATCGTAGTGACAGAAATATTCTTACCCAGTTGTTGCATTTCTAATCTTAAAGAATCACTCCAACCGTTTACTGCCCATTTTGAAGCTGCATAAACAGACATTTTAGGATTAGAAATCAATCCTGCTGAAGAAGCGATATTACAAATGGCTCCAGAGTTTTCTTTCATCATCTCTGGTAAAAATTCTAGTGCGATGTGCATTAAAGCGTTAGCATTAATCAATAGAGATTTCTGAATTTGTTCGTGGGTATGTTCATGGAAATATTTCCCTACTACAATTCCTGCATTGTTGATGAGAATATCTACTTTTCCCACTTCTGTTCTTACTCTTTGTGCAGCGTTTTTAATTTCCTCTAGATTAGAAACATCTACTTTATATGTAGAAATCTCTTTCCCAAATTTTGCAAATTCTTCTTTAGTTTTGGCTAAACCTTCTTCATTAATATCCCAAATAATCAAATTTGAGGCACCTCTTTCCAGAGATTTTCTTGCCATGATTTTACCAATTCCAGAGCAACCACCTGTAATCAGTACTTTTTTATTTTTAAACTCCATATCAATTATTTTTTCTTTTATTAAACAGGGTAAGATACTTCAGAAAAGCATTCGTTTTCTTTAAAATTCTAAAAACTATTATTTCTCACATAAAGTCTTTTGAAAACTGAGAAAATATTGCATCAAAAATCTACAGTTTATTTTATCTTTGTGAAAATCAATGTCTAAAATAATGAATTACGCTGATATTTTACAACAACAGAAAACTTTTTTTAACACTCACGCTACCAAAGACTTAAATTTCAGGAAAGCACAATTGCAAAAGCTGAAAAAAGTAGTAAAAAGCAATGAAAAATTACTGTATGATGCCATTTATCAAGATTTCGGGAAATCTGAATTTGAAACTTTCGGCACTGAAATTTCTTTTGTTTATAAAGATATCGACTATTATTTAAAAAATTTAAAATCTTTTGCCAAGCCCAAAAATGTTCTCACCAATATTGTAAACCAAATGGGAAGCAGCAAAATCGTTTTTGAACCGCTCGGAAACTGTTTGGTTATCGGTGCGTGGAATTATCCTTATCAATTGACTTTAACACCTGTAATTGCTGCAATTGCCGCTGGAAACACTTGCATGATTAAACCCAGCGAACTGCCTGAAAGCACGATGAAAGCCATGGCAAAACTCATCAATGAAAATTTTGATGCTCAATTTTTATACGTGGTAGAAGGCGGTGTAGAAGAAACCACAGCGATTTTAAAACTAAGATTTGACAAAATATTTTTCACTGGAAGCCCAAGAGTTGGAAAAATCGTTTACAAAGCTGCTGCAGAACATTTAACGCCAGTAACTTTAGAATTGGGTGGAAAATCTCCAGCATTCGTGACCGAAAAAGCTGATTTAAACATTGCAGCGAGAAGAATTGTCTGGGGAAAATTCATCAACGCTGGTCAAACTTGTGTAGCACCTGATTATCTGTACGTTGCAGAAAATATTAAAGCGAAATTTTTAAAAGTTCTCATCGAAGAAATCAAAAAAAGAAACTATACTGATAACGTAGACCATTATTGTAAAATCATCAACGAGAGGAATTTTGACCGATTAGAAAAGATGATTGACCACGAAAAAGTGGTTTTCGGAGGCGAAACTAACCGTGAAAAAAGATACATCTCACCTACTGTTTTAGACAACGTAACTTGGGAGGATTTAGTAATGCAAGAAGAAATTTTCGGTCCTATTTTACCGATTTTGACTTATAAAAATCTAGAAACTGCAATGCAAACCGTAGTGGAAGGTGAAAAACCGCTTTCTGCCTATTTATTCAGCAATGATGCTAAAGAACAAGAACTTTTCACCGAGAAATTAAGTTTTGGTGGCGGCTGTATCAATGATACTTTGATGCATTTGAGCAATGACAGACTTCCATTTGGAGGTGTAGGAAATTCTGGAATCGGGCATTATCATGGAAAATTTGGATTTATTGCATTTTCTCATCAAAAAGCAATTCTCAAAAAATCTAATTATCTAGAGCCAGAATTGAAATATCCTCCTTATTCTAACGCTAAGCTCAATATTTTGAAAAAATTATTGTAAAATTTACAAAAAAAAGAGTTGAAAAATTTCAACTCTTTTTTTATTATTTTTTAGGTTTCCAAGCTTCGAAGAACGTTTTTACTTTTTCTAGGCTGTAGCCTTTTCCTTCTTCCAGCGAACCGCTTTCTTGCGTATGAATTTGCTTTCCATTTTTATCAAGAACTATGAAAACAGGATAACCATATTTTTCACCGGGATTTCCGTATTGCGCAAAAATTTTCTCGTTTTTATTTTTCGGAGAATAATTTAAGTGATAATAAATGTAATTTTCATCTACCAAATTCTTTAATTCTGGGGTAGTTTGCACGAAATTATTAAATCTCAAACACCAAATACACCAGTTTCCTCCTGCTTGTAGCATGATGTTTTTATTCTCTTTTTTCGCTTTTTTTACCAATTCTGCAATTTTTTGTTCTGCATTTTCGGCTTCGTCATAAGGTTTTGCATAAGAGGCCTTTTCTGCTTCTGATTTTTTCTTAGCTTCTAATTTTTCAGCTCCTGTCAAAGTAGAAGTTTGTGCCGAAAAAACAGTTGGCAACAAAATGCTCACAAAAGCTAATTTTAGTATTGATTTTTTAATGTTCATATTTCTGTAAGATGAAGTTAGTATTTTCGATTTTTATTTCGGTTCAAATATAATAAATAAACAACTAAAGTAATGATTTTGTAAATTTGCAACTTAATTTAGAACCGTGAACCAATTATCATTCCAAATATTATTATTTTTTTCTAAACTTCCCTTAAAAGTACTCTATCGCTTTTCGGATGTATTTTTCTACCTTAATTATTATATAATCGGGTATCGAAAGAAAATGGTTTTAGAAAATCTTAGAAATTCTTTCCCCGAGAAATCTGAAGCAGAATTGAAAGATATCAGCAAAAAGTTTTTTAGAAACTTTGGCGATTTTATGATAGAAACACTTAAAATTTTCTCAATAAGCGAAAAAGAACTCTCTGAATTGGTAGATTATAGAGGTCTCGATGTTTTAAAAAAAGCGCATGAAGAAAAGAAAAATGTGATTTTATTGGCTGGGCATAATTTTAACTGGGAACTTTCTATTGCTTTACAAAACAATGTCCCTCAAGAAAATTTTTATGGCATTTATAAAAAACTAGAAAGCGATTTTTGGGACAAAAAAATCATTCAGTCTAGAGCAAAATTCGGAATTAAATTACTGGAAACAAAAAATGTAATGAAACATTTTTTCACTGAAAAAAGTGATGGAAATTCTCTTTATGGCTTTGCTGCAGATCAATCTCCGTTTAAAACCAAAATCCAACTTGGTGTAAACTTCCTAAATCAAAGGACTCCTGTTTTTACAGGGTACAACAGGTTGCCAAATAAAGAAAATCTCATGTATTGTTTTACAGAAATCATTAAAGTAAGACGCGGTAAATATCAATTAACCTTCTCAGAAATCACTCCAGAAAACGAAACATTCGAAGGTGAAGAATTGGTGATTAAATACATGAAATTATTAGAAGAACTCATCAAAAAACAACCTGAAAACTGGCTTTGGACACATAAAAGATGGAAATATAAAAACCGTCTTACTGATGAAATGATGTACCAAGGAAAAGACTACCCTATTTAACGAAAATTTTATTTTGAAAACTGCTATCGCTATACTCAATTGGAACGGAAAAAAATGGTTAGAAAAATTCTTACCAAACGTGTTAGAATATTCTGACGAAGCTACGGTTTATGTAATAGACAATGCTTCTACAGATGATTCTGTTGCTTTTGTAGAAAAATATTTCCCTACCGTAAAAATCATCATCAATGCTAAAAACTCTGGCTTTGCTGGTGGTTACAACGAAGGTTTACAACATATAAATGAAGAAATCTATTGTTTGCTGAATTCTGATGTAGAAGTGACCGAAAATTGGATTACACCTATTCTGGAACTTTTTGACAAAAATCCTGATATCGCTGCAATTCAGCCTAAAATTAGGGCTTTTAAAAATTCAAAATATTTTGAATTTGCAGGTGCAGCAGGCGGGATGATTGATCATCTTGGTTATCCTTATTGTAGAGGGAGAGTTTTCGAAACGATAGAAGAAGATTTGGGACAATATGATGATGAAAAAGAGATTTTTTGGGCAACTGGTTGTGCTTTATTCATTAGAAGAGAGGATTTCTGGAAGATGAAAGGTTTTGATGAAAGATTTTTTGCCCATCAAGAAGAAATAGACTTATGCTGGCGTCTCAAAAATGCTGGAAGAAAAATTTATTATTGCGGAAAATCTACTGTTTTTCATGTTGGCGGTGGAACACTTAACAAGCAATCTCCACAAAAAACGTTTCTTAATTTTAGAAACAATTTGACCATGCTCCTTAAAAACTTACCTACTTCTAGTCTTTTTTGGATTATTCCATTAAGATTGGTTTTAGATGGAATTGCAGGCATTTATTTCGGGATGAAAGATGGATTCCCTCACTTAATTGCCGTACTAAAAGCACATTTTGGTTTTTATGGAATGTTTGCCGAAAGTTTAAAATTAAGAAGCAAACATCAAATTAAAGACTATTACCAAAGTAAATGGTTGATTTTTAAACATTTTCTTTAATATTATTTCAAAAAAATACACATGAATTTTGTTGCATTAGATTTCGAAACAGCTACACACGAGAGAAACTCTGCGTGTGAATTAGGAATCTGCGTGGTAGAAAATTCTGAAATTGTAGAAACCAAAACTTGGCTCATTAAACCGCCGAGTTTCCCTTATTTCAATCCACACAACATCAATGTTCATGGGATTTATCCAAAAGATGTAGCTCATGCTCCTACTTTTGACGAAATTTGGTACGAAATAGAAGATTTGCTCTACGGAAATCTTATGATTGCCCACAATGCTTCTTTTGACGCAGGAGTTTTGCGCAGTTGCCTTGATTATTATGGAATTTTCAAGCCTAAAACAGAATATCTCTGCAGCATACAGATTGCCAAAAAATCTTGGAAAAATCTAACGAGTTATGGTTTGAAAAACCTCGCTAACTGTCATGATATACAATTTACGCATCACCGAGCTGGAGCAGATGCAGAAGTCTGCGCTAAAATTTCTTTATTGGCCTTTGAAAGACTTCTGATTACTGAAAATGATGAATTACCAGCACTTTTTAGTAAGAATTTGAAAGTTTTATAATATCTAAAATAAAAAAGTCAGAACACCAGCTCCGACTTCTTTACGTGAATTTTTATTTTAAAACTAATTGCAAAGGACTTCTGAAACCAGATTAAATTTAGGAATATCAGACTCAAAATTTTCTAGAGTTTCTAAATTTTTAAAAATGTAATTTCCTTGCATATTACCTACTCCTGAACGCAAAATGACGTTAGAAAAGTAGCTGAAAGACTCTCCTGGTTGTAATTCTGGTGTCATGCCGATTACGCCATCTCCCATCACTTCTGTAAATCCGAAACTTACATCATAAATAAGCCACCTTCTTTTCATGAGTTTTACTGCATCATTTCCTAGGTTTTCTATGACAATATTGTATCTGAAAACAAAGCGATTATCTGCAGGAAAGGAGTTTTTAACATCATATTCTGGGATTACAGAAACTTTGATGTTTTGAGTAATTGAAGAATACATTTTTAAAATTTTATGATGAAATAAAGATAACAAAAATCCCGCCGAAAAATCAGCGGGAGTTATTTATTTCATAAATACTTAATATTTATGACTTTTTTTTCTAAGAAATTAAAGTTCTAGGGCTTTTCTTTCGTCGCCACCCATTAGAATTTCTACTGGATTGTCTAGCGCTTCTTTTACTGCAACTAAGAAACCTACAGATTCTCTACCATCAATAATTCTGTGGTCATAAGAAACTGCTAAATACATCATTGGTCTGATTTCTACTTTGCCATTTACCGCAACTGGTCTTTCGATAATGTTGTGCATACCTAAAATTGCAGATTGAGGTGGATTGATAATTGGTGTAGAAAGCATAGACCCGAAAACACCACCATTGGTAATGGTAAATGTACCGCCTGTCATTTCTTCGATGGTGATTTTACCATCTCTTACTTTGGTTGCTAGTTCTTTAATACTTGCTTCTACTCCTCTTAAAGTAAGGTTTTCTGCATTTCTTAATACAGGAACCATTAAACCTTTAGGGCCAGAAACAGCGATAGAAATATCACAGAATTCGTTGTTGATTTTATAATCTCCATCAATCATTGCGTTTACATCTGGATACATCTGTAAAGCTCTGGTTACCGCTTTTGTAAAGAAAGACATGAAACCAAGACCTACTCCATGTTTTGCAGCGAATTCTTCTTTGTATTGTTTTCTGATTCTGAAAATTTCAGACATGTCAACTTCATTGAAGGTAGTTAACATTGCTGTTTCGTTTTTCACAGAAACCAATCTCGCAGCCAATTTTCTTCTCAAAACTGAAAGTTTAGTAGTGGTTTGAGCTCTGTTACCAGAAGAAACACCCATTGCTGGAGCACCAGGAGTTGCATTAAGCGCATCTTCCTTGGTAATTCTTCCGTCTCTACCTGTTCCTGAAACTGCAGAAGCATCAATTCCTTTTTCGTCTAGAATTTTCTTAGCAGCTGGAGATGGCGAATTGGTAGCGTAAGTAGCAGCTGGAGCAGCAGCAGGTTTTGGAGCCTCTACTTTTGGAGCTTCTTCAGTTTTTGGAGCTTCTGCAACCGTAGCAGCAGCACCTTCTGGTTTAGCAGCACTCATATCAATTAAGCAAACTACTTGACCTACTTTTACTACTTCTCCTTCTTCCGCTTTTAGGGTAATGATCCCTGCTTGTTCTGCTGGAAGTTCTAGTGTAGCTTTGTCTGAATCTACTTCAGCAATTGCTTGATCTTTTTCTACATAATCTCCGTCTTTTACCAACCAAGTTGCAATTTCTACTTCTGTGATTGACTCTCCCGGAGAAGGAACTTTCATTTCTAGTATTGACATTGTATGTATTTTTTTATTTTAAATATTAAGTAAGTTTTCTTTTGAAGGTTAACTATTTTTTAGTCATTTACAGTGGTAATAGGTTTTACTAACTCTACATTCTCTTCTGCTATCCCGAAAACTCTATTGATGACTCCTTTTTGGTTTTTCTCAAATTTCTTATGAGTACCAGGAGCTGGCGTTCCACTTGCAACAGGAGCGATTACTTGAATGTTTTCGTTACGGAAATTACGCAACATATATGTCCAAGCTCCCATATTTTCTGGCTCTTCTTGCGCCCAAACAAATTCTTTTCTATTAGAGTATTTATCGAAAATACCTTGAATAATTTCTGGATTCAATGGATATAATTGTTCGATTCTTACCAAAGCAACTTTATCATCATTTAATTCTTCTTTCTTAGCCAGTAATTCATAGTATAATTTACCAGAACAGAAAACTAATTTTTCTACTTTTTCTGGTTGAGCTGTAACATCATCAATTACTGGTTGGAAACTTCCGTTTGCTAAGTCCTCTACAGTAGAAATTACTCTTGGGTGACGAAGTAATGATTTAGGTGTCATCACCACCAATGGTTTTCTGAATGGGAATTTTTGCTGACGTCTTAATAAGTGGAAATAATTCGCAGGTGTAGTACAATTCGCCACAATAATGTTTCCGTTTGCACATAAATTGAGGAATCTTTCTAATCTTGCTGAAGAGTGTTCTGCACCTTGTCCTTCGAAACCGTGAGGTAAAAGCATTACCAAACCGTTTTGAACTTTCCATTTTTCTTCTGCTGCTACTAAGTATTGGTCAATAATAATTTGAGCTCCATTCACGAAATCTCCAAACTGTGCTTCCCAAATTGTTAAAGTATTAGGAGAAGCCATCGCATAACCATAATCAAAACCTAAAACACCATATTCTGAAAGGTGAGAGTTGTAAATATCAAACTTGTTATCAGAAACTTGTTTTAATGGAACGTATTCTTCTTCATTATCTTCTGTTTTTACCACTGCATGTCTGTGAGAGAAAGTACCTCTTTCTACGTCTTCACCAGAAATTCTTATGGTGCTGCCTTCGGTAAGAAGTGTTCCATACGCTAATAATTCACCCATTGCCCAATCTAGAGCATTATTTTCTACCATTTTTACTCTGGCTTCGAATAATCTAGAGATTTTATTGATGAATTTTTTATCTGCTGGCAATGTAGAAATTTTAACGGCTAATTCTCTTAGTTTTTCTACATCATAAGTGGTATTATATTTTTCTAAAACTTGCTGAAGTTTTCCTAGTGAAGCATAATTTTTCCAGTCATCTTCCATGAAAATTGCCATGGTATTTCTTTCGATTTCCTTAGCTTCATCAAAGTTTTGGTCTAATAAATTTTTAAATTCTTTTTCCATTTCAGACATTACAGCATCTGAAACCACTCCTTCTTCTACGAGTTTTTTCTTATAAATTTCTCTGGGATTAGGGTGTTTAGAAATAGTTTTATACAAACTAGGCTGGGTAAATCTTGGTTCATCTCCTTCGTTATGACCATATTTTCTATAACCTAATAAATCTATGTATACATCTTTACCAAACTGTGCTCTATAATCTGCTGCAAATCTAATGGCGTGAACTACTGCTTCTACATCATCTGCATTTACATGCATTACTGGAGAATCTGTAACCTTAGCAATATCTGTACAGTAAATAGAAGAACGAGCATCTAAATAATTGGTAGTAAAACCAACTTGGTTATTCACTACAATGTGAACCGTTCCACCTGTTTTATAACCTTCTAACGTCATCATCTGTGCTACTTCGTACACAATTCCTTGTCCTGCGATTGCAGCATCACCATGGATAACAATTGGCAATACTTTTTTAGCATTTCCTTGGTAAGTGTGGTCAATTTTAGCTCTAGAAATTCCGCCAACCAAAGAAGCTACGGTTTCTAAGTGTGACGGGTTAGGAACTAAGTTAATTCTTACCTCTTCACCAGAAGCTGTAGTTATTTTTTTAGATGAACCCAGGTGATATTTTACGTCACCAGAGAATACATCTTCTTCAAATTCTTTTCCTTCGAATTCTGAGAAAATCTGCTTGTAAGATTTCTGGAAAATATTGGTTAAAACATTTAATCTACCTCTGTGAGCCATCCCAAGAATTACCTCATCTACTCCATGAAGAGAAGAACGAGAAATTAATTGGTCTAGCGCAGGAATTAATGATTCTCCACCTTCTAGAGAGAAACGTTTTTGACCTACGAATTTTGTATGCAAGTAGTTTTCGAAAGCTACTGCTTGATTTAATTTATGTAAAATCTCTTTTTTCTCAGCTGCAGAAAGAGTTGGGTGATTTTCATTCACATTAATCCATTCTCTGATGAATTTTTTCTCTTCTACGCTTTGAATATGCATATATTCTACCCCAATAGAATCACAATATCCTTTTTCTAAATGATTAATGATTTCTTGAAGTGTAGCTGCACCATTCATACCAGCTTCTGTAGCAGAATTAAATTTGGTTTGTAAATCTGCTGGAGATAAACCAAAATTCTCTATCGATAAATCTGGAGAATACGTTCTACGTTCACGTACAGGATTGGTCTTGGTAAACAAGTGACCACGTCTTCTGTAATCATTAATTAAATTGATTACTTTAAACTCTTTTTCAATGTTTTCTGGAATATTCCCAGTAGCGACTACATTAGAAGCTAATTGGGTAATAGAAACCTCATCGTCACCATAATTTGCTATTGCAAAATCAAAACCTTGGAAAAATGATTTCCACGAAGGTTCTATAGAATCTGGGTACTTTAAATATTGCTGATATAAATCTTCAATAAATTGAGAATGTGCTGCATTTAGAAATGAAAATCTGTCCATTTTCTGCCTTTTTCTTTGTTAGAAGTATAGTTTAGGCAAAATTACTAAAAAAAAGCGAATAAAGGAACTTAAAAATGTGGTTAAAAGGTATAGTTTACATAATAAAAATTTATTCAACCTAAAAAATCGTTAAATAAAATTAAATTATGTTAAAAAGTAGTTAAAAAAGATGTTTTTTCGCTATCTGTAGACTGGTAAAGAAATTTTTATGGTGACTTCCTTTTTTGCATTCGGAGCTTCTATGAAAGTTTCTTGCAACTGACCATTTCTCATGCTGTCTTTTTGAGCTTTTTGCAAGAGTTGAGCAATGGCTTTTACTCTATTTTCATATCTGCCTTTATAATACATGATGTAGTTTTCTGAGGCATTCAATGTACGAAAGTTGAAATTATTATCAGACAGTCCTTCTCTTTTTTTCACGGGAACTCCATAGAAATAAGAAACCTCTTTTTCTTTGTAACTTCCTGGCTCTGTAATCAAAAGTGGAACACCGAATTCATCTTCTTTTTTAACTAAATCTCTGGTTACCAAACTAATCACTTTATTATGATTCAGTTCTATATTTTTAATTAAATCCCCTTTTTTGTTTACTGTAGAAACATTAATCCCCAAAAGTAACTGGCCGTCTTGCTTTTCGACCATGAGTGTGTCATACTTAATTTTAGAAAGTAAGATTTCTTTGTCTACTTTCCCACTCAACAGTTGAGATAAATTTGCCATAGATTGGTCTATATTTCCTGCTACAAAATCTTCTGAAAGTAAGTTAAGCGAACGTTTCAAAAATGGCAATCTAGGGGTGTGAACAAACCAAATGACCTTGGTTTTGTTTCCTTGTGGTACAAATTTTACATTAATGCTGTATGGATTATCGTTTTTTCCTTCGAAGAGTTGATATTTAAGAGTAGAAAAGGGATTCTCATAACGGATAAAGAAATCTCCATAATCAGATTGATTTTTCTTGCTTTGATAATTCAAAGAAGAGCCTTGCCCTTCGTAAGGTGTATAAAATGCGAAAGTGTAATCTTCTTTTGAAAGAAAAAATTCATTCCATTGGGTGAAATTCTGTAAATTGTTAAACTGCGGAAAAACCTTTTCTATAGGATAATTAATTTCTTTTTCTACAGTAAAACTTTTGCTTTCTTCAAAAAAAAGCATAGAAATGGCATACACCGAAAATAAAAAGATACTTATATAAATTACAAATTTATACCAACGCATATTATAGTTTAAAATAATAATGAGTAATCAGCAAATGTAATCTTTTGCTCATTACTCATTACATATATTTATAGATTAATGTTCGTGTTCGTCTTCTGCTTTGCAAAGTCCTACAATCGTGTGAAACGTATCATGAAGTGCCATAAAATCATTTTTAAGGGCTTCATCTGATGCTCCAGACTTAATTTTTTTATTGAAAGCTTTCGTTTCTTTCACTAATTTTTTCAAAGATTTTTTAATAGCTTCTTTATTACCGAAATCTGCAGGAATTTCTGAGTTTTTGAAAGCAATAGCTTTGGTTTCCATTTCATCTATTCTGCTTTTAACTGGTGCAAAATTTCCTTCTTCGGCAGGGTGAAACGTTTGGCTCATAATTTTATGAAACTCTGTTTTTTCTTTCCACTCACTGGTTTGCGCAGAAACGACTTGACTCATAAAAAACACAGCCATTACGGTGAATAAAAATTTGATTTTTTTCATTTGTTTAATTTTTAGTTGAGCAAATTTAGAATTAAAAATCGGGCTTGCAAAAAAATTACAAGCCCGATTTTCTAAAAATAAAAAAACTCTATGGTATCACTGTTCCATCTTTTATGATGGCATCTTTTTTTACCACGATTATTCCGTCTTTTATAGAATGGGTTTTGAAATCTCCATCTTGCAAATGTTTGCTACCTATAATCCTTACATTGTTCCCAATATGACAGTTTTTATCTAAAATAGCATTTTCTATATAGCAGAATTTACCTACCCCGATGTTTGGAATTCCCTTGGCATCATTTTCTGCCATGTCTTCAGGACTTTGATAATAATCTGCTCCCATAATATAAGAACGAATTACAGTACTTCCTTTTTCTATTCTGGTTCTGTTCCCAATGAGTGAATGCTCTATTTTATCTGCCATGATGATGCATCCATCTGCAAAAATGGCTTTATTTACGAAAGAACCATTTATTTTAGAAGGTGGCAACATTCTAGGTCTTGTGTAAATAGGTGAATTGCTAAACATGTTGAATTTTGGCAATTCATTGGTTAAATCCATATTCGCTTCGAAGAAAGAACCGATGGTTCCTATATCTGTCCAATAGCCTTCGTATTGATAACTTAGCGTATTATACCCGTTATTGATTGCATTTGGGATGAGGTCTTTGCCAAAGTCATCTCCTTTGTCTTCCTCAAACATTTTTCTCAAAACTTTTTTATTGAATACATAAATCCCCATAGAAGCAAGGTAATCTCTGCCTTGTTGCTTCATATCATCAGAAACCTCAGAATTCCATTCTGGTAATACATCTGCAGATGGTTTTTCTACGAAAGATGTGATTTGGTTTTCGTCATTCGCTTTTAAAATACCAAAACCAGTAGCATCTTTGCTGTTTACAGGAATGGTAGCAATGGTGATGTCTCCAACATTTTGAATGTGGAAATCTATCATTTCTCTAAAATCCATCTGGTATAATTGGTCACCAGAAAGAATAAGAATATAGTCATAATCATATTTGTCTAAATGACGCATAGATTGTCTTACTGCATCTGCTGTTCCCTGATACCAACTTTCATTATCTGTGCTTTGTTCTGCTGCCAAAATATCTACAAAACCTTTGCTAAAAATATCAAAGTGATAGGTGTTTTTGATATGAGAATTAAGCGACGCCGAGTTAAACTGTGTAAGTACCATAATTCTATTAAAGCCAGAATTAAGGCAATTAGAAATTGGAATGTCTACTAATCTGTATTTTCCTGCGATGGGAACTGCGGGCTTAGAACGCTTATCTGTAAGTGGAAATAGCCTACTACCTCTACCTCCTCCTAATACAATAGATATAACACTTGGTTTCATATATTTTGTGGTTTTATTTTGAATTTTTATAAAAAGTGAAAATAGACTTCATAAATGAAATTATATTTAATTTTTACGATATAAATTTACATAATTTTCGGCAGATTTCTGCCATGAAAAGTCCAAATTCATTATTGTATTTCGTAAATTTTGAATTTCTTCTTTATCATCGTATAGATACAGTGCTCTTTTTATAGCATGCACAGCATCATCAGTTCCTGGGAAGGTATAGTTTAAGCCATAACCTCCTGAAGAAATGTCTGTTACGGTATCTTTTAGACCACCTGTATAACGCACAATTGGGATGGTTCCGTATCTCATGGCATACATCTGATTCAATCCACAAGGTTCTACTCGAGAAGGCATCAATAAGAAATCTGCACCTGCATAAATTTTGTGTGATAAATCTTCTTTGTATCCTAAATCCATCGCAAAATTTACATGAAATTCTTCTCGAAGCTGTTTCAGTGTATTTTCTATTTGTGAATTTCCAGAACCTAAGATGAGAATATTTAAAGCACCTTCGGTTTCTGAGATACTTCTTCTTACAATATCTGGTAACATATCTGCTCCCTTTTCGCCAGCAAACCTTCCAATAAATGCAAAAAGCGGAAGTTCTGGATTCAAGCCATATTCTTCACAAAGCCATGTTTTATTTTTCTCTTTACCTTCTTCAAAGCTCTCTCTAGAATAATGATCATTAAGCATTATATCCGTCATAGGATTCCAAACTTCTGTATCTATTCCATTGATGATTCCATGTGCTTTTCTGTGTTCTTGTCTAATTAAGTCTTGCAATCCTTGCGCATCTTCAAACAACTCATGCATATAACCTTGAGAAACCGCAGTGAATTCATGACTGCACTTAATCATGGTCGCCAAAGGATTAATCCTTCCGTTCCAATCGAGAAGGCCCCATTTCCAAGCGTCAAAACGTGGCATATAATTAGACATTTGCCAATCCATAGTTCCTTGATATTCCCCATTATGAATGGTTCCTACGGTTTTTACGCCTTTTAAAAAGTCGAAATCTTGGCAATGTTCTACCATAAACGGAACTAAACCCGTATGATAATCATGACAATGCAAGACATCTGGACGAATTTCCATAGCAGAAAGCCAGTGCAAAACTGCATGCTGAAACGCAATAAACTGCTGACTTTCATCTAAATAACCATACACTTGATCTCTATCTAACAACCATGGAATTTTCACCAAATACAATTCGTATCCTAAAACATTATGTTTTTCTTTCATGACCAATACTTGGTACATGTGATGAATCTGATGAATAAAACCATCAAAAACCACTTCGAATTCGTTCTCGTTTACAAATGGTTTATTATACCAAGGCATTACTACTTTGGCATCAATTCCCATTTTGGTTTGGTATTTAGGAAGCGCACCTACTACATCTGCTAAACCGCCTACTTTAGCTACCGGAAAACATTCTACGCTTAAATGGAAAACTTTCATTTTGAGTTTGAGTTATAAGTTATGAATTATATGTTATTATTTGCTTTTTACTTGGTTCTTTTTAATTTTCTCGGTTTGTTTTAAAATTATTCCTGAAAGCGGAGGCAAAGTAACAATCATAGAGTTGGGTTTATTATTCCATGGGGTTTCTTCGTACCATTTGATTTCTGGAACTACTCCACTTCCTCCAAATTCTGGAGCATCTGAGTTGAGAATCACTTTCCATTTTGTTCCTTCTTCTATTCCAATTTTATAATCGAAAGTTCTAGGAGTAAGATTCAAAACAGACATGAGTACTTCATCTTCAGATTTTCCTTTTCTTAGAAAAACATAGATAGAATTATCTTCGTCATCTGCTTCAATCCATTCAAAACCGTATGGATTAAAATTATTTTCGTAAAGTGCTTTTTCGGACTTGAAAACTGTATTCAAATTTTTCACAAAATTCTGCAATCCTTTGTGTATTGGATATTGCAGAAGATGCCAATCTAAACTTTGGCTAAAATCCCATTCGTGAGTTTGACCAAATTCACCACCCATGAAAAGCAATTTATTACCTGGATGCGTGTACATATACGTATACAATGCTCTTAAATTGGCGTGTTTCTGCCATTCGTCGCCTTGCATTTTAAAAATCAAACTACTTTTTCCGTGTACTACTTCGTCATGAGATAATGGCAACATGTAGTTCTCATTATTCATATACATGGTACTGAAAGTGAGTTTATGATGATGATATTTTCTAGCAATAGGGTCTTCTTCGAAATAATCTAAGGTATCGTGCATCCAGCCCATCATCCATTTCATTCCGAAACCTAATCCGTCATCATAAATAGGTTTGGTAACCTTAGGAAAATCACTACTGTCTTCTGCAATCGTTTGTATATCTGGAAATTCTCTGTACACAATAGTATTCATCTCTTTGATGAAATCAATCGCTTCCAGATTTCTATTGTCTCCATATTTATTTGGCTCCCATTCTCCATCTGCTCTGGAATAATCTAACTCAAGCATCGAACGCACTGCATCTACTCTTAAACCATCGGCATGATACCTATCTAACCAAAAACAAGCATTTGAAATCAAGAAAGATTTTACTTCGTTTCTTCCGTAGTTGAAAATATGAGATTTCCAATCTGGGTGAAATCCTTTTCTTGGATCTTCGTGCTCATAGAGAAAACTTCCATCAAAATAATGTAAACCATTGGCATCTCCTGGAAAATGAGAAGGAACCCAATCGAGAATTACACCAATTTCATTTTTGTGCAATTCTTCTATCAAATACATTAAATCTTGTGGCGTTCCAAAACGAGAACTCGCCGCGTAGAAACCAGTTATTTGGTAACCCCAACTCGGATCGAAAGGATATTCCATCACGGGCATAAATTCTACATGTGTAAAATTCATTTCCTTCACATAAGGAACGAGTCTTTCTGCAACTTCTCTGTAAGTGAAAAAACGGTTAGGATCATCTGTTCCTCTCATCCAAGAAGCCAAATGAACTTCGTAAACCGAAATAGGAGATTCTAAAGAATTGTTTTGATGGCGGTTTTTCATCCATTCTTGGTCTTTCCATTCGTAGAAAGTAGTATCTACAATAGAAGCGGCCTGAATGGTTTGTTGCCATTTTAAAGCATAGGGATCACCTTTTTCTAAATAAGCACCGCTATAAGTCTGAATGCCATATTTGTAAATCACGCCAAAATCTAACCCTTCTATAAAACCTTCCCAAATCCCAGAACCATCCCAACGGATTTTGAGTTCAGAAACTCTAGAATCCCAATTATTGAAATCTCCAATTACGGAAACTTGTTTTGCATTAGGAGCCCAAACCGCAAAATAAACGCCCGTTTTACCGTCTATCTCTACTTTATGAGAACCCATTTTTTCATAGAGCTTAAAGTGTTTTCCTTCACGGAAAAGATGGATATCAAATTCAGAAAAAAGGGAGTGAGGTACTACTTGGTATGTCATGGTGATATTAGCGTTTTTAGAAGTGTTAAATAAACACACTAATTTACTGCAAGTAAACGAGAGTACAAAGTTTTAGGAGGTTAAATGTTTCTTAAATTTAGTAAAAAACAAGCCGCATAGAAATTCTATGCGGCTTATTATTGTTAATTATAAATATTGTTATGAAGTTTTCACATATTTTTTATCTTCGATTGCAGCTTGTGCAGCAGCTAATCTAGCGATAGGAACTCTAAATGGAGAACAACTTACATAATTCATACCAATAGAATGACAGAATTTTACTGATTCTGCATCACCACCGTGCTCACCACAAATACCTACTTTTAAGTTTGGTTTTGTTTTTCTACCTCTTTCTACTCCTATTTTGATTAATTCGCCTACACCAGTTTGGTCAATAGATACGAATGGGTCTCCAGGTAATAGTTTAAGATCTAGATATGTAGGTAAGAATCCACCGATATCATCTCTAGAGAAACCAAAAGACATCTGAGTAAGGTCATTGGTACCAAAGCTGAAGAAATCTGCAACTTGCGCCATAGAATCTGCTTTAAGTGCTGCTCTAGGAATCTCAATCATGGTTCCGTACATGTAAGGAATTTTTTTAACTCCTAATTTCTCTAAAGTTTCATCGTAAACTCTATCTACGATTGCTTTTTGGTGAGAAAGTTCGTGTCTACCGCAAGTTACAGGAATCATAATTTCTGGGAATGCTTTTACGCCTTCTTTTTGTAATTCACCTGCTGCTTCGAAGATTGCTCTTACTTGCATTTCGGTAATTTCTGGATAAGAAACTCCTAAACGTACACCTCTGTGACCAAGCATTGGGTTGTTTTCGTGTAATGCAAGGATTCTTCTGTTTAAGATGCTCATGCTTACACCTAACTCTTTAGAAAGTTCTTGTAACTTCGCTTTATCGTGAGGCACGAATTCGTGTAAAGGTGGGTCTAGTAATCTGATGGTTACTGCATTTCCTTTCATTACTTCTAAAGTTGCTTTGATGTCTCTTTTTACGAAAGTAAATAATTCATTAAGCGCTACTTTTCTTTCTTGCTCGGTGTCGCTCATGATCATTTTTCTTAATAAGAATAATGGTTTATCACTACCTTCACCGTAGAACATGTGCTCTGTTCTAAACAATCCGATACCTTCTGCACCAAAATAAGTCGCTTGTTGAGCATCTTTAGGAGTATCAGCATTTGTTCTTACACCCATTGTTTTATATTTGTCTACCAAAATCATTAATTGTTTGTAGGCTTGATTTTTATTTAAATCTACATCAATTAATGGTAAAGAACCTTCATAAACAGTTCCTTTACTACCGTTAAGAGATACCCAATCTCCCTCTTTTACTTTTTTACCGTCTTTGGTTACAAAATATTTTTCTTTATCATGGATAGATATTTCGCTACATCCTACGATACAACATTTACCCCAACCTCTAGCTACTAAAGCCGCGTGAGAAGTCATACCACCTTTTGTAGTAAGAATAGCCTCTGCTTTATGCATACCATCTACGTCTTCTGGAGAAGTTTCTTCTCTTACTAGAATTACTTTTTCGCCTTTAGAAGCCCATTCTACTGCTTCTTCTGAAGAGAATACCACTCTACCTACAGCACCACCAGGACCAGCTGGTAAACCTTTAGCAATTACTTTGTGCGTTTTTTCGATATCTGGGTCGAACATTGGTAATAATAATTCTACCAATTGATTAGGATTTACTCTAAGGATTGCTGTTTCTGCATCTATCATTCCTTCTTTGTACATATCAGCAGCCATTTTTACTGCAGATACACCATTTCTTTTACCCACTCTACATTGTAGCATATATAGTTTACCTTTTTCGATGGTAAATTCTATATCCTGCATGTCTTTATAGTGTTTTTCTAATCTTTGTTGAATTTCATCAAGCTCTTTGTATTGCTCTGGCATGAAATTCTCTAGAGTAGTCAAATTTTTACTATGGTCGTTTTTAGAATATTGGTTGATAGGAGCTGGAGTTCTGATCCCTGCTACTACGTCTTCCCCTTGAGCGTTTACTAAATATTCTCCATAGAATTTATTTTCACCGTTTCCTGGGTTTCTAGTGAAAGCTACACCTGTACAAGAGCTATCCCCCATGTTACCAAATACCATAGCTTGTACGTTTACAGCAGTTCCCCATTCATCTGGAATTCTTTCGATTCTTCTGTACTCAATTGCACGTTTTCCGTTCCAAGAAGCGAATACAGCACCTACACCTCCCATTAATTGATCCCATGGAGTTTCAGGGAAGTCTTGTTTTAGGTGTTTTTTAGTTAAAGCTTTGAATTCTTTTACTAATTTTTTAAGATCATCAGCAGAAAGATCAGTATCTAATTCTACGCCTTTTTCTTTTTTAACTTCTTCTAATCTTTCGTCCATGATTTTACGGATACCAATACCTTTCGCTGGTTCCATACCGCCTGCTTTTTCGATTACTACGTCTGCGTACATCATTACTAATCTTCTGTAAGCATCATAAGCAAATCTTTCGTCACCGCTTTCTGCGATAAGACCTTTGATGGTTTCATCATTAAGACCGATGTTAAGAACAGTATCCATCATCCCTGGCATAGATTTTCTAGCACCAGAACGAACAGACATTAATAGAGGATTTTTAACATCTCCGAATTTTTTGCCCATTAATTTTTCAACTTGAGCAAGTGCATCTTTTATTTGCTTTTCTAATGTAGAAGGATATTGTCTTTTATTAGCGTAGAAATATGTACATACTTCTGTAGTGATGGTAAAACCAGGAGGAACAGGTAATTTAAGATCTTTGTGACCAGCCATTTCTGCTAAGTTAGCCCCTTTTCCACCAAGTAGATTCTTCATTGACTCATTTCCATCGGCTTTACCACCACCGAAGGAATACACATACTTTTCATTTTTTGCTGTTGTAGCCATAATATATTAATTTGTTATTTTTCTCTTATAATTTCTGTAACAAAATTACAAACTACTGTATAATAAATTCCTTTATTATTTGCTGACATTTGTCAATTTTGATAAATGTCATGTAAATTTAATAAAAAGAGGCTAATAATTTTTCGATTTCGTCACTTTAGTTACAAAAAAAACCTTTCAGAAAATACTGAAAGGTCTTAATTATCATTTATCAAATAAATTAATATCTAAAGAGCACACTTCCCCAAGTGAAACCACTTCCGAAAGCTGAAAGAAGAACCAAATCTCCTTTTTTAATTTTCCCTTGGTCTAAAGCCTCACATAGTGCGATAGGGATAGAAGCTGCAGTAGTATTACCGTATTTTTGAATATTATTGAATATTTTTTCGTCTGGTAAACCAAATCTCTGTTGTACAAACTGAGCAATTCTCAAATTCGCTTGATGAGGAATAAACATATCTAAGTCATCTGGAGTTTTCCCAGCTTTAGTTAATGCTTCCATCATGGTTTCTGGGAATCTGGTTACCGCATGTTTAAATACGAAATTACCATTCATAACTGGATAAATATCTTGTCTTGCAACAGCTTCTGGCTCGTAAAGGACTCTATCCATCCATCCTAGTTTACTTCCTGGGAATTTTACAGCTAATTCTTCTGCGTATTTACCTTCTGAGTGCATGTTTACTGCTAAAATACCTTCTTCGTTTTCATCTTCAGACGCAGAAAGAATAATAGCTCCTGCTCCATCTCCGAAAATTACAGATACCCCTCTACCATCATCAGTAAAATCTAAACCAAAAGAGTGAACTTCTGCTCCTACAACTAATACATTTTTATAAGTACCTGTTTTGATAAAAGCATCTGCTACACTGGTTGCATATACAAATCCTGAACATTGATTTCTTACATCTAATGCACCGATGGTATCACAGCCTAGCATTTCTTGTAAAACTACACCACTTCCTGGGAAGAAATAATCTGGACTTAAAGTAGCGAAAACGATGAAATCTAAATCTTTAGCTGTTAGATTTGCTTTTTCCAAAGCCTTTTCAGCTGCCTTTTTTGCTAAAAAAGCTGTCGTTTCTTCGCTATCGTTTCTATCTTTTCTATGACGGCGTTCTTTGATACCAGTTCTCTCTGTAATCCACTCGTCATTTGTAGTCATCAACTTAGACAAATCGTCATTCGTTACCACATTCTCAGGAACATAATAACCATATCCTTTTATTACACTCTTAATCATAAAGTTTTTAAAATTTGTGGGCTACAAAAATAAGACTTTATTTTTAACATATAATTAACATGAGCAATAAATATTATGTATTAAAGCCTTTTAAAATAATTATATAAATAAGCATTTTTTAACGTATTTAAAAAATTTATACATTTGATAAAATTAATGCAATTAGACTATGACCGAGAGTGTACTTCACAAAACCATAGAATATGAATGGATAGACATCTTAGAAATGAAGCCAGAAGACATCGCCGAAATTTCTAAAAAATATGATATAAATCACTATTGGTTAGAAGATTGTATAGACCCAAATCACTTGCCAAAATTCGAAGATAATGGCCAAATAAAATTTTTCCTAACCAGATTAAATACTTCCACCGAAAGACTCATCCTCAATACGATAAGTGATGTAAGTACCAAATTAGGAATTTTCTTGAAAGACAATCTCATTCTTACTGTTCACAGAATAGAAAATGATGCCATAAAATCTCTATTGAAAGAAATAGCAATTCACCCAGAAAATTTCAAAACACCTTATCAGTTAGCGCTTCATTTGGGACAAAAAATATTTACCTCTTTTGAACAAGAAAACGAGGTTTTTCTAGACCAATTAGATAAAATGGAAAACGAAGTTTTTCTAAAAAACGTTTCTAATTCTGCACAGCTGAAAAGACTCTACCGTTTCAAAAGAAAAGTAGGACTCAATCTGAAAGTGCTGAATCTTTCATCAGATTGGGTAAGTTCTTATGAAAAATTGCCTCTAGATTCTGTAGAAATAAAGGACTTGAAAGACAGCTATAAAGATGCCATCAGTGATTTTTACCACCTGCATTTACAAACCAACAATTTAATGAGTATGTTCCTGGCACTCTCTGATCAAAAAGCCAATCAGGTAATGAAAATGCTAGCCATTTATTCGGTTTATTTCTTGCCTATTACCTTCATTGCGGGAGTTTATGGAATGAATTTCGAAAATATGCCAGAAATTACAA
This sequence comes from Cloacibacterium sp. TD35, assembly GCF_028864635.1. Taxonomy (NCBI): domain Bacteria; kingdom Pseudomonadati; phylum Bacteroidota; class Flavobacteriia; order Flavobacteriales; family Weeksellaceae; genus Cloacibacterium; species Cloacibacterium sp. TD35. The sequence continues at coordinate 1,543,066 of NZ_CP104850.1, read as the reverse complement.
AACCTTATGGCTACTTTGCAACATTAGGTTTGATGGGGCTCATCGTGATTATTACCTTTATTTACATACGTAGGAAAAAATGGTAAAAAAAAGACATCAAAATTTGATGTCTTTTTTATTTTTAATGCATGGCTTCATTGGGATCTATTGTTCTGCCTCCTTTTCTTTCTTTGATGAATAAAATAAAAGGAATACAAATAAGGAACATGACTCCTAAATAGAGGAAGACATCCATATAAGAAAGCACCGTAGCTTGTTTCATCACAGAAAAATCTAGAATTTTATACGCCGAAGCGAGCGCTTGATCAGGCGTCATTCCTTTGGCAATAAAATTAGCTTTTAGCGCAGCAATTCTTTGTTGAACCTGCAAACTATTGACATCTAATTTCGATACCAAATCACTTCTGTAAAACATATTTTGATTAGAAATAAAAGTGGTAATTGCAGCTACCCCAAAAGAGCCTCCCAACTGTCTCATCATCCCTGTAAAAGCTGCTCCTTGACCAATTTGAGCTCCCTTTAATGTACTTAATGAAAGTGATGTAATAGGAATAAATAACAATCCTAAACCAGCTCCTCTCACAATAAGCATCCAAAAGAAGGCGTCTTTTCCTGTATCTGGAGTTAATAATTTATATCCCCAAAAACTATAAATGAAAAAGATAAACAATCCTAAAGCTACTAAAACTTGCTGTTTCGCTCCTCGAGTTAACAATCTACCGATTATGGGCATCATAAAAGCGGTGGTTAATGCCGCTGGAATCATTAAAGCACCTGATTGTAGAGCTGTCCAACCTAAAATACTCTGCGTATAAAGCGGAATAATAAAAGTAGAACCGTATAAACCAAAGCCTAAAATGAATGACATGACCGTACCTATTCTTAAATTTCCATTTTTAAGGACCCGAAGTTCTACAATTGGATATTTGTAGGTTAATTCTCGCCAGATAAAAAAGATGAAACCAAAGAAAGAAATCAAAGTAAGAGTAAGGATTACTTTACTTTCGAACCAATCGTCTTCATGACCTCTTTCTAAAATATATTGTAAAGAACCTACCGTTATTGCCAATAAAAATATCCCTAACCAATCTACATCACTTGCAGATTTTTTCTCAGAATATTTAGGACTTCTTACAAACTGAAGCGTAAGCAAAGTCGCTACAATCCCAATAGGAATATTGATATAAAATATATATGGCCAACTAAAATTATCTACAATATAACCTCCCAATGGCGGACCTAATGTAGGACCAATAATAACACCCAAACCATAAATAGCTTGTGCCATACTTCTTTTTTCGATGGGATAAGACTCTGTAATAATCGTTTGAGAAGTTACCAAAAGTGCACCACCTCCTATTCCTTGTAATAATCTAAAAATAACGAGTTCCCAAATATTGCTCGCATTTCCGCATAAAAATGAGAAAACCGTAAATATCACAATAGAAGCCGCAAAATAATTTCTTCTCCCGAATTGTTGCGAAAGCCAACTCGTCATAGGCACTATGATGACGTTACCAATCGCATAAGCGGTAATTACCCAACCTACCTCAGAAAGTGTAGCGCCGAGATTCCCTTTCATCTCGTTCAGCGCTACATTTACTATGGTAGTGTCTACAATCTCTAGCAATGCACAGAGAATGGCAGTGATGGTAATAATCACTCGTCTTGCACCATATTCTACTAATGAATCTTGCATAAATTTTTATTTCAAGTTTTGAGTTTCGTTTAGAATTTTATTTTTTTTAATCCTGAACATTCCTCATTTAACTTTTTTCTATTTTACTTCTACGTCTACTAAAACATTCATTCCAGCTCTTAATCTTTTGGCTACTTCAGGCTTTAAATCCTTAAAAGTGATTTTCACAGGAACTCTTTGAACTACTTTTACGAAGTTTCCACTTGCATTATCTGGAGGAAGTAAAGAAAAGGTGGAACCAGTAGCTGGCGAAATAGAACTTACCACTCCCTCGAACTCATCATTTGGGAAAGCATCTATTTTAATTTCTACTTTTTGACCTTCTACCATTTTGTTTAATTGTGTTTCTTTAAAATTTGCTACAATCCATTTGTCATTATTTAAAACAATGCTGAATAACTGTGCTCCTGCTTGTAAAAACTGACCTACTTGTACTGGAATTTTAGAAACATAACCATCTTGTTTCGCAGTAATTACGGTATAAGAAAGATTTAATTTAGCATTTTGCACATCTACTTCTCTTTGTTTAATCATAGAACTTGCTACGCCAATTTGTTGAGAAGTTGCTTCTGATTGAGAAGATACATAACCTGTTTGCTGAGCAGCTTGATTTCTTTGTTCTACCAAAATTTGCAATTGCTTATCTGCTGCTTGTTTCGCTGCCAGAACTTGGTCATATTGTTGCTGCATAATCGAATGGTCTTTTACTAGATTTTCGTAACGTTTTAAATCTTGGGTAGTTTTCCAAACGTTTACTTTAGCCGCTTCAATCTGTGCATTTGCAGTAGCCACTGCTGCGTTTGATGTACTGATGCTTTTATTCGCTGCTGCAGCACCAGCTTGAGCGGTATTTAGATTGCTTTTTGCAGTTCCTAGCGCAGCTTCAGCTTGTTGTAAAGCCATTAATTGGTCTTTGTTTTCAAGGATAATTAAGGTATCACCTTTTTTCACAAACTGATTGTCTTTTACTCTTACTTCTGCCACATAACCAGAAATTTTAGAAATCACAGGGCTTACATTAGATGCAATTTGTGCATCATCTGTTTCTTCGTGAGCATTGCTATAAGACCATTTTTTGTAACCATAAATAGCACCTACCACAATAACGATGGTTAAAATAATCCCAAAAACTGGACTTTTTTTATTTTTTGTTTGATTTTCCATTTTATAATAATGTTTATATCTAAATTTGAGTTTGATTATTGATTAAGAATCCCTGAGGTTTGTAATAGTTTTTTGTATGCTAATGCCGCATCTGCTCTAGAGTTAATTACATTTACTTTAGCACCTACCAAAGCTGCGTCTGCTTCTAGCAAATCGGTAATATTCGCTAAGCCATTATCATATTTATTTTTAGTAATTCTGTAGTTTTCTGTCGCTTGTTCTAATGCACGCTCATAAACTTCTATTTTCTTTTTGGCCAAATTAGAATTCTGGAAATCCTTATTGAGTTCTAGTTTTATATGGTCATTCAGAAGTTCATTATTGGCTTCTAATTGTTTTTCTCTTGCTTGAGATTTTAGCAAAGAAGAATTTTTCTTCCAAAGATTGTCTAAGTTATATGAAACACCTAATCCTATATTAATCGCGTTAGTAATAGTTACAAATCCTGGAATATCTGCTGCTACATAACCACCTGTAATTGCTAAACTTGGTAAATTTTCAGCTTTTGCAGCTTTGGTTCCTAAGTTTGCAGCTTTTCTCTGATAATCGAGTGCTTGTAAATCTTTTCTGTGCTGTAAAGCTTGACTTAGGTAATAAGAAACAGGCTGGTTTTCTGAAATTTCATTAATATAATCTTCATCTACTTTTAGAATTGTAGTTTCGGACAAACCTAAAAGCAAGTCCATATTAATATTGGCAATGCTGTAATTGTTTTGGGCATCTAAAAGCTGAAGTTCAATATTAGACGTTTGCAACTGAGCTTTCAATCTGTCATTTCTTGCCATCAAACCGTTATTTTCTAATTTCAAAAATATTTCGTCTCTTTTCTGTGAAGCCGAAAGATTTTCTTCTAAAACATTGATGATTTGAGATGCTTTGAATAAATTATTGTAAGCCTGAGAAATATTATAAGCAATGGCTTCCTTGTCATTTTCTGCAGATAATTTAGAAGCTTCTACCAAATATTCAGCAGACTGAATTCCGTATTTTATTCTTCCACCTGCATAAATGGGATAAGAAAGATTTGCAGAAGCGTACATTACATCATTAATTTTCAAACTATTCGCCGCACCCGCACTTTCTGTTTTAAGATTAACATTTGGGCTGAAAAGATGTAAATAAGTAGCTCCCAATTTCAGGCTAGGAAGCTGATTGTTCTTTGCTTCCAGCAATTGAGCTGTACTTTCTTCTATTTTAGCAGCATCTATTTTTAGATTTTTGCTATTTTCGATTCCAAGTTTTACCGCTTCATTCAGAGAAATAGCTCTAGTTTCTTGGCTCGAAATCTGGGAAATACTCATGCTAAAAAGTAAAATCCCAAAGATGTTTCTAATTTTTTTGTTCATAACCTAAAAGGTCTTTTAATAATATGGTTAAATTTTGGGTAAGATTGTCGTAATAGATATTATAATATTCATCTGACTGATTTCCAGAAAGTTCTCTATACAAATTCATGCCTTGTTTAGAATAAAAAACCGTTCCTACAATCACCGAATGGAGAAAAAACAAATCCGGTTTCTTGGTAAAAACACCATTTTCACAGCCTTCTTCTAAAATTCTTTGGTAAATTTTGATATAACCAATTTTAGAAGTTCTTAGAAAACTTAAAATCTGTTCGTTTCCGCTATTATTGATATTATAAACCGATTGAAGAATAGAATAAAACTCTGGCAAAGTCTTCACACGATTGATATAGTTTTCTATGATTTTAATGAGTTTTTCCCATTCATTGAGCTTTGGATTTTCTAAAATTTCATAGGCAAAAGATTGTCCTTCCTTCATTCTCACTTTAAAAATTTCTTCGAAAAGCTTTTCTTTCGACCCGAAATAATAAGAAATCATCGAGACATTTACTCCAGCAGATTTTGCAATATCTCTAGTAGAAGTAGCATCAAAACCCTTTTCTGCAAATAGTTTTTCTGCAGTATAGAGAATTTTTTTATCCGTAGAATGTTCCATTGTTTTGATTTTTGAAGGCGCAAATGTAAACAAATTTAGAAATCAATCAAACGATTGATTGATTTATTTTATCAATGAAAAGTGTTAGATATTATAATTTTAATTACTTTTGAAATAATAAACATTAAATTATATGAAAAAAATTATCGCAGTATTAGCCATTTCACTATTTACATTAGGCATGGCTCAAGAAACACCGAAAAAATCTTGTTGCACCGAAAAAGATAAAAAAGAATGCAGCTCTAAAGACAAAAAAGAGTGCGCTTCTAAAGACAAAAAAGACTGTAAAGCTGAAGCCAACAAAGACAAAAAATCTTGTTGTGCTGCTAAAAAAGAAAAAGCAGCTTAGAAAAAATAAAATCCCGAAAATTTCGGGATTTTTTTATGCACTTCGGTGAATGTATCTGGTTAATTTTATGCCTAAATCCGTCCAAACTATTTTGGCGTTTGCATTTCTATAAAGATGCAAATCAGCATCGGAGATTTCTTCTAAAATATCTACAATATTAGCCCCATGAATAAAATTGGTGAATGCTTCCCAATTGAATCCGTTTTTAGATAAACGCTTGTAAACCAAATGTTCTGCATCATAATTTTGCAATAATGCCAATCTGAACATCTCAGAACAAAAATCTAAGAAATTTTTCTGTTTTTCTCTGTTCCAAGAAGCGATATTTCTTCCCCAAAGAACGATATTTCTCAAAACCTCTGGTTTCTTTTTCGCCATGAAGGCATTTCTCACCCAATCGATAAAAAGTTCTTCAAATTCATCATTTGCTGAATCATTTTGAAGCAATTGTAGCGCTGTATTGTAATTCCCCTGCGCTTGGTGAATGACTTCTTTTATTTTTTCTTCGGAAATATCAAATTGACTTCTGATTCCTTGTTCTAAACTTTCGTCATCTATTCTAGGCACTTCTATCGCTTGACACCTTGATAAAATGGTAGGCAAAATGGTGTCTATTTTTTCTGCAAGAAGCAAGATAATTGTCTTTTTGGGTGGCTCTTCTAAAAATTTTAAAAACTTATTGGCTGCAGTAATATTCATTTTGTCAGCACGCCAAACAATGAGAATTTTAGTTCCTCCTTCAAAACTTTTGAGCGCAAACTTCTGATTCAGTGCATCTACTTCATCAGCAGAAATAAACAATTGCTTGTTTTGAGCGTCTAATGTTTCATTCCAATCATTGATGGAAGCGTAAGGATTTTCTAAAATCATATTTCTAAAATCCTCAAACAAACGCTGACTTAATGCGTTGCTTTTTTCTGTAAAAACTGGAAAACTAAAATGTAAATCTAAGTGATTAAGGTGCTCTACTTTAGAAGCAGCATGTTCATTTTCTCTTTTAAGAATTTCTTTAGCATAAGCTAGAGCCAATGGTAAAACGCCGAAACCTTCTTCGCCAATAAATAACTGAGCATGGCCTACTCTTTCTTTATCTATAGCGTCTTTAAGCGTTTCTATAACTTTTTTTTGTCCTACAATTTCTTCCCAATTCATAGTTTCAAAGATAAGAATTTGGCGGGAAGTGAAAAGCTGGATGTTGCAAGTTTTTTCGATTTTATGTTAATTTTGTAAAAATTTCTAATCAATTCGTCTTTAATACTGTGAAATTTAACGGTTATTAACTTTCACGTTTCAGTAATAATTAAGATATTTGCGCATTAATTAAAAAAGATAATGATAAAAAGAATTTTTCTTTTACCTTTCATTGCTGTTGGTTTAAGTGTAGAAGCGCAAAGTTTAGGTAATTCTCCTTATGCAGCATTTGGTATCGGCGAAGTAAAATATGATAACTCGGTAGAAACCAATTCAATGGGTGGTATTAACACCGCTTACATTTGGGATTTCAACAATAGTTTTAACTTTAAAAACCCAGCTGCAAACACCAATCTAGAGCTTACTTCATTTAGGGTTCAAATGACCAATGAGAACCAATCTTTAAAAACTGATTTTAATGGATTAAGCGCTAATAAACATTCTAATTATCTTTCTAACATCTCTATAGCTTTTCCTATTTCAAAAAAATTGAAATTTGGCTTCGGTTATCAGCCTTATAGTTCAAAAAGATATGATATCATTACTAAAGATTCATTGGCTGACAAAACAGTAAAAGCAAACCATTTTTATGGCGAAGGTACATTAAATACCATTCAAGCTGCTTTCGGTTATCAAGTTAATAAAGAATTGGCAGTAGGGTTAAGAAGTAATTTCTACTTCGGTAAATTAGCAGATGTAGAAGAATTGGCTTATTCTAATGCAGAATTGATCAATGGTTTTGAAACTTCTAATAGAATTAAAACTTTTAACTTTACACTAGGCTCTACTTACCAGAAAAAATTCAAAAATGATAAAAAACTTACTTTAGGTGCTACTTACACCTTTGGTACAACTGGTAATGTAAAAACTAAGTTCCTAAACAGCACTTACTATTACTATCTAGACCAAAAACTAAACATTACCGAAATAGAAAACAAGAGCAGTGAGGATAAAAATCTCATTCCTACGGAAGCCTCTTTCGGGATTGGTTATGGTCACGATGCAAAATGGTTTGCTTCAGCTCAAATGGATTACAAAAAAGGTTCTACCACTATGTTTTTAGGCCAGCCTTTCACTTATGAAGATTCTTATAGAATTTCTGCTGGGGGATGGTATGTGCCCAATTATAATGACTTCAGAAGTTATTTAAACCGTGTAGTTTACAGATATGGTGCTTTCTATGAAAAGGGAAATCTAAGCATTAACGGAACTAGCATTAACCAATATGGAGTTACTGCTGGCGTTACCTTACCTTTCGAAAAATCTAATGCCATTAGAATGAGTGGTATAGATTTAGGATTAGAATTTGGTAGAAGAGGAACTTTAGAAAATAATCTTATCCAACAAAATTTCTTCAATGTAAAAGTTGGAATTAATTTTGCCGATAAATGGTTCCAGAAAAGAGTTTACGAATAAACCGAACAATATAATTTATTCATAAATTTTATAGTTAAATCTATAAAAATGCAGAAAAAATTCTCAAGAATATTATTTAAAAATATAGTCACCTTTTCAGGTTTGGCTATATTTTTTGCTTTGACTTCTTGCGAAGAAGATTTGGCTAAAGTAAATGATAAAAAAAGCACCAATTTCGCTTCTAGAATTATCTATAATGCAGATATTGTAAAAAAGGATTCTGGAATGGTAAAAGTGCGTTTCAAAGCACCTTTGCTTGAAGAATATGAGTTTATAGACACTCCTTATGTAGTGGTAAGAAAAGGTCTGTATCTAGAATTTTATGATTCTAAGAAACCAAAAACTCCAGGAAAACTTTGGGCTAAATATGCCAAAATCATCGATAAAAAGCAATTCTACGAAGCTAGAGGAAATGTAAAAGTCATCAATAATGAAGGACAAACTTTTGCAATGCAATCTATTTATTGGGACAAAGCGAAACAAAGAATGTACACTAAAGACACCGTATTCATTACAGATAAAGACGGTTCAATTTTCGTGGCGGCAAATGGAATGAATGCAAAAGATGATTTTTCTGAATATACCTTTTACAATAATTCGGGAGACTTCAATGTGAAGAAAATGCCGAATTCTGGAAATTAAGTTTCTATTATTTTTCTTGATAATTTCTTTGTAACTTTAGGTTTTTAAAACTTCATGAAAACATATTTCGCCATTGGTTTAATGTCCGGAACCAGCCTTGATGGTTTAGATATTTGCTATGCTCAATTCCAAAATGAAACACATTGGGAATTTGAAATTCTAAAAACCGAAACCATTCCATATTCTCTAGAATGGAAAAATCGTCTGCAAAATGCTATTCTTCTTTCGGCTGAAGATTTATTGGCGCTAGACAAAGAATATGGCTTCTATCTCGGCGAAAAAACACAAGAATTTATCTCTAAAAATAATATTACCCATTTAGATTTTATTGCTTCTCACGGACATACTGTTTTTCATCAACCACAACGAAAATTCACCTTGCAAATCGGTGATGGAAGAGCCATAAAATTAATCACCAAAAAGCCTATAATCTACGATTTTAGAAGTCAAGATGTTTTAATGGGCGGAAATGGTGCTCCATTAGTTCCCATAGGTGATGAACTTTTATTTTCGCAATATGATGCTTGTCTCAATTTGGGCGGATTTTCTAATATTTCTTTACAGAAAAACCATCAAAGAATAGCTTTTGATATTTCCCCTGTAAATGTAGTTTTGAATTTCTTTTCAGAAAAATTAGGCAAAAACTATGATGAAAACGGCGATTTTGCCAGAAATGGTGCAATTAATTTCAAAATTTTAGAGCAATTAGACGCTTTAAACTTTTATCAAAAACCCGCTCCCAAATCACTCGGCGTAGAGTTTGTGAACTCTGAGGTTTTTCCTTTGTTAAAAAGCGAAACTCCAGAAAATATCATCGCTACTTTGACAGAACATATTGCCGAGCAAATTACCAAAGTTTTTAATGATAATCAACTCAAAACCATTTTGGTAACTGGTGGCGGAACTTTTAACACTTTTTTATTAGAAAAAATTCGAAAAAAATCTCATACAGAACTCATTATTCCAGATGAAAACATTATAAACTTCAAAGAAGCGCTTATTTTCGCTTTTATGGGCGTTTTAAGACTCAGAAATGAGGTAAATGTGCTTTGTTCGGCAACAGGAAGTTCAGAGAATCACTGTAGCGGAATACTGGCATAAAAAAGGTCTTAGAATAATTCTAAAACCTTTTAATTATCGTTTAAATGTTATTACAATTGCTCTAACTTGTCTGTAAGTGCGTTTAAGAAGTTTTGTAATGGTTTCTCTACCATCATTTTGATGAATGGATTAAAATTTCCATCGAATAATAACTGAACTTCTGTTTGGTTTTCGTTTACTGGAGAGATGTTTCCTGTAAGTGAGAAGTCTAATGAAGAACTTGCAGATTTCAGAACTACTTTTTGGCCTTCTACCAATTCAGCGATTTTAAGAGCAACTTCTGGCATTCCTTTTAAACCAAATTTAAAGCCATCTTCTCTGTGCTCAAAACTGGTTAAACTATCTGGCATTAAGTGTTTGTAATCTTCAGGATTTTTAAGCATTTCAAAAAGTTGCTTTGAAGATTTATTTACTACAATTTTTCTTCCTTCTAAATTCATTTTTTTAATATTTTTGTAAAAATTAATATAATTACAAATGTATAAAGTTTTTGTCAATGAAAAAAGATTAAGCATGAGTAAATCTCCAATTCCCATTGAGAAGAACTTGCCTTATGAAGGGACTACAACGGTAGAAATTGCCCTTGATTTATTAGAAAACACTTCTACACCAGAGATTAACATCTACGGCGAACATTTAGATGAAATCTGGGAAGACCTTACTTCTATGCACAGAGTGGTAGAGGCTGCAGGAGGAATTGTTTTCAATCATGAAAACAAAATCCTTTTCATTCACAGATTAGGAAGATGGGATTTACCGAAAGGTAAAATAGAACTTGAAGAGTCTCTAGAGAATGCTGCACTCAGAGAATTAGAAGAAGAAACTGGACTTACTGAGCTTATTCTGGAAAATTTTGTGAATACTACTTTCCATATTTACAAAGAAAAAAGACAAGGAAAGGAAGAAAGAATTCTAAAAGCTACGCATTGGTTTAAAATGACATATGTAGGTCAAAAACAACCTATTCCTCAAACCGAAGAAGGAATTACAAAAGTAGAATGGAAAACACAAAGTGAAATAAAACAAGAAGTTTTGCCGAATACTTTTAAAAATATAAAGCTGATTTTGAGCGAGGTTTTTGCAATTTAAAAAAGGTTGAAATTTTACTTTCAACCTTTTTTATTATTTAATGAATTCTAATGCTTTTTCTAGTGCGATTCCTCGTGAAGCCTTCAGCAATATGTTCTGCGAATGAACTTCATTTTCGTTTAAATAACTGATTAAATCTTGAGTGCTTAAAAATGCCACTCCAGAAGCATTTACTTCTTTAAAATTTGGCCCAACAGTAATGATTTCATTAAAATTAAGCGATTTCGCCAATTCTAAAATTTGAGAATGTTCCGTTACGCTTTCTTCTCCCAATTCTAGCATATCACCAATGATGATGGTCTTAGTTCCAATAAAATCATTGAAATTTTCTAATGAAACTTTCATAGAACTAGGATTCGCATTGTAAGTATCTAAAACCAAGGTTTTATCTCCTTTTTTCACGATTTGCGAACGCATATTGGTTGGTGTATATTCTTCAATGGCTTTTTTGATTAAATTAAAATCAATCCCAAAATACAAACCTAAACTGGTAGCTGCACAAAGATTGGTAAAATTGTAATCTCCCGTAAGTTTAGATAGTGCTTCTATATCACTATAAATAATTCCTACGCAATTATTTTCTGTGAATTTTTCGAAATAAAATTCAGAATCTCTTCTTCCAAAAGGAATCACCAAATCATATCCTTCTGTTTTTTCAACTTGAATAGGATCATTTTCATTCACTACTACAAATTGATTATTTGTTTTGAGGTAATCATACAATTCAGATTTCCCTTTGATTACACCTTCTACTCCACCGAAACCTTCTAAATGTGCTTTTCCGAAATTAGTAATATACCCAAAATTAGGTTGAGCGATAGTGCATAAAAATTCTATTTCTTTTTGGTGATTAGCACCCATTTCTACAACCGCCATTTCGTGTTCTGGCTTTATGGAAAGAATGGTTAAGGGAACACCAATGTGATTATTGAGATTTCCAAAAGTATATTGAGTATTGTATTTCTTTGAAAGAACAGCATGAATGATTTCCTTAGTGGTGGTTTTCCCATTACTTCCTGTTAAAGCAATAATAGGAATTCTCAATTGTGCTCTGTGATGTTTTGCTAAATCTTGTAAAAACTCTAGAGTAGATTTTACATAAAAAATATTTTTAGCGGTATTTTCAAAATTTTTATCTTCTACGATTACGGCAAGAGCACCATTATCTATTGCTGCTTCAGCTAAAGTAGCCGCATTAAAATTATCACCAGAAAAGGCGAAAAAAATATCATTTTTTTCAATTTTTCTGCTGTCTATGGTTACTTTATTGGCTTGTAAATAAAGCGCATAAAAATCTGTAATATTCATTTGGTAAAAATAAAAAAATCCTTTCCAAAAAAGGAAAGGATTTTAAATTATTTAAAAGAAATTTTATCTCTTCGTTCTCTTATTATTGGTGTCTCTAGCATCTTGTGCTACACGGAAACCAATCCATCCGAAAGATTTAGATTCTTCTTTGAATCTTCTTTGTCCCGGGTCTAACCAATATGCTGTATCCATCCAAGAACCACCTTTTACAACTCTTACAGTATTAGAAACTTTAGTTGTTCTAGGTTTATTATCTTTTTGTAAAATTACTCTACCTTTATCATCTACGATGAATTGAGTTTTTGGAGAATTATACATATTGTAATCTGCCATAGAGCTATCTGCTTCTTTGCCATAACCAGCCTCTAATGAAGACATGAAATCACCATCTCTGTAATTTCTTTGATCTTCTACAGTTTTTCTTTCATAAGTTCCAGGTAAGCCTTTGTAGATTTCTCTACCGTCAGCTAATCTTTCGAACTTCATGTCTTTTGGATCTACTTTTTTATAAGTTCCATCAGCATTTTTCACAGTTTGCTGTGGCATATTTCCTCTGTAGTAATTGAAATCGCTGGCTTCTTCATCTATGATTGGTCTGTAAACGTCTGCCGTCCATTCTGCTACGTTTCCGTACATTCCATAAATTCCTAAATCATTAGAAGGATATTGCCTTACGTCTGCAGTTGTAGGAGAACCGTCATTATTCCAACCACCTACACCAGAATAGTCACCTCTACCTTGTTTAAAGTTTTCTAGGTACATCCCTCTGTTTTTACCTTTTTTGCCTCTTAATTTTTCAATTTCAGGTTTTTTTCCTAGGTAGTTGTTATACTCTCTATTTTTCTGTAAACCAAGCGCTGCATATTCCCATTCTACTTCTGTAGGAAGACGGAATTTGGTTACTAAGCCTGCGGTTGCGTTTCTGTTTGCCGCTTGAATTCTAGCGTTAGAAGTTTTGATACCAGATTTTTGTTGTAATCTTTGTTTATTTAGGTATGCATCTAATTCAGGATCATTAGCTTTAAATTTATCTAGATTAAATGCGTTAGGGCCTTGATTGTTTGCATCGTTCGTATAATAATCTTTGCTGATAATGCCTTGGTTCATTAATTCCTTTTCATTCGTAACATTCGTCAGCCAATCACAATATCTAGCTGCCTGTTGCCAAGAAACTCCTACTACAGGATAGTAATCATATTCTGGAGCACGAAAATACGTTTCTGCATAATCATTTCTAGATAATTTGTTATTCCAAACTAAAGTATCTGGTAAAGCACCAGTATAGATATTTTTAAAACTAGGATCTGATGGAGGGAATACAAACTTAAGCCAAGTCACGTATTCTCTATATTCATAGTTAGTGATTTCTGTCTCACCTATGAAAAATGCACTCACCTGCATTCTTCTTGGGGTATTGTTCCAATCATGCATTACATCGTCTTTTACCAACCCCATGGTAAAAGTACCTCCGTCTACATAGACCATTCCTGGCCATCCTTTTGGTTTTTGTTTTTTACCAGTAAAGAACCAACCTTTCGAGTCATTAGGTTTCCAACCTGTTTTGCTGGTAAATTTTTTGGTTCCACCTCCACTTTTTACTTTACCGCCTCCACCACAACTGGTTAGAAGTAATATTGCACCTAGTGTAAGCAATGAAATAAACTTTAGTTTTTTCATAATTGTTTTAGATAATTTCGAGCTACAAAGAAAAATAATTTATTTTATTAATCAAACATCAAAAGTAAGATTTTTTATGTTTTTTTTAACGTATTAAAATTTATTTTATTGTTTGATATGAAAATTTTGTTTTTTTCGTTTATTTTGTATCGCAAATTTAGACCATGAAAAAAAATTTATTACTACTTCTTTATGTATTTTTTATTGGCCATTTATTCGGTCAAAAGACTACTATAGAGTGGGAAGGAAATAAAATAATGGATTACGGAAGTTTCCAGTACAATCTTCCGTTTTTTAAAAACGAAAATTACTCTGTGATTAATGGAGTTCCTTATCTTACTTTTACTAAAAAAGAAAAGGAATTTTCTCAATATGATTTTAAAAATTTAACTTGGGAAAAAATTCCTAATCATCAAATTTTTGGTTTAAACTCCTATAATATTCCGAGTAACGAAATTGCTCATTCTAATAGTCAAAAGCAAACCATTAACGGGCAATTCTTGACCAATGTAGTTATTGCTACTATTAAAAAAGATCAAAACACACTTTATAGATTAACTTCTTTTGAATTGGTAAAAAAAACAACTACTAATCAAAGAATATCTAGAACTTCTGATTTAATTGGCACTACAGAAAATCCTTTAAAATCTGGAAATTTTTATAAAATTAAAGTTGATAAATCTGGAATTTTTAAAATTACTACGAAATTTTTGAGGGATAATGGCATCAATCCATCAAACATAAACCCTAAAAACTTCAGAATTTATGGTAATGGTGGGTTAATGTTACCTGAATACAATCAAGACTTTCGATATGCAGCTTTACAAGAAAATGCTATACAAGTCATTGGTGAAGAAGACGGAAAATGGGACGAAAACGATTACACATTATTCTATGCTCAAGGGCCTCACGGTTATAATCTTTATAATACGAATAATGGAAATGGTTACAAACGTAACGAAACCAGACTTACCCACATCAGTGACAACAGTGTAAATATTTACGAAAATTACGCATATTATTTCATCAATTTTGATAAAGGTGAAGGAAAAAGAGTAACACTGTCAGATGTTAATCCTTCTTCCAAAATATTTACCCGCTATGATGACTATCAATTCATCAATGAGGAAAAAAGCAATTTTCTAAATATTGGTAGACTTTGGGTAGGTGACGCTTTTAACAGTAATAAATCTATTTCATTTACTACAAAAACCGCTATTAAACCCACCGATACTGTAAGAATAAAATCTTCTGTATATGTGAAAAATGCGGCCAATGATAAAATTACATACAGTGTAAATGGACAAAACAATAGCAGTTTTACGGTAAATAATACTCCTGAATTAAAAATTAAAGAAATTCCTTGGTCTCTCTATGCTAATAATTTAAGTGGAAACACTATCAAAATAGATTATACATTAGAATCTTCTAATCCATTGGTTGCTTATTATCTAGATTATGCAGAAGTTCAATACAAACAAGATCTTTTATATAATGATGCTCAGATGAACTTTAGGGTCTATGAAATCCCTACTGGCTCTGGACAAACTTATGGTTTTACTGTAGATAATGCCACAAATGTAGAGCAAATTTGGGATGTTTCAGACATTACGAATGCTAAAAAAATAGTCAATAAAGCTTCTGGTGCACAGTTTTCTTTTGGCTATGTAGCAAACTCTCCGAATTTTAATAATGAATTTGTAGCTTTCAAAAATTCTGCTTCTTATGAACCACTTTTTGTAGAAAAAGTAGAAAATCAAGATTTATCTGGTTTAAAAAATGTAGATTATCTCATCGTCACCACTCGTGATTTCACTCCACAGGCAGAGAGAATTGCCAATTATTACAGAACTCAAAAAAATTATCATGTAGAAGTAGCAGATGTAAAAAAAATTTACAATGAATTTTCTTCTGGTGGACAAGATTTAACAGCGATCAGAGATTTCATCACCCAATTAAATACCCCATCGGGAACGCTAAAATACGTACTTATTCTAGGAGACACTACGTTTGATTTTAGAAACATTACAACCAATAATAAAAATTACATCCCTAGTTACCAAAGTGATTACAGTGAAAACTTTGAAGCATCATTCGTAACGGATGATTATTTTGGGATGACCAATCCACAAAACACCAATTACATATATGCTATACTCCCAGATATCCCAGTAGGAAGACTTCCTGCAGAAAATATTGCTGAGGCTAAAAATTTAGTAGACAAAACGCTTTCCTATTACAATGCAATCCCTGGTCAGTCCTCGCCTTTCGGTGATTGGAGATTAAAAATGAATTTTGTGGTAGATGACGACCAAGACAGCCGTGTAGACACCAGTAGCAACCCATATCTTAGAGGAACTTTCCATGATGTGATGAACTTGGTCTTGGCCAATAATTTTGAAGGAAATACAGATAAACCTGAATATAATGTCAAAAAATTATATTTAGATGCTTTTCCTGGTCAAAGTACAGCTGGTGGACAAAGATTTCCGCAAGTAAATCAAGCCATTACCAATGCCATGAGCAACAGTTTATACTTGTATTATTTCGGACACGGAGGAATCAATGGATGGGCACAGGAAAGAGTTCTTACCACTCAAGAAATTGCTGCTTTTAATAATTACAATAACGCATACAGCAGATTTCCTTTTATGAGTACCATTACCTGCGAATTTACACTTTGGGATGATCATAACACTTCATCTGCTGGTGAGCAAGTCATGAAACTACCACAAGGTGGAGCCAATTCTATGATTACCTCTTCTAGGGCGATTGCTACCGTATACGGAAGACTATTTACAGAAACCTTTACCAGAAATCTTTTCAAATTATTTAATAACGACTTTTTGTCTATTGGAGATGCTTTCCTTACTGCAAAAAGGGAATATGGAGTAGATTCTAACCACTTAAAAGTAAATCTTTTGGGTGATCCGGCCCTTAAATTGAGCAGACCCAAAAATCTCATTACCATAGACAATATTGATTCACCTGTTGTTGGCCAACTAAGAGCGCTAGATTTTGTAAAAATTACGGGTCACATTAATAATCAGTCAGGAGCTATTGACAATACGTTTAACGGTAAAATAGTCATCAATATTTTTGATAAAAAATTAGCCAAGAAGACCCTCAACAATGATGGAAACTTAACACCAATTCTTAATTATTTTGAAGAAGGAAGCCCGATTGTGAAAGCTTCTGGAACAGTTGTTAATGGAACTTTTACCGTAGAATTCTATATGCCAAAAGACATCAATTATACTGTGGGAGACGGTAGAATATTGGCTTATGCAGATAATAATGTTTTTGATGTGTTCAATAATAAAACACAAAAAATAGGAGATATCAATCCTAATGGGATTAATGATAATGAAGTTCCAAAAGTTCAGTTGTACTTAAATAACACCAATTTTGTAGATGGAGGAATTACAGACTCTAATCCTAACCTATTGGCATGTGTAACAGACAATACAGGAATTAACTCTACTGGTTCAGGAATTGGTCATGACATCACCGTAGTTCTTGACGGCGAAGTCATTAATACTACCGTTTTAAATGATTTCTACACCCCAGGAACAGGAAACGGATGCATCAATGCTTCTTTCTTAGATTATCAAAAAGGCTCTGTACTCTATCCTTTCCAAAATCTAAAACCAGGAAATCACCAACTGACCTTTAAAGTTTGGGACATTAACAATAATTCGACTACTCAAACGTTAAACTTTGTAGTAAGAGATCCAGAAGCCGAAAATTTAGTTATTAAAAAATTACTAAATTGGCCGAATCCTTTTACCAGTAAGACCTATATACAGTTTGAGCACAATTGTGATGATGTTTTAGATGTAAATGTTCAAGTCTATACCATTACAGGAAAATTAGTAAGAACATTCAGTACTACTGTTACTTCTACTCCATTTTTAGAAGGATATAGAACACACAGAACTGCCATAGAATGGGACGGAAATGATGATTTTGGTGCTCCTGTAGGAAAAGGAACTTACATTTACAAAGTTTTAGTAAAGAGTCAAAATCAAGAAAAATGTAAAGGAACTGCCTCTTTAGTAGAAAAATTAGTGATTTTAAAATAGAAAAAACAAATATGAAATTAACAAAAAAACTCTTTTTAGGGCTAAGTATTGGAATCGGAAGTTTGGCGATGGCACAAAATACTTATCCTGTGCTTACAGGAGCTCCTTTTTTAAGGATTTCTCCAGATGCTAGAGCTGGAGGTTTAGGAGACCAAGGTGTAGCAACAAGCGCAGATGCTTTTTCACAATTTTGGAATGCTTCTAAGTATCCATTTAGTAGAAATACATCTTCTGCTGCAGTAAGTTATACTCCATGGATGGGAAAACTTACCAACGATGTATTTTTAATGTATTTAGGTTTTAATACCATGTTAGGAGAAGAAGATCGTTCTTCACTTTCTGCAAGTATTTACTACTTTAACATGGGTTCTGTAGACCTTACCAGATTAGTAGGAAGCGAAGTAGTAAATGAAGGAACTGCAAAACCTAATGAATTTTCAATAGATGTAGCTTATGCTTTAAAATTATCTGATACTTACTCTATGGCGGTAACTGGTAGATACATCCGTTCTGATTTATCTGGAGGATTTAACACAGATAGCTCTCTTAAACCAGCCAATTCATTTGCAGTAGACGTTTCTGGTTATTTACAGACTTTCAAACATACCAGTTTTGGTGATTACGAAGGAAGAGTAAGAGCAGGTTGGGCAATTCAAAATTTAGGCCCAAGATTAGACTACACAGGTGACGAAAATTCACGTTCATATTTACCTACTACTTTTAGATTAGGTGCTGGTTACGATTTGTTTTTAGACGAAGTAAACAAAGTTGGTTTGACTTTAGAAGCTTCTAAATTACTCGTTCCAGGTCCAGACAGCACAGGAAACGTTCCAAATGTAGGCGTAATAGAAGGAATTGGTAAATCTTTTAGCAATAAAGAAAGCATCATGTATAGCGGTTCTTTAGAATACTCTTACGATAATGCTTTTTCTGTGAGAACTGGTTATTTCAGAGAGAGTGAAATTCAAGGAGCAAGACAATTTGCTACCGTGGGTGTAGGTCTTAATTACAACTCTTTTGGCCTAGATTTATCTTACCTCATCAATACTTCTAAAGTAAACACCGCTCTTGATAATACCTTAAGATTTGGCCTTACTTGGAACATTGGCGAAGAATCTTATAACAATGAAGATTATTAACATCTTTTGAAATAAATTTTAAAAAATCTCAATTTAACATTGAGATTTTTTTTATTTTCTATAACTTTGAATATCACTAAATTTCAAAAGATTATGGGAAAATTTGTAATGAAAACCACAGCAACTGGCTTTAAATTTGACCTTAAAGCTGGAAACGGACAAGTAATTTTATCCAGCGAAGTTTACACCACCAAAGCAGCTTGCGAAAACGGTGTAGAATCTGTGAAAAAAAATGCTCCAGATGATGCAAAATATGAGCGAAAAGTAAGTAACAATGGTAAACCAATGTTCAACTTAAAAGCTGGAAACGGGCAAATCATAGGTACGAGTGAACTCTACGAATCTGAAGCAGCTAGAGAAAACGGTATAGAATCTGTTAAGAAAAATGCACCAGATGCAGAAGTTGTAGAAGATTAAAATCTTTTTAATAATAGCGCCGAATTTTCAATTCGGCGCTTGTTTTTTTAGTAAAAATTCAAAGTATAGTAACATTTAATACCCATCAGACTTCCGAGACAATTGCTATCTTTGCAAAATGAATTATGCTTCGGAACTTAAAAAATTTATCACTGGTCAATACATCTATTCAGGAACTAGAATTGCTTTAGCCGTTGTAATCCCGAGTATTATTTTGGCATATTTAGGTTTGCTGAAAGAATTTTTCTTATTCCCATTAGGAACCCTTTTCCTAGCACTTACGGATTCTACAGGTCCTTTTCACCGAAGAAGAAATGCACTTATTGTTGCAGTAGGATTTTACTTTTTTGTTTCCCTCATTGCAGGATTAGTAAAAAATTTTCCACCGCTTATCTTTCTAGAAATTATTTTATTTGGTATGTTTTTTACCATGTTAGGCGTTTACGGACAGCGTTTAGCAGCTGTAGGTTCCCTTACATTAGTGGTTTTAGCGATTTTTATAGATGGGGCTCCAGGTGGTCATTCTGCATTTTATAATGCCATAATTTTTACCTTAGGCGGAATTTGGTTTATCTTGGTTTTCATGCTGGTAACGGTTATTAAACCCTATAAACTGGCAGAACAAATGATTGGCGAAAATTATATAGAATTGGGTAATTATTTGAAACTGAAAGCTCAATTTTACCATTCTAAGCCAGATTTTGATTCTCTTTATAAGCAAATTTTCGCATTACAAGTTAGAATCAAAGAACACCAAGAAGCAACAAGAGAAGTAGTTTTCAAAACCCGACAAATCGTCAGAGAATCTACTTCTACCAGTAGATTACTGATGCAGCTTTTCTTAAATTCCTTAGACCTTTATGAGATTTTATTGACCTCAACCAACGACTATCGAAAACTTCAAAATACTTTTGGCAATAAAAATATTTTAGAAAAAATTCACAATTACCTCAATTTACTATCCAATGAATTAGTTCACATAGGAATCTCTATTCAAGGAGGTTTAAAAACCTCACCCATTTCTGATATTTCTGCAGAAGTTCACGCCCTGCACGAAGAATACTACCAACTCAGAAACCAACACATGAATGCTGAAACGCTAGAAGATTTCATGATTTTAAGACAAATCATGCATAGAATTTCTGCCATTTCAGAAGAGACTCAAAAAATATATCTTTTAAAATCTCAAGATATTAAATTAGCAAAAAGCCTTTCTACAGGATTAGATTTAGAAAAATTTGTACAAAAAGAAGAAAAACTTAACTCAAAGGTTTTTCTGGAAAATTTCTCTATCAAGTCTAATCATTTCAGACATGCCGTAAGAATAACTACTGCATTATTAGTAGCTTACACTATTTCCAAAATCGAAATTTTTCATATTCAAAAGACTTTCTGGATTCTCATTACCATTTTGGCGATTATGAGGCCTGCTTACAGCATTACCAAACACCGAAACATTCTTAGATTATACGGAACAATCGGCGGAGCCGCTGCTGGATTGTTTGTCATTTATTTCCTCACGAATCCTATTGCACAATTTGTGATTTTCTTAATCTGTTTGGTTCTCACCTTCAGTTTACTCAAAGATAAATATGCATGGTCTGTATTCTTCATGACGATTTATATTTTCTTGATGTTCAACTTCCTAAAACCAGGAGAATTTTCAGAACTTTTTATCGAAAGATTGATTGACACTGCAATTGCAGGTGTAATTGTTTTTCTAGTTTCTTACCTGGTTCTACCCGTTTGGGAACATCAGAAAAACAAAACTTTTATGCTGAATTACATCCTTGCCAATCATAAATATTTAAATACTATCATTGAAATTCTTCAGCAAAAAAGTATCGCCATTCAAGACTATAAAATCAGCCGAAAACACGCTGTAGTGAGTTTGGCAAACCTTTCTGATAATTTCCAGAAAATGCTTTCTGACCCAAAAGGTCAACAGAAAAATTTAGAAAACGTACACCAATTTGTGACCACTTCTCACCTCTTTACCGCTTACAGCGCATCTCTTTCTCAGTATGCACAAAAAAACACAGTTTATCGTGAAATAGACTTCGAAAATTGGAAAAATAAGATTAATGCTGAACTTTCTCGCACCATCGCTATTTTGCAAAAACAAGAAATTAAAAAAGATGATTTTGCAGAAAGCAAGCTCACGCCAGAAGATTTGGTGAATGAACTTTTAGAAAAAAGAAAAGAAGAAATCACCGAAAATGAATTCTATGACAGACGAGATCCTAAAAATATTTCTCATCTTACTGAGCTCAAAAACATCAGAGAATTGCTAGAACTTATTTATAATCAGGCTCGTGACCAAAGAAAAATTGCAGAAAAAGTAACTGATTAATCTTCTAAATCGCGGTTTTCTTCTACAATGGCGAAATAAAAATCTTCTATTTTAAAAACTTTTGCAGTAAAATCATGACTGAAAAAATCATCAAAAACTCTGCACTTTATTTCAGAAAGGTTATTGATATCAAAAGGAAATATTTGATAATGATCTTTTAACGACCAATATTTAGACAAGTGTACCTTGTAAAGACTTTCTTTGATTACCCAAATAATCGTCAATAGATCTACTTCGTTTTCTCTATTTTGAGTCCAAACATGTTCTGATTCGTGTAGAAATTTATGCTTGATTCTTAGAATCTTAGAATTTATTTTCTCTAAATCTATTCCTACTCTGTTTTTAGAAACCGCTAGAGAAGCAAATGGAAAAGAATGCGTGATAGAAATGTGTGCTGAATCTGGCCAGAGATAAGGTTCGCCGATGGTTTTATAAAGAATTTTGTGCTCTGGAAGTAGCATTTTTAGCATTTTTCTTACCATCAAATGTTCTAATAACTTTTTGGGATGATAATCTTTGGCTTTTTCCAGATTTTCGGGTTCTATGAGTTCTTCTGCGTTAAATTCGTCATCATCACTATACTTCCAATAAAGAATTACAGCATTTTCATCAGAATAATCATGATAGAAAGGCATATATTTATTTTACGGTAAAATTACTAAATAATTTCAATTCTATAATTTTTTAAAACGTTTAATTTAAAAGTTTAAGAATGTTAATTTTTGTTAATCATGATTTAACTATTCAATATAATAGTAATTTTGTCCCTTGAAATAATTACTGCGTGAAGACTTGGTCTAAATTTATCATTACCAATATTCTCTTACTTTTATTAGTAGGAGGAAAACTTCATGTATTTCCTAAAACGTTTGCTGTTGAAAATGTTTCTTCTCACAAAAACATAGAAAAACATTTACAAGGCAATAATTTTATAAGTGTTTCAGATGAAACACAAAATTTAGACAATGTAGTTTTTGAGTTAGACGAAGAAGAGCTTTCACATTCTGGAGGTTTCTCTGATTTTTCTCTAGCAGATCATCTTTATCATCTTAATTTTAATATTCCTACAGATTTTATTTGGAAAAAAATAGAATTAAGAAACAAGACCTTACTCACTCTACAATCTAAAATTTACATTCTGATTCGTAATCTACGAATTTGATTTTTCTATTTTCCCCTTCTTAAAATTTCTCTTATTTAAGAGAAAAACCTCATTACACATAAGTCATTAAACATTGATTATGTGCACTTTACCATTTTAAATTTCATAAATTTTCAATCATATGATGATCAAAAAATTCACATCATTAGTAAGTCTAATGGTATTATTACTGGCATTTAGCTGTTCAGAAAAAAAAGAAGAGAAAGTAGAAAATTCCATTTATCCAGCTACTATTCCCCTAAAAACAAATACAGATATTACTAAAGAATATGTAGCCAAAATTCAATCTGCTAAAAACATTGAAATTCGTGCTCAGGAAAAAGGATTTCTACAAAAAATATACGTAGACGAAGGCCAATATGTACATGCAGGACAACCTATGTTTCAAATTATGCCTCAAATTCTTCAGGCAGAAGTGATGAAAGCAAAAGCGGAAGTAGACCAATCTATTATAGAACTAGAAAACGCAACCAAACTAGCTGTAAATAATGTAGTTTCTAGAAACGAACAAAGAATGGCAAAAGCAAAACTAGATGCAGCAAGAGCAGAATTAAGACTGGCTCAGACCAAATTATCTTTTACCACCATTAGAGCTCCATTTTCAGGGATTATCAATAGGATTCCTTTAAAATTAGGGAGTTTGGTAGACGAAGGAGATTTACTTACTTCATTATCAGATAATTCTGGCATTTACGCTTATTTCAACCTCTCTGAACCAGAATATCTTAACTATCAAATGCATGCCGCAGAAAGAGGTGACAAAGGAGTGAATCTGGTCATGGCAAACGGTGAGTTATTTCCAGAAAAAGGATTTATTCAAAACATAGAAGGTGAATTCGATAGTGAAACAGGAAATATAGCTTTCCGTGCTAAGTTCCCTAACCCTAATCAATTACTGAGAAATGGCGAAACAGGAAAAATAAAAATGTCATTGCCTCTTGAGAATGTTCTAGAGATTCCACAAAAAGCGACTTACGAAATTCAAGACAAAACATATGTCTTTGTAGTAGACCAAAACAGAAAAATAAAGTCTAGAGAAATAACTATTGCTCATGAGCTACCAGACATTTACGTGGTTTCAAACGGACTTCAAGAAAATGAAAAATTCTTGCTAGAAGGCGTACAAAAAGTAAAAGACAATCAACACGTGCAAATAAAATTTGTAAACCCTCAAGAAGTTTTCAAATCTTTAAAAATAAAAGCGAATTAACTTCATAAATCCTTTAAAAAATTATGTTTAATAAATATATAAGAAGACCCGTTCTCTCTATAGTCATTTCATTGATTGTAGTTTTTCTCGGTGCGCTTGCCCTCATAGAATTGCCAGTGACGCAGTTTCCATCTATTTCGCCGCCCAAAGTAAATATTACAGTAGAATATCCTGGTTCTAATAATGAATTAATGGTAAAATCTGTAATCATTCCGCTAGAACAATCTCTCAATGGAGTTCCGGGTTTAAAATACATGACTTCTGATGCTGGAAATGACGGAGAAGGCTCTATACAATTGGTTTTTAACCTAGGAACAGACCCTAATATTGCTGCAGTAAATGTACAGAACAGAGTTTCGTCTGCAGTTAATAAACTTCCGCCAATTGTAGTAAGAGAAGGGGTGAAAATCACCAGAGAAGAGCCCAACATGTTGATGTATGTAAATCTTTACAGTAATGACAAGAAAGCAGACCAAAAATTCTTGTTCAACTATGCAGATATCAATATTCTTCCTGAACTCAAAAGAATAGACGGTGTAGGTTTTGCTGATATTTTAGGAGACCGACAGTACGCCATGAGAATTTGGTTAAAGCCAGATAGAATGACTGCTTACAACATCTCTGCTGATGAAGTAATGGAAGCCTTAAACGAACAAAGTTTAGAAGCTTCTCCGGGTAGAACTGGCGAAAGTTCTGGTAAAGTCTCACAAAGTTTCGAATACGTCATCAAATATCCCGGTAGATTTACCAAAGAAGAAGAATACAAGAATATTA
Source organism: Cloacibacterium sp. TD35 (assembly GCF_028864635.1). Lineage (NCBI taxonomy): Bacteria > Pseudomonadati > Bacteroidota > Flavobacteriia > Flavobacteriales > Weeksellaceae > Cloacibacterium > Cloacibacterium sp. TD35. Next base: position 1,518,331 of record NZ_CP104850.1, on the reverse strand, counting down.
TTATAAAAGCGAATTCTAATGGTGAATTTGTAAGGTTAAAGGACATAGCAGAGGTAGAATTTGGAAGCATGATGTATGATATCTACTCTACCTTAAACGGGAAACCTTCTGCAGCAATTACCATTAAGCAATCTTATGGCTCTAATGCGAGTCAAGTAATTAAAGATGTAAAAGAACTCTTGACCAAATTAGAAAAAAAAGACTTCCCAAAAGGTATGCATTATGAAATAAGTTATGATGTTTCCAGATTTTTGGATGCTTCTATGGAAAAAGTAGTTCATACTCTTTTCGAGGCGTTTATTCTGGTATCAATTGTTGTATTCTTATTCTTAGGAGATTTACGTTCAACCATTATTCCTACACTTGCCGTTCCCGTCTCATTAATTGGAGCTTTCGCAGTAATGTCTGCATTTGGGATTACCTTAAATCTTATTTCCTTATTCGCGTTAGTTATGGCAATTGGGGTGGTAGTAGATGACGCCATAGTAGTGATAGAAGCAGTACATGCCAAGATGGAAGAAAAAAATCTCTCTCCGTTAAAAGCTACTGAAGAAGCCATGCACGAAATAAGTGGCGCAATCATTGCCATCACTTTGGTAATGGCATCTGTATTTATCCCTATTGCTTTCATGTCTGGACCTGTAGGTGTTTTTTATAGACAATTTTCCATTACTATGGTTTCCGCAATTATCCTATCTGGTTTAGTTGCACTTACTTTAACCCCTGCTCTGTGTGCTTTAATTCTCAAAAATAATCACGGAAAACAAAGAAAGAAAACACCTGTCAATAATTTTCTAGATCAGTTTAATAATTTCTTCAACAGAGGTGCAAATAAATACGAAGGATTACTTCAAAAATTTGTCACAAAAAAAATGTTTACCCTTCCGATATTGTTGATTTTTTGTTTGGGAACATTTTTCTTGAGCAACAAGGTTCCTTCTGGATTCATCCCTGGAGAAGACCAAGGAATGATTTACGCCATAGTACAAACTCCGCCAGGCTCTACCTTAGAGAGAACACATAAAATCGCTTTAGACCTGCAGAAAAAAACGAAAAAGATAGAAGGCGTACAGTCTGTTTCTTCATTAGCCGGGTACGAAATTCTTACCGAAGGAACAAGTTCTAATACTGGGACTTGTCTAATTAATCTTAAAAACTGGAGTGAGAGAAAACATTCTGCTACAGAAATCATAGAACAGTTAGAAGAGATTGCCAAAGAAATTCCAGGAGCTAATATTGAGTTTTTCCAGCCACCTTCTATCCCAGGTTATGGAGCAGCAGGAGGTTTTGAACTTCGTTTATTAGACAAAGCTGGTAGTGGTGATTATCATAAAATGGAAGAAGTGAGCAAACAATTTGTAGAAGATCTTAAAAAAAGACCAGAACTTGGTAATGCCTTTTCTTTTTATTCCGCAAGTTTCCCTCAGTACATGATGAGAGTAGATAATGATATGGCAGAGCAAAAAGGAGTAAGCGTAGGAAAAGCCATGGATAATCTCTCTACACTTATTGGGTCTAATTACGAAACGGGTTTTATAAGATTTGACAGACCTTACAAGGTTATTGTTCAAGCTGGGCCACAATATCGTGCATTGCCACAAGATTTACTCAAATTATACACTAAAAATGATAAAGACCAAATGGTTCCTTATTCAGATTTTATGCACTTAGAAAAAGTATATGGAATGTCTGAAATTACTCGTCATAATCTTTACAATTCTTCTGAGGTAAGTGGTAATCCCGCTGAAGGATACAGTAGTGGTGAAGCGATTAATGCCATAAAAGAAGTGGCCGAAAAAACTTTACCTAGAGGGTTTGACATCGATTGGGCAGGTATTTCTAAAGATGAAGTAAGCCGAGGAAATGAAGCTATTTATATTTTCTTGGTATGTTTAGGATTTGTTTACCTCATCTTATCAGCACAGTACGAAAGCTTTGTTTTACCATTACCTATTATTTTATCCTTACCAATTGGGATTTTCGGAGCGTTTTTGTGCTTAGAATTATTTGGTTTAGAAAATAATATTTATGCACAGATTGCCATGATTATGCTCATAGGTTTATTGGGAAAAAATGCAGTATTAATTGTAGAATTTGCTGTACAAAGAAGAGCTGCTGGAGAAGAAATTGCCAAAGCAGCTATACAAGCCGCTACTTTACGTTTTAGACCTATTTTGATGACTTCATTTGCATTTATTGCTGGGCTTATACCACTAGCAATAGCAACTGGACCGGGAGCTATAGGAAACAGAACCATAGGAACAGCAGCAGCTGGAGGAATGCTGATAGGAACCGTTTTTGGACTTATCATTATTCCAGGTTTATACTTCCTTTTCGGAACAATTTCAGATAAACTCAGAATGGCAGAACACGAAGACGAAAATCCTTTAACCGAAGAAATTGACAATAATGAACCGATTTTATAAAAACATAAGCCTTTCTTTTTTCACCATATTATTAATAGGTTGTAAAGCTCCTATGCCTACTGTGATTAAAGATGAAACGAAAGAAAATCTCCCTAAAAATTTCGCTCAATCTACCAATGATGGAACAAGAAACATAGGAAATAATCCTTGGAAGGAGTTTTTCACAGACCAAAATCTTCAAAAATTGATAGAAACAGCTTTGGCCAATAACCAAGAGCTGATGAAAACTTATCAAGAAATAGAAATGGCCAAAAGCAATGTTCTTTATCAAAAAGGGAAACTATCTCCTTTTGTAAATGTGGGTGGCTCTATTGGCGTAAAAAAAGCAGGAAGATACACCAGTGAAGGCGCTGGTGATGCAAGTACCAAAATGGAAGGAGACCAACCTATTCCAGACCCACTATTTAATTATGAAGGTGGGTTAAATGCAAGTTGGGAAATAGATATCTGGAAAAAGTTAAGAGACGAAAAAGATGCTGCAGTGGCACATTATCTCTCTACTGTAGAAGGAAAAAATTTCATTCTCTCCAATTTAATTGCAGAAATTGCAAATAATTATTATGAACTTATTGCTCTTGACCGCCAGTTAGATATTATTCATCAATATATTCAGATTAATGAAAAAGCTCTAGAAATAGCAAAAATTCAAAAAGAAGCAGCGGCAACTACCGAATTAGCTGTGAAAAAATTCGAAGCAGAATTAGCAAAATCAAAAGCCGAAGAATATGTAATCAAACAAGACATTACCGAAAAAGAAAACATAATTAATGCTTTAACGGGAAGATTTCCGCAAAATATTGAACGCTCTACCGAAAATATGATGCCTCCTCTTCCTGAACAAATTTTTACAGGAATTCCTTCTCAATTGCTGGAAAACAGACCAGATATTAGACAAGCAGAATATGAACTTACCGCTTCAAAATTAGATGTAGAAGTGGCTCGTAAAGAGTTCTACCCTTCTTTGGGAATATCTGCTTCGCTAGGGTTAGAAGCCTTTAAACCAAGTTATTTGGTAAAATTTCCAGAATCAGTAGCCTATCACCTTGCTGGTGAATTAGCAGGACCACTGATTAATAAATCTGCAATTAAAGCCAATTTTCAGTATGCCAATGCTAAACAGTTAGAAGCATTGTATGAATATGATAAAACCATACTGAACGCTTACCTAGAGGTTTCTAACAAAATGTCAAAAATCAAAAACCTTAATCAATATTATGAATTAAAAAACCAAGAAAGTAAAGCATTAGAAAAATCAATAGACATTGCTCAACTTCTTTTCAAAAATTCTAGAGCAGACTATCTTGAAGTATTGATGAATAATAGAGATTTACTAGATGCTAAAATAGAACTTGTAGAAGCACAAAAAAACCAACTCACCTCTGTAGTCGAAATTTATAAAAGTTTAGGCGGAGGCTGGAAATAAAATATTCTTTTTTTCTATCAACCGAAACTCTGCTATAGATTTTTCTATAGTGGAGTTTTTTAGTGAATTACTATGATAGATTTTAACTGTAATTATTTCAAATTTTTTAAAAAAATATATTGTATTTTTGCAAAAATTTTTTCAATTAATGGAAACTAAAACTCAATATTTACCTTACAAAGTTAAGGATATTTCCCTAGCAGAATGGGGACGCAAAGAAATTCAACTTGCCGAAGCAGAAATGCCAGGTTTAATGGCGTTAAGAGAAGAATATGGTCCTTCTCAACCATTAAAAGGGGCTAGAATTGCGGGTTGTCTTCACATGACTATTCAAACTGCTGTTCTCATCGAAACTTTGGTTCACCTTGGTGCAGAAGTAACTTGGTCTTCATGTAATATTTTCTCTACTCAAGATCATGCTGCTGCTGCTATTGCTGCTGCTGGAATCCCAGTTTACGCATGGAAAGGAATGAATGCAGAAGAATTCGATTGGTGTATTGAACAAACGATTTTCTTTGGAGAAGACAGAAAACCATTAAACATGATTTTAGATGATGGTGGTGACTTAACAAACATGGTTTTTGATAAATTCCCAGAATTAACTGCTGGAATCAAAGGTCTTTCTGAAGAGACTACAACTGGTGTTCACAGATTATACGAAAGAATGGCAAACGGAACTCTAGTAATGCCTGCAATAAATGTAAATGATTCTGTTACTAAATCTAAATTTGATAACAAATATGGTTGTAGAGAATCTGCTGTAGATGCAATCAGAAGAGCGACAGACGTAATGCTAGCTGGTAAAAGAGTTGTAGTTTGTGGTTTCGGAGATGTAGGTAAAGGTACTGCTGCTTCATTTAGAGGAGCTGGTTCTATCGTTACTGTTACAGAAATAGACCCAATCTGTGCTTTACAAGCTGCTATGGAAGGTTACGAAGTGAAAAAACTAGACACTGTAATCGAAAATGCTGATATTGTAATCACTACTACTGGTAACTTTAATATTGTTAGAGCTGAACATTTCAAAAAAATGAAAGATAAGACCATCGTTTGTAATATTGGTCACTTTGATAACGAAATTGACATGGCTTGGTTAAACGAAAACTATGTTAATACCAAAACTGAAGTAAAACCACAAGTAGATATTTACAATGTAGATGGTAAAGAAATTATCATTTTAGCAGAAGGTAGATTGGTAAACCTTGGTTGTGCAACTGGTCACCCAAGTTTTGTAATGTCTAACTCATTTACCAACCAAACTTTAGCTCAAATTGAACTTTGGACAAATTCTGAAGCTTACGAAAACAAAGTGTACATGTTACCAAAACATTTAGATGAAAAAGTAGCAGCACTTCACCTTAAAAAATTAGGTGTAGAGTTAGAAACACTTTCTCCAGAACAAGCTAAATATATTGGTGTAGAAGTAGAAGGTCCTTTCAAACCAGAATACTACAGATACTAAAAATTTGGAAGTCAGAAATCGAAAGATGGAAGACTGAAAATTAATTTATACTAAAACTCCTCAGAAATTCTGAGGAGTTTTTTATGTCCACAAAATATTTTGAATTTTATTAAAATATTCTTTGTAATTTCAGACTATGAAAATCTTATCTTTTCTTTTTCTGATTATTTCTTTATCCATCAATGCTCAAGATGGCTTTCAGATATTAGAGGATAAGAAAAAGGTAAATATTCCTTTTCGGCAAATCAACAATTTAGTTTTTCTGGATTTAAAAGTCAATAATGTAAACCTTACTTTTTTATTAGACACTGGCGTTTCCGAAACTTTACTTTTTAGCTTAGAAAATAAAGAAGTAGTCTTCGAAAACGTAGAAAAAATAAGATTTACAGGGTTAGGAGGAAGCAATTATATAGAAGGCATAAAATCTACGAAAAACAAAGTAGAAGTCAATAAAACTTTAGTTGATTTCAGTCACGAAATTTATATCATCTTAGATGAAGATTTCAACTTCTCTTCTCATGTAGGAATCCCTGTTAATGGTATTATTGGTTATCATTTTTTTAAAAACAATCCTATAAAAATAGATTTTGAAAAGCATCTCATTACTGTTTACAATAGAAAATTCTATTCTGAAAAAAACTTTAGAAAATTTGAAAAACTACCTATGAGTATTGAGGCTAAAAAACCTTATCACATTGCCGAAGTACAACAAACCAAAGATTTTTTCCCAGCAAAAATGCTCATCGATTTAGGAAATAGTGATGCTATGTGGCTGTTCCCTAATAGAATTCCCAATTTCAATTATAACAAACCTAATATAGACGATTTTTTAGGAAGAGGATTCAATGGAGATATCTATGGAAAACGCAGCAGAATTCATGCACTGAAACTAGGAAACAACATTCTAAATACACCAATTGTAGCTATGCCTAGCGAAGAATCAGTAAAATCTATGAATTTCGTAAAAGAAAGAATAGGCTCTATAGGTGCAGATGTTCTAAAAAGATTCACCATTGGTTTTGACTATCAAAATAGCGTATTTTTCATTAAAAAGAACAAATCTATCAAAGAACCTTTCAGATTTAACATGAGCGGTTTAGACATCAAACATGATAGGATGAAATGGGAAAAAGACCTTGTAAAAGTAGATATTCCTACACTTCCAGAGTCTAATAACGAAAAGGGAACCACCATTAGAATACAAAACACCAGTGAATTTCAATACAAATTTGTATTAAAACCAGAGTATTCTATTGCAGGAGTTAGAGAAAACTCACCAGGGTTTTTAGCAGAGATAAAAAAAGGAGACAAACTCTTAGAAATCAATGGCAAAAAGACTTCTGATATGACACTTCAACAAATCAATGAGATTTTTATGTCTGAAGAAGAAAAAACAATTACCCTAAAACTTCTAAGAAATTCATTAACTTTAATCAAAGAATTTGTTCTAAAAGACCCTATTCCTTATCAAGAAAATTAATGGATAAAAAACTCAATACCATCAGAACCAGACCTCGATTCAAATTAGAAACTGATTTGAGTAAAGAGGATTTTGAATTGAATTTAAAAACCAAACTTCAAAAAAACACTGAAATCCAGGGAAACATTAATAAAGAAGTGGCTTCTATTTGGGTAAAAACTGCTCATAATGAATTTTGGAAACCTTATCTTTCTCTCAGAGCAGAAAAGGAAGATGAAAAAACCATTATCAGAGGAACTTTTGGTCCAAGTGCAGCCGTTTGGACTTTTTTTATGTTCCTTTACTTTATTTTTTCTATTATTTTCATGGTTTTTATCACCATTTGGGTTGTTACAAAACAAATTAATAGCAATGATTTTCCGTGGGCAATTTATCTTGCTATCTTTGCATTGGTTTTATTATTGTTTACTTTTTTGGCAACAAAAATCGGTCAGAAAAAAGCAAAAACCGAAATGGAACAACTCAAAAATTTTGCAGAAAATTCCATACTGAATCGACCAAAAACCAAATCGCATTAACTTCATTTTAAAATGTCTGTCAAAACGCTTGCTTACGGAGAAAAAAACTATAATTATTACAGTGCTTACCTCAGAGAAAAATATCAAGGAAAGCGCGTGTATAAAGCCATTGTAGACGGTGGCTTTACCTGCCCAAACAGAGATGGCTCCAAAGGTTATGGCGGTTGTACCTATTGCAATACAGATTCTTTTACTCCTGCTTCTAGAAATCTAGATTCTATTCGTGAACAGGTTTTACACGGCATGGAAAACGCTACTCAAAATTATAAAGCAGAAAAATTTATTATTTACTTTCAGCCTAATTCTAATACTTATGCGCCAGTAGAAGAACTAAAATTATTGTACGATGAAGCGTTAAAAATAAATTCAGAAAATATTGTAGGTTTATCCGTAGGAACACGCCCTGATTGTATTAATGCAGAGATTGTAACACTTCTAGAAAGTTATAAAAACAAAGGTTTAGAGGTAGATATAGAACTGGGAATAGAATCTATTTACAACGAAACTTTGCAAAATCTTAATCGTGGTTGCACTCATGAAGATTTCATTTCTGCCATGAAACTTTTAGAAAATTCTTCATTAGATGTTTGCGTTCACACCATTTTGGGTTTACCAGGCGAAACACGAGAAATGATTGTAAAATATGCTGATGAAATTAACATGTTTGAGAAAATTAATTTCGTGAAGTTTCATCACTTACACATCGTAAAAGGCTCTATTATGGGTGTAAAATACAAAAGAGAACCCTTCCCGCTCTTCACTTTGGAAGAATACACTGACATTCTCTGTGAAATTCTGCCAAAATTAAGGCCAGACATCGTCATACAAAGACTTTTTGCTTTATCTGATGTAGATATGCTCATCGCACCAAAATGGGGCTTAAAAAAGTCTCAAATTCAAAATTACATTGATGCTGAACTGGAGAGAAGAAACATCATTCAAGGAAGTGAGTATAGATGAGAAATGAGCGTTTAGAAATTTCTATATTTTTTCTAACCAATCATCTTGAACTCTTTTAATTTTTAAATTCTGGCTATCCATCAGAATCCAAAGCGTTCTAGAATCTACTACCAATTCTTCACCTCTATAAAACTCTACTTTTCTGGGTTGCCTTATTCCTTCTGGTTTTTCGGGATATGTTTTCAGTGTAAGCAATTCTCCCTTAAAAACTTGCTTCTTATACTGGATATGATGGTCAGAAAGCACCCAAAAATCATCTGCAAATGGAGTACTATTTTTTAAAATATCCCAATGTTCTTTTGCCATTTCTTCTACCCAATGTACATATTGAACATTATTCACATGATTATTTTGGTCTAAATGCTCGTCACTTACTACAATTTCTTTGATATGAACCAGTTTCATTTTAAAATTTTTATAAAATTACCAACTTAATTTTCATAAAAAGACAAACTAAACATACTTTTTTAGAATAATGCGGTAGATACAAAAACTCCAAAATTATTCTGGTTAAACTTTTGTGGGCCAAAATATTCAAAATTACTTGCTAACCCGAAAGAAATTTCATTGTAATTAACACCAGCTCTTAATCTAAGATAGCTTCTGGTGTGAGGATTACCTTCATTGGTAAGTGCAGCATACATCGCTTGAATTTTGGAATAAAATCTCCAATTTTCTGAAAGTTTTGGTTTATACTCTCCCATTAAAAAAGCCTCCACTTCTCCATTATCATCTATATAGTAACGCGGATTAAAAACAATTACATAATCTGGAGAGCCTTTAGAATAAATCACTCCTACTGCTGGTCTGATATCTACACCTGTAGCCATGTGAAAACCTCCCATTAAGTTAAAATTTTTCGTAAACTCGTAAGTAATATTCCCTTGAACCATATAACCATCAGTATCATCCTTATCCCATGTTCCGATAATGTCACTTACTGCAAATATTCCAAATTTAGGAGCACTTGTCAATTTTTTCTGAAAAGTAGTTTGAAATCCTAATGCTTTATCTCCAAAAACAGTTTCCACAATTACTGGTGGATTTTTTATTTGAACAGTAGCAGTTTCTTGCGCGTCTAAAAGCATAATCGATGTAAACAAAAAGGCTATAGATAAAAATAGTTTAGTCTTCATTGTAGATTTTCTTAATTTATTTTTGAAAAATTTAATTTTATTGATTTCTTTTTAAGATTTTACTTCTTATCAAAAAATATAAGTCTTAAAAAACAAAAACCCTTTAAATTTTCATTTAAAGGGTTTTTTAGATTTTGTATTTCTGCTTGCGATCCGGACGGGACTCGAACCCGCGACCTCCGCCGTGACAGGGCGGCATTCTAACCAACTGAACTACCGGATCAATTTTTTGAAAAGTAATTGATAAACTTTTTGCGATCCGGACGGGACTCGAACCCGCGACCTCCGCCGTGACAGGGCGGCATTCTAACCAACTGAACTACCGGATCTTTTAATTAAAGAACATTGCTCTTTTTTCGTGATGGCAAAATTACAACTTTTATTGAATACTGCAAATATTTTTATAAAAAAAATGCTCCCCAAAACGGAAAGCATTCATTTTCAATTATATTTTTTTTACAAATATGCGTTTAATTTCTCTGCAATAGCCGCTTTAGGAGCTACACCTACGAATTTATCTACTACTTCTCCGTTCTTAAAAATCAAAACAGTAGGGATATTTCTAATCCCATAATCCATAGATACTTGTTGATTATTATCTACATCTACTTTTCCTACTATCGCTTTTCCTTGGAAATCATCATGAAGTTCTTCAATGATTGGTCCAAGCATTCTACATGGTCCACACCAAGCTGCCCAAAAATCTACTAATACTGGTTTATCTGAATTTAATACCAATTCTTGAAAATTGCTGTCTGTTAATTCTACTGCCATAATTCTTTAATATTTGTTTTTAATTATTTATTGATTTCAGGTTACAAATTTACAATATTCTTGCCAATTTTTTAAAAGTATTGTCTATGCGAACCATTATCTTTTTCTATAATCGCAAGATTTCTACCAATGCATTAACCAGCGCATCTATTTCTTCTTTTGTTGTTTTGTGAGAAAAAGAAATTCTAAGCGGAGTAGTGTTTTGCTGGGTTTCTTCACTTAAAATTTTAGAAAGTACAGATGATGGTTTTGCTGCTCCAGAACTACATGCACTTCCTTGTGAAACTGCAATTCCTTTCATGTCTAGCTGTAACCCAATCAACGGATTCTGTGAAGGTAAAGAAACACTTAAAACCGTATAAAGACTCATATCACTTTCTGCACTTCTTCCATTAAAAAGAATTCCTGGAATTTTTTCTGAAAGTCTTTGGATGGCGTAATCCTTAATTTCTTGAATATGAGAAGAGAATTTTTCTAAATTGTCAGTAGCAATTTCAAATGCCTTTCCTAATCCTGCAATTCCTACCACGTTTTCAGTTCCAGCTCTTAAATTTCGCTCTTGAGTTCCACCGTGAATTTGAGCTTTTAAATGAGTAGACTTTCTGATGAAAGCAAAACCTGCACCTTTTGGCCCATGGAATTTGTGCGCACTACAACTTGCAAAATCTACTAAAGTTTTAGAAAAATCCAAAGGCAAATGTGCCATCGTTTGAACCGTATCCGAATGAAAATACGCTCCGTTTTCTTTGCAAATATTTGCAACTTTATCAAGGTCTAAAAGATTACCGATTTCATTATTGCCGTGCATTAAACTCACCAAAGTCTTTTTATCTGAAGACTTCAAAAGCTGCTGTAATTGATCTATATCTACATCTCCTTTTTCATTGACATTGAGGTAGATTACTTCTACGTTTTTAGAATTTTTGAGATTTTCTACCGATTCTGCTACACATTTATGTTCTAGTTCTGTGGTAATAATTCTTTCGATTTTTAAATCTTCAACCGCAGATTTCAGAATTAAATTATTGGCTTCAGTTCCGCAAGAGGTGTAGATAATTTCTGCTGGGGAAACATGTAAAGAAGTGGCAATTTTTCTACGGGTTTCTTCTAGAATCGTTTTGGCTTCTTGACCAAGGGTATGTGTAGAAGAAGGATTCCCGAAATTGTTTTTCATGACCACTACCATCGCATCTATCACTTCGTCTAAAAGTGGTGTAGTAGCAGCATTATCTAAATATATCTGTGTCATTTTTAGGAAATATTTGTGAGCATTAAGATAGAAAATCTTAATTTCTCAATTTTAGAATTTAACGCGACGAAATTAATGAAAAAATCTGTAATGAGATTCGTGTGCGAGAGAAAGCATGGGCAAATCTCCTGAAGTATCCCCAAAAGCGATGATTTTATCGTACTTTTTGCCTTCTATTTCTTTTTTAATTCGGTTTACTTTTTCTTTACCGTTGTTATTTCTGGTTTTGAAATGCCCAGTGAAAATTCCATTTTCGAAACGGGCTTCTGTAGCCAAAAATTTCATTCCCATTTTTTCGGCAAAAGGTCTCACCCAAATATCAAGAGAAGCGGTTATTAAGTAACTTTCTGTAAGTTCTTTATCAATATTTTCTATAAATTCTAAAGCGTTTTCTCTGATGATTTTCGGATAAAATTTATCGATAAAATCTTGAGAAATTCTCTTGATTTTTTCTTCTCTTTCCCCTTTTAGAATAGAACTGATGAAACTTTTCTTCACTTTTTCTGCATTTGCCAAGTGTAATTTCACCAAAATAAATAGCGGAATATGTTTCAGAAAATTCCAGAAATATTTTTTTTCATTATAAAACTGTAGATACAAAAACATGGTGTCTTTGTACGTAATCGTCCCATCAAAATCAAACAGATATAGCTTTTTCATCAAATTATTATTAAACCATTAAGAATACATTAAATTCTTAAGAAACATTAAGTATTCGCTGGCGAATTTAAGAAATTTAGTTATTAAAGAATAGAGCGTTTGACAATCCTATAGTCAAAACTAAAACTAATATTAAAAATACAAGAGCGATAAAATTTTCAAGAAGAAATATTATCCATGATTGCTTATACACTTCTAGTTTACCTTCGCCTGTTTTTAGTTTCCTTATTAATTTTAAAACTTCTTGATATTCATATTTGTTTAACGCATAAGTTTTAATAGACTTTCCGTTTTCTAAATCTATATACGTTTCAAACGAATTTGTGATATGAATTCCCTCTGAAAAAAGAGTTCCAGAAGTTTTAACCTCTTTTGAAATTTGTCTAATTTGTTTTATATCATCAAACTTAATTTTTATTTTATAAGGAAAAAACAGATATGACAAAACTAAATTTTCTTTGGTAAGGGTTAGAATTTGAATTTTAAGCAAATAATATAAACAACCTAAAATCATTATTCCAAATAAAGAAGTGATAATTAAAACAATATAAAACTCTTCTGATTCTCTTTCAGGAAAATCACTATGAAAAGTTAATTTTATCATTAAACCACAAAAAATAATTCCTATTACGAAAAATACATTCATAATAGAAATTAGATTTGATTTATACAATATTTTTTGTTTCACTTACAGTTTCAATTTCTTAAAAATAAATTCAGGAATATGAATGATGATGAGCATGATTAATCTCCAAATTGGCAAAACATAAACTATGTTTTTTTGCTTTTTATAGGCTTTATAAATGCATTCTGCCGCTTGTTTTGGTGTTGCTGTAAGCTTTGGATTGAGTGGTAAACCTTCGGTCATTTTGGTTTCCATAAAACCTGGTTTTACCGTCATCACATGAACTTTTTTAGAAAAAAGATAATTTCTCAATCCGCTTAAATAGGCTGTAAAAGCTGCTTTTGCACTTCCATAGATAAAATTACTCTGTCTTCCTCTATCTCCTGCTACAGAGGAAAGCGCGATGATGTTTCCGCTTCTTTTGCTTTCCATTTTTTTAGCAAAATAATTGATTACAGGAACCAATTTTGCGTAATTAATGTCGATGATTTTCTCGGTGTTTTTATCATCATACAAACCATCTTCGGTTCCCAAACCTAAATAACCAGTAGCACAGAAAAGCAAATCTGAGTCTACATTTTCAAAAACAGAATAATTGATTTCTTGAGTCAAATCTAATTCTATGATTTCTGATGGCTGTAGAAATTTCACATCGATATGCTTAGCAAAACGTTCTGTGGTTTCTCGGCTAGAAGTAACCAGATAAATTTTAGGGAATTTTTCACCAGCAGCTAGTGCTTTTTCTACAAATGCTTGTGCAACTTCTGATGTGGAACCAAGAATAATCATGTGCAATAAGTTAGTTATGAATGATTTAGTTTTTTTGATTAAGAACCTCTTTTTATTCTTTTGCTTTGAAGAGAAACAAATTTAGAGCTGTCTACATTTTTCAGATAATTGGTGAGTGAAGATTTGCTCATGCTGTCTTTGGTCAAGTAAATTCTACCACCAAATTCTTCTACAATTTTATCTAAATTATCTACCAATTGTCTTAATTCTCTATTGATTTTAAAGTCTAAGGCGAGGGTATAACCTTCAAATGGGAAAGAATTATACGCTTCTGGATTTCCTTTGCCAAAAAGTTTAAGAACTGCTAAAAACGAACCTTGACCACTTCTACCAATGGTTTCTAAGATTTTTTTCATGCCTTCTTTTCCTTTTTCTTTTGGTATCACCATTTGGTATTGAATAAAACCACCTTTTCCGTAAATTTTATTCCAGTCATTAATGGCATCTAGAGGATAGAAAAAAGTCTCGTAATCTATATAATTTTTCACTTCTTTTTGTCTTTGTTTATTGAAATACATAAAGTTAAAAGCTCTTACAGAAAAACTATTCAATACAAAACTTGGAAAATAAAACGGAATGGTAGGACTGAGTTTTTTCTTTAATCTCAATGGATTTTCTTGCCATTTTTGGGGCAACTCTGCTCTGAGCGCGAACTCCCCTCTCATTAAAATACTTCTGCCTATGTTTTTACCTTTTTGCAAGCAATCTATCCAGGCCACGGTATAAGTCCAGTCTTCTGATTCTTCGAAAAGTTGGAAGATTTCGTCTAGATTTTCAGCCTTAATTGATTCTTGACGAATGTATGCCGATTCTATATTTTTGAGTTTAATTTTAGCAGAAAGAATAATTCCGGTAAGTCCCATTGCTCCGAAAGTAGCCCAAAATTTCTCTGCATTTTCTTCTCTAGAACACGTGATGATTTCGCCATCTTCTACCATCATTTTAAATTCAATTACACACTCCGAAAAACCACCTTCTGCATGGTGATTTTTCCCATGAATGTTTGACGCAATCGCTCCACCCAATGTAATAAATTTAGTTCCTGGTGTGATGGCTAAAAAGTAACCTTGAGGCACCGTGATTTCTAAAATTTCTGAAAGCAAAACTCCAGACTCACATTCTAAAATGCCATTTAAACGGTCAAAACTTATAAATTTATTTAATTTCTTTGTAGAAAACATAGCTTCAGCCAAGGCAGCATCTCCATAGCATCTTCCGTTTCCGTACGCAATAACTTCGTTATTATGTTTTAGAAATTCTCTTATTTTACCGTAATCTTCTTCTGCTTTGAACAGTTTTTTCACGATGGGATAGTTACCCCATGTAGAAACATTTTTTATGAAATCTGGCTTCATTTTTTTAAATATATTAATAACAAAAATGCTATTAACCAAATGAGAATGGTTATTTGTATATATCTGTCTTTATAGACAATTTTAGTAGGAGATTCGGTTTTATTATACACCAATGTTTGCTGTAAATACCTTAAAAAAGCAAAAACCACAAATAAAACGGTATAAAAAACTCTAACCCCAAATTTTTCTTGAACTTCAGGAGTTAAGGTAAACATGAGATAACAAACAATTGCCAAAGTTACCGAAATAGAAAGAGCAATATCTGCAAACTGTACGTTATAACCATCAAGTGCTTTTCTAGTTTTCCCTGAAACTTCTGCGTTTATTAACTCTCCTCTTCTTTTGCCAATCGCTAAAACCAATGCCAAAACAAAGGTCAATAAAATAGCCCATTGTGAAACTACAATTCCTGTAGCATAACCTCCTGCTAACACTCTGAAAACAAAACCCGATGCAATAATACAAACATCTATAATGGCTACATGTTTTAATCTAAAAGTGTACGCTATATTCATGAAAAAATAAGAGGCGATGATGATAGAAAATTTGGTAAAATCTCTTTGAAAATAGTCTCCACCAAAGATTATCATCATTAAAACAGATAAAACAAGAAGTACAAAAATAATTTTAGCAGCTGTTTTAGAAATGGCACCACTTGCTAAAGGTCTATTACATTTTTCAGGATGTTTTTTGTCTGATTCTATATCTGTGTAATCATTCAATATATAAATGGAACTTGCAGTAAAAGAAAAAACTAAAAAAGCGAAAATGCTTTTTAGCGTTAAATCCACATGTGTAACATTACCCGAAAAGAAAAGCGGTGTAAAAACAAAAAGGTTTTTCACCCATTGTTCTACACGTAAAAGTTTTAAAAAATTTCTCATCAAAAGTTTTTATACTATACAAATTTAAGAATAAAAAAATAAAAATCGCCTTGCTAACAAGGCGATTTAAGTAGATTATGTTTTCTGTATGTTATTTAGCTTCTGCCTGAGCATCTTTAATCATTTCTTCGTTTGCAGTAATTGCAAATTCTACTCTACGGTTTTTAGCTCTACCTGCTTCAGTACTGTTATCTGCTATTGGCTCTTTTTCTCCAACTCCCATTGCAAATAATCTAGATTTTGCTACGCCTAGAGAAACTAAATAATTAACTACTGAACTTGCTCTTCTTTCAGATAAGCTCTGGTTGTATTCATCTGTTCCTCTAGAATCAGTATGTCCGTATATATTGATATTAGTATCAGGGTTGTTTTTAAGGACTTCTGCTAATTTATTCAAGTTAGATTTAGCTACTGAAGTAAGATTAGAGGAATCAAAATCAAAGTTTACTGTATTTTCTGATAAAGTTACTTTAATCCCTTCATTTACTCTCACCACTTCTGCACCTGGTAAAGCTTCTTTAATTTCTTTGGCTTGTTTATCCATTTTATTACCGATTACTCCACCTACTACTCCACCAACTACACCGCCTAAAACAGCACCTTGAGGAGCATTACCCCCTTTTCCTACATTATTACCGATTACAGCGCCCAAAACAGCACCTGCAGCAGTACCAATTACGGCACCTTTTTGAGTATTATTTGCATTCTGAATAGCTTCACAGCTGGTTAACACCATTGCTGATGATAAAAATAATGCTGCTACGCTTGATTTATTGATTAGTTTCATAATTTTTTTTAAATTTTAAAAAGTTATTTTTGTTCCATTCCTGTTCTTACGAAATTGTAATATACTTTGATTACATTTCCTTCAAAAGGAACGCTTTGAACTAAGGTAAAGTTGTCTGTGTCTTGTCTTTCGATTTGTAAAATATAACCAGCAGTTACGTTTTTAGCTTTAGTGTCTGCTACTAATTTCTTGAATTTAAACTCATTATCTCTAGTTACTTCAAATTTAATGGGTTGAGTTACTGTAGGACAGTTTCCTCCACCTTTTATGGTATAAGCACCAGAATAATTATTCGGGATAAGTCTCCAATGACTTCCTACAAAACACTGAGCATCTGCTCCTTCATCAAAAGGCTTTATTTGAAATCCTTTATCATAATTTACACTGGTAATTTCCCAATCACCTTTCATTTTTAAAAATTCTGCTCTAGAAGTTTGAGCACTTTCTGCTTTTTTAACAGAGGAGCAAGAAACGGCAAATAATGAGCCGAGAGCTAGAGTCAATAGTACTTTTTTCATCTTTTACTTAAATTTGGTTGTTATTTATGAATGTAAAGTTATGAAGTTAATTGTAAAAACTGTGCCAATATGATAATCTTATAAACTTTTCTTAAAATTAAACAAATAAAAAAGGCTGTATAAAACAGCCTTTCAATTCATTAGTATGATAAATTATTTTTTTCTTACTACTTTTTTCTTTTTAAGCACCGCTTTTTTCACTGATTTTGCAGGAGCCGCTTTGTAGAAATGTGTATAAGCATATTGTGCTGCCTTGTATAGGTCTATTACACCTCCAGATTCTGAAATCAAATCAAATCTATTGTTGGTATTGGTAGGCAACATTGCATTTACCTCAGATTTATTTACTGATTTTACTAGAGATTCTATTACTTGTTCTGGTTTTAAATTAGGCATATAAGCCAATAGAACCGCAGAAGCTCCCGCTACTACTGGCGAAGCCATAGAAGTTCCTTGTAAATATTCATATTTACCATCTGGAACGGTAGAATAAATTTTATCACCAGGCGCAAAAACATTTACCATTTTTTGGTTAAAATTAGAGAATCCGGCTCTTAAAAACTCATTATTATTGGTGCTTGCACCTACTACAATCATGTTGTTAATGAAAGGTTTTTCGTCTTTAGTAGATTTAAAATTAGTGGGGAAATAAGGATTTTCTTGAATATCTTCGTTTTCGTTCCCTGCAGCTTTTACCAATAGAACACCCTTGTCTTTAGCATATTGAAATGCTTCCCACACCAATTCTTTTTCTGGAGAAACAGGTTTACCGAAACTCATATTAATAACTTTAGCACCATTATCTACCGCATAACGAATAGAATTAGCCACGTCTTTATCACGCTCATCACCGTTTGGAACAGCTCTTACTGTCATAATTTTTGCAACTTTATATGCTATACCGTATTGCACTTCATTCCCTTGAGGATAACCAGCGATGATTCCCGCAACATGAGTTCCGTGTTGAGCATCTGGACCTTCGTAATGATTATTTCCGTAGAATTTTTCTGTTTTGTCTTGATAATTATCTCCTACAATTGCTCTAGGATCAAAATCCAAGTTATATTGTTTAGTAGCTTGAGGTTCGAAATATTCTAAAGCTCCTTTGATTTCTTTGTTTAAAAACTCTTCTACTTCTGCTTGAGATTTCCCTACCATTGTAGGATCATTAACTACTTGACTTAATATAGATAGATTTCTAGCTTCTTCTTGTGTAGTTGGCTTTATAGAATCTAAATTCTCTTTTGTCAGTGTTTTCCCTTTTAATGTAGCTGCTACACTAGGTATCACTTTTGCAAATTCTGAATAAAACTGAAACTGCTGTTTTGCATCGATACTTTTTTTATTGTACATATCTTTTGCACGAAGATACATCTCAAATTCTGTAGGCATTTTTGCTTGATTGGCTTTATTTACCTCTGAACTTGCCCCTTCAAAAATAGGCTTATATTGTTTTACAACTCTGGTTACTTCTACATTGTCAATCTCTACATCTCCATTTTTACCACCAATAAAGTTCCAACCGTAAACATCATCTACATAACCGTTTCCATCATCATCTTTACCATTATTAGGAACTTCGTTTACGTTTTTCCACATATTTTTTATTAAACCAGGATGGTCTACTTCTATCCCACTGTCTATTACACCTACAATTACCGTTTTAGGTTTTAGACCTTTTGATTCAAAAAATTTATATGCATTTTGTGTATTTACTCCGTAAACATTTGCTGTAGAGAAATCTTTGTGATACCAAGTCATCAAATCTTTATCTTCAGTTTTGGCTTCTTGCGAAAAACCAAAATGGAATCCTGCTAAAAATGCAGCTGCAATGATTATTCTTTTCATTATGATATATTTTGTATTGATTGAGTTACTTTTTTAATATACGTAGCAGATTCTGGGCCAATGTTACAAACCACGTCTAGTATTGATAAATCTTTGATAAATCCTAATTTATCACTAAATGTTTGGTAATATTCTGGCAAATGATATTCTGACTCTTTTTTGGCTGAAAAACGCTCTCTTAAATCTACTGCATTTGGTGTCTTTTCGAATTCAGTAGTGAGTGAATAGTCTTTTTCAACCTTTAAAATTTGAAGAATTATTTTCAAAGCATTGAGATTAAATTCAATAAGAGAAGTAGGCTGCACTGAGAAAATCTGCTTCAACTTATCTTCATAATATTCAAAATAAGGCGAACTTTGGTAAGCGATTTTAATAGATTTCCAGTGGAGTTTTTGCCAATCTTCTGCATAAGAAATTTCTAAATCTTTCATCGCACGTTTTCCGTTATGATGAATTGGCAAAATGAGCGCCAATTTACCATTTGCACCGTAAATATTGCATCTGCTTCTGTAGGTCTGTTTCGGAAAATTCTCATGTTGCTCAAGAAGAATTTCGTTTTCGTCTTTTAAAAATTCTGCAAACCAAGAAACTGGTGGCAAATAAAATATAGGTAATAACGTTTTCATTTTCATTCTAAAATTGAGTGTCCAAAGTTAAAAAAATAAAGTTCAATGCCGAAACAATGAACTTTATTTATCTATTTTAAATTTTCTAAATTCTACTCTTCTTCTTTATTTTTGCCTTTGAAAAGTTTTACAAAAAATTCCCAACCGAAGAATAAAACTAAAATTGCAGCCGCAACCCACCAATAAGAAGTTTTATCTTTTTCGCCAGTGTTTGTTGCTTTAAACATACGTTCCCATCTTACTTTTTTAGGCCCTTCATCAAAAGTTCCTTGTAAACTAAGCCAAGTAAACATCGGGCTTCCTACAATATGAGTTTCTGGAACAAAACCGAAAAAACGAGCATCTAGAGAAGCATCTCTGTTATCTCCCATCATAAAATAGTAGTCTTGTTTTACGGTATATTTGTCGGTTTGAGCACCATTGATATAGAATTTACCTCCTTTGAATTCTAAAATATTTCTTTCAAATTCTGTAATCAGTTTTTTATATTCTGGTAAATTTTCTTGAGTAATGGTAATGACATCTCCTTTTTTAGGAATGGTAAGAGGTCCGTACCAATCTTGGTTCCAAGGTTTATTAATCGGGAAAATAGATTGAGAAATGTCTACTTTTTTAGACATTAAAGCGTGACCTGTTCCATCATTTACGTATTGACCGTTTTCGTCTATAACTGGATAGTAAGAAACAGCTCCTTTTCCTTTTTCGCCTAAAACTTCTTCAGCTTTTACAAATTCTGGAATGGCTTTAATCTGAGCCAATAAATCTTTAGTTAGTCCTTGAAACTGATAATAATGTAGTCCTTCTTTAGTTTGTCCTTCATCTGTAATCGGTAAATAGGCAAGATTTTTCCATAAATAATCGATGTCTATTTCTGAACGTGTATAAATGGTGTAAGAACGCTGAACTTCAGCATCTGCCATTTGAACTTCTGGCTTGCCATTAATGTATAAATTCCCGGCTCTCATTTCTACCACATCACCACCTACCGCTACACAACGTTTTACGTATGGATCTTTTCTATCAATCGCTGTATGAACAGAATCTCCTGGATAATTGAAAACTACAATGTCATTTTTCTTAGGTTTTTTAAATTCACCAATTCTAAAATAAGGCAATTTAATAGCATCTACATAAGATTTTGGATCGTTTTTAGGATTTCCATCTTTCTGGGTATCCATAATAGTTCCTTGTAAAAATGGCAAAGCAACTGGTCTCATTGGCATTCTGTAACCATAGCTCCATTTGTTTACGAATAAGAAATCTCCTACCAACAAAGTTCTTTCCATAGAACCTGTAGGAATGGCAAATGGTTGGGTAACAAAAGCGTGAATAATCGTAGCAAAAACTACCGCAAAAGTAATAGAACCTATGAAAGATTCTTTTTTAGCTTTCGGATCATCTACCGCAAATCTGTCTACCTTGTTTAACTGAAAATATGACGAATACGCCAAATAAACAAAAGGAAGCAAAGCAGTAAGAATTTGTTCTAGCGCTGAAGTTCTTCCAAATTTTCTCATCAAAAACAAATGGAAAACAGTCATCATAATAGGTCCCACAATTGGCAAATAAGCCAAGATAACCCACCATTTTGGTTCGCCTACTTCTTTCTGAATGATGTAGTAATTATAAAAAGGAACAAAAGCTTCCCAGCCTTTGTAACCCATTTTTTGATATAATTTAAAAGACGAAAGTCCTAGTAAAACTGATAAAATCAGTATAAAAATAGAATATTGTAAGATGTAATCCATTTTCTATAATTAATATGTGATGTGTAATTAGTAATGTAATTCGTGATTTGTTACATTAAGGTTCAGAGCTCAAAGTTTTAACTCGGAAAATTAAACTCAGATTAAAGTCCTAAAACTTCTTTCATTCCAAAGTTTCCTACTTTTCCTGGTAACCATTCTGCAGCAATTACTGCACCTAATGCAAATCCATTTCTATTAAAAGCAGTATGTTTTATTTCGATTTCGTCTACTTCTGAACGATAATAAACGCTATGTGTTCCTGGGACTTCTCCTTCTCTAATTGCCTCAATTCCTAAAGATGTTCCTTCGGTTTCGTCTAATTTCCATGAATTAAAGTCTGAATGCTTGAAGATTCCTTCTGCAATGGAAATTGCAGTTCCACTTGGCGCGTCTTTTTTGTGAATGTGGTGAATTTCTTCGAGTTGACAGGTATAATCATCACTAAATTTCTGCATCAATTTTGCTAAATTTTCATTTAACGCAAAGAAAAGATTCACGCCTAAACTAAAATTAGAGCCGTATAAAAATCCAGTTCCATTTTCTAAAGCTATTTTTTCGATGGCTGGTTTTTGTTCTAGCCAACCTGTAGTTCCACAAACTACTGGAATTTTATTTTCTAAACAGGTCTTTATATTGCTAAAAGCTACTTCTGGTTGCGAAAATTCTATGACTACATCTGGATTGTTCAGATTTTCTTTGGTAGGCGTCTCGTTTAATCTTGCTACAACTTCATGTCCTCTTTTTGTGGCAATTTCATCAATGATTTTGCCCATTTTTCCGTAACCTACTAATGCTATTTTCATTTTTTTAATTTTTAAAATCTAAAACTCAAAGACAATCCAGCTTTACCATTTGCTACACCTAAATCATCGTAAATAATGGTAGGTTTAATGGCTAAATCTGGGTCTTTCTTTTGGTCGTATAAGTGTGCATCTACTACCGCATCTACAATATTTAAAATGTATAAAACTCCGGTAATGGCGATGGCGTAATCTCTTTGTCTTTTGGCTCTGTCTTGCGTATTTCCTAGAACCGTAGCGTCTACATAAGGTAAATCATCAAACTCGTGAGGCTGACCATTTAACTCTGCTAAAAACGCTGTTCTATAACGACGATATTGCTTATCATTATATATAATAATCCCTACTCCAGTTCCTACAGCTCCCCAAACAATTGGGATTTTCCAATATTTCTTGTTGTAGTACTGACCAAGGCCTGGAAAAACAGCAGAATACAACCCTGCTTTTGTAGGATTGTATTTTTGAATGGTGCTCACGCTGGCTTTTTCTATTTCCTCTACTACCTGTTTTTCGGTCTTGATGGTGTCAAAAGGTTTAATTTCTTGAGAAAAACACAACCCAAAGAACAACAATAATATGATGGAGTATACTGCTCTCATTAATTAAAATGTGAAAGAATTTTGTTCAGTTCATCTTCGTTATTGAAATCAAGGATGATTTTCCCTTTTTTCCCTTTGCCCGAAGATTTTATTTCTACCCCTACTTCTAAAACATCCGCCAATGATTTTTCTACTTTTCTTAAATGATTCGGAAGTTCTTTTTCAGTTTTTTGGATAGATTTTTTAGGATTTTTCAGTTCCGAAGCTGCTTTTTCGGATTGTCTTACGTTTAATCCTTCTTTGATGATTCTTTTAAAAAGTTCTTGTTGAAGCTCAGAATCTTCTACACTGATGATTGCTCTACCATGACCTGCAGAAATCTCGCCGCTTCTAATCGCATTTTGTATTTCTGGACTTAACCTTAATAAACGAATAGAATTGGTAATGGTACTTCTTTCTTTACCTACTCTAGAACTTAAAGTTTCCTGAGTAAGACCTATTTCTTCTAATAATCTTTGATAAGTAAGTGCTACTTCTATGGCATCTAAATCTTCACGCTGGATATTTTCTACCAAAGCCATTTCTAGCAATTCTTGGTCATTTACCAGTCTAATGTATGCTGGAATAGATTTAAGACCCGCAATTTTAGAAGCTCTGTAACGTCTTTCTCCTGAGATGATTTCAAATTTATCGCCATCTTTTCTTAAAGTGATAGGCTGAATTACTCCAAGGTTTTTTATGGATTGAGCCAATTCATTAAGGGCAGTTTCATCAAAATAAGTTCTAGGCTGAGTTGCATTAGGATAGATATCTTCTAATGCTACTTCTACCATATTTCCTACTAATTTTTCGGCTCCAGTATCTGTTGCAGAATTAATGGTACTTTTGCTTTCGGCACTTAAAATAGCACCCAAACCACGTCCCATTGCTCTTTTTTTGTCTTTCATATTGTATGATAAGTCATTAGTCATGAGAATAAACAATGTTTCTTCTCAATTCTAAAATTTTATGCGTTTTGTAATTTTTCGTTTTTCAGAAGTACTTCTTCTGCTAATTGAATGTATTGAATTGCACCTTTACTTTCGGCATCGTACATCAAGATGCTTTCTCCGAAACTTGGCGCTTCAGAAAGTCTTACATTTCTAGAAATTACAGTCTCGAAAACCATTTCTGGGAAATGCGTGTTGACTTCTTCTACTACTTGGTTAGAAAGTCTTAGTCTAGAATCGTACATGGTGAGTAATAAACCTTCAATGTCTAAATCATTATTATGAATTTTCTGAACATTTTTAATGGTGTTCAACAATTTACCCAAACCCTCTAGAGCAAAATACTCACACTGAATAGGGATAATAACAGAATCTGCAGCAGTAAGTGCATTTACCGTAATAAGTCCCAAACTCGGTGCACAATCTATGATGATGTAGTCATACTCAGATTTCACTTCATCTAATGCTTTTTTAAGCATATATTCTCTCTTATCACGGTCTACTAACTCAATTTCTGCTGCTACCAAATCAATATGAGAAGGTACAAGGTCTAGATTTGGAGAAGATGTTTTCTGAATACATTCTTTCACATCTGCACTGTGCTCCAATAAATTATAGGTAGAAAAATTTACTTCTTCTATACCTAGACCAGAGGTAGCATTAGCCTGTGGGTCTGCATCTATTAATAAAACTTTCTTCTCTAAAACGCCAAGCGCAGCTGCTAAATTCACTGCAGTAGTGGTTTTACCTACGCCTCCTTTTTGATTGGCAACTCCAATAATTTTTCCCATAAAAATGAATTAGTTTCCAAAAATACAATAAATAGTAATTCGGTTGAATGTTAATAACTGTCAAAAATATTAAACTATTGTGAATTAATGGGTTAAAGCACAAAAAAATTATCCACAATTTTTAGAAAATGTGGATAATTAATTGAATGGCTATTGATAAGACAATGTTAAAATTATATATTCTAAATGGTTATTCAAACTGCATAGAAATAGGAAATCTAAAATAAGAACGAACGTTTTCGCCTTGAAATTTTGCAGGATTCCATTTTCCTTTAATTCCTTTTATCGTTTTTTCTGCTTCTTTATTAAAATCTGTATTCGCTCCAGAAACTTTAATATTAGAAATTGTTCCGTCTCTTTCTACTACGAAAGTTACGACTGCTTTCACCACCTCACCAGTTTCATTTTCGATAACACTAGAATCAAAATTCTGTAAAACTTTAGCTCTAAAAGCATTTACTCCACCGATGAAATCTGCTTCTACATCTACATTTGTAATAATTTCAATTGATTTAGGTTTCGTAGTCTCTTTTACAATTTCTTTTCCGTTTTCTGCTCCTGTAACTACATGCTGATTAGGGTTGGTAACAGCAACTCCCGGAGTTGTAGTAGTAGAAATTACGGCATCTTCTACTTTTTGATTAATTGTCTCCTCTTTTACAGCGTCTCTGGTTGGAGTAGGCGGAGTTAAACTTTGCGTTTTTACCTGAACTGGAGCTTTCGGAGGAATAACTCTTGGTTCTGGTTTTTCTATTCTATCATCTGGTCTATCTAAATCTTTTAGATTGATAGGTACATAAATAGTTGTTTTTGCAGCTTTAGGCTTTAGCGTATTAATAAGTAATGGCGTCATTGCTAAAAGACCAAATAATCCGACTCCAATAAATAAAGCTTTTTTTAGAAAGACATTAGCTTCGTTTCGTAGAGCATATGCTCCATATTCTTTGTTTCTCTTCTCGAAAACAACTTCGTTCAGCGCTTGATGCGGGTCATAAGTAAAGAAATTTTTGCTCATTGTGTGATTTTTATGGGTTAAACAAATTTCGAGCACGATTATTAATTTTTTATCTTTTTGCAAAAAGTAATTAAAGTAATTCAATTACCTTGCCAAAAAATTATTTAAAATTCAATGTTTTATTTGTTTTCAATGAAAATAACACAATTTCAAAATAAAAAATCACGCTATAAACGTGATTTTCAATACTTTATAAAAAATTATGATTAGAATAATTCTTTTCTAATAATATTTTGACTTCTTTCTGGACCTACAGAAACCAAGTATACATTAATTCCAAGATATTCCTCAATAAAACCAATATATTTCTTAGCATTTTCTGGCAATTCATCAAAAGTTCTAGCCGTGGTAATATCTTCTGTCCAACCTGGTAAATCGGTATAAATAGCTTCGTAATCGTATAGTTTTGTAGTAGAAGAAGTGAAATAATCAATGATTTTTCCGTCTTCAGTTTTATAATGCGTAGCGATTTTCAGCGTATCAATTCCTGTAAGAACATCTAATTTAGTAATCACTAAATTATTGATACCATTAATCATACAAGCGTGTTTCAATGCTACCAAATCTAACCAACCTGTTCTTCTTGGTCTTCCTGTGGTTGCTCCGTATTCATGCCCCACTTTTCTAATGTGTTCTCCTAAATCATTGTCTAATTCTGTAGGAAAAGGACCGTGACCAACTCTAGTAGTATAAGCTTTGGAAACACCAATTAAATTCTGTAAAGAAGTTGGCGGAACTCCTGCTCCTGTACAAACTCCACCAGTAGAAGGCGAAGAAGAAGTTACGTAAGGATATGTACCGAAATCTATATCAAGCATCAATGCTTGTGCTCCTTCGAAAAGGATGTTTTTATTATCACGAATCGCTTCGTTTAATTCTAATTCTGTATCTACAATTCTATCTTGAAGTTGTTTTCCAATTTCTATAAATTCATTGTAAATTTCGTCAAAACTCATTGCTGGTTTTCCAAAATATTTCTCGAAAAGATTGTTTTTAATTTTAAGATTCTTTTCAATTTTTTCTTTTAAAACTTCTGGATTCAAGAGGTCAATCATTCTGATTCCTACTCTTGCAATTTTGTCTTCATAACAAGGTCCGATTCCTTTCTTGGTCGTTCCAATTTGCGTTCCGCCCAATTCCTCTTCTCTGTAAGTATCGAGCATGATATGATAAGGCATAATTACATGCGCTCTTCTACTGATAAAAACGTGGTCGGTTTTATAACCTTTAGCTTCTAATTGTCCTATTTCTCTTAAAAAAGCTTTAGGATTTACCACTACTCCATTCGCAATAATGCATTTTCCCTTGCACTGTAAAACTCCAGAAGGAAGTAAATGTAGCACAAACTTATCTTCGCCTACATAAACAGTGTGACCAGCATTGTCACCGCCTTGAAAACGAACTACATAATCTGATTTAGCTGAAAGAACATCGGTAATTTTTCCTTTACCTTCATCTCCGAATTGAAGACCAACAACAACGTAAGTTGACATAAATTTTTAGAATTTTTTATTAGATTTTTACAAAGGTAATTGTAAAAAACCGTATCGCCAAATTAAGTTTTGATGAATTTAAACCCTGAAAAATTTCATTCCTTTTGATAGCCGCTTTCCGTGAATATTCCTTAAATTTATGCCGCCATTTTTTTGAGTTAAAGAAATTTAGCCCTAAAATTGCTTTCATTTCAAATAATAAGATTCTTTATGAAAAAAATAGTTTTAGCTTCCGCGTTAGCTTTTTTAGCAAGTTGCGCATCACAAAACACCACAACCTCATCATCTTTTGATTGGAAAGGAGCCAATGTATATTTCGCAGTGACCGATAGATTCAATAATGGAAATCCTGATAATGATGTCAATTTCAACAGAACCGAAAAAGCTGCTGTTTTAAGAGGCTTTGAAGGTGGAGACATAAGAGGTGTCATTCAAAAAATAGACGAAGGTTATTTCAACGAATTAGGCATTAACGCGATTTGGCTTACTCCAATTGTAGAACAAATTCACGGAGCTACTGATGAAGGCACTGGCCTCACCTATGCTTTTCATGGATATTGGACTAAAGACTGGACAGCTCTAGACCCCAATTTTGGAACGGAAGAAGACTTAAAAGAATTGGTAGAAAAAGCGCACCAAAACGGAATAAAAATCGTATTAGATGCCGTGATTAATCACACAGGACCTGTTACGTATGCAGATCCAGAATATCCTAATAAGTGGGTAAGAACAGAACCACAATGCACTTATAGCTCTTACGAAACCACTACAGCTTGTACTTTGGTTAAAAATTTACCAGATGTACTTACAGAAAGTGATGAGAATGTAGGACTTCCGCCAATGTTAGAACAAAAATGGAGAAAAGAAGGCCGTTACGAAAAAGAAATGTCTGAACTGAATGTATTTTTCGTAAAAACTGGATTTCCGAGAGCGCCTAAATATTATATTATGAAATGGCTTGCTGATTATATTGTAAAATATGGAATCGATGGTTACAGAATAGACACACTGAAACACACCAATGAAGACGTTTGGAAAGATTTCAAAAAAGTTTGCGACTTAGCTTTTGCTGAATACAAACTCAATAATCCTAAAAAAATTCTAGATAACTCACCTTTCTTCACCATTGGAGAACTTTATGGTTACGGAATTTCTCAGAAAAGATTTTATGATTTTGGAGACAAAAAAGTCAATTATTACCAAAACGGATTGAATTCTTTAATTAATTTCGATTTCAAAGGAGATGCCAATAAATCTTATGAAGAAATTTTCAGCAATTATGATCAAATTTTGCACGCAGACCTTTCTGGAAATACCGTAATGAACTACATTTCTTCTCACGATGATGGTGGGCCTTTTGACAAAGAAAGAAAAAGAAATTACGAAGCAGGAACCAAACTTCTACTTGCTCCGGGAATTTCACAAGTTTATTACGGCGACGAAACCGCTAGAAAATTAATTGTGGAAGGCGCAACTGGTGATGCAAACCTAAGAAGCAATATGAATTGGGATGAGGTAAAAAACAATCCTGAAACCCAAAAAGTATTAACACACTGGCAAAAAATAGGTCAGTTCCGTAGAAATCATGCAGCAGTAGGTGCTGGGAAACATCAGATGGTTTCTAATTCACCCTATTGGTTTACCAGAGCTTACAAAGACGACAAAGTTTTAGTAGGTTTAGATTTAAATTCTGGCGTAAAAGAAGTTTCTGTAGCAGGAATTTTCGAAAATGGAACGAGGTTAAGAGACGCTTATAGCGGAAAAACTGCAAAAGTTACTAACGGAAAAGTTTCCATAGATTCAGAATTTGGCATAGTTTTGTATGAAAAGTTATAATTAAAATTCTGTTTTTAAAAAATATGAAAAAGTTTATCCTATTGTTTGCGCTTCTCATCTTTGGATGGGGAGTCTCGCAACAAGTTCCAAAGGTTTTGAAAACCAAGTTTTCTAAAGAAGCTTTGGCTCAAAAAGTAACAGATATTAATGGTAAAACCATCAGTATTTCTAAAATTTTAGAACAAAATAAAGGAAAAATCCTCGTGCTTGATTTATGGGCAAGTTGGTGTAGAGATTGTATACAGTCTATGCCAAAAGCCAAGGAATTAGAAGATAAAAATCCGAATGTGAAATTTATTTTCCTCTCTCTAGACCGAAACGAAGAAGCATGGAAAAAAGGATTACAAAAATATGACATAACCCAAAAAGAAAATTATTGGTTCCATGTAGGTTGGAAAAATGATTTTAATAACTATATAGACCTCAACTGGATTCCGAGATACTTGGTAGTCAATCAAAAATCTGGAATTGCAAAATATTACGCGATTTCTCCAGAAGATGCAGAAATTCAGAAAACGATAGACGATTTATCAAAATAAAAAAAGTCAGAGTAATTACACTCTGACTTTTTCTTTATATAAAAGGTGTTTGTAAAAAATCATTGAGCGGTTTCATGGCTTTGAAAATTTTAGCAAATTCCTTAACCGCATTTTCACTGAGCAATTGTTCATCAGAGACAGGATGTGTTACAATAAAATGCTTGAGTTTCAAATATTCAGCCATTTTATCGTCTTTTTCAAAACCTTGTGGCACTTTTTTCAACTTATCTTCTACACTTAATCCTCGGAAATAATTTCTAAACTCATCTTGTTCTAAAATTACTTTGAACTCATTACCAAAAGCAGAAATTTCTTGTCTTATCGTTTTTAAAACCGATGGTTCTGGCTTATAAACACCACCTGCTAAAAAAGATTTTCCGGGTTCTATATGCAAATAATATCCTGAAATTTTATTGCCTTTCCCCATTCCTAAACCAGCTCCGAAGTTGGTTTTATAAGGTGTTTTATCTTTAGAAAACCTTGTGTCTCTATAAATTCTAAAAACAGATTTTTTAGCCTCTAGTTTTCCCATTTCTTCATCAAAATCCGCCATTTCTTCTATTAATTTCTCCACAAAAGAAATCACATCTTGTTGCGCTTCTTGATAAAGCGTTTTATTTTCATTAAACCATTCTCTATTGTTATTCTTTTCTAAATTTCTAAGAAATTGAAGTGTGGATGATTGCATAATGTAATTTATTTATTCAAAATTAATGAATTTTAGAACACTTTGGTTATTGACTCAGTTTAATCTGCAATCTTCGCAAAAATTCAAATAAAATCCAACATCTAGACTACGACATCAATCAACTTTAAAAAATCCCCAATAAAACCCTATTTTTTTTATTAAAAATAAAATCACTATCTTTGCCGCTTAATTATTATAGACGATCTTTAAATGAATTTATTTACGGAATCCAATTTAAGTCCTGATTTATTGAAGGCAATTGGCGAACTCGGCTACGAACAGCCGACAGAAATCCAGAAACAGACTATTCCTTTTATCCTTTCGGATACTCGCGATCTCATCGCACTTGCGGCAACAGGAACAGGCAAAACAGCAGCATTTTCGCTTCCGATTCTGGATATGATAGACGACGCAAGTCGTAAAATCCAGTTATTAGTGCTTTGCCCTACTCGTGAACTTTGCCTTCAGATTACCAAAGACATTAAAAACTATACAAAGTACCTTCCTAACCTAAAAACTACCGCAGTTTATGGAGGAAGCAGTATTACAGACCAAATTCGTTCACTTCGTGAGAAACCACAGATTATTGTAGGAACTCCAGGACGTGTAATTGATTTAATTGGTAGAAAAGCTTTAGATTTTTCAGAAATCCATTGGCTCGTTTTAGACGAAGCTGATGAAATGCTTTCTATGGGTTTCAAAGATGATTTGGAAACTATTTTAAGCGAAACACCTTCTGAAAAACAAACGCTACTTTTCTCTGCTACGATGAGCAAAGAAGTAGAACGTATTACCAAAAATTATTTGACTAATCCGCACAGAATTTCTGTAGGTTCTATTAACGAAGTTAAGAAAAACATTAAGCACGAATATTATGTGGTAGGTTACAGACAGAAAAAAGAAGCATTAAAAAGATTATTGGATGCCAATCCTAATCAATATTCTATTATTTTCTGTAGAACAAGAATGGAAACTCAGGAAGTTGCAGATTTCTTGATGCAAAATGCGTATGCAGCAGATGCACTTCACGGTGATTTATCTCAAGCGCAGAGAGATACGGTAATGAAAAAATTCCGTTTGAAAAACATTGATATTTTGGTTGCAACAGACGTAGCAGCTAGAGGTTTAGATGTAAATTCTCTTACACACGTAATTCACTACTCGCTTCCAGATGACCCAGAAGTTTTCGTACACAGAAGTGGTAGAACTGGTAGAGCTGGTAAAGATGGTATTTCTATGTCTTTAATTAAACCTGAAGAATCTAGAAAACTAAAACAAATCAAGCTTTCTACAAAAATTGAAATTGTAGAGAAGAAAATCCCAACGGGTGAAGAAATTATCAAAGCTCAAGTAGAAGGTGTTTTCGAAAAACTGTTTACAGAACACGAAGATTTATTTACTTTTGATGACAGTCTTATCCCAGATTTATCTGCATTCACTAAAGAAGAATTGGTTCACCAGTTGCTTCAACTTCAGCTAAGAGATTTGGCACTGTTCTACAAAGACAAAAAAGATTTGGCAGACCAAAAATTCTCAAACGACAGAGATGATAGAGGTAGCAGAAGAGACCGTGACAGAGATAGAGGAAGAGACAGAGACAGAGGAGATAGAGGAAATCGTTTTGAAAGAGGCGACAGAGACGGAGGAAGAGAAAGAGGAGGAAAACCAAAAAGAAGAAACGAAAACATGACCAGATTCTTCTTTAATCTTGGTAAAAGAGACAATCTAAAGAAAATGGACATGCTAGAAATCATCAATAAAGCTACGGCTAAATCTAAGAAACGTGCAGATATTGGTGACATAGAAATCCTAGAAAAATTCTCTTTCTTCGAAGTTGAAAAATCTTTCAAAGATGAAGTTCTAAAAGGTTTACAAACTCAGAAATTCAAAGGAAAAGATATGCGCGCCGAAGTGGCCAACTAATTTTTTCTAACTTAACATAAAAACGCTACTTTTTCGGTAGCGTTTTTTTATTTTATGTACATTTGTATGAAGATAAAATTTTTAAAGTTATGGTAAACATTTATTTTAAATGTTAATTTAACATTACCGTAACATTAATTTTCTTTATTATGATTAGCTTCGCACCACTCAAAAAAAGCATTCTAATGATACGCAAATTTTGCTTTATCCTTCTGATTACTTTTGCAATTTTCGCAAAATCACAAAGTAATAATTCAGAACATATTTCTGGTTTTACTGTAGTTTCTCTCAATTACAAACATGACCAAAAATGGAGTGCTTACCTGGAACTTCAACAGCGTTCTATAGAAGATTTCAGCTTGCCAGATTATTACGAAATAAAAGGAGGAATAGGTTACAATATTAATAAAAACAACCAGTCTTTCGTGGGTTTAGGAAGATATGCCACCTATAAAGAAAGCAGAATTGCAAACGAAGAATTTAGAATCTGGCTACAACACACTTATTCATTTAGTGTAGATAAACTAAAAATAGACAATAGGTTACGACTAGAAAAACGTTTCTTTCACAACGCCGTAACAGATGTAGACACCAATGATGAAAGATATAGACTAAGAACCACTTTAACGATGCCTCTTAACAATGAAAAAATGGCTCCAAAAACAATTTTCGCCAATGCTTTTAACGAAGTTTTTATTGGTCCAAATGGAGATTTATTTAAGAGAAATAGAATTTTCGGAGGTTTAGGATATGTGTTCAGCCCTTTAGTTTCAGCTAATTTAGGTTATATGTGGCAAAGAGAACTCTACCCTAGCCAGAGAAGTTTACATTTTTTATACCTAGGATTTAATTTTACCTTAGACAGAGCTAAACTTGGTCATTCTGAACCATTTAACGTAGCCGACTAGGTCAATGTTAATAAAACTTAACAAAACTATAACAATCGCAACACATTTTTTTCAGAAATTTGTAACAAATTATAAATAAATTATAAAACAATGGGAATTGGAAACATTTTCAGAGCATTTCAACCAAAAGACAAAATTTTCTTTGTATTGTTTGAACAAGTAGCAGAAAAATTGATAGACATGTCAAAAGAATTTCACGAAGGAATTACAGATTTTGACATCAATGATGATACTTTACTAAAAAAAATGAGTGATTACGAGCATCAAATGGATGACCTTACTCACGAAATTTTTGTTCAATTAGGTGAAAACTTCATCACTCCTTTTGACAGAGAAGATATTAATTATCTTGCAGCTGGTTTAGATGATATTGCAGATTATTTATTTGCTTCAGCAAAATACATCTATTTGTACAAAAGCCCAGAAGTAAAACAATATTCAGAACTTTCTTTATTGATTTACAAATCTTGTGTAGAAATTCAAAACGCGATTAAAAACTTAAAAGAGTTTGTTAATCCTAAAGAAGTTAAAGAATCTTGCATCAAAATTAATTCTTACGAAAACATTGCTGATGATGTACTGAGCCAAGGAATCGTAGATGTTTTTGAAAGCAATGACCCAATCAAAATCATTAAAGTAAAATCAGTTTTAGAATATCTAGAAATCGTAACTGATAAAGCGGAAGACGTAGCCAATACCATTGAAAACATTGTTATTAAATACGCATAAATCTATTTTCATTAACCTTAAAAATTTATAGAGAATGGATTTTCCCATACTATTAATCATCATTATTGCCCTTGCATTAATTTTTGATTTTATCAACGGTTTCCACGATGCCGCGAATTCTATTGCAACCATAGTTTCTACTAAAGTACTTTCGCCGTTTCAGGCAGTATTATGGGCTGCACTTTGGAATTTTGTTGCTTTTTTCTTTGCAGCATACGTCATCGGAGAATTTAAAATCGGTAATACCATCGCCAAAACAGTAAATGAAAATTACATTACCCTAGAAGTAATTTTCTCAGGACTTATCGCGGCTATCGCTTGGAATTTATTAACCTGGTGGTTTGGTATTCCTTCATCATCATCACATACACTTATTGGTGGTTTCTTAGGAGCTGCTCTTATGCATGCTTTAGTTTTAGACTACAATGCAGTAGCTCTTGCACACCCTGATTTTTCAATGATTGAAAAAATAAAGTTCGCATTTAGTGAGCTCTTTACCCAAAACGTAGTAAAATATGAAAAGGTAATACCTATCTTTTTATTCATATTTTTAGCGCCTATTATTGGGATGATTGTTTCGGTAATCATTACTTTAATCATTGTTTACTTTTCTAAGAAATCTAATCCACACAAAGCTGATCAACAGTTTAAAAAATGGCAGTTGTTTTCTTCTGCACTTTTCAGTTTAGGTCACGGATTAAATGATGCTCAAAAAGTAATGGGAATCATAGGTGCTGCTGTTATTTATTACCACGTAAATATGATTGGTGGTACAGATGTATATGCCACTATGGAAAGTGCTGATCGCTTTAATCACTTTACCACAGATTATATTTGGGTACCATTCGTATCTTTCTTAGCCATAGGTTTAGGAACGATGAGTGGTGGTTGGAAAATTGTAAAAACCATGGGTACTAGAATCACTAAAGTGACTCCACTAGAAGGTGTAAGTGCTGAAACTGCTGGTGCTATTACCTTATTCCTTACAGACCATCTTGGTATTCCTGTATCTACTACACACACCATTACAGGTTCTATCATTGGTGTAGGACTTACCAAAAGAGTTTCTGCAGTAAGATGGGGAGTTACCATCAGTTTACTTTGGGCATGGGTAATTACTATTCCTATTAGTGCAATTATTGCAGCATTATGCTATCTTGGCGTAATGGCTTTATAAAAAATAATATTTTTTAAATAATATTTAAACTACTTGTCTTTACAAGTAGTTTTTCTTTTTTTTAAACCTTAAGAATTGTATTTTTGTAAAAATTAACATGTATGGAATTCATAGACAAATATCAAGAAATAGTTGCCAAAGCAATCGAAAAACACTCCTTCAAAAATAAGCCTACCGAACTTTACGAGCCCATGAATTACATCATTTCTCATGGCGGAAAAAGATTAAGACCCATTATGGTTCTTATGGCTAATGAACTTTTTGGTGGAGACACAGAAAAAGCAATGAAACCAGCTCTTGCCATAGAGTTTTTCCATAATTTCACACTCATTCATGATGATATTATGGATGAAGCACCTCTCAGAAGAGGAAAACCTACCATTCATACTTTACACGGAATCAATATCGGCATACTTTCTGGCGATGCATTACTGATAAAAGCTTACCAATTTTTTGAAGATTTAGAACCCGAACTTTTCAAAGAATGTATTAAAATTTTCTCTGAAACAGGTGCAGTTCTTTGTGAAGGTCAACAAATGGATGTGAACTTCGAAACGATGGAAAATGTAACCTATGATGATTACATAGAAATGATTACCAACAAAACAGGAGTTCTAAGTGCCGCTTCATTCCAAATAGGAGCACTCATTGCTGGTGCTAAAAAAGAAGATGCAGAACTTCTTTATAATTTCGGAAAACACATTGGTATTGCGTTCCAAATTATGGATGATTATTTAGATGTTTTCGGAAATGTAGAGCAATTCGGTAAAAAACACGCTGGAGACATCTTCGAAAATAAAAAAACAGTGCTTTATCTCCTTGCTATGGAGCATGCCAATGAAGCAGAGAAAAAAGAACTCGATTTTTGGTATTCTAAAAAAACTGAAAATGTAGACAAAATCTACAGCGTAGAGAAAATTTTCAGAAGAAATAAGGTAGACGAAAAAGTGTTAAGACTTATCCAAAAACACAACGAAATAGGTCACGATTTCTTAAAACAAATTGACGCACCAGAAGAAAAGAAAAAACCTTTCATGGAATTGGCCAATTATTTATTGAGAAGAAACTCTTAAAATGAAATTCAGAACAGAAGTCAATATTCCTATTTCTGAAAAGAAAATCCTTTTAACCGACAGCATTTTTTCTGTCGGTTCTTGCTTTGCTGCAGAAATGTCTAAATTGCTCAAAAACGGACAAATGCAAACACTTTGCAATCCTTTTGGAACGATTTTTAACCCATTTTCGTTGAATATCGCCATCAAAAATCTACACGATTGCAAAAAATATAAAGAAGAAGATTTAATTCTTTATAATCAAGAGTACATTTCTCTAAATCACCACACTTCTTTCAATAGTTTTTATGCACATAAAACCCTAGAAAGAATCAATCAAAACATAGAAACGGGAAATCAATTTCTACAAAAAACCAATTGGGTATTTATCACCTACGGCACTTCATTTATATATGAATTTTTGCCTAAAAATCAATTGGTGGCGAATTGTCATAAAATTCCGCAAAAGTTTTTCAACAAAAGACTTTTAACAGATGAGGAATTGAAAACTTCCATTACAGAAACCATAGAGAATCTAAAAGATATTTGTGAAAATAACGTTCAAATTCTATTTACAGTTTCACCAGTTCGTCACACCAAAGATGGAATGACGGAAAATCAATTGAGTAAATCCAAGTTGATTTGTGCGCTTCATGAAACCCTTTCCCATTTCGAAAACTGTCATTATTTACCGATTTACGAAATCATGATGGACGATTTGCGAGATTACAGGTTTTACAAAGAAGACTTAATTCATCCCAATAATCAAGCGATACAGTACATTTGGGAAAAATTTGGCAATGTTTATTTTTCAGAAGAAGTAAAAGATTTCATTACTGAAAACTACAAAATAAAAGCAGCTTTAGAACACAGACCAAATGACGAAAAATCTCCAAAATATTTGGAGTTTTTAGAAAAATTAAAAGAAAAAATAGCGCTTCAACAACTTAAAGTAAAACATAAGATTTTTATAGAATGAAAATCAGAAAACTCAATATCGACGATTTAGAAACGCTTAGAGATCTCAGCATTCAAACCTTCAAGGAAACTTTCTCTGAAGTAAATACCGAAGAAGATATGCAAAAATATCTCCATGAAAATCTGAGCATTGAAAAGCTAAAATCTGAGTTAGAAAATCCAAATTCGGAGTTTTATTTCGCTGAAAACAATGATGAAATTTTGGGTTACTTGAAACTGAATTTCAAAGATGCTCAAACCGAAAAATTAGAAGAAAACTACTTCGAAATTGAAAGAATTTATGTTTTAAAAATATTTTTAGACCAAAAAATCGGACAAATTCTCTTTGATAAAGCAATAGAAATCGGAAGAGAAAAGAATTTAGAATATGTTTGGCTTGGCGTTTGGGAAGAAAACCACAGAGCCATTCGTTTTTACGAAAAAAATGGTTTTGAAATCTTCGGAAAACATGATTTCACTCTAGGCGAAGATGTACAGACTGATTTATTGATGAAACGTTTTATTAATTAAGAAATTAAAAAATTGAGAATTGTATTTCAATTTTCAACTAAAAAAATGATTGACACACATACACACTTATATTCAGAAGAATTTGATGAAGACAGGGCAGAAATGATTCATCGCGCCATTAACAAGGGCGTTACCGAATTTTATCTACCTGCCATAGATTCAGAATCTCACGAAAAAATGCTTCATTTAGAAGCAGAATATCCCAACCAGATTTTCGCAATGATGGGATTGCATCCTTGTTATGTAAAACCAGAAACTTGGAAAAAAGAATTAGACATCGTAGAAAATTACTTGAATCAAAGACCATTTCCTGCCATTGGCGAAATCGGAATTGATTTGTATTGGGACAAAACTACGCTTGATATTCAGATAAAAGCTTTTGAACAACAGATAGATTGGGCGATTGAGAGAGATTTACCCATTGTCATTCATACCAGAGAAAGTTTTGATGAAACCTTCGAGGTTTTAGAAAGAAAAAAACACCCGAAATTACGA
Organism: Cloacibacterium sp. TD35; assembly: GCF_028864635.1. Taxonomy (NCBI): domain Bacteria; kingdom Pseudomonadati; phylum Bacteroidota; class Flavobacteriia; order Flavobacteriales; family Weeksellaceae; genus Cloacibacterium; species Cloacibacterium sp. TD35. The sequence continues at coordinate 1,480,601 of NZ_CP104850.1, read as the reverse complement.
GGAATTTTTCATTGCTTTTCTGGAAATTTAGAACAAGCAAATCGAGCGATAGATTTAGGTTTTGTACTAGGAATTGGTGGCGTTGTTACTTTTAAAAATGGTAAAATCGACCAATTTTTAAATGAAATTCCTTTAGAAAAAATTGTTCTGGAAACAGATTCGCCTTATTTGGCACCAGTTCCGCACCGCGGAAAAAGAAATGAAAGTTCTTACCTGGATTTGGTCGTTGGAAAATTGATCAATATTTACAACAAAGATTTTGCAGAAATTGATAGAATCACTACCGAAAACGCACATCGTATTTTCGGAAAATAAATTCTCGCAAAGTCGCAAAAAAAATAGCAAAGACCGCAATGAATGTCATTACGGTCTTTTTTTTCTTTATTTCAATTTAGAGAAATTATTTCTTTCTATAAAAAACCTTCTTTTTCGGTTTTTTAAAATTAATATCTTCTTTTTTTTGAGGTTTAGGTTTGGGTACAAAAGGTTTATTGTTAGAATCTCTTTTTTGTTCTACCAAATTATCCGGATGATAAGGATGATCTTTTACAACAGGAATTTTCTTTCCAATTAATTTTTCGGTATTTTTTAAATTCACCAAATCTAGTCCATCTACAAACGAAATAGAAGTTCCTTCTGCTCCTGCTCTTCCCGTTCTACCAATTCGGTGAACGTAGGTTTCAGAAACGTCAGAAAGTTCGAAATTAATCACATATTTTAAGTCATCAATATCAATTCCTCTCGCAGCAATATCAGTGGCTACTAAAACTCTTGTTTTCTTATTTTTGAAATTGCTTAATGCTGTTTGTCTGGCATTCTGAGATTTATTTCCATGAATGGCTTCAGCAGAAATATTGCTTTTATGAAGTTTTCTAGCAATTTTATCAGAACCGTGTTTTGTTCTGGCAAAAACCAATACTTGGTCTAATTTATCATCTTGAAGAATGTGAGTCAACAAATCTAATTTGTCGTCTTTTTCTACAAAATAAATCGATTGATTAATCGTGTCTGCAGTTGAAGAAACAGGAGCCACTTCTACTTTTACAGGCTTATGAAGCATAGAATTGGCCAATTCCTGAATTTCTTTAGGAAAAGTCGCTGAGAAAAACAAGGTCTGTCTTTTCGGCGGAAGTAACTTTACTACTCTTTTCACATCATGCACAAAACCCATATCGAGCATTCTATCTGCTTCATCGAGAACAAAAATTTCTAAATTTTTAAGCGAAATAATACCTTGATTGATGAAATCGAGTAATCTTCCTGGAGTTGCTACTAAAATATCTACACCTTTTTTAAGAGCTTGTTCTTGAGCGCCTTGTTTTACGCCTCCAAATATTACCAAAGTTTTCAGCGGCAAATGTCTTCCGTAAGCTTTGAAACTTTCTTCAATTTGAATCGCTAATTCTCTGGTTGGCGTTAAAATTAATGCTTTAATTTGATGGTTTTTGGTGTTTTTATGATAAAGATTCTGCAAAATAGGAATGGCAAATGCAGCAGTTTTTCCGGTTCCTGTTTGAGCAGTTCCTAATAAGTCTTTGCCTTCTAATAAATGTGGAATCGCTTGTGATTGAATAGGTGTTGGTTTTTCATAACCTTCTTGGGTAAGCGCATCTAGGATGGGCTTAATCAATTGTAAATCTGTAAATAACAAATGTTTAAATTTTAAAAATGTGTGCGGGCGAAGTATTTTACTTCAACATTTTTTGCTCAAAAAATCTGTGAAATATTTACAGATATTTGAAAAAGTATCTTCTACTTTGGCTAAAGAATGCCGCGAATAATGGGACAAAGATAGTCTTTTAGAAATAAATGAAAAAAAGCGCTCACAAAATGAACGCTTTCTATATTTTTTATCCGTGTAATTTCTTCCAGATTACATCTTTCAGTTCTACCAAACCCTCTTGGGTAACACCTGAAAAGAATAGCGGTTTCAGTTTATCTGGAAACTCTGCCGTGATTTCTTTTTTCAATTCATCATCTAGCAAATCTGATTTAGAAATAGAAACAATAATGTCTTTATCTACTAATTCTGGATTGTATTCTTCTAATTCATTCAGTAGAATTTGATATTCTTTGTAATGATCTTCAGAATCTGCAGGAATCATAAAAAGCAAGATAGAATTTCGCTCAATATGTCTTAAAAATCTGTGACCAAGACCTTTTCCTTCTGCAGCTCCTTCAATAATTCCGGGAATATCTGCCATTACAAAAGACTTGAAATTTCTGTATTCTACAATTCCTAAATTGGGAGTCAATGTAGTAAAGGCGTAATCTGCGATTTTTGGTTTTGCCGCAGAAACAGCAGCTAAAAGTGTAGATTTCCCAGCATTTGGAAAGCCAACTAATCCTACATCTGCTAAAATTTTGAGTTCAAAAACTACGTAACCTTCCTCGCCAGGCATTCCAGGTTGTGCATATCTTGGAGTTTGATTGGTAGAAGACTTGAAATGCTCATTTCCAAGACCACCCATTCCTCCTTTCATGATGATGATTTCTTGACCATCTTCCATTATTTCACCAATAATCTCGCCTTCTTCATTTTTGGCAATTGTACCAATAGGAACATTAATGTAAACATCTGCTCCATAAGCTCCAGTCAATTGGTTTTTACCACCATTTTCGCCGCGTTCTGCCTTTACATGACGAGTATAACGAAGTGGAAGCAATGTCCATTCCTGAGCATTTCCTCTCATAATAACATGTCCTCCTCTTCCTCCATCGCCACCATCAGGTCCACCTTTTGGGATATATTTTTCTCTACGAAGGTGCGCAGAACCTGCACCACCGTGACCTGATTTACAATGTATTTTTACGTAATCTACAAAATTGCTCATGTTTTATAAGAATTTAGGGTTTAGGATTTAGGATTTAGTTTTTTTGAAATTTCAATGCTATTTCCTAAATCCTATTACCTAAAAATCTATTTTATTTTCTCTACTTCGGCAAAAAGTTTTTCAGAGATTTCAGAGATTTCTCCTACTCCATTAATTTCTACATATTTGCCTTGTTGTTTATATAGTTCTGCTACTTCAGCAGTTTTAGCATAATATTCTTCAATTCTGTGTCTGATAATTCCTTCTTCACTATCATCTACTCTACCAGAAGTTTCACCTCTCTTTACTAATCTTTGAACTAAGATTTCGTCTTCTACAATAAGTGAAAGACATACAGAAATTTCTGAATGTAACTGGTCTTTTACAATCTGGTCTAAAACTTCAGTTTGGTAAGAAGTTCTTGGGAAACCATCGAAAATGAAACCATTTGCTTCTGTAGGTTTTTTAAGCTCATCTACTAACATATTGATGGTAACTTGGTCTGGAACCAATTCTCCTTTATCAATATAAGATTTTGCTAATTTACCTAACTCCGTATCATTTTTCATGTTAAAACGGAATAAATCTCCTGTAGAAATTTGCTTAAGGTTAAATTTTTCAATTAGGTTTTGCGCTTGGGTTCCTTTACCACTACCTGGAGGACCGAATAGAACGATGTTTATCATTTTTATAGATTTGAGATTTAAGATTTGAAATTTGAGATTTTATAAATTTTCAAATTCAAATGTTAAACAAATATTATGGGGTTGTTTTCTATTAGTGATTTATTCTACCATCTTCTAATTGGTACAAATCTGGTAAGTTTCTTCCTAATTCATCATAATCTAATCCATAACCCAACACGAATTTATTAGGAATTTCTTTGGCTACATAATGTATTTTGAAATCTTTTTTATAGACTTCTGGTTTTAGTAAAAGCGTTGCCACTTTTAGAGATTTTGGTCTTTGTGTATTTTCGAAATAATTATATAAACTTTCGATAGTATTACCTGTATCTACAATATCTTCCATTAAGATAATGTGTCTTCCTTCTACTTCTTTTGTCAAGTCCATTTTCTTGTAAACAATCCCTGTAGATTGTGTTCCTGAATAAGAAGACATTTGGATAAACGCCAATTCGCATTTCCCTGGATAATACTTTAGAAAATCAGAAAAAAACATGATTACACCGTTTAAAACCCCGATAAAAACAGGAGTTTCATCTTTATAATCTTCGTAAACTTTTTCTGCAAGTTTTTTTACGATTTCTTGAAGTTCGTCGTGCTTTAGGTAAGGCACGAAAGATTTGTCGTGAATTTGTATGCTTTCCATAACTTGTTGTAAGTCGCAAATTTACAGAAATTTTAGGAATTTTGGAGGGTAAATTTGGTTAAAAGGTATATATTTCTGCAATATGGATAGAAGTGAAAATCCTTTTATTTTTCTTTGACAAATGGAAAAATAAAAGATTGTAACGAATAGCCCGACTTTTTCTTGCTTTGGCAAAAGTAATGGCAGAAAAAGATTGCCATAAAAATTTTAGAGGTGAGATTTTTTAAAACTTAAAAAGTGACTTTAGAAAATCTTTGGTTAAAAATTTATCTAAAGGATAAATTCTCATAAAGTGATTCCCCACGAAGAAAATAATCAAAACCAAAGCTGGCTTGTATACCAAATTCAAAAAACTATTTGAAAAATTAGGTAAAACAATCGCTACAGAAATAGCTAAAGTTGCTAAAATAACGCTGTACAACATCTCTATCGTAAAAGGAGAAACCTTGAATTGATAGTAGTTGAACGCAATTTTGGTCAAGTTAAATATCGTCAATGAAACGGCGTAAGAAATAGAAATTCCCAGAATTCCTAAACTAGTTTTATTGATGAAATAAAAGTTAAGACTCGTGGTAAGAACCGCCAAAAACAACATCACGTAAATATTAAATCGATAATATTTTGACATGGAAATAATGTGACTGTTAAAACCTGTTGCCAACTCAAATAACAATGCAAAACCAATCACCCAAACCAGCGGTTGCGCTTCCAGTAATAATTTTCCAGATTTTGGCATAAAATCCGTGAGATAAGGATAACCAACTGCAATACAAGAAAATAGCACCAAACCCAGAAAAAATAAACTCAGAGAGGTTTTTTTATAATAAACATCTAGTTCTTTAATGGTATTATCAGCAAAATGTTTGCTGATAATCGGCGCAGAAATATTATACAATCCCATTGAAGGAATGCTGATGAGCTGCACCACCGAAAAAACAGTGCTGTAAATTCCGTTTTCTTCGAATGAAAGCTTTTCGCCAATCATGTAATTGGAAATATTCAAAGCTAAAAAACTCCCTAAATTCCCTAAAAACCCGTAGAAACTGTAATTCAAAATTTCTTTCCAAAGTTTGTCTTTTTTGACAAAATCTGTACTGAAATCAGGCGATATTTTCTCTAATTTATTGGTATACAGAATATAACCAATTAATCCCAGAACAAAAACGCCTAAGAAAAATCCGTAAGAGATTTTTTCTGAAGCACCCAAGAAAAAGAACAGACAAAAAGCCCCTAAGTTGGCTAATTTTGGGAAAATATTTTCAAAAATATTTGGAACAACTATTCTTTTGAAATTAGAAATATATCGGTTAAAAACCGCGGAAAGCGACATCACCAAAACCATTGGTAAAATCAAGCGCTTCATATCCCATAACTCAGAATCTTCCTGAAACGAAGAAAAAATATAGAAAAAAGCAAAAAATCCGAATAAAAAAATCAAGAAATTAATCCCAACTCCTACTAAAGAAAGGCTAAAAAGATTTTGATGTTTTCCTTCTTCTTTGGCTTTCCCGAAAAAGTAAACGTTAGAATAACTCAACCCGAAAACAACAAAAGGAACCAGCATTAAGGTAGCCGACAAAACGAAACGTAGTTTTCCGTAGAAAACCATATCAAACGGAAATATAAAAATAGCAGAAACAGTTCCCAGTAAAAAACCAAGGTATCCTATGATAGAATATTTAAAACTTTGTCTGGCTACTACGCTCATTCTTTTTTAAGTTGTTGATTTGTGAAGTTATAAAATTGTTAAGTAGGAAAAACATCTTAACAGTTTTACGATTTTGCAATAAAAATAATATTGTTAATGTAATTTTCGTAATCTTTTGCAAAGATAGCATTTTGAGATTTGATAAACTCTTCTGTAAGTCTTTTCAATTCAAAAGTATTTCTATCTAAATAATGAGCCTCGAAACCCCAACTTTCCATTTCTGAAATCAAGTTCCAAACAGGTTCCTGATGATGGCGCTGCTCCATTTCTACCATTACCGTTGGTTTAAATTTCAAAATCGTTTCCTTCGCTCCGAAGAGCGTTTTCATCTCGTTTCCTTCTACATCTATTTTGATGAAATCTACTTTTTGTAATTTTTGAATTGGAGCAAAATCATCTAATTTCACCACTTTTACCTTTTGAATAATGGTTTTTTCTTCGTTTTCTTCTCTGAATTTGGTTTGCAAAGTTCCTCTGGAATTCACTTTCTCGCCTTTCAGAACTGGAATTTTAAATTCTGCAACCGTATTTTCGTCTGACAAAGCCACGGAAAATAGTTTAACCTTCGGAAATAGCCTTTTCAATCTTCTGTTCAAAGATTTATTGGGTTCAAAAGCATAAATATTTTGAGGAAAAAGATGATATTCTAACTGATAAATAAAATGTCCCACGTTTGCGCCAACATCTATAAAAACAGCATCTTTCGGAAGAAATTCTGTTAACCAAAGCAATTCTGGCTCTACTTTTCTAGAAATAACATTTTCGCGGGTAAGCTGATTTTGTTTTTTAAAAAACCTCTGTTTATACAATTGAGGAATGATATACTGAGAAGCTTCTATAAGAAATTGGTAGAGTTTCATGGATTAGTTATAAGAGTGCAAAAATAGTTTTTTCTAGCTCTTGTAAGACTTTTTCTTTGCTGAAATCTGAAAAATCCACATCTTTTTTTGTAAATAGAAAGTCTTCCAAACCTCCTTTTTCAGGAACAATAAAGGAATATTTTGAAGGATAATTTTCTGGAAAAATCGCCAACTTGCCGAATTTAATTGCATCGCCAATGTTTCCGCTCATTTTGGTTATTCCATAGAGTTCTTTTTGGCTAAGAAACTCCGTTTCTTGTTGGATAGGGCACCACAAAATATCTGCTTTTTGCATATAATCATCAAAAACATCTTGTGGAACTTTTTCTGTGAAATATTTTATGGAAATATTTTCTGGTTTTGATTGTTCAAAATCTTGAAGTATTTCTAATTCTTTTCCTTGTGCTTTTCCTAGAAATATAATTTCGAAAGGAAAATGAAATTTTATAATTGATTTCAAAACCCTTTCATAATCTCTTCTTTTCTGGGAAACCGCTCCCGGAATGACTATTGTAAATATTGGGTTATCTGATTTTTCAGAAAATTTGGTATAAAAAATGGGAAGATTTTTATAAGTTCCTTTTGCCAAAGTCTGGTCTAAAACCAAAAGATTTTTTGCTTTTTTGTAAACTTTTGACTTACTCAACAAACCATCTTTCAACAATAATTTTAATCGATATTGAAAATCTTCCTTGAAAATAGAACTCAACAAATCAAAGTTTGAAGCCTTCAAAAAATTCAAATTATGACAAATAATCGAAGTATTGAATTGTTCCACAACTTTCTCAAAAACATTAAAATAACGATGAACCGTTCCGATGATAATTAATTGATAGTTGTTGGTTGATAGTTGTTGTAAAAGTTTTTCTGGTGTCGCTTTAAAGATATTTTCAGGCAATTTGTCATTCTGAGCGAAGCCGAAGAATCTCAGAATCTTTTCGCTGAAATAATAATCCACAGAAAATGCAACGGAATCATTCATTAATTCCATAAAATTCAGCGCAATTTCTGCGTGAGTATCGAGTTCTATGTAAGCGATTTTTTTCAACTTTCTGAATTCATTATTTAAATGTTTCAAATGAATCTAATTATTAGGATTTCTAATTGGTTCTGGCACTTCTAATAAACCATTATCAAAAACTTTCTTCCCATCAATAAAAGTGGATACAACATTTACATTAAGTATAAACTTTTCATCAATACTCATTAAATCTCTATCTAAAACTATAAAATCTGCATTTTTTCCCACTTCTAAACTTCCTCTTTCTTTTTCCTGAAATACCGATTTTGCAGCCCAAATTGTCATTCCTCTTAAGGTTTGTTCTCTGCTTAAGGCATTTTCTTTCTGGAAACCATTTTCAGGATAATTTTGCGCATCTTTTCTTGCTACTGCAGCCAAAAACGTTTTAAACGGATTGATATCTTCCACAGGAAAATCAGTTCCCAATGCAACCCAACCGTTCTGCTTCAACAAATCTTGATAAGCATACGCCGTTTTAATGCGTTCACTTCCCAATCTTTCTTCCGCCCAATACATGTCAGAAGTGGCGTGAGTTGGCTGAACAGACGGAACGATATTATACTCTCCAAAATACTGAAAATCAGCAGGATTTACAATTTGTGCGTGTTCTATTCTCCATCTTTTATCGTTTTTGCCTTTTAAAACATCACCATAAATTTTCAGAATTTCTCTATTCGCAGAATCACCAATGGCATGAGTACACATCTGTAAATTGCTATTAACCAATTTTTTAGCTAAATTTTCAAAATGAGATTTTTCGCTTAATAGAAAACCTCTCCATTTTGGTTTATCATGATAATCACTTAACAAACACGCACCTCTACTTCCCAAAGCGCCGTCTGCATAAACTTTAAAACCACCAACAGTGATTTTTCCGTTTGTGTATCGACCTTTTTTAGTCCATTTTTCATAATAATCAGGATTGTCACTTAAAAGCGCAAAAACATTCATTTTTAAAACTTTCTGCTGTTGGGATTTTTCTAAAAGTGACAAAGTATGTTCAGAAATACCACAATCGTGAAGAGAAGTTAAACCAAAAGCAAAGCATTCTTTTTGCAACTCCCCGAAATATTTGATTGCCAAATCATCTTCAATCTCTGGAATCACTTTTTCTACCAAATCCATGGCATTATCAACTAAAATTCCGGTTAATTTTCCGTTTTTCTGTTCAATATCTCCTCCCAAAACTTTAGTTTCGGTTGAAATTTTAGCCAAATCCAAGGCTTTTTGATTGGCTATGGCAGCGTGACCATCCACTCTTTTTAAATAAACCGGACGATTAGGAAACAATTCATCTAGTTTTTCTTTGGTTGGATATTCTTTTACCGCCCAATCATTCTGATCCCAGCCTCTTCCATATAACCAAAATTTAGGAGCCGTTTCACTGTATTTTTTGATTTTTTCTACAATTTCTTCCCAAGATTGAGTTCCTACCAAATCACTTTTCCAACGGTCTGTTGCATAGCCTGTAAAATGGCAATGAGCATCTATAAAACCTGGATAAACGGGCTTTCCTTGAGCATCAATTTTTTGAGTAGCGGTGTATTTTTTCAGTATTTCTTTTCCTCCAATGGCTACAATTTTCCCCTTGGAAATCGCCATGACTTCAGCAACATCAAAGTTTTGATTTACCGTATAAATTTTAGCATTGTAAACAATTAAATCTGCTTTTTTCTGTGCGGAAAACAATCCGAAGAATAGTAAAAAGAATATTTGTAGGTTTTTCATATTTTATGATTTCATAATTTTTTTAAACATTTCATTCCATCTCAAATTTCTGATAAATGCAATTTCTTCTTGGCTTAAAACTCTAGGATTTTTCTGATTCAAAAATGATTTCATGGTGATAAAAAACTCTGAAACCGATTTATTTTTCCAAGAAGATTTCGCTGAAGAAATCACAGCTAAAGGAAAATTAAGACCAATATTGTAAAAATATTCTCCCAATTTCTGGGCTTTTTGAGATTTATATTTATAGGCTGTTGGGCGAAGATGTTTCACACAAAGCTCTTGAATTGTTACCGTTTCAAATCCGTGCATTTTACACAGCATCACATCTATATTATCCCAACCGAGAACCGCTCTCAAACCTTTCATTTTAAGAAATAATTCTTTTCGATAAGACTTTATAGGACCTCGAACGTGATTTTTGGAAGACAGATTTTCGAAAACCCATTCTCCATTTTTTTCAATGTAAACCAAACCAGAAACCATTCCTGCTTTTGGATTTTTCTCGTACACTTCATTTACTTTTTCTAAATAATCAGCAGAGAAAATAATGTCTGCATCGAATTTACAAACCACATCGTATTCTTCTAAATTCTCAGTTTCTAAACCTTTATTAAAAGTTCTCACGACTTTTGCACCGGGTTGATGTTCGGATTTTTCTAAATTTAAAACTTTGAAACTTGATGCTTCGACTCCGCTCAATGTGACATTATTAATAAATTTTTCTGCAATTTCTTGGGTTTTATCCGTAGAGCCATCGTTCACAATTACGCATTTAAAATCCTGAAACGTCTGATTTTTCAGCGATTCTAAACATGGAAGCATGTTTTTTTCTTCGTTGTGAGCGGGAATTATAATGAAAAACTTCATGGATTACATTAATTCGTCATGCCATTCTTTAATGATTACTTTCGAAACCAAACCTGTGGTTACAAATGGATCACCTTTTACAAATTCTTCGGCAGATTCTCTATCAGTAAAAATCGCCATCGCTCCTTCTCCCGGAATTGCAAACGGACCAATTCCCAATATTTTTCCAGCTTTTACAAAGATTTCTTCATTGGCCTGATGCGCAGGAAAAACTTCCATCATTTTTTCCATAGTCGTATCTGGTGCGGTTTCGTAAAGAACTACTGTTTTCATATTTTTATGTTTTGGTACATTTAATTTTCAAATTCTAATGTGCTTCAAGCCAATTTTCACCAACGCCAACTTCCACCAATAAAGGAACTTCAGTTTTGTAGGCGTTTTCCATATTTTCTTTAATGAGTTTTTTGGCGGTTTCTACTTCGTTTTCTGGCGCTTCAAAAACCAATTCGTCATGCACTTGTAAGAGCATTTTGGTTTTCAGATGTTCCTGTTCCAGAACTTCCTGAATTTTAATCATCGCCAATTTGATAATATCTGCAGCAGAACCTTGAATCGGTGCGTTTACGGCATTTCTTTCGGCGTGACCTTTTACCACAAAATTATTAGAATTGATGTCTTGCAAATGGCGTTTTCTGCCCAAAATCGTTTCTACATACCCTAATTTTCTGGCTTTGGCAACTTGTTCTGCCATAAATTCTTTCAATTTAGGATAAGTTTCGTAATAAGAATCGATGAGTTGTTTTGCTTCCGTTCGTGAAAGTCCAGTTTGCTCTGCCAAAGCAAAAGCACCTTGACCATAAATAATTCCAAAATTAACGGTTTTGGCTTGTGAACGCTGCGTTTTTGTAACTTCTTCGATTGGGATTTTAAATAATTTTGCCGCAGTAGAAGCGTGAATATCTTCGCCATTTTGGAAGGCTTTTATCATGTTTTCTTCGCCAGAAATTTCTGCAATCAACCTCAATTCTATCTGAGAATAATCGGCAGAAATAAGTTTGTTTCCTTCATCTGCTACGAAAGCTCCACGAATTTGTTGACCACGCAAAGTTCTAATCGGAATGTTCTGTAAATTCGGGTTCAGAGAAGCCAATCTTCCAGTAGCAGCAGTGGTTTGCGAAAAATTGGTATGTACTCTTTTCGTGTCTTTATCAATCTGATTCGGCAATGCATCTACATAGGTAGATTTCAGTTTTTGGTAGGTTCTGTATTCTAAAATATATTGGATAATCTCATGTTTAGAAGCCAATTTCTGCAAAATATCTTCCGAAGTAGCGTATTGACCGGTTTTGGTTTTTTTCGCTTTCGGATCTAATTTCAACTTTTCGAATAAAATTTCGCCGAGTTGTTTCGGAGAATTCATGTTAAATTCTTCGCCACAGAGTTCAAAAATTTTGGTTTCAAGGTTTTTCAAATCGTTTTCTAAATCCTTGCTTTCTTGAATCAACCAATTTTCGTCTAAAGAAATTCCTGCAAATTCCATTTTGGCTAAAACGCGCATTAATGGCATTTCTATATGATAAAACAAATCTTCTACCCCTTCTTTTTTCAGTTGAGGCGCAAAAATTTCGTACAATTGAAACGTTACATCTGCATCTTCCGCAGCGTAATTGGTTTGGTCTTCCAGTGAAACATCACGCAATGTTCCTTGATTTTTACCTTTTTTGCCAATCAAACTTTCAATAGAAACAGGTTTATAATTCAGATAAATCTCTGAAAGATAATCCATTCCGTGTCTTCCGTCTGGATTCAGAAGATAATGGGCAATCATGGTGTCAAAAATCGCTCCTTCTACTTCTACACCATAATGTTTCAGAACTTTATAATCGAACTTAAGATTGTGAGCGATTTTTAAAATTTCTTTTTTCTCAAAAAACGGACGGAAAATTTCTAAAGTTTTCTTTGCTTCTTCCTGATTTTCAGAAATCGGGATGTAATAAGCCAATCCTTTTCTGTAACAGAAGCTCATCCCGATGAGTTCTGCGTCCATTTCATTAAGAGAAGTGGTTTCTGTATCAAAACAAACTACTTTTTGAGCCAAAAGATTTTTGACTAAAATTTTCTGTGCTTTTTCGGTATCGATATATTGATAAATTTTATCCGTAGTTTCTATGTTGAGTGTAGTAGAAGTAGATTGTTCTAACGCTTCGAAATCTGCAAATAAATCGAGCTGTTGTGGTTTATTGCTGGAAGCTGAAGGTTGGGAAGTTTCAACTGTTTTTTCAATTGAATTGTCTTGATTCTCGCTTTTCGGTTCCTGATTCTGATGAAATGCTCTGTACAGATTTTCATACAATCTTCTGAATTCTATTTCGTCAAAAATCTCACGAACTTTTTCAAAATCTGGAATATCTAAATCGTATTGCTCCTGGTGAAATTCAACGGGAACGTCACAAATAATCGTAGCCAATTTTTTTGACAAAATCCCTCTTTCTGCAGAGTTTTCAACTTTTTCTTTAAGTTTACCTTTTAGCTGGTCTGTGTTTGCCAAAAGATTTTCGATGCTGCCAAATTCTTTCAAAAATTTCATAGCTGTTTTTTCGCCCACTCCTTCTAATCCTGGAATATTATCCACAGCATCTCCCATCATTGCAAGGAAATCGATGACCTGTTTCGGATCTTCAATTTCGTATTTGGCTTTAACCTCTTCCACTCCTAAAATTTCTACATCACCTCCTTTTAAACCTGGTTTATAGATTTTAATTCTGTCGGTGACCAACTGCGCAAAATCCTTATCTGGCGTTACCATAAAGGTGCTGTAACCTTCTTTTTCGGCTTTATTGGCAATGGTTCCTATCACGTCATCTGCTTCATAACCTTCAACTCCCAAAATCGGAATATGCATGGCTTCTAAAATTCTGTGAATATAGGGAACTGCATTTTTTATCGCTTCTGGAGTGTCACTTCTATTGGCTTTGTATTCTGTAAAATCAGCGGTTCTCACATTTTCTTTTCCCACATCAAAAACCACAGCCAAATGCGTTGGTTTTTCTCTTCTAATCAACTCAATTAATGAATTGGTAAATCCAAAAATAGCAGACGTATCAAAACCTTTAGAAGTTAATCTAGGGTTTCTAATCAGAGCGTAATAACCGCGGAAAATCATCGCATAAGCATCGATGAGAAAAAGTCTTTTGTCAGAATTTGTCATAAAACAAAGGTAATAAAAAGAGCCAAGTAAAAATAACCTAGTAAAAAGTTTTTTGGACTGAAAGTTGGATGTATTTTCATCCAAATTTTATAAATAAATCGTATTTTTGGCTCAATGAAAGATTTGAATTTAAGGAACGTTACGGTAATGCGTTATATTCTTCCGCTTCGTGAAGGTGGAAGTTTGCCTGCATTAGCAGAAGCGGATGATGATTTTAAATACGTTTTGAAATTTCGAGGTGCTGGTCACGGTGTAAAAATGCTGATTTCTGAACTTTTGGGCGGTAAAATCGCTGAAATTTTAGGCTTGAAAATTCCAGAATTGGTTTTTGCAAATCTGGATGTAGATTTCGGAAGAACTGAAGCCGATGAAGAAATTCAGGATTTACTGAAATTTTCAGAAGGTTTAAACTTAGGTTTGCATTATCTTTCTGGTGCCATTGCGTATGATCCAAGCATGAAAATAGATGCACTTTTAGCTTCCAAAATTGTTTGGCTCGATGCGTTCATTACCAATATTGACCGTACTTTCAAGAATACTAATCTTCTTTGGTGGCATAAAGAATTATGGGTGATTGATAATGGAGCTTCTTTTTACTTCCATCATTCATGGCAAAATTTTGATACAGCAGCAAAAACGCCTTTCAAATATATAAAAGACCACGTTTTGCTTCCTCAAGCCAGCAAATTAGACGAAGCAGATGCATTTGCAAAATCGGTTTTAAATGATGACGTTTTCAAAGCGATTGTGAATTTAATTCCTGAAGATTGGTTGCAATGGAATGATGCCGATGAATCGCCAGAAGAAATACGAGAAATTTATTTTAATTTCTTGAAAACCAGATTAGAACATTCAGAAATCTTTTTAAACGAAGCCAAAAATGCAAGAGGATAAAATTTACGAATACGCAGTCATAAGACTCGTTCCGAAGGTTGAAAGAGAAGAATTTTTCAACATAGGATTGGTGATGTTTTCTAAGAAAGAGAAATACATAAGAGTAGAATTTTATCTCTGCAAAGATAAATTCCAACTGATGCACAGCAAATTAGACTACGATGAAGTTTTTAAAAATCTGGAAAACTTTCAAAAAGTTGCCAAAGGCGAAAAAGAAGGTGGTCCAATTGCTTTGCTAGATATTCCTGAACGTTTTCGTTGGCTCACTGCAGTAAGAAGTGCTGTGATTCAAACATCCAGACCTCATCCTGGGAAATCTAAAGACCTTGACAAAACTTTCGAACGATTATTTGAAGAATTAGTTAAATAAAAAATTATTTCACTTTTACTTCTTTCAATTTTTCTATTTTTTTTATTTCTTTTAAAAGCAATGGAAATGCTGGTTCTGCCATTCCGCCATGGTCGAAACCTTGCAATTCATACAAGGTAGTTTGTTGATGACCAGCTAGTTTCATCATTCTTTGCATGTAAGCGTTTTCTTCGTATCTACCGAATAATTCTAATTCTCTATCGCCTGTAATTAACAACATAGGGGGCGCATCTGCTCTTACAAAATACAGCGGTGCATATTCATCAATCAGCGGTTTATATTCTGGAAAACCTTTTTCTTTTCTGATAGTAAAATGCGTAATGGTATGTCCACTAAAAGGAATAATTCCCGCCAATCTATTCGCATCAATATCGTATTTTGCAAGGTAATCTTTGTTTAGCGCAACCATGCTCGCCAAATAACCACCTGCAGAATGTCCTGAGATAAAAATTAAATTTTCATTACCACCATAATTTTTAATATTTTTAAAAACCCAAGCTGTTGCCGCAGCTGCATCTTCAATTGCTTTCGCTGCATTTACCTGAGGTGAAAGTCTGTAATTATCACCAATGATCGCAATTCCTTTCTCCTGTAAATATTTAGGAATTTCTTTGTTTCCGCCAGTTAATCCACCACCGTGAAACCAAATAACCGTAGAAAAATTCTTCACATTTTTAGGAATATAAACATCTAAAACACAACGTTCATTGATATAAACATCTGATTTATTAATAGATTCACTATAATAATTAATATTCGTAATCGTTTGATAATCTTTATTTTGTGCAAATAATTGTATTGAAATAAAGATGAAAAATAAAAATGCCCACAACTTTTTCATAGTAGAAATTGAATTTGGTTAAAAAAATAAAAAACGTGCAAATAAGCACGTTTCATCGTTTATATTTTCGTCAATTTTGCAAATTTTAGGATTAGATTTTTTTCTCCTTCAGTTACAAATTTCACTTTAGCTTTAATGTTTTCTGGGTCGGTTCCATCAAGGAAAATCACTTCTCCTACTCCAAATCTATCATGGCGAACTCGGTCTCCTACTTCAATATCTTGAGAAGAATTTCCGCTCGGATTGATGATTTTTGCCGAAGCAACTGGCTTTAAATTTTTAGGTAAAGGTTTTGGCTCATCAGAACTTGGCAGTTTTTTCTTTTCTGCTTTTTTGAAGAATCTTGGTTCTGAAAAGTTATCTCCAAAAATATCAGAACTTAACCCAGATTTATTCACAAATCTGCTTTCTAACACTGGATTTAAGAATTCTATATACTCTTCGTCTACTTCGCTTAAGAATCTGGAAGGTTCTGCATCTGTAATTTTACCCCATTGAAATCTAGAAACGGCATAAGAAAAGAACACCTGTTTTTCGGCTCTGGTTAAAGCTACGTAGAATAATCTTCGCTCTTCTTCCAGCTCTTCACGTGTGGAAGAACTCATAAAACTTGGGAACAAATTTTCTTCTAAACCTACCAAATGAACCACTGGAAACTCCAATCCTTTTGACAAGTGAATCGTCATCAAAGAAACCTGGTCTTCGTTTTCAGATTTCTTGTCCTGGTCTGTAGAAAGAGCAATATTTTCTAGGAAATTTGATAAACTTGGGTCACCGTCTTCTAACTGTTGCTGCTCCTCTATGAAACCCTGCATAGAGTTCATGAGTTCTTGCACGTTTTCTACTCTAGAAATTCCTTCAGGAGTTTGGTCGTCTTTCAAAAACTTGATTAAACCACTTCTTTGGGCAACTTCCATCGCAACGGTGTACACATTTTCGGTTTTTAGCATCACTTGGAAGGCTTTAATCATGCTCCAGAAATCTGCTAATTTAGAAATCACGCCATTGTTAAAACCTAAATGTGGTGCATAAATCCCCAAATTATCTAAAACGTTTGCCAAACTCACATTTTGTGAATCCGCAAAAACAATCAATTTATTTTGAGTCGTTTCTCCAATTCCACGAGTAGGATAATTGATGACTCTAAGCAAAGCTTCACTATCATTTTCATTGACCAAAAGTCTTAAATACGCCACCAAATCCTTGATTTCTTTTCTTTGGTAGAAACTTAAACCGCCATAAACTCTGTACGGAATATTTTTACGTCTCAGCGCATCTTCGAAAGCTCTGGTCTGGGAATTGGTTCTATATAAAATGGCAAAATCTGTAAATTTTCTTTGGTTTGCATTGTGCTGTTCCCAAATATTATTCGCTACAAAATTGGCTTCGTCTGCATCTGAAAGCGCTCTGAAAACCTTTATTTTATCGCCTACTTCATTATCACTGAATACATTTTTCTTGAACTGTTCTTTGTTTCTGGCAATGACTACATTCGCAGCGTTCACGATATTTTGCGTAGAACGGTAATTCTGCTCCAGAGAAACGGTTTTGGCATCTGGATAATCTTTCTTGAAGTTCAAAATATTATAAATATTCGCACCACGGAAAGAGTAAATGGACTGTGCATCATCTCCTACTACACAAATATTTTCAAATTTTGAAGAAAGTGCTTTTACAATTAAATATTGAGAATGGTTGGTATCTTGGTACTCATCTACCAAAATATATCTGAAACGGTCTTGATATTTCGCTAGAACTTCAGGAAATCTGGTCAATAATTCATTGGTTCTCAAGAGTAAATCATCAAAATCCATCGCGCCATTTCTGAAACACTGCTCTACATATTTCTCGTAAATTTTGCCAATGTATTTCATGTTTGCACGTTCGTCTGCTTCGATTAATTCAGGATTATTCTGATACGCACGAACCGTGATTAGATTATTTTTATAGGTAGAAATTCTGGATTGAACTTTTTTAGGCTTGTATAATTCTTGGTCAATATTCAGGTCTTTCAAGACTTTTTTAAGAACATTCAGAGAATCTTGCGTATCATAAATGGTAAAATTAGAAGGAAAGCCGAGATAATGTGCTTCGCTTCTCAGAATTCTAGCAAACACAGAGTGGAAAGTTCCCATCCAAAGAGATTTGGCATTTCCTTCTCCTACTACTTTTGCAATACGCAGTTTCATTTCTTTGGCGGCTTTGTTGGTAAATGTAAGTGCCAAAATATTAAAAGGATCAATTCCGTTGGTAATTAAATGTGCAATTCTCATCGTAAGAACTCTCGTTTTACCAGAACCCGCCCCTGCCAAAACCATCAATGGTCCGTGCAAAGTGGTAACTGCTTCATACTGAGGTTCGTTGAGTCCTTTCAAATAATCCATTCTGTGCAAAAATTTTTGTGCTGCGAATTTATAAAATTTAAATCTAAATTTTACTTAGATTTACAATCAATAAATATCAAGTTAATTTTATCGTTTTGATTTTAAATAAAAAATATGAAAAAAATATCTTTAGTTTTAATAGCGCTCGCTTTGCTTTCTTGTCAGAAAAAAAATGAAGCCCCTGAAACCCTTTCTCCTGAATTGGCATCTTATGAGCAGGAAAATGCATCGGCTTCTGATTCATCAAATGCTGTAAGTAAACAGAATTCTGCGCCTATCACGATGAATAACTCTGCGCCTACTGCATCACAGAGCAACACCATTTCAAGCAATCAGCCGCAGCAAACTGCACCGGGAATGAATCCACCACACGGACAACCGAATCACAGATGTGACATCCCAGTTGGCGCTCCATTAAATTCTAAAAAAGCAGAAGCTATAACGGTAAAAACCCCTGATATTCAAACTACTACAACTAATCCTATTGCTCCAACAGAAAACAATGCCAATTCTACAACAGTAGCAGATGGTATGAATCCTGCACACGGACAGCCTGGTCACAGATGTGATATTCCAGTTGGCGCACCTTTACCAACAAATTAATTTATAATATTTTACAAATTTTATAAAAATAATCACTACATTTGCAACTCAAAAATTTTAATATAAGATGAGTACTATATTTAGTCTTTTCATGGTGTTAATCATCATAGCTTGTGTTTTATTAGTTATTATTGTAATGGCACAAAACCCAAAAGGTGGAGGTTTATCTGCTACGTTCGGCGGTTCTTCTGCACAATTCGGCGTACAGAGAACGAATGATTTTATGGAAAAAGCAACTTGGGTATTAGCAATTATCATTGTTTCATTGATTTTCTTAAGTGTAGTGCTTACAGCAAAACCAAGCGTACAAATTAAAGACGTAAATGCACCAGAGAAAAAAGAAGCTAAAGCTCCTGCTCAATCAGCTCCACAGGCTCCGGTTCAAAAACCAACTGCTACGAAATAATTTATTATTTACGATATTTAAAAAGCGATTCAGAAATTCTGAATCGCTTTTTTATTGGTTGTTCCAATATTCATCTTGATTTTTTACAAAAAGGCATTCTATAAAAGATTCTAAAGACATTTTCTGTAAAATTTTATTTTCAATTTCTTTGAATTCTGTTTCAAAGAAAAATTTTTCTAAGATTATATTTTCTCTGTTTATAATCAAAATATTTTGTGGATGATAAAATGGATAATTTATTACATCTGCATTTGTGGTAATGAGTTTTTTGCCTAATGCTAAAACTTCAAAAGTTCTAATGGTTAATCCATTTTGAAATGGTTTATTGATATCTAATACGGATTTTGTCTTTTGATAAATTTCAATAATTTGTTGATGAGAAAGTGTTTTAAAACTAAGCTTTTTTATATTGAAATATTTTAATTTTTTATCAAATATTTTTTTTATCATAAAAATAAATCTACTCATTGCGTAATAATAAAAATGAGTTTTTAAATGAAGTTTTTCCGCAACATTTCTTACTTTTTCGCCGATAATGTATCTGTCTGTATGTGCACTTCCTACAAATGCAATATCAAATTCTATAGTTTTTTTTACCAACCTTTCTTTAAAATACTCATCTATAAAAAATAAAGGTCGGAAATGTAAACCGAATTTTTGCGCATCGTTTCTGTCAAAAGTAAATTTTTCATCAAAATCATCTAAATGGGAAATAAGATGAGGATATTCTTCAAATGAGTCAAAACTGTAATATATTGTCTTGAGATTAGGAAGATTTGTTTTCAATTCTTTTATAAAAAATTGAGGAATAGCCTCTCCTTTTATGAGAAAAAAATAATCATAATTTTTATGTTTTATTTCTTTTAAAATGCTTTTATAATAATTATTAATTTTAAAAGAAACCAGTTTTTTGTTTAATCTTACAATACCTTTAGTAATGAGAGAATTAGAAGGTCTATCATCATAAAAATCAACTTCTGCTCCTAATTCTTCGAGTTTAGAAACAATTGCTTTTTCGTAGTAAAAAAAATGTACGGAAATAAAAAGTATTCTTTTATTTTTAAGTTGATTCATTTTAAAAGTCCTTTTTCAATCATCTCATGTAATGATTGATTATATTTTATTTTACCCATATTTTGTTTGAGAACCCAAGTAGTAAATTTTCTAATGCCTTCCTCAAAAGAAACTTTTGGGAAAAAACTCAGTTTTTCTTGCGCTAAAGAAATATCTGCAAAATTATGTCTAATATCTCCTATTCTAAACTGTCCCGAAATATTAATTTCAATATCTTTATTATAATATTTTTTTAGAGTTTTTGCCAACTCTAAAACGGTAGTAGAAACTCCAGTCCCGATGTTAAAAACTTTATTCTTTACATCTGTATTTTCTAGGGATAAAATGATAGCTTCTACTGCATCGTCTATATAAATAAAATCTCTAGATTCTTCACCATCTTCAAAAATATTGAGGTTTTCATCATTCAATATTTGACTAGAAAAAATAGAAAGAATTCCTGTATACGGGTTTTGTAAAGACTGTCCAGCACCATATACATTCTGAAATCTTAGCGCAATTGCATCAATATTAACTGAACTACAAACAGACATTACTAGTTGTTCTTGAATTTGTTTGGTAATTCCATAAACCGAAATAGGCTGCAGTAGTGATGATTCGTCAGTAGGAAGTGGCTTAAGTGTTTTTCCACTTTCATTTTTTATTTCGAATTCACCTTTTTCCATATTTTCTAAATTTCTAGATTTTGGATAAACAATCCCTAAATCTTTATGAAAATATTTTCCTTCACCATAAACTGCTCTGGAAGATGCTAGGATTACTTTTTTAATTTGATGATTCTCATTTACCAAAACATCTAACATTTTTGCAGTTCCAGAAACATTAACATCTGTATATTTATCTATCTGATACATAGATTGACCAGTTCCTGTTAATGCAGCCAAATGGATAATGCTATCTTGCTGCTTAATAGCTTTTAACCAATCAGATTTTTTGGTTACATCTCCTTTAATAAAATTTACTTTACCTAAAATATTCTGAAATAGCGGAGATTCTTCCTCTGGATTTTCGCCATGCACTTGAGGCAATAAATTATCTAAAACGGTTACCTGATAACCTTTTTCTAAAAGTCTGAGACTAAGATTACTCCCAATAAAGCCAGCGCCACCAGTTATCAATATATTCATAGAATTATTTATTGAGGTTAAAAAAAAATTGTCTAACTAAAAGTAACCAATATTTTGCTTCATAAAAAAATTTCAAACAAAAATATTCTATTACATTTATTCTATTACCCTCATACATCTCTAAAATATTTTTAGCAAAACCTTTTTTCATTTTTTTCAAATTAGCTGATAAACCAGAAACACCAAAAGTTCTTTTTCCACCTCCAGCAATCACTAAACTCTCGTCTAATATATACATTTTGTTATGAAGTGAAATTTTCAACCAATAGTTGTGGTCTTCAGCAAATTTCTGATTATCATCAAAAAAACCTGTGTTAGAAAGTACTTTTCTTTTAAAAATTACTGTAGGTGTAGGAATTCCATTTCTAATGAGCAGTTTTCTAAATGTAACTTTCACTAATTTATTTTTAGAAAAGTAAGGAAAAAGCAACTTGTTATCATTAATTCTACATGAAATAAAATCAACATCTAACGAAAGCTGTTGTAATATTTTTAATTGTTCAGCAGTTTTATGAGGAAGCCACACATCGTCTGCATCAAGAAGAGCTATAAATTCACCTTTAGCCATTCTCAAACCCGTATTTCTAGCCGCAGAAACCCCTTTGTTTTCTTGATGAATCAACTGAATATTGAGTTCTGATTTTTTTTCTATAAATTCCTTTACTCTATATATACTAGAATCTGTAGAGCCATCATTCACTACTATAATTTCAAAATCAAAATTACCATATTGATTCTTTACCGATTCTAGTGCTGCTAAAATGGTAGTTTCTGCGTTATATAGAGGAATAATTACAGAGACCACAATTTTAATCTTTTATTATTAAAAAACATTAACCCAATTGACACTATAACAAAGGGCATACACATATTAAAGTAACTGACATCAAAATAGGAATTCGCGATAACATTTTGTAATCCATAATTTAATAAACTTATTATAAAGAAAATGAAGATCATCATAAACAATAAAAGTCCAGAAAAACTATAATATTGTGACTTAGCTTTAATCCTAAAAGACAATAGAATAGATAAAATCACAAAACTTAGAGTAATATATAAAGGTTGCCTAGTAGCCTGAACTGTAAAAGGATTATTTTTTACAATTTCTGAAAAGTTATCTGCATTATGAAAACCTATATATAATATAATGATAGAAGTTGTAAGGGATGATATTATAAAAATTAATTTATCTTTTAAAGAAAAACTTATGAATGGATAAAATAAAACCAAGAGTAAAGGAATAACACTAGATATTCTTGTTAAAAATAGCATTGATGAAAATAATCCTAAAATCATTATTTTTTTTGCACTCTTTTGTTCTAGGTTTCTCAAAATTAAATACATTCCCAATAGCAAGATTATAAAATTAGACATCATATCACTTTTGGTGTATACTTCATATACATAACTTGGAGATAATATGATGAGTAAAAGTATTAATATCCTTTCTTTGTAAGATTCAAACATCTTATAGATTAAAAAGGCAAAAAGAAGAAAACAAAAAGATTGTAAATACCCTACACTCCCAAAAATAAGATAAAAAGGCAATCCTAAAATCATCAGCATAGGCAAATTAGATGATTTATGCTGCATGTGACTTAAGAAATTATATGGATAATCTCCATTAATTAGAGCTTTTACTCCGTTTTCCAGAGCAGACCATCGATCTACATTTAGAGTATTACCGTCTACAGAATAGTTTAGATAAATAGTAAAAAGAAAAAAAACTATAATAAACATGAAAAAGAGAAATGTATATATCCTTTCATTTAAGTTTATTTTATCATAGAAACACAATAAATTAAAAATCAATAAATTATAGATAATCAATATAAAAACTTCAAAATTGGAAGTATATTTTATTATAAACAAACTATTTATAAACAAGTAAATTAATAATAAAACATTTATTTTTTTTATGGAGCAATTATACATCTCTAAATTTATTTACTAAAATACAAAAACTACCCTTGATACAAAAATATAGCATACTATAAATTTATTTACATTTGTATTATAGTCATACTCTAATGAAAAAAAACATATATTTATCCTTCTTTATCTTAATACTTGCCATAGTAATTTTCAATTTTGATGTCATAAATTACATAAACGATTTAAAAGAAAAATTTGGAGATTACTATTATCCTTTAGACGACAGTTACATCCATCTTAGTATAGCTAAAAACATTAGTTTTCATGAAGTTTGGGGTATTACTAGACATGAATTCAGTAGTACTTCATCATCTCCATTTTTTAGCATTTTATTGTCATCTTTAATGAATTTATGGGAGAATAATCCACTTGTATCATTATATCTAAACATATTCATTGCAAATTTATTTCTAATAATTATTTATTTATATTTCAAAGATGAACCAATAAGTATTAGCATCTATATTTACTGGCTTATATTTCATTGTTTTATTAAAAATACAAACAGTTACGGGATTAGAACATGTTTTGCATATATCTTTTATCACAATTTTTTGGTTAAGTTTATTTAAATGGGTTGAAAGTAATTACTTAAAAAATAACCATCTATACCTTGTTTATCTTTCATCCTTCTTTTTAATTATTTCTAGATACGAAAGCTTATTTATATTATTTCCAGCTATAATTTTTCTATTGATAAAAAAAAGAAATTTCGAAGCCATCACAATTTTAACATTATCATTAATCCCAGTTATAAGTTTTGGATTATTTTCCATAAAAAAAGGTGGCTTTTTTTCCCAAACAGTTTATTAGTTAAAGGTAACTTATCATTAAATCCTTTCGTTTTTTTTCAGCAAACCAGTATTATAGGGAAGATTATTATAATCTCAATTATATTTTTTTTAATCATTATTATATTTTTAAATTTTACGCTTAATAAAAAAACGAAAAAGGAACTTTATAAAAAATTATATAATATTTTATTAAAAAATGATACTTTTTTAATAATATTCATTACTATTATATTACATTCATTATTTGCAAAATTTAATTGGTTATACAGATATGAATCGTATCTCCTCACTTTAATTATCGTATCTGTTCCATTATTTTTTAAAAAAAACGTAATAAAATACACAAACAGATATTATTTAGCTACTATATTGCTCATTTTTGCCTTCTTCACACCTAGATTTTTACAATCTGAAAAAGATTTAGAATTTTCTGCAAAGAATATTTATAGTCAACAAGTACAAATAGGGATGTTTTTACAAAAAAATAAAAAAATAAAAACTGTAATCGCTAATGATATTGGTGCAATTTGTTACTTCTCAGATGTAAAAATTATAGATTTAATGGGACTAGGCTCTACTAATATTTTAATTTTAAAGAAAAATAATCCAGAACAATATAAATACTATCTAAATCATGTAAATTATGATTTAATGGTAATTTACGACAGCTGGTTTTCCAATGATAAAATGAAGACGAGAGTAAAAATTGCAGAATTAAAAAATCTACATCACCAAGTATTCGGTGATAACAAAGTAAGTTTTTATATTCCCCAAAATAGTAATTTAAAAAAAGACTTACTTGAGTCTCTTAAAAATTTAAAAAAACAGCTTCCAAAAGATACAGAATTAATAATTTATAATTAATTAGACTCGTTGTAAGGTAATCGGTTTACAATACTTCTTCCTAGGGAAATTTCGTCTGCATATTCTAGTTCATCACCCACAGAAATTCCACGAGCAATAGTAGAAAAAGTCACCGGAAATTCTTTGAATTTTTTGTATAAATAATATGCTGTAGTATCACCTTCCATGGTTGCAGAAAGGGCAAATATTAATTCTTTTACTTTTCCTTCGTTCAACTTTCTTTCAATCGAAGAAATATTCAATTGGTGTGGTCCAATTCCTTCCATGGGAGAAATTTTACCGCCCAAAACCAAATATTTACCATTAAATTTAGCTGTATTTTCTATCGCCATTACATCTCTTACATCTTCTACAATACAGAGCACGTCATCATTTCTCTTATGATTACTGCAAATTTCGCAAATATCCTCATCTGAAAAATTATGACACTCCTGACAGTATTTAATTTCTGTTACCAATTTCTGTATAGCCTTACCAAGCGCCATTCCTTGAGATTCTGGAACGCGAAGCAGATGCAAAGCAAGTCTCAATGCAGATTTTTTGCCAATTCCAGGCAAACTAGAAATTTCTTCTACGGCTTTTTCTAAAACTTTACTAGGAAAATTCATTATACAAATGTACTTTTTAATTTGAAAATCTGAAAATCTGAATATTTAAAATTATCTTTATCCAAAATATATTTCTATGCAGAATCTTCAGTATCCGCTATTTTTAAAATTCAAAATTTCTACATTGGCGAGTGATTTCAATATTTCTGACAAAAACGGAAATTCCTTGGCTTATGTTCGTCAAAAATTATTCAAACTAAAAGAAGATGTAGTTGTTTACAATAATGAAACTAGAACGCAGGAAAACTTTAGAATTAGAGCCAATCAATGGATAGATTTTAACGCAAGTTATGCCATAACAGACCACACTGGAAAGAATTTAGGAAAAATCACCAGAAAAGGAATGCGCTCTATTTGGAAAGCAACATATTTTGTTTTAGATGCTTTTGACGACCAAAAATATAAAGTTCAGGAAGAAAATGCTTGGGTAAAAATTATAGACGGATTCTTTACCGAGATTCCTATTTTGGGGATTTTTACAGGTTATTTTTTCAATCCTACTTATATCGTTCATGACAATAATGGAAAAGAAATTTATCGTTTGAAAAAGATGCCTTCATTTTTTGGTAGAAAATTTCAGTTAGACCAAATCAATGATATTGCAGATGAAGACGAAACTTTAGTGGTTTTAAGCCTAATGATGATGGTTCTTTTAGAAAGAGCAAAAGGTTAACATCGAATATAAAATACTTATTATCTTTAATAAAATCCAATAACTTATGAAAAAACTAATATTACTTTCTGCAATAATCTTTTCTGTGACTACTTTTGCGCAGCAAAGCGCTTCTAATAATGTAAAGAGAGAGAGCGATAACTATCAAACTTATTTTACAGTTAATGATAATTTGTTCAAAAATAATGAAGCAAATCTAGAAATTAGCAAATATTATTTTGACATAAAAAAATATATTAAATCAAAAAAAGAGCAACTTTCTGATGAAGATTACAAAACACTGATGAAGCAAAACGAAAAAGACTTTACCACCATTAATAAGGCGGTTTACGAAATGAGTGCTCAATTATTTTTAGAAAAATACAACGAAGAATTAGAACAATACAAAAAAAGAATTTACGAACAAGTAGATTTACTTGCTAAAGAATAAAAGAAAAGCCTGCATTTTGCAGGTTTTTTTTGTGCTTACATTTTCATGATTCATTATCTTTGTAAGAAATCATTTTATATGTCAATTACCCATTTAGAACCTCAAAATATTTGGAAAAACTTCGCGGCACTCAACGCCGTTCCACGTCCTTCTAAAAAGGAAGAAAGAGTTATCGCTTTTATTAAAAATTTTGGCGAAAATCTTGGTTTATCAACTTCTGTAGACGAAGTAGGAAACGTCATCATCAAAAAACCAGCAACCGCAGGAATGGAAAACCGTCAAACAGTGGTTTTACAATCTCACCTTGACATGGTTTGTCAGAAAAATAATGATGTAGATTTCGATTTTGAAACACAAGGAATCGAAATGTATGTAGACGGAGACTGGGTGAAAGCAAAAGGAACCACTTTAGGCGCAGATAACGGACTAGGAGTTGCAGCCATTATGAGTATTTTAGAAAGTACAGACATTGCTCATCCTTCTATTGAAGCTCTTTTTACCATAGATGAAGAAACTGGAATGACAGGTGCGCTTGGTTTAAAACCTGGTCAAATAACGGGTGAAATTTTATTAAATCTAGATACAGAAGAAGATGACGAAATAGATATAGGTTGTGCTGGTGGTATCGATGTAACGGCTTCTGCAAGCTATAATCTGACTTCCACTTCTGCAAATTTTGTAAAAATTGAAATCAAAGGTTTACAAGGTGGTCACTCTGGAATGGATATTCACAAAGGTTTCGGAAACTCTAATGTGATTCTGGGAAGATTACTTTATACTGGAGTTTCAAACCAAATTCAATTGATTTCTATTGACGGAGGCGGATTGAGAAACGCTATTCCTAGAGAAGCTCACGCTTTGGTTGCCGTAAATAATACTTCTGAATATTTACAAAAATTAGAAGCCATTAAATCTGATATTTTAGAAGAACTAGCTTCGGTTGAAAAAGATTTAGAAATTAATTTCGATACCGCTGAAAATACAGAAAACGGACTTTCTGTGGATGACTCTAAAAAAATTATTTTAGCTTTAAAATCTGCTCACAATGGTGTATACAGAATGTCTCCAGACGTTGCAGATTTAGTAGAAGCATCTAATAATATTGCAAGAGTAGAATTGAAAAACGGAGGTTTAAAAATCTTAAATCTTACTCGTTCTTCAGTAGAATCTACCAAAATGGCTGTTGCCGAACAACTGAAATCTGTTTTTGAACTGGCAGGAATGCAAGTTGACTTTTCGGGATCATACCCAGGCTGGAAACCAAAACCAGGTGCAGAAATCATTAAAATCATGACCGAAATTTATGAAAAAGATTTCGGAGCAAAACCTCACGTTGTTGCTTGTCATGCTGGTTTAGAATGCGGAATTATTGGCGCTAATTATCCAAAAATGGAAATGGTAAGTTTCGGGCCTACGATTAGAGGAGCGCATTCTCCAGACGAAAGAGCGAATATTCCATCTGCTCAAAAATTCTGGAAATATTTACAAGAAATCTTGAAAAACATTCCTGTAAAAAATTAATTATCAAATAATTACCCATAAAAAAAGACGCAAAAATTTGCGTCTTTTTTCTTTATCTTTTTACTTCAATTATTCATAAGGTGCCAATTCTACTTCTAAACCTTCCAAATCTTCGGTGATGTGAATCTGGCAGCCTAATCTTGAATTTTCTCTCACATTATAAGCTTCAGAAAGCATCGCTTCTTCTTCATCTGATTTTTCAGGAAGCGAAGTATCACTATTTACATAGCATTGACAAGAAGCACACATTGCCATTCCTCCGCAAACACCAATCGTTCCTTCTTCCGCTAATTCATAGAGTTTTACTACTTCCATTAAGTTCATAGCCATGTCTGTAGGCGCTGCTACTTCATGGGTAACTCCGTTTCTATCTGTAATTTTTATGTTTACGTCTAATGCCATAATATTTTTGTTGGGTGTAAGATGATGGATGCAACATCAAGCATCTTACCACTTAATCAATTTTCTTTACTACTGCTTTTTCAGCTTCTTTTCTAGTTCCGTCAAAACCATCTACTCCACTTACAGTGGTATATTTTAAGACATATTTTCTACCAGGATTCATTCTATTGTAGACACTTTGACACATCAAAGTTGCTTCGTGGAAACCACATAAAATTAGTTTTAATTTTCCTGGATAAGTATTTACGTCGCCAATTGCATAAACACCTTCAATATTGGTTTGATAATCCAAAGCGTTATTCACTACAATCGCATTTTTTTCTATTTCTAATCCCCAGTTCGCTATATCACCCAATTTAGGAGTCAATCCAAAAAGCGGAATAAAATAATCTGTTTCTAAATCGTAAACTTCACCTTCTTTGTCAATCGTAATCGCTTCTATATGACCATCGCCTTTTAAACCAATTACTTCTGCTGGGGTAATCAAATTAATTTTACCAGCATTTTTAAGTTCTTGTACCTTTTCTACAGAGTCAAGAGCACCTCTAAACTCATTTCTACGGTGAATAAGTGTAACAGATTTTGCCACATTAGACAAGAAAATACTCCAGTCTAGTGCAGAATCACCACCACCAGCAATTACAATATTTTTATCTCTGAAATGCTCAGGATTTTTCACAAAATATTCTACCCCTTTTTCTTCGTAGTCTGCAATATTGTCAATCAAAGGTTTTCTAGGCTCGAAAGTTCCTAAACCACCAGCAATTGCAACGGCTTTTGCACGGTGAACTGTACCTTTATTGGTAATCACTTCGAAAGTTCCGTCTTCTAATTTATGAAGAGTAGTTGCAGTTTCTGCCAAGGTAAATCCAGGTTCAAACTGTTTAATTTGTTCCATTAAATTATCTACCAACTCCCCCGCTAACACTGATGGATAACCAGGAATATCAAAAATTGGCTTCTTAGGATATAACTCTGCAAGTTGACCACCAGGCTGTGGTAATGCATCTATGATGTGACATTTAATTTTAAGTAACCCTGCCTCAAAAACAGCAAAAAGACCGGTTGGTCCGGCTCCGATAATCAATAAATCTGTATTTATCATTTATATATTTTTTATTGTAAATTTGAATTACGAATAAAAACTTTTCATTTTTTGCAAATATAGCAAATTTTGTGGTTTGGCCTATGTAACTTTTATGAGATTTATCAATACTGATTATCTATAAAACGGCCACTTTAAAATTTTGGCAAAGAATTTGCGAGGGAATAATTATTTAAAAATCGATTATGAAAAAAATATTCAATTTTATATTTTTATTAATTTCAATCACTGTTTTTTCACAAATTGACAATATTAAAAGTGGTGAAAAACTTTCTTATAGACTGCACTATGGTTTCTTAAATGCAGGCACTGCTACATTGACCACTAACCAAATCACTTTTAAAGGAAAACCTCATTACAGAGTGACAGGAGTTGGGAGAAGTACTGGTGCAGTAAGAGCTTTTTTCAAAGTAGATGATATCTATGAAAGTTATATAAATATCGCAACTGGATTGCCAAGTTATTATGTGAGAAACGTTTCGGAAGGTGGCTACAGAAGACATTACGAAACCGAATTTAACCATGATAATCAATCACTTACACTCACCAACAAACTAGACCAGACTTCTAAAAATTTTAAAACCATGAGAGGAATTCAAGACATGCTTTCTTCTTTTTACAATCTTAGAAGTATGGATCAGTCAAAGTTTAAAGTAGGGAGCAATATTAAAATGAACGTTTGGATTGATGATGAATCTTATCCTTTTATGCTAAAAGTAGTTGCTGTGGAAAACAAAACCACCAAATTTGGGGACATTTCTTGCCTTAAAATTAAACCTTACGTAATGAGTGGTAGAATTTTTAAATCCCAAGAAGGCGTTACAATGTGGGTAACCAACGACGAGAACCACGTTCCTGTAGAAATTAGAGCAGAACTTCTAGTAGGTTCTCTAAAAGCAAGTATAGACGGATACGCTAATGTAAAATACCCTTTGAATTTTTCTAAATAAAATTTTAAGAAATATAAAATCCGACAAAAATTGTTGGATTTTTTTGCGCTTTATGTAATAAAACTAAAAGATTAGTTGTTCTACTTGAAACAAATGATTTTTTTTTGCAACTAATTTCTCTAAATAAAAATACATGAAAGTTCAAATCATCATCTTATTCACTTTTCTTTTTGTAGGTTTTTCCTCGGCACAAGAAGAAAAAACCGAAAACATTACCCGGAAAACCATCAATGCAGTAAGAGTAGAAAAAGCACCAAAGATTGATGGAATTCTTGATGATGATATTTGGAAAAACGCACCTATTGCCAACGATTTTATAGAACTAAGACCTAATAATGGTAAAACTGAAAATCCTGACTTCAAAACAGAAGTAAAAGTCGCTTATGACGATACCGGGATTTATGTTTCTGCGATGATGTATGACAAAGAACCTTCTAAAATCGGGAAAGAACTTACCGAAAGAGACAATATAGGAAATGATGATTTTTTCGTACTATTTATTAATGGATATAATGATAAACAGCAGAGTTTAGAGTTATTCGTAACGGCTGCAGGTGTACAAGCAGATAGTAAAATTACTAACCAAAATGGCGAAGATTTTTCATGGAACGGAATTTGGTATTCTGGCGTGAAAATTTTAGAAAATGGTTGGTCTGTAGAAATGAAAATCCCTTATTTCGAAATGAGATTTCCTGAAAGCGAAAGACAACAATGGGGAATTAATTTTTTCCGACAAATTAATAGATTGAAAACCGCTTATACATGGAATCATGTGAACAATCAAAAAGGAAGCTTCTTATTATATGACGGTATTCTAAATGGTGTAGAAAATATACAAACGCCTACCAGATTGTCATTCCTTCCCTATTTTTCGAGTTATGTAAATTATTATGACGGAAAAACCACTACCAATGTAAATGGCGGAATGGATGTGAAATATGGAATTAATGACGCTTTTACATTAGACACCACTTTAATTCCAGATTTTGGACAAACCAATTTTGATGCTACCGTTCTAAATTTGGGACCATTTGAACAACAATTCAGTGAACAGCGTTCGTTTTTCAATGAAGGAACAGAACTTTTCAACAAAGGAAACATGTTTTATTCCAGAAGAATTGGTGGTTTCCCGAGTAAATTCCCTCATCTTGCTGCCAATGAAAAATTTGCTGAAAATCCAGAAAAAGTAAAACTTTTCAACGCTACTAAAATTTCAGGAAGAACTAAGAAAGGCTTAGGAATTGGATTTTTCAATGCCATTACCGAAAAAACCGAAGCTTCCATCAGAAATATCAACACTGGTGAAATCAGAAAAGAAGTAACAGAACCTTTGGCAAATTATAATGTTTTTGTTTTAGACCAAAGATTTCGCGAAAACTCTTCGGTTTCACTCATCAATACGAGCGTAATGAGAAGCGGAGATTTCAGAGATGCTAATGCAACTGGAGTTTTCCTCGATTTAACCAATAAGAAAAATACTTTTAATGTTTACGGTTCCACAGAAGGAAGTTGGGTTTTCGAAAATCAAAAACAAAAATTCGGCTTTGAAACAAATGCTGGTTTTAATCAAATTATTAAAGGCCATCAATTCGGTGCAGATGTTTTTTTGAGAGATAAAAACTATGACATTAATGACTTAGGATTTACTGGACAGACCAATTATGTGAATTATAGTGCTAATTATAATTACCGTTATTTGCAACCAAAAGGCAATATCAATCAATTAAATTACAGCCTTAAAGTAAACAACAACAGAAGGTTAGAAACTGATTTATTTGCAGATTTCGTGATTCACCAAAATTTACAAATTACCAATAAAAATTTCTTCAATTACGGAGGAGGATTAATGGTAAAACCACTTGGAACTAATGATATTTACGAACCGAGAACTTTTGGTAAATACTTATTTATTCCAGCCATGTATAATCCTTGGATTTTTGCCAATACAGACGAAAGGAAAAAATTCAAAATCGGTGGTTATGTAGAGTTTTATAAATATAATGAAGACAAGAGAATTACCTACATGTCTGAAATCAATACCCGATATCGATTTAATGACCATTTTTCTATTTTTCATACTTTAAATTATGCTAATTATAACAATGAAACAGGATTTGTAGGAAAAGATGCCACGAACATTTTCATTGGCCGAAGATTAAGAAACTCTGTAGAAAATAGTGTTTCTTCTCAATATACATTTAATGAAAAAATGGCGATTAACCTTACTTTCCGTCATTATTTTTCAGAAGTTGCCTACAGACAATTTTATACATTAAAAGATAATGGAGAACTTAATCCAGACACTAGTTTCACAGAAAACAGAGACGGAACCTTCAATTCATGGAATCTAGATTTACGCTACAGTTGGTGGTTTGCACCAGGTTCACAGCTCACTTTACTGTACAGAAATCAAGCTCAAAATTTCTTAGATGTAGCCAGATTAAGCATGAGAGATAATTTTGACCGATTGTTCAATGAACCTATGATTAACAACCTTTCACTCAGAATTACTTATTTCTTAGATTACAACAGAGCAAAAAATTGGTTCAAAAAATCTTAAAAATAAAAAAGCGTTCAAAAAATTTTGAACGCTTTCTTTTTATCATTTCTGAAAATTTCAATAATAAATTCTAATTTATAAATGCCCGAATTGCTCTAGCATTCTCTTATCATTTTCGAAGAACATTCTGATGTCTCCCAATTGATAAAGCAACATTACGATTCTCTCAATTCCCATTCCGAATGCATAACCAGAGTATTTATCCGCATCAATATTTACATTTTTAAGAACGGCAGGATCTACCATTCCGCAACCCATAATTTCTAACCAACCGGTTCCTTTGGTAATTCTGTAATCAGTTTCAGAATTCAGTCCCCAATATACATCTACTTCTGCACTTGGCTCTGTAAAAGGGAAATAAGAAGGTCTCATTCTGATTTTTGATTTTCCGAAAAGTTCTGTAGTGAAAAACTGCAAAGTCTGTTTCAAATCTGCAAAACTCACGTTTTCGTCTATATATAAACCTTCTATTTGGTGAAAAATACAGTGTGAACGAGAAGAAATAGCTTCGTTTCTGAAAACTCTTCCCGGAGAAAGAATTCTAATTGGCGGCTGATTTTCTTCCATATGACGAATCTGCACCGAAGAAGTATGCGTTCTTAATAAAACATCTGGATTTTGCTCAATGAAGAATGTATCTTGCATATCTCTTGCAGGATGATATTCTGGTAAATTAAGCGCAGTAAAGTTGTGCCAATCATCTTCTATTTCTGGTCCATCAGAAACTGCAAAACCAATAGATTTAAAAATCTCAATAATTCTGCCTTTAACTAAATTAATAGGATGACGCGAACCTAATTCCAACGGAAAAGCAGGTTTCGTAAGGTCTTCTTTTTCTAAAATGATTTGGCTAGAAGTAGCTTCTTTCAACTCTTCTAACTTAGTATTTACGACTTGTTTGAGTGTATTGATTTTTTGACCAAATTCTTTTTTCTGCTCATTCGGAACTTCTTTAAATTTTTCGAAAAAATCATTTAAAATTCCTTTTTTACCATTGAATTTGATACGAAATTGTTCTATTTCGTCTTTGTTAGTAGAAGTAAAACCTTGCACTTCTTTCAATAACTCATCTATCTTTTCTAACATCGGTTTGCTTTATAGAATTGCAAAAATACGATTTTTAATTTTTAACCACAAAAACCTTCACAGAATAATCCCGAACTTAAGTCATAAAAAAAGAACTCACAAAACTGCGAGTTCCTATTTTTTTCAACTTGGCGCTTTAGAATTACTTGTTTTCTAAAGCCTTTACCAAAATCTGAAGGTTAATTTCTTTGTTCAGCAAACCATTTTCTAGAGGAAGCTCAAATTTCAACCCGAAATCTTCTCTGTTAATGTCTGTAGGCTCAGTTGCGATGTTTACATTTTCGCCAGAAACGGTTACATTTGCCTTAAAATGTACTGGTTTTGTAATACCCTTAATCGTAAGATTTCCTTCTAAAAGCGTATTGTAATCTCCAGCTGTATTTTCGGTTACTTTGGTTATTTCATAAGAAGCAGTAGGAAATTTTTCTACTTCGAAGAAATCTCCACTTTTTAGATGACCCTCTAATTTAGCTTTCATTTCTTGGTCATCTTTTAAATCTATATTTTCTAATGTGGTAATATCCGCCACAAATTTTCCTGATTGCAGTTTACCTTCTTTTACGGTAACATCTCCACTTTCAAATTTTATAGAACCAAAATGTGTGGTTTGATCAGACTTTAGCACTTTATAACCTTTCCACTCTATTCTACTATTCATGGTGTCTACTTTGTAGAGTACACCATCTGTTTCGGTTAAAACTTCGTTAGCTTCGCTAGATACAGGTTTATCTTTACCACAAGAAAGAACTAAAAATGAGATGGCTAAAATCCCTAAGGCTCTATATAAATTCTTTTTCATTTTTAACTGTTTTTTATCATTTTACTTCTGCTAAAGTAAGAAATTTCTCTTCAAATTTTCAAAAATTCTTTTATTATGCTTATTTTTGTATATGCTTTTGAATGTTAGAAACTTATATTTCGGTTACAAACCCGGAACTTTACTTTTCAGAAATATCAATCTTTCTGTAGTAAAAGGTAAAATTATTGCTTTGGCTGGCGAATCTGGCTGTGGAAAATCTACTCTTCTTAATATTATTTACGGTTTGTTTGATTGGCAAAGCGGAGAAATTTATTTGGAAGACGAAAGACTTTTCGGACCGAAAGGTAACATTGTTCCAGGAGAATTGGGCATGAAGCTGGTTTCTCAAAATTATGATTTAATGCCCTATCTTACCGTGGCAGAAAACATAGGAAAATTTATTTCTAACACCAATCTTTCGGAGAAAAAGCAAAAAATTCAGGAGCTTTTAAAAGTAGTAGGATTAGAAGATTACGCTCATATTTTGCCAAAAAACTTGAGCGGTGGTCAGCAACAGCGTGTTGCCATTGCCAGAGCACTTTCTGTAATGCCGAAACTACTTCTATTAGACGAACCTTTCAGTAATTTGGATTATTCTAGAAAAATGGAATTGAGAGAGCGTTTGTTTAATTATGCTAAAGAACATGAACTTTCTGTGATGATTTCTACCCACGAAATTCAAGAAATTCTTCCTTGGACTGACCAAATTATTGTGTTACAAGAAGGACGATTGATTCAAAATGACAATGCTGAAGAAACCTTCAGAAATCCTTACAACGCATACGTAGCAAAACTTCTGGGCGAAGTAAACACCATTTCCGAAGAAGAAAAATCTGTACTAGACATTTCTAAAAATTATTTCTTCCCGCATCAAGTAAAACTCACCGAAAATGGGTTAGATGCTCAAATTGTAGAGAGTAGATTCGCAGGAAACCATTATTGGAATAAAATTTTGGTTCATAATATTCCGCTTATTATGTACTCAGAAAACAGATTAGAGGGAAATGTGAAAATTAAAATCAATATTTAGAAAATTCAGCTATTCACAATCATTTCAAAATTTTAGAACTTCATTAATCATCAAGTTCACAAAAATTTTTTACTCATTTGTAGAAAATTTATTAATTTTGTCATCCCTGAAAAACGTAAGGAAATTTTTGGTTAATTCTCTTTCTGCCTTGATGGACTGAAATTAGATTCGTTTCATACGAACAATCAAAGTCTTAGAAAAGAACCCTGCCAAATCTTTCCTTTTTTTATGCATAAAAAAACGCAAAGATTAAATCCTTGCGTTTCATATTTTTAAAATTATTGCATTTATAATGAAAATCTCTGATTTTCATCTTCGCATTTAAAATATTAAGCTTTCTTAACGAATTCAGACTTTAATGCCATTGCTCCGAAACCATCTATTTTACAATCTATATTATGATCAGAACCTGGTCTTAATCTAATATTTTTCACCTTAGTTCCTGCTTTTACAGGTTTCGGCGCCCCTTTTACAGGTAGATCTTTAATAACTACCACAGAATCACCATTTTGCAATTCATTTCCGTTGCTATCGAAAATTTTATCTTCTGCACCTACTTCTGCAGGATCAAACTCATGGAAACATTGGCTGCAAACCAAAAGATTGTCTTGTTCGTAGGTAAATTCGCTGCCACATTTTGGGCAAGGCATTAATTCACTCATTTTTTAATTTTTTGCAAAGATACTTTAAAATCTGTAACCTAAAGAAATCCCCGCTCTTAAACCAGCCCAAGGTCCATCTACTTTTAGATTAGCACCGTTTGCATTTACAGTAGCTTTGTATTTTACTACTGGGATATCTAGATTATCCAGCTCTTGCTGAACTTGCTGTTGCTCGGTTGAAGATAACACTCTATCAGTAATACCATCTAATTCACCTGTAGAAGCACCATAATGCGCACCTAAAAACCATGCATCCAAAACAAAATTATCTTTTTTGCCTAAAAACCATTGCGCACCGATTAATAAACCAGCACTGTGAGCTGTAGAATTCCCTTTGAAAGTTACATCTACAGTATCATATACTACTCCATTGGCTTCCATATCTATGGTTTCAGTAAAATTAGAAACTTTGAAGGTAGAATATCTATAATATGGAGCTAAATAAAAACCTTGACCATATCCTTTTTTCCCTAAATAAAATCTGGTTTCTACTGTTGCATTACTTCCTCCCAATTGTATTTCTTCTAGGTTTGCGTCTGTATCACTAGAAAATAATGAAGAAAATGGTAACTTACCTTCTGGTATCATACCATAACTTACAGATAATGAAAACGTTTTTGTAAAAACTCTTTCATAATTCAATTGAAAATTTTTAAATGCAAAAGCAGTAACGTTGGTTTTGATGATGTTTTTTCTTTGTGTGTCATTTTCCTGAGCATTCATTCCTAAACTCAGTAAAAATAATGTTCCAAATAGTAGTTTTCTCATTTATTTTGATTTTCGGCAAATATAATTTTTTTATCTATAATAAAAAGAGTCATTTTTTACTTTTTTTAACTATTTTACAATTTATTAACATAAAAAAAACACTTTTTAAATCATTAAACAACAAAAACAAACAACAATTCACTCTAAAAGTAAAAAATATCCAAAATTGAAATCATCAAATAATTCCGTATTTTTGCAAAAATTTTAGAAATAAAATCTAAAATTCATAATTCAATAATCTCTATGCAACTTATTCACAGAAATCTACTCATCGGTATTCACGATGCACTACAAGAAACTTTTTTCGAAAAAAATAAATACGCAGATAAAGTTATAGAAAGACTTTTGAAGGCTCATAAAAAATGGGGAAGCGACGACAGAAAGGTAGTTTCTGAAATTTTCTACAACATTATCCGTTGGAAAAAACGCCTAGAATATTACATTGGTGAAGGCGCAAAACCT
Source organism: Cloacibacterium sp. TD35 (assembly GCF_028864635.1). Classification (NCBI taxonomy): domain Bacteria; kingdom Pseudomonadati; phylum Bacteroidota; class Flavobacteriia; order Flavobacteriales; family Weeksellaceae; genus Cloacibacterium; species Cloacibacterium sp. TD35. The sequence continues at coordinate 1,442,770 of NZ_CP104850.1, read as the reverse complement.
GGAAATATATATAAGCTCATCCTAGCTTATTTGCTTTGGAGCGAAACTGAATATAAAAAATTTGAAGAATTTCAAGGAATTAAAGTTGCAGACATTATTACCAAATTGAAGAAAGGAACCGTTCCTACTAAAGCTTTTGAACATTCTATCCCAGATTGGTTGGTAGAAACTTTAGAAAAAGAACTCGGTGAAAACTGGGAAAAAGAAATGATTGCACTCAATGAACAAGCGCCAACTATATTGCGTGCTAATTCTTTGAAAACCTCAACAAAACACTTAATTGAAGAACTAAAACACGAAAATGTAGAAAGTTTTCAAGTTCCAGGCTTCGAAAATGCTGTTCAATTAGAAGAAAAGAAAAATGTATTCTTAACTTCAGCTTTTAAAGATGGCTTTTTCGAAGTACAAGATGCTGGTTCGCAAAAAATTGGAGAATTTCTAGACGTAAAACCCGGAATGCGTGTAGTAGATGCTTGTGCTGGAGCTGGCGGAAAAACGCTTCACCTGGCTGCTTTGATGGAAAACAAAGGGCAAATTATTGCTATGGATATTCACGGTTGGAAATTAGCCGAACTGAAACGAAGAGCAAAAAGAGCGGGAGCTCATAATATAGAAACCAGAGAAATTACAGATAATAAAGTCATCAAAAGACTGCACGAAAAGGCAGACAGACTTTTGATAGACGCACCGTGTTCTGGTTTAGGCGTTTTAAAAAGAAACCCAGATTCTAAATGGAAAATAGACCAAGATTTCATCGATAGAATTAGAAAAGAGCAAGAAACCATTCTTCAAGATTATTCTAAAATCATTAAAAAAGGTGGTAAAATGGTTTACGCCACTTGTTCTATCTTACCAAGTGAAAACAATGAACAGGTAGAAAATTTCTTGAAAAACAACCCTGATTTTAAATTAGTGAAAGAAGAAAAAGTAATGCCAAGTACGGGTTTTGACGGATTTTATATGGCGCTGATTGAAAGAGTTTAAATAAATTTCAAAATATAGTTTCTAAAGCAACCTTTATCTAAGGTTGCTTTTTTTGTTTTTTCAACTTAAAAAAATTCGCATCCTTGTTTCAAAACAATTGTTTAAATTAAAATTTTTCTAAAATAAAATTTATTAGTTTAAATTATTAACTAATTTTAATATTTTATTTTTATTTATAAACTTTAAATCTATTTTTGCATACGAAATGTAAACATTTAATCAACTTTTAAAATATTTATATAAGATATGTGCGGAATTGTATGCTTGTTTGATGCGAAACTAAAAACAGACGCCCTGCGTCCTCAGATATTAGAAATGTCTAAAAAAATTAGACACCGCGGTCCAGATTGGAGCGGTATTTTCCAATCAGAAAAAACAGTTTTCTCTCACGAAAGATTAGCGATTGTAGACCCAACTTCTGGGAAGCAACCTTTATTTACCAAAGATGGAAAAGTAGTGCTTGCCGTAAATGGCGAAATCTACAACCACCAAGAACTCAGAAAAGAATTCCCTGATTATGAATTTCTTACTCAGTCTGATTGTGAAGTTATCTTGGCACTTTATAGAAAATACGGTAAGGATTTTATTGAAAAACTTAACGGAATTTTTGCATTTTCACTTTATGACATTGAAAACGACATTTATTTAATCGCAAGAGATCACATGGGGATTTGTCCGCTTTATCAAGGTTGGGACAAACACGGAAACTATTTTGTAGCTTCTGAACTGAAAGCTTTAGAAGGCGTTTGCAATAAAATAGAAACTTTTTTACCAGGGCATTTTGTATACAGCAAAGACGGTCAAGAACTTCAACAATGGTACAAAAGAGACTGGGAAGATTTTGAAAATGTAAAAGACAACGCAACCAGTATTGCAGCCATTAGAAAAGATTTAGAAGATGCAGTACACAGACAAATGATGAGTGATGTTCCTTATGGAGTTTTACTTTCTGGAGGTCTTGATTCCTCTATTATTTCGGCAATTGCGGCAAAATATGCTAAAAAACGTATTGAAAGTGGAGACGAACAGGAAGCTTGGTACCCAAGATTGCACAGTTTTGCAGTAGGATTAGAAGGCTCTCCAGATTTAGCTGCCGCTCAAAAAGCTGCAGAACATATAGGCTCTGTTCACCACGAAATTCATTTCACCGTTCAAGAAGGTTTAGATGCCGTTCGTGATGTGATTTATCACCTCGAAACGTATGATGTAACAACAGTTCGTGCTTCTACCCCGATGTATTTAATAGCGAGAGTCATTAAATCAATGGGAATTAAAATGGTACTTTCTGGTGAAGGAAGCGATGAACTTTTTGGTGGATATTTATATTTCCACAAAGCTCCAAATGCTAAAGAATTCCATGATGAAACGGTAAGAAAACTAGGGAAATTACACTTATACGACTGTTTGAGAGCCAACAAAGCATTAATGAGTTGGGGAATTGAAGGAAGAGTTCCTTTCTTGGATAAAGAATTTATGGATGTTGCCATGACCGTAAATCCTGCGGATAAAATGGTTACTGCTCACGAACCAAAAATTGAAAAATGGTTATTGAGAAAAGCTTTTGAAGATTTATTACCAGAATCGATTGCCTGGAGACAAAAAGAGCAGTTTTCTGACGGAGTTGGTTATAGCTGGATTGACTCTTTAAAGGAAGTTGCCGAAAAAGAAGTGACTGATGAAATGATGGCGAATGCAAAATTCCGTTTTCCTCAAAACACCCCACAAAATAAAGAAGAATACAGATACAGAACAATTTTTGAAGAGCATTTCCCAAGTGAAACAGCAGCTTTAACCGTTCCATCTGTACCTTCGGTAGCTTGTTCTACGCCAATTGCTTTGGAATGGGACGAAGCTTTCAAAAAAATGAATGATCCGAGCGGAAGAGCCGTGATTTCCGTTCATGAAGATTCTTATTAGAAATTGTTATTTGAAATTTGATATGAAGAGAAGTCTGTCCAAAAAATTTGGGCAGGCTTTTTAATTTGAAACCAAAAAACTTTGTTAAAGCTTTCATTGTTCAAAACAACAAAAACGATTAGTATAAACTATCAAAACTTAACATTTTAGAGGTTTTATTTTTTGTAAATTTGATGAAATGAAACCATCCCAGATTGAAAATATAGAAACCACTAAAAAAATTCTTCCATTAATATTGGCTACTGCTATTTTTATGCAGATGTTGGATTCTACTATTCTCAACACCTCTCTACCATCTATTGCAAAAGATTTAAACGAATCACCGCTAAATATGCAAAATGCCATTATCAGTTATGTTTTAACATTAGCTTTATTCATGCCTGTTAGTGGTTTTCTGGCAGATAAATTTGGAACGAAAAAAATATTTATCATTTCATTAATCCTATTCAGTTTAGGCTCTCTGCTATGTTCACTTTCCCCAAACTTAACATTTTTAGTAATATCAAGAGTCATTCAAGGAATTGGAGGAAGCTTGATGACGCCAGTTGGCAAACTCGCCCTTATTAAAACTTTTGATAAAAGCGAACTCCTAAAAGCATTGAATTTTGCAATAGTTCCAGCACTTATTGGCCCTGTTCTCGGCCCATTAATTGGAGGGTATATGGTAGATTATCTTTCTTGGCATTGGATATTTTTAATGAATATTCCTATTGGGATTTTAGGTGTAGTGCTTAGCATAAAATATATGCCTGATTATTTTTCAGAAATCATAGATTTTGATTTCAAAGGTTTTCTTTTCTTTGCCGCAGCATCTTTATTACTTTCCATCTCTTTAGAATGGATGGGTAATGCTAAAAATATAACCCCTGTTCTATTGGTATTTTTAATGGGTTTTATTTTTATTTACCTTTATTATAGACATGCCAAAAAACAAGATAACCCTATTTTTCCTTTAGAATTATTCATGGTAAGAACCTTCAGAGTAGGATTTTTAGGAAACCTAGCTACGAGATTAGGCATTAGCTCTATTCCGCTATTGATTCCTTTGATGATACAAATTGCTTATGGACAATCTGGAGTAGTTTCTGGATGGATTGTAGCTCCTATGGCTATTACCGCCATGTTTGGAAAATCTGCCGTTATTAAAATCCTGAATCGTTTTGGCTATCGAAAAACTCTGATGTTCAATACTTTTCTCATCGGAACACTTATCTGTTTAATGGCAATCCCAGGAATTAACGCTCCTATTTATTGGTTCATTCCTTTAATTTTGGTTTTAGGATTTTTTAATTCTATTCAATTTACCTCTATGAATACCATCTCCATTTCGGATTTACGAGACAGTCACACGAGCAGTGGAAACTCCTTAATCTCTGTAAACCAACAAATTGCTATTGGGTTTGGAATTGCATTTGGCTTAATCATTTTAAAACTTTTCGAAGGAGATACGCAGCTTATCAAAGGAAATATTCACAATGCATTTCGATATACTTTTTTAGTCATGGGAATTCTCACTATTTTATCTGGTTTTGTCTTTAGAAGACTACATTTTAGAGACGGAGAAAACATGAAGTCTTAAAACTTTCCCTGAAATAACTTTCTGAAAACGCTAAAAAAACTATATTTGCTCAACTTAAATTTTATAAGAATGGATTCAGCAAAGGTGTTGCTAATTTTTGTATTTGTATATTTTGTAGGACTTCTCGTAATTTCTTATTTCACTAGTAGAAATTCAGACAATCAATCTTTTTTCATCGGGAACAAAAAAAGTAAATGGTGGCTCGTTGCTTTTGGAATGATTGGCACTAGTTTAAGCGGTGTAACTTTTATTTCTGTTCCGGGAACCGTAGGTAAAATGACTGCCGGTAATTATCCTTTTGGCGGATTTGAATATTACATGATGGTGATTGGTTTTTTCATCGGATATTTCATTGTTGCCGCTATTTTGCTTCCTCTTTATTACAAGATGAATCTTACTTCTATCTACACCTATTTAGGAAAAAGATTTAATGTAGAAGCTCACAAAATTGGTTCTTTATTCTTCATCATTTCTAGAGCTATTGGTGCCACTGCAAGATTATATTTAGTGGTTAATGTTTTGCAATTATTTTTATTAGAAAATCTTGGTGTCCCATTTTGGGTTACTGCAGCAGTAATACTTTTAATGGTACTGCTCTACACCTATGAAGGCGGTGTAAAGACCATTGTTATTACAGATACATTACAAACTTCATTTATGATTATCAGCCTAGTTGCCTGTATTATTTATATTTTATCAAATCTTAATCTTTCTACTCCTGAAGCCTTCAACATTTTGGCAGATAAAGACTACACCCATTTCATTAATACTGATATTAATTCTAAAACATTTTTCTTAAAAACAATTCTAGGCGGAATGTTTATTACCATTGCCATGACTGGCCTAGACCAAGAAATGATGCAAAAAAATATTTCTGTAGATAACCTTAAGAATTCTAAAAAGAACATGCTCACTTTTGCTGGAACGCTGTTGCTAGTAAACTTGGCATTTTTGTTTTTAGGAGGTTTACTTTATCTTTTTGCGATGCAAAACGGCGCAGAATACTCGCAATTGGTAGATGTAGTCAATGGTAAAGAAAATATTACCAATATTTTTGGGTTTAAAGACGCTGCGGGAAATATTAACAATATTATGGGAGACGATTTATTCCCAGCACTTTCTCTGCAAGGTTATTTTCCTATGTTTATTTCTGTTATTTTCATTATCGGGCTTACTTCTGCTCTTTTCCCGTCTGCTGATGGTGCTTTAACCGCAGTTACGAGTTCTTACTGTGTAGATTTATTAAACTTAAACGAAGATACTACCAGAGCCGAAAAACAAAAGAAAACATTGAGAATGAAAATTCACTTAATTTTCACTGTAGTATTCTTCCTTCTCATTATGATTTTCAAATGGATTGATGATAAATCTATCGTTTACCTCATCATGGAAGTAGCGGGTTATACTTATGGTCCACTTTTAGGCTTATTTGCTTTCGGTATTTTTACGAAGCACACGATTTCTAAAAAATATGCAATTCTATCAGTAACCATACTCGCACCAATTTTCACTTATCTAATTAATTATGTGGTAAGTAATTTCAGTGACTATAAAATTGGAGTAGAACTGATTATTCTAAACGGACTTCTCACCTTTATAGGACTATGGTTAGTGAGAAAGAAATAAATTTTAAAAAATTCGGTAAATCATTGCCGAATTTTTTTATTTCAAAAAGTAAGAAATCTTTTCATTTTTAGTTCTTACATGCCCCTTAATTTTAGTAAATTTGCAAAACTTATTTTTTAAATCATGAGTAAATCTATTGAAGAGTTAAAAGCTCAGACAACACAAATCAGAAGAGACATTTTAAGAATGGTTCACGCCGTAAATTCAGGACACCCAGGAGGTAGTCTTGGCTGTGTAGAGTACTTTACTGCACTTTATGGCAAAGTAATGAACTACAAACTCCCTTTCTCTATGGAAGGAAAAGGCGAAGATCATTTCTACCTTTCTAACGGTCACATTTCTCCCGTTTTCTATTCTACATTAGCAAGAAACGGATTTTTCCCAATTTCTGAACTTTCTACTTTTAGAAAATTAAATTCTAGATTGCAAGGACACCCTACGACACACGAACATTTAGAAGGCATCAGAATGAGTTCTGGCTCTCTTGGTCAAGGTTTATCTGTAGGAATAGGGGTAGCTTTAGCTAAAAAATTAGATGGAGATTCATCTTTAGTATATACCCTTCATGGAGACGGAGAATTACAAGAAGGACAAATCTGGGAAGCATTAATGTTTGCTGCAGCTAAAAAAGTAGACAACCTAATTTCTACAATAGATTATAACGGAAGACAAATCGACGGTGATACAGATGATGTATTATCTTTAGGAGATTTAAACGCTAAATTAAGAGCTTTCGGTTGGGAAGTTTTAGAAGAGAAAAACGGAAACGATTTAGAAGCAGTAATTGCAGTTTTAGAACATGCAAAATCTAAAACAGGAAACGGAAAACCAGTTGCCATCATTCTTCATACAGAAATGGGACAAGGTGTAGATTTTATGATGGGATCTCATGCTTGGCACGGAAAAGCTCCGAATGATACACAGTTAGAAAGTGCACTTTCTCAACTTTATGTAGAAACCGAAGCAGATTATTAATTCTTCTAAATTTAATACACATGAAATTTACATACACAGAAAAAAAAGATACAAGAAGCGGTTTTGGAGCAGGTTTAGCTGAGTTAGCAGACAAAAATCCAAATGTAGTAGCACTTTGTGCAGACTTAATCGGTTCTCTAAAAATGGAGAAATTCATAGAAAAAGCTCCAGAAAGATTTGTACAAACAGGTATTGCAGAAGCAAATATGATGGGTATTGCTGCTGGTCTAGCTACTGCTGGTAAAATTCCTTTCGCAGGAACTTTTGCTAACTTTGCTACTTCTAGAGTTTTAGACCAAGTTCGTCAATCTATCGCTTATTCTAATAAAAATGTGAAAATCGCAGCTTCTCACGCTGGTTTAACTTTAGGAGAAGATGGTGCTACTCACCAAGTTTTAGAAGATATCGGTCAAATGAAAATGTTACCAGGAATGGTCGTAATCAATCCTTGTGACTATAACCAAACCAAACAAGCTACTCTAGCTGCTGCAGAATATGAAGGCCCTGTTTATTTAAGATTTGGTAGACCTGTAGTTCCTGTTTTCATTCCAGAAGATATGCCTTTCGAAATTGGTAAAGGAATTTTACTACAAGAAGGAAAAGATGTTACGATTGTAGCAACTGGACACTTAGTTTGGGAATCTCTTCTTGCTGCGGAAGAATTAGAAAAAGAAGGTATTTCTTGTGAAGTGATTAACATTCACACCATCAAACCTTTAGATGAAGAAATTATTCTAAAATCTGTAGAAAAAACAGGTAAAATTGTTACCGCAGAAGAGCACAATTACTTAGGTGGTTTAGGTGAATCTGTAGCAGGAATGTTATCTAGAAAAAGACCAACTCCACAAGAGTTTGTTGCCGTAAATGATACTTTCGGAGAAAGTGGAACTCCAGCAGAATTAATGCACAAATACGAAATAGATGCAGAAGCTGTAGTAAAAGCGGTAAAAAGAGTTTTAGCAAGATAATTTAACTTATCATACCATATAAAATAACCCTAGAGAAAAATTCTAGGGTTATTTTTTGAAAAAAACAATTAAAGTGAATTTAATTTTGCAATTCTTTTTGCAACTCAATTGCTTTTGGAAACAGAATATTATTCTCTAAATGGATATGAGTATGTAAATTTTCTTCGAATTCCTGAAGCATCTTATAAGTAACCTGATGCGTATTACATGCATCTGCAGGTGGTATATATTGATTTAAAAGTTGGGCAATTTTTTCGAAACGATCTCCTTCATTTTCATGTTCATGCTTCATCATCTCAATTGGATTTTCTACTGCGCCAAAATGTGCTTTTGGCAATTCTACGCCTCTTCTTTTTGCTTCTACCATGTTTCTAATGAATGGGAATAACACCAATTCTTCTTTTTTCATGTGAGCACCTAAATCTTCGGCAGATTGTTTAAACAATTCGTGAACCTCGATTAACTCTGGATATCTATCGCCTTTTACTCTTCTTAATTTATCTAAAAACTGAAGCAAGTAAATGGTTTTTTCTTCTACATAACGGTGGTGCGTTTTCTCGATATAATCTGATAATAAATCTAAATCCCAAGTTTTAAAATCGATGTTCTGAGTTGCATTTTGCGTTACTCTTTCTAAATCTGCATAAATATCTTCTGGATTTTTCTTTTTCACTGCACAAACTTCTTCTATACTTCTATTTCCTTTGCAACAAAAATCGATTCCGTATTTTTTAAATACAGCAGCTGTTCTGAAATCTTCGGCTACTATTCCGCCTATTGTTTTGTCTTTTATTTCCATAACTTTTCTTTTTTGACAAGACAAAATTACAAAAATATCTTAACAGGACAAATTTATCCGAATTAAATTTAAGAAATAAAAAAAGAACTATCTCTAGTTCTTTAAGAAGGCTATACCTTGTTCTGTTTTAAGCGCCATATCATAGACTGATATCTCACTGAGAGAATCTCTTAACTCTTCCCTTATTCCTTTGAATTTATCATGAAAAGGGCACGGTTTCTCTGAAGTACATTTTTCTAAACCAAATGCACACCTTGTTAAAATATCTGGTCCATCTGTAGCGAGTACGATTTCTATGAGTTTAATCTTATCAATCTTGTCTAATTCTACCGAAAAACCACCTTGTTTTCCTTTATTAGACGTCAATATTCCCTTTTTAGAAAGAGGTTGTAAAATTTTTGCAACAAAAGCTTCTGGAGCATTCGTAGCTTCAGCGATTTGTTTTACATTGGTTTTTTTACCAGCAAGAGCTTCTTGTGCTATGAAAATCACAGATTTTATAGCGTATTCACAAGCTTTAGAAAACATTTTTATTCATTTTAATCATCATTACTTCATCAAAGTTAAGTAATTTATTCGGATTTTTTTATCTTATTTGAAAAAATTCCATTTTGGTATGATTGCTAATAGTCCTAACGCCACATAAGAGAATAAAGTAAATAAATCAGAATAAAGCATAGTAGAAAGATAAAATTCATGCATGAAAAAATGTAGCAAAATTGCTATTGGGAATAAGAATACCCCTATTTTTCTATAAAAATAAATTCCTACTATTGATAAAAGACCAATAGCATCTATGGTAAAAATCATATAAAAGTACCAAACTGGAATGTTAATGTCTGTTCTCTGAGAATACTCTGTAAGATCTACTCCTATTCCTAAAAAAGATAATGCTACCAAGAAGAAAATGGCAACATAAAAAAAAGTGGTTTTTTGAGGATTTTTATCAAAATAGTTATCTTCCATTCTTTTTAAATTTATAAAAAAAGCTTTTGAAAATTCAAAAGCTTTATACTTTGCGAAAATAATAAATTATTATACAGAAATAGCATTAATTAATCTATTTTTATCACTTAGATATTCTTCCATAGAAATCATAGATTCAGTTCTCATAACATCCTGAATATCATCTATTTGATAAATAATTCTTTTAGCATCTTCAGTATTTTTAGCTCTTACTTTGCAGAAGATGTTATATTTTCCAGAAATTACGCTAGCTTCTACCACATTTGGAATAGACGCTAATTCTTTAAGAACTTCTTGAGTTCTGTTTGATTTGGTTAATAAAATTCCAATAAATGCAGTAAAATGATAATCTAATTTACCATAATCTATATTTAGAGAAGAACCTAGGATAATCCCAGCATCTTCCATTTTCTTTACTCTTACGTGAATAGTACCCGCAGACACATCCATCTGTTTAGCGATTTCAGTGAAAGGCATTCTTGTATTTTCAACTAAAAAATCTAAGATTTTTTTGTCTATTTCATCTAATTGATAATTCATACCAGTATTTTTAGATTATTAAATTTATAAAAATTGCTATATATTTTTGCAAATTTATGAAATTTAATCGAGAATATAAAATATTATTTTGATAAAAAAACATTGATTTTTATCACAAAATTTCTAAAAATCTATCACTTAGTAGAATCAATTTTAATAGTTTCGGGTTTATTTTTGTTAGAATTTTTTAATGAATCTTTAGATTTATTTTTCTTTTTGAAAAGATTATTAAAGCTTTTACTATACACCACCCCTGCTCCATAAGTTTGGTTTGCAGTAGAAGTAAATGTGTTTCCTAGACCTAAGTTAGATGGTTTAGAATAAGCTCTAAGGATTAATGAACCATCATTTTTCTTAGAAACATCATATTCTATAATCCCTTCACCAGAAAGATAATTCCCAGACATATTATCCGTTTTAGCCACAGGAATACCAAAACCTGTTTTCAAGGTCACTCTTGGGGAAAGAATAAAATTACCACCAATATTAGCTCTATCTACAGTATTAGAAGCTTGATCTCCTTTAATATAATTAAGGTCTATTTGAAACTGTTCACTAATCGTATTGATTACGTTACCTAATTGCTTTAAAACCAAATTATACCCCAAATCAGAACCTACATTCCCGATATTGATATTTCCAAATCCACCTGTACTAGAAGTATTAAAATTATTAAGAAGCAGTACAGAACCAAACTGCAAGGTTTTTTCGTCATTATTACTCATTCTTACCGTCAATGCTTCTTTTACCTGAGAAGAAACATCTGGTGCCTGTACATCAAACTCAATTTTTGGGTTTTTGAGGTTTTGTGTAATTTTCGTTTGGAGCATCACATTAATCGGCGGCAAATTACCTACGCCTAAATATTCTGTGGCATTAGATACTGTTCTAAAATAATTTGCGGTAATATTCAAGGCTGGATTAAATGGGTCTCCATCCCATGAGATGCTACTAAATTTATCAATTTGGAAGGTCTTTTCTAGAATAGCCTTAGAGATATAGGTCCCATTATCTACTGAATACGTACCGTCTAGAGAAATTCTACCGTTTGGTTTCATTACAAATTTTAATTTATCCGAATTACCCCTTACTACAATATCACCGATATCATCTCCCACCAAAACACTTACAGTAGAACCTTTATTAACACTCAAAAGAATGTTTATATCCATATTAACTCCTTTTCTAGTGCCTTCATCTATACTTACCACACCTGTTTTATCTTCTTTCAAAAATCTCAGCATTTTAAACTCATCTACAGAAGAGGTAGTGTTACTATTTAAAGTGAATATGCTGTTATTCAAAATTTGGAAAGCTTCTGAATCTGTAGGTGTATCTTTACCAGCAGTAATACTGAGTTTTCCGTTATCAAATCCTACGAATAAGTCTCCTTTTCCATAAATTTTACCCCAGAATAAATCAAAATCGCTTTGTTTGGTATCCAAAAGCATCAAGTTATCAGAAGTAATTAAGACGTTGGCTCCGATGTTAGAAAGATTGCTTAAATTAATTTGTGCCAATGAAAGCGTTCCAGAAGAATTATTTCTGCCATCTTTAATTTTTACGGGTTCTGTAACTAAGATGTTTCCGTTTTGTAACAAGACAGTGGCATCTGCAAAGGTATAATCTACTCCGTTAAAATTCACTTTCAGACCAAAATCCTTTAAAGCAATATCTCCACCGTAATTAATGTCGTTTAACGGACCATTAATCGCAACTACTCCAGTTGCTTTTCCACGGAAATTAGAGAAAATATTGGTTACAAAAGCCTGAACAAAACCTAGATTAAATTCTTGTAAATCTGCGGTCAAATCCAAGGTAGGAGAAGCAGTATTATTATCTACCGTTCCTTTAACCTCTAATTGATTTTTTCCTAAAAATTCTGAAGAAAGAATTTTCGCATTGATATCAAAAACATTAAGTTGATCACTATTATCAGCAGATATCACCATATCTCCCACTTTTTTTCCGCTCAAGAAAATGTCTTTAATCTCTAAATCAATCAAAGGTTCAAAGCTGGTTTTGCTCATTTTCAACTGTATGTTTCCATTGGCAATTCCTTTTAGATCAAGGTTTCCTTTTTGACTTGGCAATAAATCTAAGATTTTAGAAATTTCCACATTTTTCACATCTATATTTGCTGTGAAATCTTTAGCATCTTTATAAGTCGATTCCTTAACAAACAATTCGCTTTCATCAGAATACAATCGAAGATTGTTGATGAGGAAATCACCTGTTTTTTTTCGATAAGTTATACTATGATTGAGTTCTGGTGAGGTATCTACATTCCAAATAAAATTGTTCAATTTCAGTTCTGTTGGCTCAAATTTTATAACATAATCACCATTGAGATCTACGCCCTGGTTAATGTTTATGACATAAGATTTCATGGATTCATTTTCTTCATCTTGTAGTGTTCCATGTTTGAAATTCGCGGCCAAATGAAGCAATGTATTATTCTCGTTTCTACCAGTAAGCGTAACGTCTCTCAATACATTTTTGCTATATTCTACCCTGCCAATATTGGCAAATATCTGCTCAGAAGGATTTGCCGTATTGATTCTGATGATGACATTATTAATCATCGCAGAATCTTTAGTCACCTTGTTTTCGTCTAATTTATATTCTGGATTTGCTTGTGCCAAAAGTCTGTCTGCTTGAGAAATCTCTTGTTTTTTAGTTAAAATATATTTCAGCGAAGACGAATTAAGGTTCAGAACTAAATCATTGGTGTTTCCGTCATATGAACCGTCAATTTTAGCACCTTCTGGAATTTTTAAATTCGGTTCAAAATAATTCACCAATTTTTGACTCACATCAAAATTATAAGTAAACTGTTGACCTTTGTACAATCTTCTTTGTGGATTTCCGACCAAAATTTTATCAAACCCATTTTGGAGCATATTTCCTAAATCTCCCAAATTATATTTTCCAGAAATGTTTCCTTTTACCACATTCGGAATGTCTGCATTTACAATTCTATTGCCATTTTCGAAGTAGGCTTTTACGCTACCATTCGGAACGTCTATTTTTTGATCTCCTGCATAGAAAATTACATTGTTCATTTGCGCATCTAGATTCATATCATTCAAATCTTTGAATGCTAATTTACCTTCTACATTTCCACTAAAAACTGATTTCCCGTTACCTTGAACTCCGAAATAACTTAAATTAAGATAATCTATATTTCCTTTGATATCAGCAAAAAATCTTGGCGTAGAAAAGTCTATTTTTCCAATTATTTTTCCTTTTGCTTCTTCATCATTGATGGTGATGATACCGTTATATTGTTTTTTATCAAGAGTTCCGTCTAGATATAGATTATTAATCGTTTTTCCTGTGATATCAATTTTAGAAATATTAGATTTGGTTCTTAAAGTCAGAGTATTGACATCAAAACCTCTTCCATCTACATCAAATCTCCCAGAAATTAAACCAACCGCATTGTTTTTAGTAATCGCAGAAGTATTAAAATCATTTACATCTAAAACTCCAACATATCGAGGATTTTGCTGGTCAATATCAGACAAAACAATATCTGCAGTAGCCCTACCAATAGTTGTAATGGCATTTCCTTTGGCAATAACTCTTTTTGGCGTAACATCTACCGCTCCTTTGTACTGAATTCTTCCGAAAGGGTCTGCAAAGTTTTTCATTTTTCCTGCAACAAAACTCGGAACCATCGCTCGAAGAGCAGGATAAGTAAAATTGGTAGAAATATTATTGGTTACAATATTGAAATTCCCATTCAATAAATTTCTAAACTTAGTATTCGGCGTATAAATATTTACATTTTCTCCTGATAAAAGGAAATCATTGAGTCTGAAATTATTCAGCGGTCCATTCATCTCTCCCGAAAGATTGATGGCGGTATAATTATCCCATTTGGTAGCAAAATAGGAAATATCATAGCCTGAAACAGCACTTCCGCGCTTCATTTTCATTTCCCAAACTACTTTATTATTAAAATCTTGCCACTTGGTTTCTTTATCTAAATGAAAAGTAAGGTCACCTTGTAAAAGCGAATGATCGGTATAAAGTGTTAAATCCTTTAAACTCAAAAATTCCTTAGACATAGAAAAATCTGTAGAAAAAGTATCTAAAGTGTGTACTTTCCCCCATCTTTTTGTCTTAAAACTAAAATTATTAATTCTGGCGGTAATATCTGGTCCTGCTATGTTTAGATGCGGCGCAATAAGATTTACATTTTCTGCCTGCAACCATTTTCCTGCATCACCTTCATAATTTTGGTTGATGATAGAAATTTTAGAATTTAAAATAACTACCCTAGAATTGAGCTTGAAAGGAGGTTTTTTGGGATCTCTTGGCTTTCCGTCATCAAATTTGGTAATAAATCGGTCAAAGTTATCAATAGAATCTCCTTTATAAGTCACTACTTTTACCTCTGCTTCAGATAGCGTCAATGTAGAAAAATCAAGCTGTCTGGATTTTCCAATTTTTAAGATAGATAACCAGTCAGAATCTGCTCTAAATTGCCTAGCATAGATTAAATCATTATTTCTATCGTCTTTAATTCTTAGGCCATGTATAATAACATCTCCTAGAATATTCACTTCTACTTTTTCTTTTGAAATTTTCACCCCAAAATCTTGCTCTAGAAAGCCTAAAGCTCTACTGGCTGCATAATCCTTGGTTGCAGGAAGATTGATAATGATTAAAAAAGTAAGAATCAAAAAAGATGCAATTGCAGCAAACCAAAGAAACAATTTGGCCCACCAAGAAAACTTTTGCACATCTTCCACAGCCTGAGCTACAGTTTCTTTGGCTGCTTCTACAGGATGTTCTATAGTGTGTTTTACGCCATCTGCAACATCAGTTATTTTTTCACCAACTTTTTCTGAAATTGGTTTGTTGTTTTCGGAGTTATTATTTTCTAAATTTGCCATTAATTATGAATGAACCAATTATTTTAGGAATAGAATCTTCTTGTGATGATACTTCTGCTGCCATTATTAACGGAAATAAAATCCTTTCTAATATAGCAGCAAATCAAACTGTACACCAAGAATATGGTGGCGTAGTTCCAGAATTGGCTTCTAGAGCCCACCAACAAAACATTATTCCTGTAGTGGAAAAATCCTTCACTAAAGCAAATATACAACAAAAAGATATTTCTGCCATAGGATTTACTCGCGGACCTGGACTTTTAGGCTCTCTGCTTGTAGGAACGTCTTTTGCCAAATCTTTGGCGATGAGTTTAGATGTTCCATTGATTGAAGTTAACCATCTTCAAGCGCATATTCTTTGCCATTTTATCGAAGATGCAAATCCGATGCCACCCAAATTTCCATTTCTCTGTCTTACCGTTTCTGGGGGACATACCATGATTGTTTTGGTAAAAGATTATTTCGACATGGAAATCATCGGGAAAACCATTGACGATGCTGCTGGCGAAGCTTTTGACAAAATCGGAAAAATCATGGGCCTTGATTATCCAGCAGGTCCAATTATTGATAAACTCGCTAAATTAGGAAATCCTGATGCTTTTACTTTTGGAAAACCTAAACTCGAAAACTACGATTATTCATTCAGCGGAATTAAAACTTCGGTTTTATATTTTCTTCAAAAACAACTGAAAGAAAACCCAAATTTCATTCAAGAAAATGTAGAAAATCTTTGTGCTTCTGTTCAAAAAACCATAATCGATGTTCTGATGAAAAAATTAGAAAAAGCGGCCAAAGATTACGATGTGAAAGAAGTAGCGATTGCAGGCGGCGTTTCTGCAAATTCTGGTTTGAGAGAAGCCATGCAGAATAATGTAGAAAAATTAGGATGGAACGTTTACATCCCAAAATTTGAATACACTACAGACAATGCAGCAATGATTGCCATGGTGGCAAAACTGAAATTCGAACGTGGAGAATTTACAGATTTAAGAACCAGTGCAACTGCAAGATATGATATGTAATTAATAATAGATTACAAAAGTATAAATAGAAATTTTAAAAAAACACATAACTAAACACTTATGGCTTCAGGCTTTTTTGCAATTTTAGATGATATCGCTGCATTAATGGACGATGTAGCAATGACTACAAAACTGGCAACCAAAAAAACTGCAGGAATTTTAGGGGATGATTTGGCTGTAAATGCTGAAAAAGCAACTGGCTTCCTTTCTTCTAGAGAATTACCTGTACTTTGGGCTATCACCAAAGGCTCTTTTATTAACAAGTTAATTATTTTACCCATTATATTTTTACTAAACTGGCTATTCCCTATTGCCATAAAAGTGATTCTAGTAATAGGAGGTCTATATTTAGCATATGAAGGTGTAGAAAAAATAATTGAATATTTTTTCCATAAAAACGATTACAAAACAGAACACGAAGAAGCATTAGATGTGATGGATGATCCTATCGCAGCTGAGAAAGCAAAAGTAAAATCTGCTATTACCACCGATTTTATTTTGTCTTTAGAAATTGTAATTATTGCACTAAGTTCAGCATTAGATCAACCCCTATTGCAACAAATTCTCACTGTAACTTTAGTTTCAATTATAGCAACAGTTGGCGTTTACGGAATTGTAGCTTTAATTGTAAGAATGGATGATGCTGGTTACAAACTGCAAAAAAAGTCTAAAAAAGAAGGTGGTATTTTGTTTAATCTAGGGCAATTGCTTATCAATATGTTGCCTTGGGTAATTAAAATTTTAGGAGTAGTAGGTACTATTGCTTTACTATTAGTTGCTGGTGGAATTTTTCTTCACAACGTAGAATATTTACATCATTTGGTTGAAGATTTACCTACACCTGCTATTGTCAATGAATTTGGCGCTGGAATTTTAGGCGGTATCATCATGGTATTGGTGATTACTTTAGTAAAAAAAATTATTTCACTGTTCAAAAAATAAAAAAATGAAACTTTTCTTTGGCGAAATTATCCCCGATGTAAAAATTAATGACGAAGAGCAACAGCACATCGTGAAAGTTCTTCGTATGAAAGAAGGTGAGGAAATCTTCGTGACAGACGGAAAAGGAAATCTCGCCAAAGGAAATCTCATTTTTGAAGGAAAAAAAGTCAATCTGAACGTTACGGAAGTTCAAGAATATTTCCCGAAACTTACCAGACAATTGCATATTGCGATTGCACCTACCAAAAACATCGACAGAATTGAATTTTTTGTTGAAAAAGCAACAGAAATGGGCATTTCGGAGATAACTATTCTGAATACTGAAAAAACAGAACGTAAAAATCTGAACATCGAAAAGCTTAGAAAACAATCTGTTGCAGCTTCTAAACAAAGTTTAAGATTCTTTTTTCCAAAAATTAATGATGTTACGAAATTATCAGATTTTATTAAAAATGTAAATCCGGAAATGACTTTTGTGGCGCATTGCGATGTTGCTTTTGAACGCATCAACCTTAGTGAAATTCCAGAATTGGCCAATCCTACTTTTCTGATTGGTCCAGAAGGTGATTTTTCTGAAAAAGAAATTAAAATGTTAGCCGAAAAAGGCATTAAAGCTGTTTCTCTTGGACATCAAAGATTAAGAACAGAAACCGCAGGGATTTTCGTAGCCGCGTGGAATTATAATAAATCTATTAGTGAATAATTTAAATTAAATTTTCAAAAATCTTTCCAAAAGTTCTTCGCCACTTCTTATAGAATTTACTGTCCATCTGATTTTCATTTCCAGTAATTTTTCTTCAGAAAGTTTGTAATCAATTCCAGATTTCATAAGCTTTTGCTTCAATTCGTACATGCAAATTGCAGCGGCAACAGACACATTAAAACTCTTAGTAAAACCATACATGGGAATTGCCAAAGTTTCGTCTGCAAAATCTAAAATTTCATCTGAAACGCCTTCCAACTCAGTCCCGAAAACCAAAGCAATTGGTTCTTTTACTTCGTAATCAGGTAACATAGTCGCGTTATTCTCTGGAGAAACCGCCAAAATTTTATACCCTCTGTTTTTGATTTCCTTTAAAGAATATAAATTATTGGGCATTTTTTCAACTTTCACCCAAGTTTCTGCACCTTTTGTTACCTTCAAATTTGGATTGAACACATTTTCTTCTTCCAATGCAACCACATGATGAAAACCACACGCTTCTACACTTCTTACAATCGCTGCTGCATTACGGAACTGATACACATCTTCCATCACGGGAAGTACAAAATCTGAACTTTCCTGAGAAAAATACTCTATTTTGCTCAATCTTTCATCGGTAAGAAATTGTTTCAAATAATCAAAAGTTTCTTGAAGTCTGTTTTTAGGAATCATTTGGCAAAATTGCAAAATATTTTAGAAATTAACTTTAAATTTTTAACTTTAAAGTCTGAAAAATTCTACAAAAAAGAAAATTTTACATGAAAAGAAAAGTCCTCATCATATACACAGGCGGAACCATCGGAATGGAGAAAGATTATGAAACCAATAGTCTTCGCGCTTTTGATTTCAATCATATTTTCAATAAAATCCCAGAGATGAATCTGCTTGAATGCGAAGTAAGCGTTCATCAGTTTTCAGAACCTTTGGATTCATCAGATGTTGGGCCAAAAGAATGGAAGGAAATCGCTCAATTAATTGAGAAAAATTATCACAATTTTGATGGATTTTTAATTCTTCACGGAACAGATACGATGGCTTACACTGCTTCTGCGCTAAGTTTCATGCTCAAAAATTTAAGAAAACCTGTGATTTTGACTGGTTCGCAATTGCCAATCGGAGATTTAAGAACTGATGCCAAAGAAAATTTGCTTACCAGTCTTTATTATGCGAGTTTATATCAAAATGATGAAGCGGTGGTACAAGAAGTGGCGCTCTATTTCGAATATAAATTATTGAGAGGAAACCGTTGTTTAAAATATTCTGCTGAGAATTTCGATGCATTTATCAGTCCAAATTACCCTATTTTAGGAGAATCTGGTGTTCACTTGAAGGTGGAAGAAGCCATGCTGTACAGAACGCCTCATCAAGAAGATTTTTCAGTAGATTTACATTTGAATGACAGCATTCTTTTATGGAGAATTTTCCCTGGAATCAATTTAGAAAGTTTACCACAAATTTCTCAAATCAAGGTTTTAATTCTTCAAGTTTTTGGTTCTGGAACGATTTTTAGCAATAAAAAAACGGAAGAAGTGCTTCAAAAAATCAGAAATAACGGAACTGAAGTCGTAGTGATTTCTCAATGTGTTTCTGGTGGAATAAGCATCGGGAAATATAATAACAGTAATATTTTCAAAAAGATAGGCGCAATAAGCGGTCATGACATCACTGCCGAAAGTGCCTTAGCAAAGGCAATGCATTTAATCGATAACCCGAATTATTCAAGAAATTTTGCAGAAAATTTCAAGAAAAATCTGCGCGGAGAAATTTCGGAAATTGAAGAATAAATTCTACCTTTGCCATCTGAAAAAGAAAGGTGTCCGAGTGGTTGAAGGAGCTACCCTGGAAAGGTAGTATACGGGTAACTGTATCGAGGGTTCGAATCCCTTCCTTTCTGCAAAAAATCCGCAAACTATTGCGGATTTTTTATTGAAATCTTTTTAAATCTACTTCTGGATGAATTTCTTCACCGTTTTCTAAATGATGGTATAGGTTAATGGAGAAATAATTTCCATTGAGAATTCCTCTTGCTCCCAATCCATTAAATACATATAAATTACCAAATTCAGGATGATTTCCTAAAATAGGCCTTCTATCTTTAACTGTAGGTCTGAAGCCAAATTTCACCTCTTTTACTTCGAAATCATGAGGATAAAACTCTCCTAAAGCATTTGTGAGTTTTTCTACCGCAGCATCGTCTATTTTATGATGGATTTGTTCACGGTCATACGTTCCGCCATAGTAATAATTCCCGTTGTTTAATGGGAAAATAAAATGCTTCTTTTTGATCGTAAACCCATCTTCTAAAGGGACAGAAAGTTGAACTTCTAAATGATGGCCTTTATTCTGATGTACAGGGATTTCTGCGAAAAATGGGTTTTCTTTGACCGCCATTCCTTCGGCAAAGATTATTTTTTTAAACGAAATATCTTTGTAGGTAGAATCATTTGGTTTCAATAATTTATAATCAAATTTTTCTTTGATAAGATAATTTTGACTTTCTAAAAAGTTCATCATATCTGTGAAAAAACCTCTTACATCTAACCGAGCGGATTGATTCACTACTCCACATTCAAATGGATTTTTGACAGAATTAAGTTTTATAAAATCTTTGGAAAGAAATGGTTTCAAGTTATTGTCATCTGATTTTTTCAGCCATAATTCTTTTTCTTTTTCGTCATGAAAAACTCTTAGAATAGGCTTTTCTATCAGGTAATTATGCCTTGTATATTGTTCAATTTCGGTCATGGTATTTTTAAGAGAATCTATTTGCTGCTGCGCCAGCCAAAACGTGGTAAAACGTTTAAGAACCGCAGGATTTATCATCCCAGCAGAAACCATTGATGCACTCTTTTTGCCTTCGGTAAAAAGTAAAAATGATATATTATTTTTAATGAATTGATGCGCTAAAAACATTGCTGCATAACCATCTCCTACGATAATATACTCTACGGATTTTGTCATAAACTGTCAATAAAAAAACCTAAGCAAAGATACTTAGGTTTTTGTTTATATAAGGATATTTGGATTAATAATTCCACATATCGTTTTCCATTTCTAGAATTTGATTTTTAATTCTGTCTGATTCTTCTAATTGTTCTTCGGCATCATTAGGAATATAATCTTTAATGATTCCTGTTCCTAAACCATTATCTGATTTATAGATAATTGAAGAAAATCTTCTAGCATTAAGAATATCATCATAAGTTAAATCTGAAGATAAGTTTTTGCTATTGAAAACTACTGAGTTTGCAAGAACTTCTCTAGCATCTGGGTAATACACCCAGAAAAGATCAATTAATTCATCTTTGTTACCTAAAGAAACACCATCTGCAGTTTTTTCTGCCATCATGGTAGGATCTGGCCCCATCGCAGCAATACCTAGAAGTCTGTATTTCATTTGACCATCTCTTCTGTCTACGTACCACATTCCTTTAACTTTAAGAAGTTTTACACTTTCAGTTTTGGTCTCTATAACATCTGTTCCAGCTTTTATGTCTTCGGCTGTAAGTTTTTCTCCTGCATTTCTTTTATCAATTAACCAGTCAGATTCTTTAGTAACAGATAATCTTTGTTTAATTGCTTCAGGAGGCAATTTTGTCATGAACATTTCATCATCATAAACCTCTTTTATATCCCCACTCATAATATTATCAATAAGCAATTGATAAAGTGATTTATTCTGAGAAACTATCCCATCAGAATTATGATAAAAAGGCTGATTGATTTTTTCATTCATATCAATAATTTCCCATACAACCATGCTTCTAAGAACGTCTTTCTCATCAATATACCCATAGCTAAGTGGCTTATTTCTTAAAGAAAGTACAGAGTCTCCTTTTTTAACAGTACCTATCTCTCTGTACACTCTGAAAGCTGCAGGAGACTTAGCATTTAAAATAGACAATGAGTTAATCGGCTCTAAATCAGCTTCTAGTTGTCCTGTAGCGGTAACTTCATTATTAACATTAGGAGTAACAGGAGCTACTTCAGCTGCAGGAGTTGGAGCTGGAGTTTGTTGTGTTGCTGCTGCAGTAGTTTTCTTAGCAGCTTTCTTTTTCGTAGTTCTTCTCTTAGTCTGAGCGTCTACAGAAAAAACACTTAATGCTAATAGTAAAATTAAAATCTTTTTCATTTTAATGATATGATATGTATATTCTTTATAACTAAATTATTGAACATTTATTACAATAGGACTGATTTTTTTCAGAGTTTGACCTCCTAAACCAGTTGCAGTAGCTTGGATACCTGCAATGTAACAAATATCTCCTGATCTTAGGTTTTTAGTAAGTCCCGCTACAGAGCTTAATGAGTTTCCATTTACAAACATAGCAGCTTTTCCTGGAACTTTGAATTTGAAACCTGTTACTTCAAACGCTACAGGGAAATCAAAATCTGGAATGGCAGCACCTACTGTTTGATTAGCAATAGAAGTAGCTGGCATAGTTACCTCGTTTTCACCTCTAATTTGCCCTTGAGGAGCAGGAACGTTTTTAATTCTGAACTCAAATTTCTGAGAAATAACCTGACCTTTTGGACCTTTCCCTGAAATAGTTAATGTAGTAGAATTACCAGAACCTGGAGTAATTACCCAAGATCCCCCACCTTTTTTAGTAACTGTACCTCCTGTTGCAGTAAGTGTAGTCTGGCTATTATCAGCACCAAGGATAGAACCTGAAATAGGGTTCTGAACTCCACGGTATAAAACATTCATTTTATCAGCAGATAATAAAGCTCCACTTTCGAAGGCTACTTCTTTAGCTCCTGGAACTACTCTATATGGATGAGAGAATTTGTATTCTAATTTTTTACCATTAGCATCGTTAAATGAAACTACACCATTAAAAGTATATTCACCTGGAGTAGAAGAAACTAATGATTTATAACCAATTCCGTTTTCTGTTCTGTCTGCACCAGCAACACCAAATCCTGGTAGGTTGCTGTCATAAGTACCAATGAATACTTTTGCTTCAGCTGGTTCTCCTTGAATAATTACATCTGGAGCAGCAACTACAGCTTCGAAAGCATCAAATTTGATATCTGCGTCTACTTTTTCTCTTAGCATTAATGAAAGAGCATCAGATTGTAAATTTCTAGCTTCTGACTGGATAACTTCTAAGTTAGAAAGTGCAGCAATTAAAGGCTGATTATAAAACTTATACTGTAACCAGTTTTTACCCTGCTTTTTGTATGGAGCATCATCAGTTGACAATCTTTTTTTAGCTCTATCTACTACAGAAACTAAATCTTTATTGTTTCCAAAATTTTGGATAATATAATTTTGAAGAGCAGCCATTTTAGTTTTTAATTCCTCAGAATTTTTAGAAGGTAACTCCGCATCACCTCCTTTAAAGAATTTTTTGGTTACAGCATCTGTATTGTTTAGAGAAGAAAAATTATCTTCTACATTTTTGTTTGCATCAAAACCTGCTTCTGTTTTCAGTTGTCCTTTTATTGATTCAATAAAACCAACTAAATCGTCAGCTTTAGATCTCATTCCTTGGTACTGTTGACTTGCCAAACCAAAGGTTTCGGGAGAGTTATCAGCTTTAGCTTTTAAGGTTATTTCAAAGATTTTATTTTTCTCTTCTGCCAATGTTCTAGAATCAGTAAGAGATTGATTAGTATCTTGGTATGATCTGATGATTTCTTGGTCTATCTGCATTGCAAGCATCGCAATGAAAACCAGATACATCAGGTTAATCATTTTTTGACGGGGTGTTTGTTTTCCTTTTGCCATTTTAATTCTTCTTTTTAAAATTTTTATTGATTAAAATATTGAAAGAAAATTAAGCTTTCATAGCAGAAAGCATACCTCCGTAAACTCTATTAAGATTATTTAAATTAGATGTAAGACCTGCTAATTCCTCGTTGAATTTCTGAGATTGGTCTGCAGATTTTTGGATATCTTCTACATACTTTTTGCTCATTTCGCTTTGTGCTTTACCGTGCTCTAATTGTAGCGCATATAATGCATTCATGCTTTCTAAGTGACTAGCAGCTAAAGTTAATTGATCGTTATATTTAGTGGTAGCTTGTGATACATCTACAGTAGCATTTATTTGATCAACAGAAGTTGAAAATTTATCAATTCCTGTTTTAAGTCTTTCGAATAACTCTACATCTAGTTTCGCATCAGCTAACATTTTGTCTAATTTATTTGATAGTGTAACATCTAAATCAGAAGTCTCTACAGTAGCTACTTTTCTAGCCTTGGGCTGAGCATCTGCATCTAATAATTCTGGATAAACATTTTCCCAAGCGTAGTTAGACTCTTCTTTAGGTGCATCGAACGCAAAAATTAAGAAAATAAATGCTTCTACTCCTAAACCTATTGCTAGAATCCATGTCCCAGTAAGTGGTCCAATGTTCCAGTGATTTAATTTAAATAATGCTCCTAAAATTACTACAGCCGCACCTGCAGAATAAATAAAGTTTAAAGTTGATTCTTTAGTTTTAAACGGATTCCCAATCATACCTTTGATTTTTTAATAGTTTTTAATAATTTTATTTTTACTTTTTATTTACTTGATCTTCTTAATCTAGCAGTTCCTGCTGGAACGTCTTGAATTGTTCTGAAGCCAATATAACTTCTTGCAGAATCTTTTCTTTCCCAGTCTCTATAACCAGTCATCAGTAGGTAACCTACATCTTTCCAAGAACCTCCTCTTACAGATTTTTTAAGTTCTCTATATGCTTGATTTGACAAGTATGGATTTAAGGTAGATGAGAATTGGTAAGTTGCATTACTGTAAGGAGATTCCGTCCACTCTGCTACGTTACCAGCCATGTCATAAAGTCCAAAACCATTTCTGTGGAATCTTTTTACTGGAGCTGTGTATGGATAAGTTCCTTTCTTTTCGTCTTCTATATAGTTACCTCTTTTAGGTTTAAAGTTTGCTAAATAGCAACCTCTATCATCCGTAAGATAAGGACCTCCCCAAGGATATGTAGCGTTTTCTAGACCTCCTCTAGCAGCATATTCCCATTCTGCTTCAGTAGGTAATCTAAATTTCATAGGATTATCTCCTCTTTTTTTACCAGACTTTACATAATCTCTTTTTGCTTTGGTTTTGTAATCACAGAATGCTCTTGCTTGATCCCAAGTAACTCCTACAACTGGATAATCTTTGTATGCTTTGTGCCAGAAATATCTATCAAACAATGGTTCGTTATAAGCATAGTTGAAATCTTTAACCCAAACTGTGGTATCAGGATATACGGCAATACTTTCTTTTTTAAGATAGCTAGCGCTTCTTGTTTTATCTTTTACTGCAGTTGCTACATCTTCCCACTCGTAAGAATATTTTAACTTTTGAGTATCTAGAAGTCTTTCGTTGTTTATTCTTTTAGCTGGTGGTAAATATAGTGACTCCATTACTTCAGCATATTTTTCATCAGGATATTGACTTGTTTTCCAGTATAATGGAACTCTCCAATCTAGTTTTCTAGAGTCATTATAACCATCTCTATCTCCTTGTGATTGTAAAAATGTTTCATATGGTGTAACATTTGCACCTGCTTTTTTTGATTTAAATGCATAATTATCAATTCCAGCTCCTCCAGCTCCATCACCTGCAGCATCTGCTAATAATGTTCTAGCAATAGAGTCTCTCACATAATTTACGAAGAGTCTGTATTCTGAATTGGTTACCTCTGTTTCATCCATAAAAAATGAAGAAACGGTAACTGTTTTTAGGGGTGCTTTTTCTGGAGTAGCAGTAAAGTCTGCATCACCTTGCCCCATCACAAAAGAACCACCAGGAATGGCTACCATACCGTAAGGTCTTTGAGCCTCAAAAGACTTTTTACTTTCTTTCGGCACCAATTCTCCTCTAGAGTCTGGTTTTCCAGAGCTTGCTCTTCTTCCACCTTTAGAACATGAAACCACAAAAGATGCTGCAAGCATCAAAAGAAACATTCTTTTCATTATACTGTTATAGTTTAAAGCGGTAAATATATAATTAATTTTTTTTTTAACAAATCCTTAAGATTTTTTTTAAACGAAAATTAAACTAAAATATTTTATTTTTTTGATTAAAATTTATTCTACGGTTACAGATTTAGCAAGATTTCTTGGTTGGTCTACATTTGCACCTCTGTAAACAGCAATATAATAAGCTAATAATTGTAGCGGAATAGAAGCTACAATTGGTGAAAAACATTCTGATGTATCAGGGATTTCTATTACATAATCTGCCATAGAAGCTACTTGCTCATCTCCATAGTTTACTACTGCTATTACTTTACCTTTTCTTGCTTTAATTTCCTGTACGTTACTCACGATTTTATCATAATGACCTTTTTTAGGTGCTATAATTACGATTGGCATATTTTCGTCTATTAAAGCAATAGGTCCGTGTTTCATTTCTGCTGCTGGATAACCTTCTGCGTGAATATATGAAATCTCTTTCAGTTTAAGCGCTCCTTCTAATGCTGCAGGGAAATTAAATCCTCTACCTAGGTATAAGAAATTAGTAGAATTCACAAAATCATGAGCAATTTTTTTCACATAATCATGTGTAGATTTTAAAACTTCTTCTACTTTTTTAGGGATATTATCTAATTCCGTGATGAGTCTCATGAACTCGGCATTACTTAGATTACCATTATGCTTGCCTAATTTAAGGGCGATAAGTGACAAAATAGTTAATTGAGCAGTAAATGCTTTGGTAGATGCTACGCCAATTTCTGGACCAGCATGAGTATAAGAACCAGCATCTGAAAATCTTGCAATTGATGAATCTACTACATTACAAATTCCATAGATGAATGCTCCTTTTTCTTTAGCCAACTTAATCGCTGCCATAGAGTCTGCGGTTTCTCCTGATTGAGAAATAGCAACTACAATATCTTTTTCGGTAATGATAGGATTTCTGTATCTAAATTCAGAAGCATATTCTACTTCTACAGGTATTCTTGCAAATTCTTCGATAAGATATTCTCCGATTAAACCAGCATGCCAAGAAGTACCACATGCAATGATGATGATTCTCTCTGCTTTATTAATTCTATCAAGGTGATCCCAAATTCCGGCCATTTTTATAATGCCTTCATTTACTAACAATCTACCTCTCAATGTATCTTGAATAGATTTTGGCTGTTCGAAAATTTCTTTTAACATGAAATGCTCGTAGCCTCCTTTTTCTATTTGTTCTAATGATAATTTAAGTTCTTGAATAGCAGGCTCTATCTTTTCATTTTCTTTGATGCTTCTAATATCCACACCTTTTTCTAATGAAATAGTAGCCATATGCCCATCTTCTAGATAAACCGCTTCTTTAGTAAATTCTACAAATGGTGAAGCGTCTGAAGCGATAAAATATTCTTTATCTCCTAAACCAATTGCTAATGGTGAACCTAATCTTCCAACTACTAAAACTCCTGGATAATCCTTGTGCATTACAGTGATTGCATAGGCTCCATAAACTTCGTTTAAAGCATATCTTACTGCTTGTGGAAAATCTACTTTTTGAGTATCTAATATGTATTGGATAAGATTTACTAAAACTTCTGTATCTGTTTCTGATAAAAAGGTAAAACCTTTACCAATAAGCATTGTCTTAATGGTATCATAATTCTCGATGATACCATTATGCACAAGAGCAATTTTACCATCGTTTGAAACATGTGGGTGAGAATTTCTATCACTAGGAACACCATGAGTAGCCCATCTTGTGTGCCCCATCCCGATGTGCGAAGTTCCTTTTAGATTTTCTGAAATAGCAACTAAATCAGATACTTTACCTTTGGTCTTCTTAACCTCAAAATTATTGTTTTTATCTTCAAGTACAATTCCTGCACTATCATAACCTCTATATTCTAATCTTCTCAAGCCGTTGATAACAATCTCATAAGCGTCTTGAAAACCTGTATAACCTACAATTCCGCACATAGTTATTTATTTTTTTGAGTAAATTAGTTTTAATTGAGCTTTATATTGTGCATTATTAGGATCTGAGCCTACCAGTACTATTCTATTTGGAGTATAGGCTTTAGTAGTATAATCACTTCCTAAAAGTGCACCTGTAGAAGAAGATGTTTGGAAACTTCCTACATTGATAGAAATAGGCTTATTTGCTTCTTCTTTTTCGATAATATTTTTAACAAGTTGGGTAATGCTTATTTCATAATAAGCAGGATTCTTATCTAAATCTACTGCTTTTACCATCTTATAAACTCCTGAGTAAGCAAAAGTAGTATTATCTGGAAAGAATGAAAATGTAGTTTTATTATCTGTATCTACTGTTTTTAATAGTGTTGCAAAAGTATCTGGTTTTGCATAAGTATTATTCCATAAAGCAGCATCAGAATACAATCTAATTTTAGCAGAAAGCAATCCTATTTTTTCGTTTTTATATAGATTTTTAAGTTGAGCAATAGTAGCATCTGGAATCAATACTTCTGCACCTGGCCCGCCCATTCCTTGAAGGAATAACTTGGTATCACCTGTAGTATTGGGAGTGCTAGAAACATACGTTAAGAAAGTATTGCTACGATTGTATTGAATTTGATTAAAATGAACATTTGTAGAACCTAAATCTAGGGTATAGCTTCCATCTGTTCTGGTTGTAGCATTGTTTTCAGTTTTATCATATTTATAATAGATAATTACTGACAGTTCATTTGGATTAAAATTAAAAATATATCCATCATTTTCTGCAACTGAAAATTTCAAACCTCTAAAATATCTGATAAAACTAGCTACATCTTTTAATTCAAAAGAGCCTTTTTTATCTATAATTTTGGATTGAAAAAAGTTTTTATCTAAAGAAATTCTTAATGCTGCATCTCTACTGAAAAGTTCAGAGTTATCTGAATCTTTTGTAATTTTAATTGCTCTAAGATATCCGTCAAATGATTTAGTGCCCAATAAAGCTCCTGTATTTACCTGCTGATTTGAATAAAAATTAGACTCTGTAGAGGATAGGAAATCTGTAACCTCATGTACATTTATGGTGAAATTTCTTTTTGCTTTACCATATTTTTTTATAGGATAAGACGTCACTACTTTTTTTGCCGCTACATTATCTGGATGGATGTAGTCTTCATACGTTTTAGTTACTACAGAATCAGTAGCAGTATGATAAAGAGGCTTCATCTGTAAAACTACTGAGTCTACTATTGCATTTTTTCCAAAATCCGGATCATAAGTAGATAATCTTACTTGGGTAACATAGGATGATTTTTGCATCCCAAAGTTAGCTTCATCAAAAGCACCTAAAGTAGCTTCTGCAAGTCTATCATTATCTGCTTCTAATACATCATTATTGTAAACATTATAAGCTATAACATCAAAACTAGCCTCTGTACCTTCTGCAGTACCGTTTTGGAAAAACTGCATTCCTAGTTGATCTGGTTCTGGCTCGCAAGCTACCGTAATAGCTGCACCCGAAATTAAAATAAAAAATAGCCTAAAGATATTCTGAATTTCTTTTATCATTTAAGTAATTATATGTGATTTGTGATTAGTAAATTTCGCTTATAGAGCCTCCGTCTACATATTCGCTTTTAGAGGTTTTAGATTCTTCAAAAGCTTTATCTAGTTTTTCTTCTAAAAATTCATCTCCTTTTACAATAGTATCTACCAAATCCATGCTTTCTATTACAAAACTTTGGATGGTTGGATTTTCTAATGCTTTTAGGTTTTCAATATTATCAAACTTTAATTTTTCAGTAATATTGTCACCTAGGGATAAATCTTTTTCATTGTACACAGAAAGTACAAGTTTAGTATCGTTAAAATAAGAATCTGTCTTATAGTAATTTTTAAGATAAATAGGGATAAAAGACGCCATCCATCCATTAAAATGGATAATATCCGGAACCCAATTCAGTTTTTTAATGGTTTCTATTACACCTCTTGCAAAGAAAATTGCTCGCTCATCATTATCTTCAAAGGGTTTATTATCTTCATCTTGATAATATAATTTTCTTTTGAAATACTCTTCATTATCTATGAAATAAACTTGCAATCTCTCTCCTGGCAAAGAAGCTACTTTTATGATTAAAGGCTGGTCTAGATCATTGATAATAATATTCATTCCAGATAATCTAATCACTTCATGCAACTGAAATTTTCTCTCGCTGATTAATCCAAATCTCGGCATAAAAACTCTTACGTCATTGCCTTCTTGGTGCATCTTCAGTGCCATCTTGTTCACCATCATCGCCATATTACTATCTTCCTGATATGGAAACATCTCTGTGGTGACGTATAAAATCTTTTGATTCGGCATAATATTTTTTTCTTCTCTATACAAAGACGGTTAATTATGCAAAAATACAAAAAAATAACCGAATTTCTTTTAATTAACAATTTTTTATAACTTTACCCTAAATACAATTTTTATGAAAGTTCTGAAAAGTAAAAAAACATTGATTGATTACATTGAAAGACAGAGAGAAATGGGTAAAAAAATAGGTTTTGCCCCTACAATGGGAGCTCTTCACGAGGGTCATCTTTCTCTTTACAAAGCAGCCAAAAAAGAAAATGACGAGGTTATTTCTTCCATTTTTGTAAACCCTACCCAGTTTAACAATCCAGATGATTTTCAAAAATACCCCAAAACCCTAGAAAAAGACTTAGAACTTTTAGAAAAAGAAGGTGTAGACGCAGTTTACGTTCCCAATGTAGAAGAAATGTATCCAGATGGATTAAGCAGTAAAAAATACGATTTTGATGGCCTGGAAAACGAAATGGAAGGCAAATACAGACCAGGACACTTTGATGGAGTAGGAACCATCGTAGAAGAGCTTTTCAGACAAGTACAACCACACAATGCCTATTTTGGCGAAAAAGACTACCAACAGTTGGCTATCATAAAAAAAATGGTAGAAAAAACAAGGCTGCCCATTAAAATCCATGGGATTCCTACACTAAGAGAAAAAGATGGATTAGCACTAAGCTCTAGAAACATGAGACTCACAGAAACCCAGAGAAAAGAGGCTACAATCATCTACGAAACACTCATAAAAGTAAAAGAATGGTTCAGGCTAATTCCTCTAGAAGAGATTAAACAAAGGGTTCAAGATATTTTCAAACATTCTAATTTTGATTTAGAATATTTCGTTATTGCAGACGAAGAAACGCTCAAAGAAGCAAATGCTATAGATGAAAACAAAGAATACAGAGCATTTATCGTAGCATATGCAGACATAGTAAGACTAATAGATAATCTGCACTTGTAATAAAATAAAAAGCCTTCAAGATAACTTGAAGGCTTTTAAACACCAAATCACAAAATATTAATATGAAAAAAATTTACTTTCGTAAATTGTGACCTGGCTGGGATTCGAACCCAGGACCCATACATTAAAAGTGTATTGCTCTACCAGCTGAGCTACCAGGTCTTGAAATTTATAAAAATTTCTAAGTTTTTTATTTTTGCTTTCGTGCCTACGACTGGACTCGAACCAGCACATCCTTAGGAAACCACCCCCTCAAGATGGCGTGTCTACCAATTTCACCACGTAGGCAAAAAAAATCCGTAATGTTACGGAATTTACTGTGACCTGGCTGGGATTCGAACCCAGGACCCATACATTAAAAGTGTATTGCTCTACCAGCTGAGCTACCAGGTCTCCTTAACATCTCTGTTAAAAAGTGGTGCAAAGATACGCCTTTTTTTAAATTCTCAAAATTTTTTAAGAACTTTGTACAAAATAAAATTATGATTATTTCACTTCTAGGCTACATGGGGAGCGGTAAATCTCACATTTCCAAATTATTGGGAGAAAAAATAAATTTTAAAATTTTTGACCTTGATAAAGAAATTTCCAGAAAAAAAAACATGACAATACCCGAAATTTTTGAAAAAAAGGGTGAAATCTACTTTAGAAAGTCAGAAAAAGAAACTTTAGAAGAATTACTTGCTGCACAAGAAAACTGTATCATCAGTTTGGGTGGTGGCACTCCCGTTTACTACAATAACATGGAAATTCTTAATAATAATTCTATCACAATTTATCTAAGAGCTAATATTGGCACGCTGGTTCAAAGATTATCTAAACAAAAAGAAAAAAGACCTCTTATTGCTAGAATAAGCGACGAAGATTTACCAGAATTTATCGCCAAACACCTTTTTGAGAGAAATATTTTTTACAATAAAGCACAATACGTTGTAGATACCGATCATAAAACGCCGGAAGAAATAGTAGAGGAAATCACTACTATTCTTCAGCTACATCCTTAAAGAAAGAATCCCAATCCTCCTCTGTCATAGAAGTTTCATCATGGTCTGTTTCTAAGAAATCATCCATATCTCTTCTGTCTTTTTTAGTTGGCCTTCCTTCTCCTTTGGTACGATAATAATCCTGAGACATTTTTCTGAGTTTTAGCAATTCATATTGCTCTTTCTCGGTCATGTCTGCTACATGAAGTGCAACCAACTTGGCTCCTATTCTACTTTTGGGAATTTGTAAAACTTTAATTTTATAGTCTATTTGGTTCTTTCTTATCTTGATTACATCTCCCTCTTTTACTTCTTTGGAAGATTTTACGGTATTTTCTCCTATAGAAACTCTATTTTTCTTAATCTCTTCGGCTGCGATATTTCTAGTTTTGTAAAACCTAATACTCCATAAAAATTTATCAATTCTCATAATTTATTTATACTTTTGCAGTTATTGAAAATATCGAGCAATTTAATTAAACAAATCTAAAGGATAAAAAAACTTATGAAAAAAATACTTTTGTTTCTTGCCTTAGCTTCTTTAGCAATCACATCATGTAAAAATGATGATGATAATAACACTACACAAGAAGTAAGTATAGAAACACAGAACGCATATGATGATGAGGCTATTCAAAAATTTTTAAAAGATAATTATTTTGATTCTAGAGGAAATATTGTAGCGTTTAGCAGTACTTCTACTACAGACGATAATGAAAAACCTCTTTCTGAATATAGTCCTGTAAAACTTAATTCTGGTGTTGTTTATATCAGCAGATATACTCCTACTAACGGGAAAACGATTGCAGCAACTGATAAAATCAGAATCATGCATAATACTCAAACTTATGTAGCAGTAAAAGGTAGTGATAATATCGTAAAATTTGATTCAAAATTTCCTTTCAGAACAACTATTATAAGCAGTGGGACTCCAGAAATAGATCCCGCTTATTATTATGTAAGAAACAGTGTTTTAACCAAATACAATACTGATAATAAAACTACTAAAACGAGAACGTTCTATGAAATGGAAGGCTTCCAAGAAGCGATTAAAAACTTCCAAAGCTGTGAAATTCCCGATGATGCTGATTATAATTTACAAGGAGTAATCATTGTGCCTTCTAGGGCGGCTTATGCTAGAGATGAGCATTTTGCATTCTCATCCATCAGCTTTAAAAACAGAAGCTTTGTTTTTAACTTCCAAGTATATAAAACAGAGACCAGAACTTCTGCAGATGACTAAAAAAAATACAACCGCCTAATTAGGCGGTTGTATTTATTCGAATATTTCTAAAATTACTGGTAATGATTTAGGGGAATAAAATTCTGGAAAATGTATTTTATAATATTGTAAAATAGAATCTAATAGAGGTTTTCTGTATTTTTTTTCTACTAAAAAATCTTCATTCAGTTCTTCATCTAAAATTTTCTTCCAGAGAGAAGACAACTCTTCGCCTAATTCTTTTTGTGAGATTTCTTCTTGAAAGATTCCTTTTTCTATGTTTAAAAATTTTTCTTCTGAAATTAGTGGTGATATTCCAAAAAACAGGAGCATCCTAATCAGAAAAAAATAATGTGCGTGCATTTTTTTCTCTAAAATCTTCTGTTTGAAAAATTTAATTTCTCGATAAAGAGGAATTTGCTGACTTTCGTTTTTTAAAATTTGATTGAGAAAATCAGCCAGAAAAAAAATCACTGCATTTTGATGAACATTTACCTCATCTTGTAATTTTTCGCTCAATTCTACTTTCTTAATTGTAGGAAGATTACCATGATGAGTAGAAAAAGTAATTTCTAGCTCATTAAGCGGCGAAAGAAAAGCTTTTTTTTTATTTTTGACAGAATACACTCCTCTCATAAAAAACGACTGAAAACCACTTTCTAGAGTATAACAATTTATAATCGCATCATGATCTCCGTACTTTATATAAGAGAGTAAAAATCCTGTGTTTTTTTCCATTAATTTACCACGGCGATTTTAGCGGTAGCTTTATCAGTTCCATCTTCATTGGTCATTAAAACAAAATAAATTCCCGATGCTACTCTTATTCCTCTTTGATTATTGAGATTCCATTCATAAAAACCACCTCTTGCTATAGCTTGATGCACCACGTTTCCTGCTGCATCTGTAATTCTAATATTGGTTTTTTCTGCAAGTCCTGTGATTTTCACATTTCCTTTATATTGACTCGTCACAATTGGATTTGGGTAAACTTTTATCTTAGAAAAATTACTTGAAACGTCAATTACATCTCCTTGATAAACCACAATACCATCAAAGGTTACAAAGTAAACCTTACCTGTTTTTGAGTCAACCTTAATATCTGTTACTACATCACTTGGTAATGGAGAATTAGATTTTGTGAAATGTGAAATAGTATTCTCACCATTTGAACTAAGATAAAAAACGCCTCCTCCTTCTACAGACACCCATTTTTGATTTCCTGAATCTACTTCTACTTGAAGAATAACTAAATCTTTAAAAAGCTCTTCTGGAATTCCGTTTTGGGTGATGACAATTGGTTCCGCTGTGTTATCTGTGTTATTAACAGCATTAGACGCATTTGGTAAAATTCTAAGTCCAAGTCTAGTTCCTAACCAAATATCATCATTTTTATCTATAGCTGCTGAAACTGTTCCAGAAGCTGCCAGTCCATTTTTTGCATTGATAATTATTGTTTTATCATCTGAAAAACTTAGCGGCGTATTTTTATAGTCAGAAATAATTAAACCTCCTGGATTATAGTAAGGTGACGGAATAAATAATTTGCCTTCTTTTACAATCGGCTTCTGAATACCGCCTGCTGAAACTAATGAATTAATAACAAATTGATCAGTAGATTTATCATACACATAAACACCTTCTGTATATTTCTGGTTTTGTAAAGCGCCTACCGAGCAAAAAAGTTGATTGTTTTCATCAAAAATACAACCTACTGGTCTATTATAGAAATTATTAGAGTCCGTTTGATTATATGCTTTTATAAAAACATTATTATCCATTTTATAAATGCCTTTTTCACCTAAAATAAATGAATAGTTAGTAAAAAAAACCTCAGTAGGTTTAGAAGGATTAGGAGCTACATCTAGGATATTCCATCCGAAGCTAGAATTTTTGAAATAATTTGGATAATTCCATTTACTCCCATCAAAATGATAATACCCTAAACCCATGTAAAAAGGAGTATTGTAAGCATCTCTTCCCCCTGTAGAAACCCATAATTGATTGTCTAACAAACTTATTTTGTAAGAAATATTAGAATATGGTCCATCTGGTTTGTAAGAGTTTTTAGACTCATCATAAATGCCTGAAAACTGGGTACCCGTATATATTTGATTGCTTATCACATAAGCAGTATTTACTTCTTCTGCAATATCTACTGTTTTTTGTAATGTTCCTGTAAGGGTATATACATACACTTTGCTATGGTCTGCAACAATAATTTGTGAATCCGTAATTTTAAGGTCTTTAATTTTAGTGAAATTTTGTGGAATAGAGTTTAGTGTTCCTACATTTCCATAATACACCGTGTTGTTATTAGACAAAGCTAAAATAGACTTAGAATCTATCTGAGTATAATTCCCAGTAACGGAATTCCAATTACTATACACCGAAAAAGTTACATCTATGGGATGATATTTAAGACTATTTCCTGTAATTGCATAAACGGTATTATCTTTTATGGTGGCTTCTAACACATTTTCATAAGAAGCTCCATTAAAAAAGAAACAAGTATCTCCAAATTCTTTTTTGGTAATATTAAAAATAGAAACACCATAACCTACAGAAATTACAGCCTTGTCTCCATTGATGGAAATATTATTAATCGTTTTACTCCCTGTATAACTTTGCGAGAGCGGTATATCTACTACATATGTTACACCATCTGTAGTTACCACATCTAAGTTGCCAGACTTATAACCTATAATAGCAGTGTTAGTAGCAGCATCATAATCAAACGCTGAAATTTTCACTTCGTGCAAACCATTGGCTTTAGAAAGTTTGGTTATTTCACCCGAAATGGTATTGTAATAAAAAACACCATTTTCAGTAGCCGCAATGATTCTTCCGTCTTTTTCTTTGAAAGCAAGCACATTATTGTATGAGAACAAATCGCTCCACTTACTTTTAGTGCTTTGCGCAAAAACAGAAATATAGGATAATAACAGTAAAAAAATGAATATATTTTTTTTCATCTATAATTTTTAACCAATAATGCTTTCATCTATAACTTGATTGTTCCAAGAAATATTTTGTAAGCTCTTATTTTTGTCAAAATAAAAATCTATTCTTCCTAAAAGCAACCCAGCCCAACCTACTTGATTCACCAAAACGTTTTTGCCACTTTTATTAGTGAAACTTAATGGTTCTTTTAAAAAAGTATGGGTATGACCTCCTAATATTAAATCAATATTATCAGTCTGAACCGCTAATTTTTTGTCAGAAATTTTATCAGCATCATCTCTATAATCAAAACCTATATGCGATAGACAAATTATCAAATCACAACCTTTTTCTTTTCTCAGAAAATCTGCATACTGCTGTGCTATTTCTACTGGATCCAAATATTTAGTTTCCTGATATTGCTTCTTGCCCACCAAACCATCTAATTCTATTCCTACGCCGAAAAGACCAACTTTAATTCCATCTTTTTTGAAGATTTTATATTTTTCGGTTTTCCCGTCAAGAATGGTATTGCTGAAATCGTAATTAGAAGTGATAAAAGGGAATTTAGCATTCGGCAAAGCCTTCAAGAAACCTTCTAAACCATTGTCAAAATCATGATTTCCCATCGTTGCCCCATCATACCCCATCATAGACATTAATTTAAACTCTAGTTCACCTCCATAAAAATTAAAATATGGCGTTCCTTGAAAAATATCTCCTGCATCCAACAAAAGAACGTTTTTTTCTTGGCTTCTAATCTGCTGAATTAAGGTAGCACGTCTTGCAAAACCTCCTTGATTAGGATTTCTAGAGTAGCTAGAATCAAACGGTTCTATTCTACTGTGTTGGTCATTGGTATGCAAAACGGTCAATTTATATGCCGCATTTTTATCAAGAATGTTTTTTTGACTGGCAAAAACTAAATTAGGCGCTAAAGAAAGTGCTAATGTTCCACCTCCTATTGTTCTTAAAAATTCTTTTCTGTTCATTAGTTTTTTCCTTTAAAATTTAAACGAATGTCTGTATTAGCTTTTACTTCTGGATTTTTCTTGAAATATTCTAAAAATAAATCTCTTAATTTAATTCCTGTAGAAATGAGTTCTCCTTTGCTGAAAAATTTCATATTATCACCACCTAAAGCAAGATAATCAGATGTAGCGATGTAATACACCTTATCATCTTCCACGTTTTCGCCATCGATTAAGGCTTGATTAATTTTACCGTTTTCTGTTTCTATGTAAAGATGAGAAACGGGGTTATTTTTCTGTGTTTCTATATAATATTGAAATAAACCTCTTAAATCACTCCCTTTCATTTTTACGATTACCACTTCATTTTCAAAAGGCATTACTTCGAAAACATGTTTGGTCAAAATATCTCCTGCACCAATCGTAGAACGAATTCCACCGATGTTAATTACTGCAGCATCTATGTCAATATTATTTTTTTCGCCCCATTCTTCTGCTCCATCATAAGTAAAATCTGCTAAAAGGTTCCCTAAATTAGAATTGTCACCCGATTTATTAAGGTCTACAGAAGTGTACGAAATTTTAGAATTCATTTTTTTCTCCAACTCTACTTTGTAAGGAGCAATAACGGATACGAAATTCTGATTTTCTGCAATTTCAGAAGTAATAGAAGTATTTTTCTGCGGTTGAACTTGAGCCACTTGAAGCGGTGTTCTGCAAGCAGAAGCAGTAAGTGCAACGATGGCCAACAACCAAATTTTATTTTTCATGATTTTATAAAAATTGTAATGCAAATATAATTGATTATGAGTTATGATATTATGAGACTTCACAATTATTTTATTCCAAAAATTTCTTACTTATAAAAACCTAAAATTTAAAGATTTTCACTAATTTTGAACAAATTAATTTTTATAACACAATTTAACAATGAGTAACTTAAAAGGAGTAGGTGTAGCATTAGTAACACCTTTCAACGAAGATTTATCAGTAGATTTTGATTCGCTAACGAGATTAGTAGAATACAACATCGAAAATGGCACCAATTATTTAGTAGTTCTAGGAACCACAGCAGAAGCTGCTACTCTTTCTGCAGCAGAAAAACAAGAAGTTATAAAACACGTTATAAAGATTAATAATAAACGTTTACCATTGGTTTTAGGAATCGGTGGAAACAACACTCTAGAAGTTAAAAAACAAATTGAAGAAGCAGATTTAACTGATTTTGATGCAGTTCTATCAGTATCTCCTTACTATAACAAACCAAACCAAGAAGGACTTTATCAGCATTACAAAATGCTGGCTTCTACAGGAAAACAAATTATTATTTATAACGTTCCGGGAAGAACTGGTCAAAACATAGAGGCTTCTACCACATTGCGTTTAGCAAATGAGTTCCCTAATCTTTTTATGATTAAAGAAGCAGCACCAAACATCTTACAATATTTTGATATTTTAAGAAAAAAACCCGCAAATTTCTCTTTAGTTTCTGGAGATGATGAATATACGCTTCCAGTAACTTTAGCTGGTGGAGATGGTGTAATTTCTGTAATTGGACAAGGTTATCCTAAGGAATTTTCTACAATGGTACAACTTGCTTTCGAAGGAAAAGTAAAAGAAGCTTATGAAATTCACAACAAATTGGTAGAAATTACCAGACTTATTTTTGCTGAAGGAAATCCTTGCGGAATTAAAACCGTTTTAGCAGAGAAAGGAATTATCAAAAACTACTTAAGACTGCCTCTAGTTGTTGCTTCTGAAGGCTTACAAGCCAAAATAAAAGCAGAAATGGCAAAAATTTAATCAGAAAACCAATTTTTTACTATATTGAGGCGCGATTTTTCGCGTCTCAACTTTTATAAAAAAACAATCATAACTATATAAACTAAGAAAACTTTTATGGAGAAAACTGACATGAGAAACTACTCTTCTTCTTTCAGAGGAAAAGGCAGCGAATTTTTTGGCGTAGTTGTTATCAACTGGCTATTGACTGTTATTACTTTGGGATTATATTATCCTTGGGCAAAAGAAAGAACCCTAAAATATTTGTACGCGAACACTTACTTAGAAAATGACAGATTTCAATTTTCTGGAACAGGAAAAGAAATGTTCGTAGGTTTTATTAAAGTATTTGGAATGTTTTTATTCCTGTATTTAGCATTTTTATTTGCTGCACAATCACAAAACGCGGCACTTTCTGCGATAATTCTTCTTTTATTCTATGCATTTATTTTAGGAATTATCCCTTTTGCTATTCACGGATTTTACAGATATAGAATGTCTAGAACTTCATGGAGAGGAATAAGATTCGGTTACAGAGGAGACAGAAGCACTTTGGTAAAAATGTATTTCAGAGATTTATTTTTGACCATACTTACGTTCGGGATTTATAGCTCTTGGATGACAATTCACCTTAGAAATTACACCTTGAGTAATGTGAAATTTGGGAGCGCATCATTTAAACATCATGCAAATGGTGATGATTATTTTTTCCTCAATTTAAAAGGAGTAATTTTAACCTATATTACGCTAGGAATTTACAGTTTTTGGTTCCAAAGAGACATCATTAACTTTTATTTTGACCATTTAAGTCTTCATCATCATGACAAAAAGGTTAAATTCAAATCTCACCTTAGTGCAGGAGATATTTTTGAATTATTAATCATCAATTTAATTATTATTGTTTTCACGTTAGGATTAGGTTATGCTTTTACAGAAGTGAGAACTTTAACTACTATGTTTTCCAAACTTCAGATTTATGGCGATATCGATTTAGATGCGATTCAACAGACTGAAGCAGAATACAAAAACGCTTTCGGAGACGAAGCATTAGATGTAATGGATTTAAGCGGAGTAATCTAAATGAGTTTTACTAAAGCATATGGTAAATATTTTGACGGCCATACTTCTAAACCCTATGACGTAGAGTTAGAAATATGGCCCGAAAAAAAAATTTCTTTTTACTTCAATAATCGAAAGCTCAATTGGAATTTCGAGGAAGTTTCTTTTGAAAAAAATAGCGATACGCTCTACATTACCAAAAAAGAGAATCACGCAGAAAGTTTAAGAATAGACAATCCTTACATTATCAATCTTATTTACCAATCTGCTAAAAAATCTCGAAACATTTCATGGTACCAAAACATTCTAGATTTAGGATTTAAATTTTATGCAATTGCCACCGTTACAGTAGTTGCAGCGATTGCTTTATTTTATGTTTTTGTGATTCCTTGGATGAGTGAGCGTGTTACCGAAATCACGCCTGTAGAATTTGACAATAAGATAGGAGATTCTCAATACAACCAGATGGAAAGTATTCTTGAAATTGACCAAAAAAAATCAAGAATCCTTCAAGAATTTGCTTCAAATATCGATTTTGAAACTTCTAGAAAACTGACGTTCAAAGTAGTAAATGATAGTGAAGTAAACGCTTATGCTTTGCCAAACGGAACCATCTTGGTACATTCAGGAATTTTAGATAAAATATCTAATTATGAGCAATTAGCTGCGCTTCTTGGCCACGAAGCTACTCACGTGAAAGAAAGACACAGCATCAAAATTCTTTCGAGAGCCATTTCTGGCTACATTATAGTTTCTGCTGTAACTGGCGATGTAAACGGAATTATGTATACCATTGCAGATAATGCCAATCAATTGAATAATCTATCTTATTCTAGAGATTTTGAAGAATCTTCTGATGCAGGAAGTTATCAGATTCTCAGAAAAAATAAAATCAATCCTAAAGGTTTAGAAGAACTGTTCTCTATCTTAAAAGAGAAAGAAGGTCTAGAAATCCCTAAAATTCTTTCTACTCATCCTATCACGAATGACAGAATAAATTTTGCCAAAAAATTAATTCATCAAAACGAATATACCTCAATTCCGCATCAAGAATTAGAACAACTTTTTACCGAACTCAAAAAATGATCACAAAAGCCACCATAAAAGACATTCCTTTAATTCAAGATTTAGCGCAAAAATCTTGGAGAAGTCATTATCCGGGAATTATTTCCCATGAACAAATAGATTTCATGCTGGATTTAATGTATTCTGAAGAAGAAATCACCAGTCAATTCAATAATCCCAATTATCATTACTATCTTTTGGGTAATGAAGAAAATTTCTATGGAATCATGGGCTTCGAAAATCATTACGAACAAAACACTACTAAACTCCATAGAATCTACATTACCGAAGATGGAAAAGGAAAAGGTCTAGGAAAAGAAGCTATTCAGTTTCTTAAAAATCAAATTCTAGAAGTAGGCGACCAAAGAATTATTCTTAATGTCA
Source organism: Cloacibacterium sp. TD35 (assembly GCF_028864635.1). Classification (NCBI taxonomy): domain Bacteria; kingdom Pseudomonadati; phylum Bacteroidota; class Flavobacteriia; order Flavobacteriales; family Weeksellaceae; genus Cloacibacterium; species Cloacibacterium sp. TD35. Next base: position 1,401,245 of record NZ_CP104850.1, on the reverse strand, counting down.
ATAAGGAAAATCCATCTTATCATTTTTACCTTTCACAAGGCTTCAAAGTCTATGAAGAAGGCGTCTTTGACATTGGAAATGGCTTCGTGATGGACGATTACCTGATGGAATGGAATGCATAAATTATCATATCTTTAACATATAATAGATACTCTCTATTGATTTTTTCACTAACTTTGTGAAAAATTCAGATGAAAAGATTTTTTTCAATATTTCTTTTAACAATTTACCTCTTTAGTTTTACAGAGGCAAAAGAAGTATTGAAAATCCCTGCATTAATCGAACATTATAAGGAACACAAAGCCCATAATAAAGACCTAAGCGTTATCGGGTTTATCGCTCTTCATTATTTAAGTGGTAGCCAAAAAGACAGTGACTATGAAAAAGACATGAAACTGCCTTTTAAAGCTCATGAAATTTCTTCAGTCAGCTTTGCAATCCAAGACCTACCAAAATCTTTTGAGCTAAATTTAACTCAAAACAGAAACATTTTTGAAGAAAAAAACCAAAACTTTCATTACTCTGAAAGTTTTATCAATCCACATTTACTTTCATTTTTTCAACCGCCAGAGCTGATTTAATTTATTTGTATAGAAAACTCATTACTATTACTATATGGTTTTGAGACGTTTCACTCTATAAATTAAATTAAAATGCTTAACAAAATAATAGAATTTTCCATCAAGAATAAACTGATTATCACTTTATTCACGCTTGGTTTAATCATTTATGGAATATTTGAGGTAAGAAAATTACCTATAGATGCTGTTCCTGATATTACAGATAATCAGGTACAGATTATTACAGTCTCTCCGAGTTTGGGAGCACCAGATGTAGAAAGATTCATTACTTTTCCGCTAGAACAAGCCAACAATAATATTGCAGGAATTAAACAAATGCGTAGTTTTTCGCGTTTCGGACTTTCTGTAATTACCATTGTTTTTAATGATGAAGTAGATTTACATTGGGCACGTCAACAAGTTGCAGAAAGACTACAGCAGGTTTCTAAAGACATTCCTACCAGTTTAGGAACGCCTTCTATGGCACCCATTTCTACAGGTTTAGGAGAAATTTATCAATATGTAGTTCGCCCGAAAAAAGGCTATGAACACCGTTACAATGCGATGCAACTCAGAACCATTCAAGATTGGATTGTTCGTAGACAATTATTAGGGACAGAAGGAGTTGCAGATGTAGCGAGTTTCGGCGGAGATTTAAAACAATATGAAGTTGCCGTAAATCCTTCTCAACTGAAATCTATGGGCGTAACCATGAACGAAGTTTTTGATGCATTACAAAAAAACAATCAAAATACTGGCGGCGCTTATATAGAAAAAGGTCCGAGTGTTCTTTTTATCAGAACTGAAGGATTAATGGGTAAAATTACAGATATTGAGAACACTGTAGTTAAAAATTTAGAAGACGGAACTCCAATTCTTATTAAAAACATTGGAACCGTACAATACGGAAAAGCCATCAGATACGGCGCGATGACCTACAATGGAAAAGGAGAAGTTGCAGGAGCCGTGGTGATGATGATGAAAGGAGAAAACTCAAACGAAGTCATTAAAAAAGTAAAAACAAGAATAGAAGAAATTCAAAAAACATTACCAGAAGGCGTAAAAATCGATGCATTCTTAGACCGAACCAAAATGGTTAATAATGCGATAGGAACGGTAGAAAAAAACCTTTTAGAAGGAGCATTAATTGTTGTTTTCGTATTGGTATTATTCCTAGGAAATCTGCGTGCTGGATTTTTGGTAGCTTCTGTTATTCCGCTCTCCATGCTTTTTGCCATCATTATGATGAACATTTTTGGAGTTTCAGGAAATTTAATGAGTCTAGGTGCACTAGATTTCGGGTTAATTGTGGATGGAGCCGTCATCATTGTAGAAGCGGTTTTGCATAGATTACAACACTTGAAAGTCTATCAAAACCAAAGCATTTCTCAAACCATGATGGATGACGAAGTCTATACTTCTTCCAGCAAAATGATGAATTCTGCGGTGTTTGGACAAATTATTATTCTTATCGTTTACTTACCGATTCTCACTTTAGAAGGTGTAGAAGGTAAAATGTTTATTCCGATGGCGCAAACCGTAATTTTTGCATTATTGGGAGCATTTATTCTTTCTTTAACCTATATCCCGATGATGAGCTCTCTTGTCTTGTCTAAAAAAATTGACAATAAGAAGACCATTTCGGATAAAATGATTGAAAAAATTGAGAAAAACTACGATAAATCATTAGAAAGAGTTTTAAAAATTCCTAATTTAATATTCTTCGGGATTGTTTCAGTATTTTTCTTTGCCATCTTTATAATGACTAGACTTGGAGGAGAATTTATTCCTAGTCTTCCTGAAGGAGATTTCGCAGTAGACACCAGAGTTTTACCAGGTAGTAATCTGAAAACCTCTACAGAAGCGGTGATGAAATCTCAACAGATCTTGTTGAAAAAATTCCCAGAAATAGAGAAAATTGTAGGAAAAACAGGGAGCTCCGAAATCCCAACCGACCCTATGCCAATTGACGCGAGTGATATGATGATTATCTTAAAACCTCGTGCTGAATGGACTTCTGCTACAACCTATGATGAACTCTCCGAAAAAATGTCTGCCGAACTGAAAAAAAATATGATTGGCGTGACCTACTCTTTCCAATATCCTGTTGCAATGAGATTTAATGAATTAATGACTGGAGCGAGACAAGACGTAGTTTGTAAAATTTATGGAGAAAATCTAGATACCTTAAAAGTTTATGCAGAAAAACTAGGTAAGATTTCTAAAAAAATACAGGGCGCACAAAACATTTATGTAGAACCCGTTTCAGGAATGCCACAGATTGTGATTACTTACAAACGTGAAGCCATGTCACAGTTTGGACTTAATGTAAGTGATGTCAACAATATCGTAAATACCGCTTTTGCAGGACAAGCTACAGGCTCTGTATTCGAAGGAGAAAAGAAATTTGATTTGGTGGTTCGTTTAGACGGAAACCAAAGAAAAAATGTAGATGATGTAAACAACTTACTCATTTCTACCCCTTCTGGAATCGAAATTCCGCTCAGTACAGTAGCTGATGTAGACCTTAAAGAAAGTATCAACCAAATTCAGCGTGAAAATGCTCAGCGAAGAATCATCGTTGGTTTTAATGTAAGAAACCGAGATATACAGTCTACGGTAGAAGATTTACAACAAAATGTAGAAAAACAATTGAAACTTCCTGCTGGTTATTCCATAAAATATGGTGGAACTTTTGAAAATCTTCAACAAGCGAAATCCCGTTTAGCAATAGCCGTTCCGGTGAGTTTATTATTAATTTTATTGATGCTGTATTTTGCATTTAATTCAGTAAAATACGGATTGCTCATCTTCTCTGCTATTCCGCTTTCCGCGATTGGAGGAATCCTCTCGCTCTGGTTAAGAGATATGAATTTCAGTATTTCTGCAGGAGTAGGTTTCATAGCATTATTTGGGGTTGCGGTTTTAAATGGTATTGTTCTTATTTCGGAATTTAACCGCCAAAAAACAATACAGCCAGATTTAAAAACTGCAGTGATTATAGGTGGTAGAACCAGATTAAGACCTGTTTTAATGACTGCATTTGTAGCATCTTTAGGATTCTTGCCAATGGCAATTTCTACAGGTGAAGGTGCAGAAGTTCAGAGACCTCTCGCTACAGTTGTAATTGGTGGTTTATTATTAGCCACTTACCTTACACTCTATTTATTGCCAGTAATGTACATTTGGTTCGAAAAACACTTCCCAGATACTCGTAGAAATCTACACGAAATAAGTGATGACGAAGATGGTTATCAACTTTAAAAAAAGTATCACATGAAAGAAAAATTTTTAAAAATATTCACTTTTCTAATTTTTGGAATAGGATTTTCACAAACTCCTATTTCGTTAGAAAGTGCCATCAATAAAGCTCTGAACAATAACCTAGCCATCAAAGACGGAACATTAAAGGTACAATACCAAGAAAAAATGCAACGTTCTGCTACAGTTATTGACCCATTGATGATATCTGGAGAAATCGGGCAAATGAATTCAGCTTATGTTGACAATAAATTTTCGGTTTCTCAAACAATTAGATTACCAAAATTTTACAACAGTCAGAAGAAAGTTTTAGCAGAAGAATATAAAAATTCTATGTTACAATTAGATGTTCATAAGTGGCAAATCAAAAAAGAAATTTCTTTGATTTACAATGAGTTAAAATATCTAGACGAGAAGAAAAAACTGCTCACAAAAGCAGACAGCATCTTTTCTCAATATTACAAAAGAGCAGAACTCAGACTGAAAAAAGGAGAAAGCAATCTCTTAGAAAAAGCGACTGCCGAAAACTTGAGAAGTCAAGCAGAATTACAACTCAATGCACTTGAAAAAGACAGAGAAATTTCTTTGCAGAAATTTAATTTCCTCATCAATGATGGAACTTTTTACCAAAATGATAAAGAAAAATATGCTGTTTTAGACATTAACAATCTTAGCGAAAATTTCTCAGGAAATCCAATTATTTTAAAACAATTGGAGCAAGAAAAAAACATTCAAAACGCTAAACTTTTGGCTGAAAAATCTAAGCTTACTCCTAGTTTTAACATTGGATACAACAATATGTCTATGTACGGAACTGGTGCAGATGATAAATTCTATGAGCGTTCGGCAAGATTTCACTCTGGAATGGTAGGAATAGGTTTACCTGTTTTCAATTCTGCACAAAAATCAGTGATTGAAGCGCAGAAAATCAACCAACAAATCGCTGAAAATAATTATCAGCTAGGTTCATTAAAACTGAAAAATCAATACACACAGAACTTTAATCTTTATCAAAAACTAACGAATGAGATTTCATACTATCAGAAAACAGGTTTGGCAAACAGCGAAAGCATCTTAAAAACTGCCAATAACCAGTATTATAACGGAGAAATCAATTATTTAGAATGGACTCTTTTAGTGAATCAAGCATTTGAAATTGAAAACAAATACACGGATCGATTAAAAGAACTCAATGACATTATTATAGAAATCAACGCGCTGAAAAGCGATAATTAATTAAAAGATGAAAAAATTTACCGCAACACATAGAATAATACATTGGGTTATCGCAATTTCAATGTTCGTATTATTAGCCACTGGATTTTTAAGAATGTATTGGATGGGCAGAAAAACCATTTCTGCTGCTATCAATAACGAACTTACCGCTAAAGGTTTAGCATTACCAGAAGAAAGCGTTCGTGCTATTGCAAAATCCATAATCAATCCAATGTTTGAGTGGCACGTTAACTTTGCTTATATATTGGTTTTTGCTTTTGTTTTAAGGATAATTTATATGCTGGTAAAAGGCATTAAATTCCCTAATCCTTTTTCTAAAACGGCTTCTGGAAAAGAAAAATTCCAAGGGACTATTTATTTTATTTTCTACATTTTAGTGGCGGTAGAAGCTGCAACAGGTATGATGTTAAAATTTGAATTAGCTGGAGAAAATATTTTAGAAAAAGCCGAAGAAATTCACAAACTAGCCATTTATTGGATGCCTGCATTCATCGTTATTCACTTTGTAGGGATTACAGTTGCAGAATTGACCAACAAAAAAGGAATTGTTTCTAAAATGATTGGAGGAGAATAATCCTTAATCAACTGTAAGTTTTAATTTTTTAAGCAAAAATGAATCAAAAATGAAAAAAATAATTTCAATTATAACGATGACGCTTCTACTCTTTTCTTGTGGCAAAAAAGAAGAAACTGCCAAAGAAGAATTTGAAGTAGTACCTGCTGAAAACCAAATTACACTAAACGATACTCAAATTAAAAATGCGGGTATAGAAATAGGAAATTTAGGATACGAAGATATTTCAGCAAAAATAATCCTCAACGGAGCTGTAGATGTTCCGCCTCAGAATTTAGCAAGCGTTTCTGCACCAAGTGGCGGTTATGTGCGTTTTATTCGTCATATGCCAGGAATGCACGTAGATAAAGGTGAAACTTTGGCTGTTTTAGAAGATCCACAGATTGTTCAGTTACAGCAAGATTATCTTTTGGCAAAATCTAATTTAGGTTACGCACAGAAAGATTACTCTAGACAAAGTGAATTAAATCAAAGCAAAGCTGCATCAGATAAAGCGATGCAACTCGCCCAAACTGAAGCTCAAAATCAAAATATTTTGATGAGAGGAATGGCTGAAAAATTGAGAGCTCTTGGAATAAATCCGAATAATCTGAACGCTGGAAACATCAAAAGAAGTGTAGCAGTTACATCGCCAGTTTCTGGTTATATTTCTAGTGTAAATGTGAAAATGGGACAATATGTTTCGCCTACAGAAAGACTTTTTGATGTAGTAAACACAGGAGATATTCATCTTGCTCTAAAGGTCTTTGAAAAAGATTTGAATAAAATTGCTTTAAACCAAAGAGTTTTTGCCTATACCAACCAAAATCCACAGAAAAAATACGCCGCAAATATTATTTTAATTGGTAGAGATTTTCAACCAGACAAATCTGTAATCATTCATTGTCATTTTATGGAATATGACAAAAGTTTAATCCCTGGAACATACATGAATGCAGAAGTAGAAACTAAAACTGAAACAGGCAATACTGTTCCAGATGATGCCGTGGTAACTTGGGAAAGCAAACAATATATTTTTGAAGAAGTACAACCAAAAAACTATAAAATGTTTCCTGTAACCATAGGAAATTCGGAAAATGGTAGAACAGAAATTTTGAACCTTGACGAAAAGGCTAAAAACAAGAAATTTGTAACGAAAGGAGCTTATTATCTATTGATGGGACTTAAAAATGTAGAAGAATAAATATTTTCTAAAACATTTTTATAATAATTACACAATTAACAACGTTACAATTAAAAAGTTAAATAAATGAGAACTAAAAAGGTAATATTTAGCATATTACTACTCTTCAGCCTATTCGTTTTTTCACAAGAAAAATTCAGCAAGTTTCAACAAATTAAAGACGCTGCTCAACAAGAAAACAGAAGTATTCTACTCAAATTTTCAGGCTCAGACTGGTGCATTCCATGTATTAAGTTGCAAAAAAAAGTGATTGATGACCCTGTTTTCCAAGAGTATATTTCTAAAAACCTGGTCTATGTAGAAGCAGATTTCCCTAGAAAAAAAGGGAAATTAAGTGCCAATATCATCACAAGAAATAAAGAATTAGCAGACATTTACAATAAACAAGGCGTTTTTCCTAAAATGGTCTTATTGAATGCTAATGGCAAAATTCTAAAAACTTGGGAAGGTTTTGACAATGCGACTGTAAATACGATGATTCAAGAAATTAATCAATCTACTGGTAAATAGCATGCAAAAAAAACTGACCCAGCTTTTGATGGGAAATCGGTTTGAAATTACTGTAGAAGCCAAAACAGATGCAGAAGCAGATTTTTTTCTAAAAAAAGCGGTAGAAGAAATTTCTAGAATAGAAGCATTACTCTCTACTTATCAATCTACCAGCGAAACCAATCTCATCAATGAAAATGCAGGAATAAAACCTGTAAAAGTGAGTGATGAAACTTTTTCGATTATCGCAAGGTCGAAGAAAATTTCTGAAATTACTCAGGGAGCTTTTGATATTACTTACGGCTCTATTGATAAACGTTTTTGGAATTTTGATACCGAAATGACATCACTCCCTGATGAAGATTTGGCTAGAAAAAGCATCGCTTTAATTGATTATAGAAATATCGAACTCAATCCAGAAAACACAACCGTTTTTCTCAAAAACAAAGGAATAAGAATTGGTTTTGGGGGCATCGGAAAAGGCTATGCTGCAGAAAAAGCCAAAAATCTACTAAAAAGTCTTGGCGTAAAAGCAGGAATTATCAATGCTTCAGGAGATTTATCTTGTTGGGGAGTCCCCGAAAACGGAAAATCTTGGACCATAGGAATTGCGCATCCTGATTTTTCGGGAATGCCATTTTCTACGCTTGAAGTAACAGATTTAGCCATCGCAACATCTGGAAATTACGAAAAGTTCGTGATGATTGATGGCAAAAAATATTCGCATACCATAGACCCAAAAACAGGATTTCCTATTCACGGAATTAAAAGCGTAACAGTGATTAGTCCAAACGCAGAAATTTCTGATGCTTTCGCAACACCTATTTCGATTATGGGCATAAAAGCTGGACTTTCTTTGATTAATCAAATGAAAGATATAGAATGCATCATCATAGATGATGATAACAATATTTATTACTCAGAAAACATCAAAATCATATAAAAATGAACTATTTTAAAGTATTTTTCGCACTATTCTTCGTCTCGATAATGGTGCAAAACTGCGTATCTGTAAAAGAATACGAAAAAAACTATGTGAACGATAGTGAAATGCAACTTTCTACCAAAAAATCTGCTAAAACAGAAAATAATTTTCTTTTGTACAGAGAAGCAGCTTCTGGTGCAGATGGTGGGAAAAACGGTGGCGGTTGCGGTTGCAACTAAGTAAAATATGAATCAATACAAGCATTAACGATGAAAAAAAGCATAGTATCCGTATTTTTACTAGCCATCACGTTTGGTTTCTTCGGAAAATCGAAAGCACAAGAAAAAGACTCACTTTACGAAGCGAGAAAACTAAAAATTGACGAAATTAACTTTGTATCAGGATATTACACTCAAGAAGGTGACCACTCTTCTATTGGTGGAGGAAAAGGTGATGAAGCTTTGACCAATATTTCTAATTCTATACAGGTAAGATTGCTTAAAAACAGTCAGAAATATGAACATAGACTAGACGTTGCCGTTGCAGTAGACCATCACACTTCTGCTTCTACCAAATTGATAAATAATGTTCCAGATGGTTCCCCTACCAATTTATACAATGGAAAAATAAGTGCCAGAACTGCCGCCTCTACAGGAACTAGCAGCGTTACTGGTGCTTCATCTAAATTTGTAGGTTGGAGAATTTATCCTTCTATTAATTATTTTGCTAAAAATTTAGAACGAAATACTACTTATGGAATTGGAGCATACTTTTCCCGAGAGTTTGACTATCAATCCATTGGTGGTGAACTTTCTTTTGTAAAAGCATCTCAAGATAATAATGCTGAGTTCAGCGTAAAAGCAATGGCATTTTTTGACCAAAGACTAGAAATTTTGCCTGTAGAACTTAGACCTGTTACTACAGGAGTAAACAACAAAAAATCTGACGATGATGAGCATGAAGGAAATGATGATAATTATAAACTTTGGAACAAAAATTCTTATAGTGTAAATTTTGCCTATTCTCAAATCATCAATCCAAGGTTACAAGTTTCATTGTTGGCAGATTTTGCATTTCAAGATGGTTTGCTTTCTATTCCATACAACAGAGTATATTTTACCAATAATACTGTCTCCAGCGAAAAATTGCCTATGCAAAGAATGAAAATCCCATTAGGAATGAGACTTAATTATTTCTTGGGCGAAACATTCATTTTCAGAACATATTATCGTTATTTCTTTGATGATTGGGGAATCAAAGCACATACTGCACAATTAGAAATCCCGATAAAAATTTCGCCATTTGTTTCATTAAGTCCTTTTTACAGATATCATCATCAGACCAGCAATGATTATTTTAAACCTTATGGACAGCACAATCATGGCGAAAAATATTATTCTTCAGACTATGATTTATCTAGTTTTAATAGCCAAAACATTGGGTTAAATCTTCATTATTTACCTTTAGAATCTAAGATTTTTAAAAGTGTAGATTTTAGGTATAGTTTTTATAAAAGAAGTGAGGGATTGTCAGCACATAATCTTACATTTGCTATAACCTTTAAATAACCATCACAAAATGAACTTAAAAAACATCCAAACCGAAGTAGATGCCTCTTTTCTGTACGGTTTATTAGCAGAGAAAGAAGAAGACCCAAACGTAAAAGAAATTTTTTTACAAATGTCTGCAATCGAAAAATCTCATGCAGTAGCATTTTTACAGAAAGTAGGACTGACTGAAAAAGACATGCCAGAGCCTTCTACCAGAGCAAAAATTCTTAAAAAAATTGGAGGAATTTTAGGTTATGATTATGTTTTAGGTGTTTTAATGGATACCGAAAAATCACTATCAAGCTCTATCGGAAAAGCCAGAGTCAATACCCAAACGCAAGCTTCTATTTCGGATACTGCCCATGTGAAAATTCTTGAAAATATTCTTGAAAATAATCATAAAATAGGCGGAAATGCTCTTTCTCGTTTTGAAAAAAGACACCGTTCTGTTGGCGGAAACGCACTTAGGGCAGCTGTTTTAGGGGGAAATGATGGGTTAATTTCTAACTTTTCATTAATTATGGGAGTTGCAGGAGCAAGTAGCGGACAAAAAGAAGTACTACTTGCAGGTTTAGCTGGGCTTTTGGCTGGTTCGCTTTCCATGGCATTAGGAGAATGGATTTCGGTACAGAGTTCCAAAGAATTATACGAAAACCAAATGTCTCTGGAAATGGACGAATTAGAAGTAAACCCTGAAGGAGAATTAAAAGAAATAGAATTGATTTACAGAGCGAAAGGAATTCCAGCTGATCAAGCAGCACAAATGGCAACAGAACTCATGAATGACAAAAATTCTGCACATCAATTTTTGGTAAAAGAAGAATTAGGAATCAACTCCGAAGAACTAAAAGGGTCTGCTATGGAAGCAGCGATTTCTTCTTTTGTATTATTTGCAATTGGAGCAATTTTACCACTTTTCCCGTTTTTCTTTTTAGGAGGAACTCCAGCAATTATTGCAAGTGCTATATCAAGTTCGATTGGCTTATTTTTAATAGGATCTGCAATTACGCTGTTCACAGGAAAGAGCATTTGGTATTCAGGTTTCAGACAAGTTATTTTCGGATTATTGGCTGCAGCAATCACTTTCGGAATCGGTAAATTAATTGGCGTTTCCGTTATAGGATAATCATAAAATTAATGGCTAAAGTGAAAATGAATCACTTTATTTTTGATAAAATTTAACTTTAGCCTAATTTTTGTATCTAAAATACTGAGTTGAAAAAATTTATTTCCATATTATTCATTTCTGTTTATCTATTTTCTTTTCAAGAGTTTAGACAAGTTTTCAAATTGCCTACTTTGGTAGAGCATATTGTAAAACATAGGATAGAAAATGGTGAATTTTCATTGGTTAATTTTCTTAACCACCACTATTTCAGTGGAAATGTTATGGATAATGATTATGCTCAAGATCAGAAACTTCCTTTCAAACAAATAGATTTCACTAATTTTTCTACCATCGTTTTTGTGGTAGAATCTCTCAGTGATTTAAAAATTGAAACCCCCAAGCGCTTATTTACAGAAAATAATAAATTTTTCATTTATAAAAATGACTTCATTTCTGAGTTTCAATACTCAATTTTTCAACCTCCAGAAATTTTAATGTAATTCTTTGATTTACATCAACTTTATCTTTTTCAAAAGAAAAAGATACATCTCACATTCCTATTACATTAAAATTTAAGAAAATGAAAACAAAAACTTGGTCTTTGACGACCAGAATCTCGCACTGGCTTTTAGCCATAGGATTTACCGTAGCCTATATCACCGGCGAAAATGAATGGCAAATGAATTACCACTATGCTTTTGGAGCATTAGTTGGTGGAATTTTATTTTTCAGAATTCTTTATGGAATTATTGGTCCAAAATATTCTAATTTCAAGGATTTCCCGATGGGAGTTTCTCAACAAATAGATTTCATTAAAAATTATTTCTCTAAAAACCACACGTATGTGGGACATAATCCTCTAGCATCTTTAGTCATGTTTTCTATGATGTTTTTAGGAATTTTCACAGCGTTTACAGGTTATTTATGGGCTACAGAATCAGCACATTTTTTAGGATTTACTTTCACCGAAGAAATGGTAGAAGAAAGCCACGAAATTGGTGCCAAATTATTCTTAATTCTTGTATTTGCTCATCTAGCAGGAATATTTGCAGACACTATTTTTCACAGAAAAACAGGGACTTTGGGATCTATTTTCACTGGATATAAAAACGTACAAGCAGAAGCTGCTAAAACGAATGCTTTTCACAAAATCTTCTCTATTGTTTGGTTAGGCGTACCTATGATTTTATTCTACCTTGCCTTCGGTCTACCTGTAAATGAAAGAGGTAATGAAAGAGAAAATGAGGAAGAAGATGAATGGGAATCGTTGCTCTATCCTGACAAAAATTCTGAAAAATCACCAATGAATCTCATTGTGAAATTAACTAAAAACAGAAGCAATGTAGATGGAACCAGTTCGGCGTCTAGCAGTAGACAGACAGAGACTAATAACACTGTGAATACTGAAACTAATTCCGTTCAGAGTTATGCACAAAACTCACCATATTACACCGAAAACAATAATGATGAGCGTGAATATTATGAACATGAAGAACATTCTAAACATCATCATGAAAAAAGAGAACATCATGATTATGATGAAGATGATGATTAATTTTAAAAGATAATAGAAAATACCGATGAAAATTTCATCGGTATTTTTTTTGAACCTTTCTTATTGTTCTTCAATAAAGGATTTTTTGTAAATTAGTCCTATGAAAAAACTAATAATCACGGCCCTAATTTTATTGAGCTATCAAGCTGAAGCTCAAATCAAAGCTGTAACTGACGAAGGAAAAGAAGTTGTTCTATTTGATAATGGAACTTGGAAATTTACTAATGATAGTGATGCAAAAATTCTAGAAACCATCACTACCAATGAAACTCCTTTCACTAAAGATAAAGCTTCCACATTTTTATACCGAAGCAAAAAAGTAAATGCGGGAGTTTATGTAAATCCTAAAATCTGGAAAATTACCGATGCTTTTAAAACTCCAGTTTTAGAATATGCATTTATAAACAATTCAAATTCTAATATTTTTGGACTATTAATTTCTGAAAATGTAGAAGTAGGCAGTTTAAAAAACTTAAAAGAACTTGTAGTTATCAGCACAAAAAACAGAGCTGATTATTTTAGATTAAAAGAATCTGAATACCGAACTGTAAATGGTCTAAATGTCCTTTACTTAAGATACATAGCGAATAACAAAGGGCTAGATTTCGAATATCAAATGTATGCTTTTCTTACAGATAATGGATATTGTTCTGTTACTGGTTATGCTTTTGCTAAATATTTTAACCAAAATAAAGCAGAGTTAGACCGATTCTTAAATGGTTTAGTAGAAGTAAAAAAAGCAGAAGGCACCCAAAAAGTAGAAGTTTATGAAACTCCGCCTCCTCCAGCAAAAATTAAAAGTAAAAATTAAGAGATTTTTCCCCATTTATTTTTGCCTTTGTACTGTTTTACGTAGTAATTTCTAAGAGTTTGATGCTCTGGAAGTTGTAGATTTCCATCTATTTTCAGTAAGTGTTCTACAGTTTCTTTTGCTGCTTTTATGATATTACCATCATTTACCAAATCTAGGCGTTTAAAATCTACCATTCCGCTTTGCTGAGTTCCTAGAATATCTCCAGGTCCGCGCAACTGCATGTCTACTTCAGAAATTTTAAAACCGTCATTGGTTTCGCACATGGTTTTGATGCGTTTTCTAGATTCTGTGGAGAGTTTATCACCCGTCATCAGAATACAATAGCTTTGTTCTGCTCCTCTTCCTACTCTACCACGAAGCTGGTGCAACTGTGAAAGCCCAAATCTTTCGGCACTTTCTATGACCATTACTGAAGCATTTGGCACATTTACACCCACTTCTATTACTGTAGTTGCCACCATAATATCTGCTTTTCCTTTGGCAAAATAATTCATGGCAGCATCTTTTTCATCTGGTTTCATTTTCCCGTGAAGCATGGTTGTATTATAATCTGGAAGCGGAAAAATTTCTGAAATATGCTCAAAGCCTTCCATTAAATTTCTATAATCCAGTGTTTCAGATTCTTCAATTAATGGATATACAAAATACACTTGCCTGCCTTTGGCAATTTCTTCTTTGGCAAAACCATAGACAGAATTTCTATCTTTTTCTCTTCTATGAGCGGTAATAATTGGTTTTCTACCAACAGGCATTTCATCAATCACAGAAACATCTAAATCTGAATAGTAACTCATTGCCAGAGTTCTGGGAATAGGTGTAGCCGTCATCACCAAAATATGAGGCGCTATTTTATTTTTAGCCCAAAGTTTCGCACGTTGTGCTACTCCAAATCTATGTTGCTCATCAATAATTGCCAATCCTAAATTTTTGAACCGAACAATATCTTCTAAAACCGCATGAGTTCCTACTAAAATCGAAAGTTCGCCGCTTAATAATTCTTCATGAATAATTTTTCTTTCGGCGGTTTTGGTAGAACCTGTGAGTAATCTTACTTTAACATCCGTTTCCTTCAATAAATCTGCAATCGAATTAAAATGCTGCGTTGCCAAAATTTCTGTAGGCGCCATCATACAACTTTGGAAACCATTATCCATGGCTAAAAGCATCGCTAAAAGTGCCACCATCGTTTTACCAGAACCCACATCACCTTGCAATAATCGGTTCATCTGAATAGGCTTTTTTAAATCATTTCTGATTTCTTTCAGCACTCTTTTTTGAGCATTGGTGAGTTCAAAAGGAAGGAAATTTTCGTAAAAATTGTTGAAATTTTCGCCTACTATCGGAAAAGGATTCCCAATCGTAAAACTTTTGTTGTAATTTTTTTTGAGACCGTAACCCAACTGGAAAAAGAACGCTTCTTCAAATTTTAATCTTCTGTCTGCATGTTTGGCAAAATCTGCATTTTGTGGAAAATGAATGTTAAGATACGCTTGTTGACGACTCATGAGTTTCAGAGATTTCATGATAGAGACTGGCAAATTTTCTTCTATCAACTTTGGAATCTGCGAAATGATGTTGGCTTGAACCGTTTGAAAAAATTTCTGGTTCAATCCTCGTTTCGTCAATTTTTCTGAACTTGGATAAATAGGTCTGAGTCTTTCTTCTGCCGATTTCTTGTCTTCTAACTCAATTTCTGGGTGAGGCATAGAAAAAGCGTGATTAAACTCCTGAATTCTCCCAAAAATATAGATTTCTCGGTTTACGGGAATCTGTTCTTTCATCCAATTAGAATACTGAAACCAAACTACATCTAGTGTTCCTGTTCCGTCTGTAAACTTCCCCGAAAGTCGTTTTTTTCCTTTAGCATAAGTAATTTCCTGTAATTCTGTAATCCTGCCTTTCAGCTGAATTTCTAAATTATCTTCCTTGATGTCTACAATTTTATAGACTTTCGATTTATCTAAATATCTTATCGGAAAAAAGTGCAGAAAATCTTCCACCGTTCTAATATCTAAGACATTAGCAATCAATTTGGCACGTTCTGTACCAATTCCTTTTAAAAATTCTATGGAAGTATCTAGATTCAATTTTTCGAGTTACGAGATTCGAGTTTTACGATGTGAAATTAAGGAAATTTGTTCAAAACTAAAAAAGAAAGACCTTCAATACATGAAAGTCTTTGCTCATTTTACTTTATAAATTATAATATAAGAGTTTACTCTTTAATTTTTGATTTAAACTTCTTTTGGTAGTTTTCCCATTGATCACGGGTTTTGATATTCTTATAATCTCCTTTGGAAAATAATGTGATGTAGGGTTCTAATTCTTTGGCAGAGAAAAATCCCATCAAATTGGTAATCGGTTGAGAATTTTCGTCTAAAAATACCAGAGCTGGATAGCCATTCACATTCATAAACTTCGCGAACTGGTGCATCGCATTTCTGCTTTTTGCCTTGGTAGCATAATCTGGATTGGTGAAAACCCTATCGTAAAAATTAACCGTCTGATTGCCTTCTGCATTGAATTTTACAGCGTAAAAATTTTCATTGATGTATTTCGAAATAATAGGATGTGAATAGGTCTGTTTATCCATCAATTTACAAGGCCCACACCAATCTGCATAAAAATCGATGAGAATCTTTTTTGGATTGGTCTTTTGAGCAATTAGCGCTTGTTCCATCGTCATCCAATTCACTTGTGAAAAGGAAAAACTGAACACCCAAAGAAATAACATCGATAAAGTAGTTTTCATACAGTAGTTTTTATGTGGTTAATGAACCTCTTGCATTAATTTTTTCACAAAAGGAGATATCAAAATCAGTACCAAACCAGCTACTAAAGCGTATATTCCTAAATCTTTATATCCTTCTGTGTAAGTAATTAATTTTTCATAGTTGGTTGCACCTTCCTTTGCTGAAGCCATGTTTGCTCCAATAATTCCTGCGACATATTGTCCGTAAGCTGAAGCCAAAAACCACATTCCCATCATCATTCCCTGTAGTTTTTCTGTAGAAAGTTTCGTCATAATAGACAAACCAATTGGCGATAAGCATAATTCTCCAAAAGTAATAACCAATAAAGCAATTGTAAAAATATTCAGAGAAGTAATCCCTTGAAGATTGGCGAAAAATTTAGTTGCAAAAAGCAGATAATATCCTAATCCTAAAAAGATAAATCCTAAACCGAATTTGATTAAAGTATTAGGTTCTAGTTTTCTTTCACTTAGCCAAATCCATAATAAACCAATAATTGGTGCTAAGAAAATAATGAAAAATGCACCTCCAGAATTGTTAACTCCATTCGGGTCTAATCCTAGTAAGTCTTTGTTCAAATTATTAGCAGCAAAAATGCTCAAAGACCCTCCACTCTGCTCATAAATTCCCCAGAAAAGAATAGAGAAAATAATGAAAACCAAAGCTGCCCACAATTTTTTTCTTTCAGCTGGAGTAACCTTTGTCATTTCATAGAATAAATAAATGAGCGTCAATGGACCTACGATATACATGAACAAATCTGTATATTCGGTTATAGAAACCATCGTCATAATTATAGGTACAAAAACCAAAGAAAGGACATAAACTCCATATTCTTTCCATTTTGCCATGGGTGAAAAAGTTCCATCTGCATTTAATGTTTGAGGCTGTAAACCGATAGGTCCTAATCTTCTTTGAGTAAAGATAAAATTTACCAAACTTACCACCATAACAATCGCGGCTAAACTAAAAGCTACATTCCATCTTTTATCTTCTGGAATAAAACTAGAAAACATTTCTCCTTTACCAATAGCGATACAGAAATAACCTCCCAATAAAGCGCCTAAGTTGATTCCTGCATAAAAAAGTGAGAAACCTGCATCTGTTCTAGAATCTCCCGCTTTGTAGAGTTTCCCTACCATAGTAGAAATATTGGGTTTAAAAAAACCTGTTCCAATTACCGTAAAAGCAATTCCTAAAAAGAAAAACTTATGTGGATCTATAGATAAAATAATACTCCCAACAATCATCAGTAAACCTCCCCAAAATAAAGATTTTCTAAAGCCAAGTATTTTATCTGCAAAAAGTCCGCCCACGAAAGTAAAAGCATATACAAAAGCTTGAGTAGCTCCGTATTGTAAATTGGCTTGTTCATCTCCAAAATTGAGTTGAGAAATCATGAAAAACACAAGCATTCCGCGCATTCCGTAGAAGCAGAAACGTTCCCACATTTCAGAGAAAAAGAGTGACCAAATCTGGCGAGGATATTTACCTTTAAAATCTTGAATTTGTTCGAGAGTTAATTCCATTGTAAAAATTTATGTAACGAAAATAAAAAAAACCTCTGACATTGCAGAGGTTTTAGTAAGTTTTATGATAATTTTAATTTACGCCATGCATTTTCTTTTCTAACCATCTACTCATCACGAATAGAACTGCTGCTGCAACTCCACACATTACGATGAATACTAAGAAGAAATCAAATAAATTAGCAATTTGGAAACCTAAGAAAGAGGTAGTAGCAGCGCCTTCTCCTGCTTCTCCACCTCCAGGAATTAATGCTGAAAGTGTTCCTGCAAATTTATTCGCTGCTGCGTTTGCTAGGAACCAAGTTCCCATCAATAATGATGAAAATCTAGCTGGTGAAAGTTTAGAAACCATTGATAATCCAATTGGTGATAAACAAAGTTCTCCCATAGTGTGAATCACATAAAGACCGATTAACCAGAACATAGATACTTTATCCACTGCTCCTAAACCATAAACTGCAAATGCGATTACTACATAACCAAGAGCTACTAAAGATAAACCAATCGCCATTTTTTTAGGAGAAGTAGGTTCTAATCCTCTATTCCCTAATCTTAACCAAAGTGAAGAGAATAATGGCGCTAAAAGGATAATTGCTAATGGATTTACAGATTGAAAATAAGAAGCTGGCATTTCCCAACCGAATAAAGTTCTATCTGTTTGTCTGTCTGCAAAAATAGTAAGCGAAGCTCCTGCCTGTTCGAATGCTCCCCAGAAGAAAATTACAAAGAATGCTAGAATGAAGATTACCATAATTCTGTCTCTTTCGTCTTTTGTAAGGGATTTATCTGTTAAAATAATAAGTGGCATTGCAATCATCGCTCCGTAGATTAAATATCCAATAATATCTAATTCGCTATTGAACATCGTTTTGAAATTCATTAAGAAGAAAATCAAAGCGGTAGAAGCGATTACAATTCCTATTTGTTTTACGCCAAATTTCTGTGTAGGCAAACCAATAGGGTTATTATCTGCATCAATTAGAAGTTTATTTTTTTGAGCAACAAAAGTGATAAGGCCGATAATCATCCCAACTCCTGCTGCTAAAAAGCCCCATTTGAAATCTATTTTTTCTGCTAAAGTTCCACAAATTAATGGTGAGAAGAATGCTCCTAAGTTAATACCCATGTAGAAAATGGTAAATGCAGCATCTACTCTTCTGTCTCCTTTTGGATACAATTGGCCTACCATTGTAGAAATATTTGGTTTGAAGAAACCGTTTCCAATGATGAGTAAAGTAAGACCTACCCACATTAATGAAATAGCAGCACCACCTGAAGCAGAAGCACTAAAAAACATCGCAAACTGACCAAGAGCCATTAATATACCTCCAATTTCTATACTTCTTCTGTTTCCTAAAAATCTATCAGAAAGATAACCTCCCAAAAGTGGTGTTAAGTATACCAAACCTGTATAACTACCGTAGATATTTGAAGCATCAGAATCTGGCATAAGAAGCATTTTCGTCATATATAAGATAAAAATTGCTCTCATACCGTAGTAAGAGAAACGTTCCCACATTTCAGTCATGAATAAAAGGTATAGTCCTTTAGGATGTCCTTTTTGTTGTGCTGTATCCATATTTTTATTGTTAATTTTTTGTTAAGACTAGCAAATATAGTTTTTTTTTGGTTTAGTCAATAAAAAAGTCAGCACTAAAAGTACTGACTTATATCTTCTTAATTAATGACCTTGGTCTTTCATAATTTTGTTCAAACGCTTTAGCATAGATGCTCCTAGTAAAGTCGCAAAAATGAGTAAAGCAAAATTCACCAAGAAATAATTCATCTTATTATCATAACTGTACCAAGTACTTGCCAAAATTCCGGAAAGTTTGTTTCCTACTGAATTCGCTAAGAAGAAACCACCCATCATTAATGCGGTAATTCTCGCTGGCGAAAGTTTTGACACGAAAGAAAGTCCCATCGGTGATAAGCATAATTCCCCAATTGTAATTACTCCGTAACTTGCTACTAACCACCACGGTGAAACCTTCACTGCGCCATTATCACCAGCATAAACCGCGAGAACCATCACCAAACAAGAGAGTGCCGAGATAAATAATCCCAAGACAATTTTAGTAGGAGTTAAAGGTTCTTTTCCTTTTCGTCTGAGCATAGCCCAGATTCCTACAATAACTGGAGTTAACGCAATTACCCAAAATGGATTAATGGACTGGAATAGCTCTGTATTGTACAAGAACACTTTCTGGGAAGGATTTTGCTCCAATTGCGCTTTTTGTTCAGGCTTAATATTTCTGAAATAGATATCTTTTCCTTGAGTTTTTAAGGTTTTTCCTTCTTCATCTTTTTGGGTTTGATATTGGTCATCATACACAGAAACTTCCTTGTCTTTGAAGTCTTTTCCATCTACCATATAAATATCTTCCAGAGGTTTCTCTACACTTGCAGGAACACTTCTATCTGTATAATAATTTGCCCAACGTGTTAAAGCTGTTCCGTTTTGTTTGAAAACCGCCCAGAAAAACATCGAAATTAAGAAGATGGATAATAATGCTCCAATTGCAGGTTTTTCTTTCTGATTCGCTTTGAAATAAAGGGAAACATAAAAATAAATAACAGGAATACATGCAAAAATAAACGCATCTGTACTATCACTTCCGAAGATTTCTCCTGGTAAGAACCAACCGATTGCTCCAGCGATAATTGCAGGTAAGAATACTTTAACCAAAATTTCAGAAAGTTTGGTATCTCCTTCTTGTACTGGCTTCATTTCTGCTGCCTGTCTGTAATGTTTCATTCCTACGGTAAAAACCACTAAACCGACCAACATCCCAATTCCTGCAGTAATAAACGCTTCTCCCCAACCGAATTTATTACGCATAAATGCTGCAATAATGTTACAAATGAAAGCACCGATATTAATTCCCATGTAGAAAATGTTATAACCTGAGTCTTTGTTGGCTTTGTATTTTTCGTCTGAATAAAGATTTCCTAAAAGTGTAGAAATGGTAGGCTTAAAGAAACCGTTACCTACAATGATTAATCCTAAAGAAGTATAAAAAAGTGGTAAATCTTTAAAAACGCCCATCCCAATATAACCTGCAGCCATCAAAATACCACCGATATAAATAGATTTTACGTATCCTAGAACTCTATCTGCCAAGAAACCGCCAATAAATGGAGTAAGATAAGTAAGGGCAATATAAGTCCCGAAGATATCATCTGCCATTTTATCAGGAAGTCCTAATCCTCCTCTCATTCCTTCTGGCTCAATAAGATATAATACAAAAATTCCTAAAATTAAATAATACCCGAATCTTTCCCACATTTCTGTGAAAAACAAATACGGTAAACCTTTTGGATGTTTATTGTTCATAAAATTTATTTTTCCCAAAAATAAGTTTTTATATTGAATGCAAAAAATAAGTAGAGATTAAAAATCACTTACTCTGAAAATAAAAAAAGCGGACTAAAGTCCGCTTAATATTGAGTTTCTAACTATTTTAAAGATTCTCTAAAATAAAATCAGTCATTTTTTTATACAATTGAGGTCTGGTTTGACCGCCATAAATTCCGTGATTTTTGTCTGGATACGCCATAAATTCAAACTGCTTATTGCTTTGAATCAATGCTTCTGAAAATTCCATAGAATTTTGGAAATGTACATTGTCATCAGCTGTTCCGTGAATCAAAAGGAATTTACCTTTTAGTAATTTCGCAAAAGTAGTCGGCGAATTCTGGTCATAACCTTCAGGATTTTCTTGTGGAGTTTGTAAAAATCTTTCGGTGTAAATGCTGTCATAATATCTCCAATTGGTTACTGGCGCTACCGCAATTCCTGCTTTGAAAACATCTGCACCTTTTGTCATGGCTAAACTTGCCATATAACCACCATAACTCCATCCGAAAATACCAATTCTAGACTTGTCAATATAAGATTGATTTCCTAACCATTTTGCAGCTGCAATTTGGTCTTCTATTTCGTATTTTCCCAGGTTTTTATAGGTTACTTTTTTGTATTTTGTTCCTCTATAACCCGTTCCACGACCATCTACACAAACTACGATATATCCTTTTTGCACCAAATGATTGAACCAAAGTCCGTTTCCACCGTCCCAAGAATTAGAAACTTGCTGAGAACCCGGTCCTGAATATTGGAACATGAAAAGTGGATATTTTTTATTTGGGTCAAAATCCTTTGGTTTCATGATGTAAGCATTCATTTGGTCTCCTGCTTCATTCGAAATCATCATAAATTCTTTGGTTACCAAATTATCTGCATTTAATTTGCTTAAAAGTGCGTCATTATTCTGCAATTCTTTTACAAATTTCCCGTTTCCATCTTTTAAAGTATAAGTGAATGGTTTTTTAGCAGTAGAATTAGTCTCAATAAAATATTGGAAATTTTTAGAAAAATCTGCTCTGTTATTTCCTTCCGCTTGAGAAAGCAATACAGATTTCCCTGATGAAATATTAAATTTAGAAACTACTTTATTGATGCTTCCTTTCTCGGTTGTTTGTAAGAAAACTTCTTTCGTTTTTGGGTTAAAACCATAATAATCAGTGATTTCCCAGTTTCCTTTGGTTACTTGCTTGTTCAGTTTTCCTTTAGCATCATACCAATACAAATGTCTGAAACCGCTTCTCTCTGAAGCCCATAAAAATGAGTTGTCATCTAAAAATTCTAACGTAAGATTATCCGTATCAATCCAAGCTTGGTCTGTTTCGGTTAATAATTTAGAAACGGTTCCAGAAGCGGTATTAATTTTTAAAATTTCTACTTTATTCTGATGTCTGTTAGAAGTAGCAATCGCTACCTCATCATTTTTAGCAGTGCTAAAAACTTGTGGAATATAATAATTCTCAAAACCTGCCAAATCTAAATGGATGGTTTTACCAGAATTTACCTGATATAAATGTGCAGAAACTTCTGAGTTTTTCTCTCCAGCTTTTGGATATTTAAAACGATAATCTGTAGGATAAAGCGATTTATTATACATCTGCATGTTCATCTCTGGAACTTGCGATTCATCAAATCTTACAAAAATGATGGCGTCACTTCCTTTGTTCCACTGATAGAAATCTGCATGCCCGAATTCTTCTTCATAAACCCAATCTCCCAATCCATTAATCACTGAATTTTTCTTTCCATCATTGGTAATTTGGGTGATTTTTCCAGATGCTAAATCTTGATAAAATAAATTATTGTCTGAAATAAAAGCAACCAATTTTCCATTAGGCGAAAATTTAGGCTCTTGAACGAAGTTTCCGTTGTTCAGACTGATTATTTTTCCTGAAGTAAGGTCTTTAACATCAAATTTCCCTAAAAATGAATGTCTGTAAATAGGCTCAGATTCTTTTTGCAAAAGAATTTTTGATTCATCATCAGAAAAAATATAACTCTCAAAACTTCCGTCTACAATATTGCCTACTTTTTCAGTGGTTTTGTAAGAATATTTTGCAATACCGCCTCTTTCGATTACGGCATAGTTTTCTCCATTTTTAAGAGAAGCGATTCCCGCAATGTTTTTGCCACGGTAGTAACCCGAATAGATTTTTTCTAGAGTAATTTCTTGAGCAAAGCCAAAATGCATCATTCCCAAGAAACCTAATGTTAAAAACAATTTCTTCATTCCTTAATTTTTAAATTTTTCTAAATGTTATTATTCAGAAAAAGCTCCATAATATGCCGCTCCATATAATGCTGTTTTGCTATTTAGGTTTAAATAAATAGGAATTCCAGCTAAAAGTGGTTCCATTTCGTCACATTTTAAGAAGCTTTCTTCTATTTTTTCTTTGTTGATAAAGTTATAAATTCTTGGCGGAATTCCACCTGCTAAAATTAATCCTCCCGTTGCTTTATAATTGAGCACCATATTATTGGCTCTTCTCGCCATAAAATCTACCAGCATTTCCATTGCCAAAACGCAAGTGGTACATAATCCAGACATTGCAGTTTCACTGATTACGGCAGATTTATCTTTAGCTTCTGCTAATTTCTGGGTAAGCCAAGCTTGTTCTTCGTAGCCTTTTACATCTCTCAAAAATTCGTAGATTTTGTAAATAGCCGGTCCAGAAACCAATCTTTCCCAAACGATAATTTCGCCATAGGTTTTTTGTAAAAATTTTACCAATTCAAATTCTACATCTGTTCTCGGCGCAAACTCACTGTGACCACCTTCTGAAGGCATAGGTCTTAGATATTTTCCATCCCAGAAAAGACAAGCTTCGCCTAAACCTGTTCCAGGTGCTAAAATAGCAATATGACCACCGACTGAAGGGTTCCCATTTCTTAGGGTCACCATAAACTCATCATCCATATCAGTCATCCCAAAAGCAGTAGCTTCTAAATCATTAAATAGATAGACTTTATCTATTTGTAGGTCTCTACTAAGTTCTGTTACATCTATTTTAAATTTTATATTTGTGGTGTGACAAGTTCCATTTACTACAGGCCCTGCAGCTCCAATAGAAATTCTGTTTGGCTTCTCAAAATTATTTTTTTTGATAAAATCTAGAATAATTTCAGTCAAAGAATTATGATGATTCGTGGTATAGGTTTCTTCTAACTGAAGAATCATTTTCCCATTTTGCGAAACAAATTGTGCAATATTGGTTTTGGTTCCACCCACATCTGCAGCTAGAATTGAAAGGTTATTGTTTGCTGGATTTTCGATTTGTGGTAAATAAAGCGGAAATTTCATAGTGTGAAAATTTTAAATAATGTGTTGTTTAATTTTAATAAAATTACTCTGAAAAAAAATCCCCTAAAAATAAGGCTTTTCAGCAATTTACACCTTATTAAAAACCTTCTAAAAACATGATTTTAGTCTTGTTATTTCAAGAAAATCTGATACTTCTCCTTCCATAATCGCAGAGGAATGAAAACTTATTGCATCAGTGAAACTTTTGATTTCAAGAAGGTTAGAAGAGCGCAACCCTCCTCCGCATAAAATATCTATTCTTCCTGCTGAAATTTCCACTAATTTTTTGAGCATTTCTTTGCCTTCTTCTACATTAGCTTTTCCGCCAGAAGTTAAAACAGTAGAGAATCCAGAATTGATAAGTATTTCTAATGATTTTTCAAGATTTTTAGTTCTATCAAAAGCGCGATGAAAAGTACATGGCTTTCCTTTTGCAAATTGAATAAGCTCTTTGCATTGCTGTTCGTTTACCTCATTATTTTGGTCTAAAATCCCAAAAACAAAACCATCTGCTCCAACGTTATAAAAATTTTGCAGTTGGTGTTTCATTAAGCTGAAACCTTCATCTGAATAGAAAAAATCTCCTTCTCTCGGACGAATCATCACGTAAATAGGTACATCTATTTCCTTTTTTAAATTTTGGAAATCTTCTAAATCTGGAGTGGTTCCGCCCAAATGAAAATCTGCACAAAACTCTATTCTATCTGCTCCAGCTTTTGCTGCGATAACGGCAGATTCTTTATTAAAACAAGCTATTTCTAACATATTTTTTTAGATTTGAGAATCGAGAACCTAGATTCAAGATTGCGTTTTTAAAATTCTAAATTAAGCTTTTGGCATCAATTAAAAGATTACTTTCTTGAGTGTGAACAGCGTAATTGAAACCTTTTTGCAAACAAAATGCTCCTGTTTCACCAAATTTATTGATGGCAATAAAACCAATCTGAGTGTCTTTCACATTACGGTTTTGATTCACAAAATTCTTATAAATTCTCTTCACCGCTTCTTCACAAGCCTGTTGAGGAGATTTCCCTTGTCGCATTAATTCTACCACCAAATGTGAACCGCAAGTTCTAATTACTTCTTCGCCATGACCAGTTGCTGTTGCAGCACCCACTTCATTATCTACAAAAAGTCCAGCTCCAATAATTGGAGAATCCCCAACTCTACCATGCATTTTAAAAGCCATACCAGAGGTTGTACACGCTCCAGAAAGATTTCCGTGTTTGTCTAATGCTATCATGCCAATCGTATCATGATTCTCTATATTTACCACTGGTTTATATTCTGATGTTTTGAGCCAATCTTTCCATTCTTTTTCGGATTCTGATGTGAGTAAATTCATTTTTTCAAAACCTTGAGAAACCGCAAATTGCAAAGCTCCATCACCAACTAACATGACGTGAAGTGTTTTCTCCATCACGGCTCTGGCTACAGAAATTGGATTTTTGATATGTTCTAAAGACGCAACCGAACCTATATTCGCTTTTTCATCCATAATACAAGCGTCTAGCGTTACTCTTCCGTCTCTATCTGGTCTTCCTCCGTAACCTACGCTTCTCTCATTCGGGTCGTCTTCTACCAACCTTACTCCTTTTTCTACAGCATCCAGAGCTTTTCCTCCTTGAGAAAGGACTTTCCACGCTTCTTCATTGGCTTGAATGCCAAATCTCCAAGTCGAAAGCACGACTGGTTTTCTTATTTTTTTATTTTTCGGAAGAATTTCTTCGGCTTTTAAAGGGTTTAAAGCTAAGATTGCAGATAAAATTCCTGCATTTTTCAAAAATTTTCTTCTGGTTACCATCTTACATTGACATTTTTTATAAAGTGATTATTTTACTAATGCTGAAAGATCATTTTCTGAACATTAATTCATAGCTACAAGATAAATTATTTTTTCTAATACTAAATTATTATTATACAAAAAATCTGGGGCGCTTCCAAAGGAAGCGCCCCAGACGTAAAAAATATTAATATATGGATTAATTATTATACATAATCTTGTAATATTCATCAGCCATTCTATCAGAATTGAACTGCTCTTTTACATCATCCATTGCATTTTTCACTACTTGTCTCCACTCATCTGGTCTTTCGTAGTACATTGGTAAGATTTGGTTTTCTAAGATGTCATACAATTGGTTCATATCATAATTGTCTACATCGAAAACGCTCATGTTCGCATAATCTGCTTTTGGCACTACAAAAGAGTTTACGCCATTTTTTGCAAATTCTGGAATCCAACCATCGTCT
Source organism: Cloacibacterium sp. TD35 (assembly GCF_028864635.1). Classification (NCBI taxonomy): domain Bacteria; kingdom Pseudomonadati; phylum Bacteroidota; class Flavobacteriia; order Flavobacteriales; family Weeksellaceae; genus Cloacibacterium; species Cloacibacterium sp. TD35. Next base: position 1,374,790 of record NZ_CP104850.1, on the reverse strand, counting down.
GTAGAAAGGTTTACTGAAGCGTTCATAGAAGCCGTCATACCAGAAGTACCAGAAGCTTCTCTAGGAACTCTTGGGTTGTTTAACCAAACATCAGAACCTTGTTTTAGAGATTTACTTAATGACAATTCATAACCCGTAAGTACTGCCATGTTTTTATGATTTTTACTTTCTTCAACCAGGTTGTTAAAAGTAGAAATTGCTGAGTAATCTACTGGATAAGGTTTTCCTGCAAAAATAATCTGCACTGGATATTTCTTGTTTTCCAATAATTTTCTGAATCTTTCTTTGTCTTGTAACAATAAATCTGCTCTTTTATATCCTGCAAATCTTCTTGCCCAAACCATGGTGAATACTTTAGAATCAAACAATTTACCACATTGGTCTGCTACAATTCTGAAAGTTCTCTTTTTAAGGTATTTTTTTCTAAAATCGAATTCTTCGTCTTCTCTTTCTTCTCTAGCGTTATAGAGTGGTTTATCTGCCCAATATTTGAAATCTTGTGCATTGGTAATTGCTTTAATCTCGCAAATTCCCGGATATTTACCCCACATTTCGTTAGAAACTACACCGTGTAACTGAGAAACTCCATTTGCGATTCTTGCCATTCTCAAAGCACACAATGAGTGGTTAAATTGGTCATTATCTTGTCCTTCTAGTTTCTTCACTTCTTCTAAGCTTAAGCCAGAGAAATAAGACATCTGGTGACAAAGGTGTACGTTATGCTTCTCGTTTCCAGCTTCTTCTGGAGTGTGTGTGGTGAAAACCAGTCTTTCTTTTACTTTTTCTAAATCTCCACCGAATTTTTTCAATAAATAGAATGCTGCTGGTAAACCGTGCGCTTCGTTTAAGTGATATACTTCTCTTTCTAGGTTTAACTCGTCTAATAATTTAGCTCCACCTTTTCCTAGAAGAATGTATTGTGCCAATTTTGTAGATTCATTAGCATCATATAATCTGTGGCAGATGGTTTTAGAAACGTGGTCATTTTCTGGCACATCTGTAGAAAGTAAAAAGATAGGTGCAGTTTTAAACGTTTCTGGGTTCAGGTACATTACTTTTACCCAAACTGGCGCATCGTGAATGTCAATTTGGAATTTAATCCCTGTATCTTCCAAGAAGCTGTACATTTTCTTAGTCCAAACTGGATTAAGCGTTTGATCGTGATTTCTGGCTTGGTCATAATAACCAAATTTCCACAAAATACCTATTCCGATGGTGTCTTGCTTAAGATTATAAACACTTCTCATGTGAGAACCTGCCAAAAATCCTAAACCTCCACTGTATATTTTCAATGCTTGATCAATGGCAAATTCCATCGAAAAATACGCAACTTTCTTGCTGTAATTCGGGTTGATGCTATATGGCATCTGATAATTTCTAAAATCCATTATTCTCGTTTCTTTAAAATCAGGTGCAAAGGTATTATTTTTTTAGAAAACTGAGGCGGAATGTATGTTAAGAATAAAAACTTTGATAAAAATCATAAATTCTTTTATAAAATCAGCAATCTTGCATGATGTAAATCATCTCAAAATAGGTGTCACAAAACACAGTTTTTAATAATTTTACCAACTGAAAATCATGCTTGTAAAAATTATGGAAAGAACAATGACTAAACCCCTAGCCCAAACTTTAGAAGACTTAAAAAATGTCTCGGCAGACTTTAATACCGTTGTAGAAAACCTATTCGAATTCAGTTTCGAAGAGTACAAAATTAATGAACTAGATGTTCCTGCCAAAACGTATAAAAGATTCCCTGTTTTTAACAATGAAAATGCTGTAGCTATTCTTATGTTATGGGGCGCTCAAAATAAAACAGCGATTCATGACCACAAAAACTACGAGGGAAAAATAAAAGTACTCAAAGGTGAATTAACCGAAGTGTATTATAAAGAAACAAAAGATTTTATAGAATATGAAGGCGCTGGTGTAGCCATGGAAGGTATTTCTTTTGCTGAAGAAATGGGTGGAATTCACAGCATTGTGAACAATAAACCTACACTATCAGTAAGTTTACATATTTACAAAACCAATCAACTGAACCTTAGTGGAGTAAGAATCTTTGACTTAGAGCACAAAAAGTGGGCCGTTTTAAACGACAAAGCGCCATCTTGCACTTGGAACTTACCAGAAGAAGCTTTTGAAAAAATTTATCAACTATAAAACAAAACATCAAAGCTATTAAAACTTAAAACTCTATTTTCCAATTAATCCACAAATCATATTGTTTGTGGATTTTTTATTTAACCTCTGCAAAGAGCATAAAATTTGAAGACAATTTTGGCACTCTTCATCAATGAAAAGAACATTATACAAATTCTAACTTAAAATTTTTCCGTAAATTTGCACCCAATTTATTATGGAAAATTTCACTACAAAAACCGCTGCTTTTCACACGCTGGGTTGCAAACTGAACTTTGCAGAAACCTCTACTATTGCTAGACAATTAACTGGTGCAGGTTACCAAAAAGTAAGTTTTGACGATGCTGCGAATGTTTATATCATCAACACCTGTTCTGTAACCGATAATGCAGACAAGGAATGTAAACTTCACGTAAAACGCGCGATGAAAGCTAATCCTGATGGTTTGGTGGTGATTGTGGGTTGTTATGCCCAGTTAAAACCTGAAGAAATTTCTGCGATTGAAGGCGTAGATTTAGTTTTGGGAGCCAAAGAAAAATTCAATATTCTAAGCTATTTGGATGATTTAGAAAAAACTGAACATCACGCTCAAGTTCACTCTTGCGAAATAGAAGAAACCGATTTTTTCATCGGGAGTTATTCTGTTGGCGACAGAACCAGAGCTTTCTTAAAAGTGCAAGACGGTTGCGATTATAAATGTACCTATTGCACGATTCCTTTGGCTAGAGGAATTTCTAGAAGTGACACCGTAGAAAACGTAGTGAAAAATGCCAAAGAAATTGCCGAAAAAGACATCAAAGAAATTGTTTTGACGGGGGTAAACATTGGCGATTACGGAAAAGGTGAATTTGGCAATAAAAAACACGAACATACTTTCCTAGATTTGGTGAAAGAACTCAATAAAGTAGAGGGAATTGAGAGAATTAGAATTTCTTCTATAGAACCAAATTTATTGAAAGACGAAACCATAGATTTGGTAGCTGAAAGCAAGAGTTTTGTACCGCACTTCCATATTCCGTTGCAAAGTGGAAGTGATGATTTGCTCAAAAAAATGAAGCGAAGATACCTCACCAAATTGTACAGCGACAGAGTTTCTAAAATTAGAGAAGTAATGCCAGATGCTGCGATTGGTGTAGATGTGATTGTAGGATTTCCAGGAGAAACCGAAGAGAAATTTTTAGAAACCTATAACTTCATCAATCAACTGCCGATCACCTATTTACACGTTTTCACGTATTCTGAAAGAGAAAATACCGAAGCGGTAGAAATGGAAGGTATAGTGCCGATTGCAGAACGTAAAAAACGCAACAAAATGCTCAGAATTCTTTCTGAGAAAAAGAAAATGGCATTTTACCAAACACAATTAGGGAAAACCTTACCTGTACTTTGGGAACACGAAGAAAAAGATGGAAAAATGTTTGGCTTCACCGAAAATTATGTGCGAGTTCAGAAACCTTTTGACGCGAGTTCAATCAACCAAATAGAAATGGTAAAACTGGATAAAATTCAACCAGACGGAACCGTTTCTATCTCTCCTATTTTTGAGGAATTTCTATCGAAAGTTTAGGGAATGTTCCTGTTACAAATAATATCAGATTTTTAATAAATAAAAAATTCAAAATTTATTTTCCTCTATTCAAAGAAAGTAAATTTTGAATTTTTGCTTTATGCAACCTTTTGAGATTCTCACATCTCATGTCTAGTCTCTAGAATCTAATATCTGGAGATTAATGCTCAAACCAAACATCCTGATACTTTACACCCGCTTCTATAGGTAACTGCAACCAGTTATTCTGAGGAACAATTGGGCAACTGTAATCCGTAGCGTTATAAGCACAAAAAGGATGATAAGCTTTATTAAAATCAATAATTAATTCATCATTTTGAGGAATTCTTAAATCCAAATATCTTCCGCCACCATACGTATCTTTTCCGTTGGTCTCGTCTCTGAAAGGCAAGAACAAATAATCTTGATATTCTGGGTCATCTAACAAAGCTAAACTTTGATAAACCGTTAACACTTGTTCTATTCCATTTAGTGTGAAATAGGCTTTCCCGAATTCTCTGTATTTTTTGGTTCTTCCAGACGAAGTAGGAATTTCAAAAGGAACCGCGTTTTCAGTTTTTACCAATTTCGCTTTTACACGATAGGTTAAATCGATAGGAAAAAACGGATGAGATTTGAATTTCTTGAAATTAGAGCCACGCAAAGGTGTTTCTTCTTCTGTTTTGTATTCTCTATTAAGTTCTTTTTGGAACGTTTCGATTTCTAGAATTTCGGCAGGAAATTGTTTTTTGTCGGTTTTATTTTTAAGACCTTGACCAAAGGCAAAACTTGAAACTAAGAGTAAAAGTAAGTAAATCTTCTTCATTTAAATTAATTTTATAGTATAAACATCGCTTTCATTTCTATCAATATCGGTGACCAGAAAACCTCCTTCTTGTGGAATTTCTTCTACAAAATCAAAGATTTTGCAATCCTTAGGCAATCCAGAAAAAATAAGGGTAAACCAATATTCTTTCACAGGCGGAACTTCCGTCCAATAAGGAAACATCGAGATATTTTCCCAGAATAAAAGTTGGCTTCTGTGCCCCGTAAATTTATCCACCAAGAACGTGGTGCGCCAAATTCTCACCAGATTTCCAATCAAATAATTATTTTGAAAACCACAGTGCACAATGACTTGCTTCTCTTCCTCGAATTTAGTGTCGAGTTGTGAGAGCAATTCCGGAGCAATATTGGGTTTGATAATGGTAGCCATTGATAAAAATTGAACGGCACAAGTTAAGAATTTTTAGAAAATAAATGGAGGTTATCTTCCTCAAAATTTCATTAACATTCTGCCACGTTCACGGCAACTGCTAAACCACCTTCAGAAGTTTCTTTGTACTTAGAATTCATGTCAAGAGCGGTTTCCCACATAGATTTAATCACATCATCCAGAGAAACTCTGGCTTTAGAAGGATCGCTTTCTAGCGCGATATGACAAGCGGTAATTGCTTTCATGGCGCCCATAGAATTTCTCTCAATACACGGGATCTGAACCAATCCACCAATTGGGTCGCAAGTCAAACCTAGGTGATGTTCCATAGCAATTTCTGCCGCCATCAAAACCTGAGCAGGAGTTCCGCCCGAAATTTCTGTCAAACCAGCTGCAGCCATAGCAGAAGAAACGCCGATTTCTGCTTGGCAACCTCCCATTGCTGCAGAAATGGTTGCATTTTTCTTGAAAAGCGTACCAATTTCTCCCGCTACTAAAATAAATCTGATGATATCTTCCTCTGAATTGAATTCTGTAAAGGTTTGAGAATACATGAGCACCGCAGGAATTACACCACTCGCTCCGTTAGTTGGCGCAGTGATAATTCTACCAAAACTGGCGTTTTCTTCGTTTACTGCCAATGCAAAACACGAAATCCAACGGGTAATTTGATTGAAATTTTTAGGAGAATTTTTTACCGCAGCAAACCATTCGTCTATATTTTTGTAAATAACATCTTCGCCTAATAATTTTCTGTTAAAATCAGCAGCTCTTCTCGTTACATTAAGTCCACCTGGTAAAACCCCTTCTTTGTTAACGCCTTTGTAAATGCATTCTTTGATTTGTTGCCAAATATAGAGCGCTTCACTTCTAGTTTCTTCTTTGGTTCTCCAAGCTTCTTCATTGATGTACACCAAATCAGAAAGTCTCTGTACACCTAATTTTTCACAATATTTTGAAATATCTTCCCCTTTATGACAAGGATAAGGTGTTCTGATACAGTGACTTTCAATAGAATTATCTTCTTGTGTAGCTACAAAACCACCTCCTACAGAATAATAATCTTTTTCTAAAATTTCGCCATTGTTAAAAACCGCTTTGAAAATCATTCCATTTGGGTGAAAATCTAAAGATTCTTGCATATTGAGTACCAAATGCTTCCCATAAATAAAAGGAATTTCTTTTTCAGCTCCTAAAATCAATTTCCCAGAATTTTTGATTTCAGCAATTTTAGCATCTATTTTATCGGTATCTATTTTTTTAAAATTTTCACCGCTTAGACCCAGCATTCCGGCAATATCTGTTCCGTGACCGATTCCTGTTTTGGCAAGCGAGCCAAAAAACTCCACATACACTTCTGCCACTTCTGAAATCTGGTGATTTCTTCTGATTTCGCTCAGAAACATTTCCGCTGCATTCCAAGGTCCCATCGTATGAGACGAAGACGGCCCAATTCCTACTTTTATGATTTCAAAAACCGAAATACTCTCCATATTGATTATTGATAATGATTTTTACAAAGATAAAATTATTAGGCAAACCATAAAATAATCTGTATTAAAATCCTATTAATGATTGTAATTCTTTTCAAATTATTCACAATAAGTTTAAGTATAAATCAATAATTATCAGTAAATTTGATAAAAGCTTAAATGTTATTATGAAAGTTTTTTATCAAATATCACAATCTTTAAAAAACTTCATCGTAGAGATAGGCGAAATGAGCTATTTCAGCATAAGATTTTTAAAAGAATTTTATAAAAGACCTTATGAATTTCAAGAATTTCTGAAACAGTGTTACAGCATTGGTAACCGCTCACTTTTTCTAGTTTCTGTTACGGGATTTATCATCGGTTTAGTATTCACTTTACAAACCCGTCCTACCTTAATGGAATTTGGGGCTGTTTCTTGGATGCCTTCTATGGTTAGTATTTCTATCATTAGAGAAATCGGTCCGATTATTACTGGGCTGATTTGCGCAGGGAAAATAGGCTCTGGAATAGGTGCAGAAATAGGTTCTATGCGCGTAACCGAACAGATAGACGCTATGGAAGTCTCTGGAACCAATCCTTTTAAATATTTAGTGGTGACCAGAATTCTTGCTACTACTGCCATGTTACCGATTTTGGTTTTTTACAGTGATTTCATTGCGATTTTCGGGTCTTATTTGGTAGAAAATTTAAAAGGTGATGTTTCTTTTTTACAATATTTTAATCAAGTTTTTGACAATATAGAATTTAGTGATTTACTTCCTGCAACCATCAAGACTTTTTTCTTTGGTTTTGCCATAGGAATGGTAGGTTGCTTCAAAGGATACCAGTGTAAATCTGGAACAAGAGGTGTAGGAATTGCTGCCAATTCTGCGGTGGTTTACTCCTCTATGTTATTGTTTATTATCGATTTTATCGCCGTATTGATTACTAATATTTTTATAGAATAAGATGAACCCTAATTCTGCACATGAACCGATTATCAAAATTGAAAATCTCTATAAAAAATATGGAGACAATGTGGTTTTGGACGGCTTCAACCTTAATCTCTATCAAGGAGAAAACCTTGTGATTATGGGAAAATCTGGTTCTGGAAAATCGGTGATGATAAAATGCCTGATTGGTTTAGAAATTCCTGACAGTGGCAGTATAGAAATTATGAGCCAAAAATTAGAGCATCTTTCTCTGAAAGATTTAGATGAAATAAGAGCAGACATTGGATTTTTATTTCAGGGAAGTGCGCTTTATGATTCTATGACGGTGAGAGAAAATCTAGAGTTTCCGCTCAGAAGACATATTGCTAAACTAGGAAATGTTAAAGATACTTTGCCATTGGTAGAAGAAGCGCTACAAAATGTAGGACTCAAAAATGTGATTGATTTAATGCCGAATGAACTTTCTGGTGGTATGAAAAGAAGAGTTGCTCTTGCCAGAACGCTTATTCTGAAACCGAAAATCATCATATATGATGAACCTACTACAGGTCTAGACCCTATTACTTCAAAAGAAATTATCTTGCTCATGAAATCTGTGCAAGAAAAATATAAAACCTCATCTATCATCATTACGCATGATGTAGACTGTGCTAGAGTTATTGCTAATAGAATGATTTTACTGATTGACGGAAAAAATTATGCAGAAGGAACATTTGCCGAACTTTCCACTTCACAAGACCCAAAAGTAAAAGCATTTTTTAAATAAGTTTTTTAAACACATGGAAAAATCAGTTGCTCAAAAATTAAGACTCGGAATATTTGTTATCCTCGGAACCATCATTTTTATTTTGGCTGTTTATTTTATTGGAAACAGACAGCAATTTTTTGGTAAAACCGAAACCTTACAAGCGCATTTCGAAAATGTAAATGGATTACAAGAAGGAAACAATGTTCGTTTTTGTGGAATTAATGTGGGCTATGTTAAAAAGATAGAAATCATAAACGATACACTCATTAATGTAGAAATGAACATTGACAAAAGTGCCATGAAATTCATCAAAAATAATTCGATTGCCAGCATTACTTCTGATGGTTTGGTAGGAAATATGATTGTAAATATCACACCGAGTTCAGAAAATGCTGCCCTTGCTAAATCTGGAGATATTCTAAAAGCCGAAGAAAGACTCACAACAGAGGATTTGCTTAAAACCCTTAACAAAACCAATAACAATGCAGAACAAATCACTACTAATATTCTAGAAGTTTCTAAAAAAATAAATAATGGAACAGGAACGCTCAGTATGTTACTTAATGACAAAACCCTAAGTCAAGATGTGAAATATGGAATTTCTGACCTTAAAAACAGTATTGCAAACATTAAGAAAACAAGTTACGAAACAACTAGAACCATCAATGAAGTAAATAAAATTCTAGCAGGAATTAATGATAAAGAAAACATTGTTGCGGTGCTTAAAGATTCTGCCATGGCTAATAAAATGAGAAGAGCACTTACTCACCTTGATGAATCTTCTCAAAACATCAATCAAACCGTAGTCAATCTAAACGAAACCATCAGCAATGCTAAAAACGGAAAAGGCGCCATCAATTACCTTTCTAACGATGCCAATTTGGTGAAAAATATAGACTCTACGATGAATAACCTAAATCAGGCAAGTGTTTTATTGAACCAAAATCTAGAAGCATTGAAGCATAATATTTTCTTCAGAGGTTATTTTAAAAAATTGGAAAAAGAGAAACAAAAAGCTCAGAAAGGCCAGAAATAATTACTCATTGAAAACTTCTTCTAAAATTTTAGAAACTTCCTTGGCTTTAGTCACTGGAAAAAGATGCGTTCCGCCTTTTATGACATAATTAGGTTTAGAATTTTTCACAGGAAAAACAATGTCTTTATCTGCTAAAATTTGGATAACGTTTTTATCTTCTTCGTGTTTCCATTCTAAAATTTTATTGATGCTCCATTTCAGATAAGTAGGATTTTGTACCTTGAAATATTGCCAAAGTTTAGGATTATTTGGGTCAAATAATTTCCTAAAAAAGGCATATGATTTTATGGTTTTTTCAGAGAAATAACTTTCGGGAAGTTTAGCAAAAATCCTAGAGCTTTTGGCTAGATAGAAAGTAATAGACATTTCTTTATCAGATTTTATACTTCCCAGAATCACTACTTTTTCTGCAGGTTTCAGTTTGTGGATTTCTTGCACCATAATCCCTCCAAAAGAGTACCCTAGGAGACAAAATTTTTCATTAGGATTTACCTTTTCAGCCATTCTATTGACATAGTTTTCGAAACTTTCATTGTAATTAGGAATTAGCCAATCAATGTAGATAATTTCGGTAAATTTTTTAGGAAAATGAATGTATTCAAAAATACTTCCATCTGCTCCCAATCCACTAATGACATATAATTTCATCTGATTATTAGTTTAGAAATACTGTATAAATTTACAGATTAAAAACAAAAAATCCTAAAGAAATTTTCTTTAGGATTCTCTAAAAACACAATTGAAAAAAACTATTTCGCTGTTAATTTAACAACCAAATCTATATCGTCTTTTACTACTACATCTTGCATAGTAGATTTATAAGCTATGTCCCATTTCTGTCTATCGATAGTAAATTTATCAGATTCTAAAGTTACTACACCGCTTTTAACTGAAATTTTAGCTGGGAAAGAAACTACATTAGTTTTACCTTTAGCAGTAAGGTTTCCTGTAACTACGCTTTTACCATTAGCTCCTTTTTTTACAGAAGTAATTTTGAAAGTAGCAGTAGGATATTTATCAACTTCGAAGAAATCACCAGTCTTAAGGTGACCGTTTAATTTTTGTTGATACTCACCTTGTAAGTCAGTAGCGTTAATAGAAGTCATATCTAATACGAAAGTACCTCCTACTAAACTGTTGTTTTTAACTACTACTGTTCCGTTTTTCACGTTTACTGTTCCATCGTGAGAAGAAGCTTCAGTTTTAGCTAACTTATACCCCCACCAGTGAACGTCAGAAGAAACTACTTTTTTAGCTTGTCCGAAAGCTAACCCAGAAACTAATACTAATGCTAGTGCAATTTTTTTAATCATAATCTTTTTATTTTTTTAATGAGACAAAAGTAGTCTTAATTATGATGCAAAGTCATTGATGTATGTTAAGAAATTTCAATTTCTGATTTTGATGCTTTCTATTTGAAAAAAAAACTTCGCTTGAATGGCTCAAGCGAAGTCTAACATAAAAACTTAAAAATTATGAAAATAGTTATAAAATTGAGACTTTAAAAAAAGCCATCTACATTTTATAAGTTATTATCTTTCATTTCATAAAGTTATCGTTTTTATCTGAAATATTCAAAAAATAATCATCTGAGTTTTATCATTAAAAAGCTCCCGAAAGTTAAAATAACATCTCGAGAGCTAAAAAATTAAATAATTGAGAAAACTGATTTATGTTGAAACTATAGTGTTATAGCGTAGATTTTACTTGCGGTTTAGATTTCTTGTTCAAAAATCTATTCACTATATAATTAATTGCGATAGGAGCTACATAAGCTAATATTGCTGTGAATATTTTTGATTTAACATTTTTCATAATTGAGTTCTTATTTTTCGTGCTAGGTTATTTTACTGACACAAAGATTCTACAAATCCATGAAAATTATTTTACAGAATTCCAATAAATGTTTATAGAATTTCACAAAAAAACCGACTTTACAAAAAGTCGGTTTGCTATTTTATATGGTCTAAAGATTAGCTTAAGCCAGTAATTACGCCATCTTTGTCTATATTCATTCCTTCTGCTGCTGGAATGCTTGGTAAACCAGGCATTCTCATCATATCCCCCAAAATTGGAATAATGAATCCTGCTCCTGCTGCAAATTCAAATTCACGAACGGTTACTTTGAAACCAGTTGGTCTTCCGATTTTTTTCTCATCATCAGTTAAAGATTTTTGAGTTTTTGCCATACAAATCGGTAACTTATCCAGTCCAAGTTCATAAATTGATTTTAATTGATTTTTAGCTTTCTGAGAAAATACAGCGTTGTCTGCCCCATAAACTTCTTTGGCAATTGTTTCGATTTTGTGTTCCACAGAATCTTCTACATTATATAAAGGTTTAAAATTATTACCACAATTAAAAGCACAGCTCGCCACTTCTTCTGCAAGTGCTTTCATGCCTTCTCCACCCATCGTAAATTCATCTGCCAAAATAGCTTTTACCCCTAGTTTTTCGCATTCTGCTTTTACAAAATTAATTTCTTCTTCTGAATCTGTTGCAAAATGATTAATCGCCACAATTGGTTTTAATTGCCATTTAAAGCCGTTTTCGATATGTTTTTTAAGGTTTTCAATGCCTTTTTCTACTGCTGCGAGATTCGGTTTTTCGTATTCGCCTTTTTTAGCACCACCGTGATATCTTAAAGCTCTAATAGTAGCCACCAAAACATAAGCATCCGGTTTTAAATTCCCATAATATCCTTTGATATGCATGAATTTTTCTGCTCCTAAATCTGCTCCGAAACCTGCTTCTGTTACAACAAAATCTGCTAAAGAAAGTCCCATTTTAGTTGCGATAATCGTGTTAGTTCCTTGCGCAATATTCGCAAAAGGTCCGCCATGAAGAATCGCAGGATTGCCTTCTAAAGTTTGAACTAAATTCGGACGAATGGCATCTTTTAATAAAATCGCCATCGCTCCTTGAGCATTTAAATCTCTGGCGTAAATTGGTTTTTTGTCAAAAGTATAGCCTACAAAAATATTTCCTAATCTGTTTTTTAGATCCTCGAAATCTTTAGAAAGACAAAGAATCGCCATCACTTCTGATGCTGGTGTAATATTGAAACCTTCTTCACGCGTAATTCCGTTATTAGAACCGCCTAAACCTACTACTATATGACGAAGACTTCGGTCGTTCATATCCATTACACGTTTCCAAACTATGGTTCTAGGGTCTATATTTAGGCTTCTTTTTTTATCTTGAAGATTATTATCAATCAATGCAGAAAGTAAATTATTGGCTTTTTCTACCGCCGAAAAATCTCCTGTAAAATGCAGATTAATGTCTACCATAGGAATTACTTGTGCGTAACCACCACCTGCAGCTCCTCCTTTTATCCCGAAAACTGGGCCTAAACTTGGCTCACGTAAAACAGCGATCGCTTTTTTACCGATTTTATTCAAGCCATCACACAAACCTACAGAAACGGTGGTTTTACCTTCGCCAGCTGGAGTGGGATTAATAGCCGAAACTAAAATCAATTTAGACTTTTTTATATTCTCTTCGTTGATGTATTTCAAAGGGATTTTTGCCTTGTATTTCCCGTAATACTCTAAATCTTCTCGGTCTATGCCGATTTTGTCTGCAATTTCTCTAATATGTTTAATATCTGCTGATTGCGCTATTTCTAAGTCTGTAGGAAAGCTCATAATATTTTAATTTGTTTATTCTCAAAAATACAAGAATTTGACTAAACCATAAAAATTTTACAGTTGAGATTTATCAGCCACTAAAAAATGAGAATATTTTTTATGTTTTGATAGATTTAACTAAATAATATCAATACTATCTAAAGAAAAATAACAATCTATGAATACACTCCGAAAAACATTTTTAATTTTTTCTAAAAAATTCATCAAAAAATTATACAAAAGTGTAATTGAATCGCAAAAAGGAGACCCCTATTTTTGAAAATCTAAAAGTAAAAATATGAAGGCTATTAAACTACAATTTAAAAAAATTCTGAATAGACTTTTGGAATATTACAGCGTGAAAGAAACGTAATAAAAAACTCCACTCAAATTGAGTGGAGTTTTTGTTTTATGCTTGTTCTGTTGGTTGTTCTCCTTGTGGTTTTGGAGCGTCTCCTTCAGTTCTAGGCTTTTGTTCTGGTCTTGGTGGTCTTGGTAAAAGTACTTTTCTAGAAAGTCTCATTTTTTTACGATCATCATACCCCATAAATTTCACTTCTACTTCATCACCTTCAGCATAAGGAACTTTATCTAATCTCTTCCATTCGATCTCTGAGATGTGTAGTAAACCTTCGGTTCCTTTAGCAATCGCTACGAAAGCACCGAAATCCATTACTTTTACTACTTTACCTTTATACACTGTTCCTACAACTGGCACGAAAGTAATTTCGTTAATTCTAGCAATAGCAGCATTGATTTTCTCACGGTCAGTTCCAGAGATTTCAATTCTACCAATCTCTCCCATTTCTTCAATAGAGATTACAGTATCTGTATCTTTCTGAAGCTGTTGGATAATTTTACCACCAGGTCCAATTACAGCACCGATGAAATCTTTAGAAATTTCTAAAATTTCCATTTTCGGAGCGTGAGGTTTCACATCTGCTCTTGGCTTATCGATGGTTTTAAGGATTTCTCCTAAAATATGTAATCTACCTTCTCTTGCTTGGTTTAATGCAGTTTCCATGATATCCATTGTTAAACCTTGGATTTTGATATCCATTTGACAAGCGGTAATTCCGTCTGCAGAACCTGTTACTTTGAAGTCCATATCACCCAAGTGATCTTCGTCTCCTAAAATATCAGAAAGTACAGTGAATTTACCAGATTTAGGATCAGTAATTAATCCCATTGCAATACCAGAAACTGGTTTTGTAATTTGTACACCAGCATCCATTAATGCAAGAGTTCCTGCACAAACAGTAGCCATAGAAGAAGAACCGTTAGATTCTAAAATATCTGAAACTACTCTGATGGTATATGGATTTTCGTGAGGAATCATTCCTGCTAAAGCTCTTTGAGCTAAGTTTCCGTGACCAACTTCTCTTCTTGAAGTTCCTCTTAGAGGTCTTGCTTCACCCGTTGAGAATGGTGGGAAATTATAATGTAAGAAGAATTTTTCGTCATAATTGATGGCAACAGAATCTACCATGTTCGCATCTTTTACAGAACCTAAAGTTACCGCTGTAAGAGATTGCGTTTCACCTCTGGTAAAGATTGCAGAACCGTGAGCTCCTGGTAAATAATCGATTTCTGACCAAATCGGACGAATTGTTTTAGGATCTCTACCATCTAATCTGATTCCTTCGTTTAGAATCATTTGTCTCATTGCTTCTTTTTCTACATCATGGTAGTAAATTTTAGCAAATGGTTCTACGTCTGCTCTTTCTTCTTCTGAATATTGAGAAAGAAATTCTTCTAAAACAGCAGCAAATTTTTCGTGTCTTTCTTCTTTTGCAGAAGGAGTTTTTGCTACGTTGTAAACTTTATCATAACATTCTGCCCAAACTTTCTCACGAATTTCTTCGTTGTGCGTTTCGTGGCAGTATTCTCTTTTGGTTTGAGATGCAGGAATTCTCGCTGCTAATCTTTCTTGTGCTTCGATTTGAACTTTAATTTCTTCGTGAGCGTATTTAATCGCTTCTAGCATTTCTGCTTCAGAAATTTCTTTCATTTCACCTTCTACCATTACGATAGAATCTTTGGTAGCACCTACCATAATATCTAAATCTGCTTTTTTAAGATTTTCGATACTTGGGTTGATAGAAAGTTGACCATCAATTCTTACTACTCTTACTTCAGACATTGGCCCATTAAAAGGAATATCTGTAATCGCAATTGCAGCAGAAGCGGCTAAACCAGCTAAAGCTTCTGGCATTACTTCTTTGTCGTAAGAAATTAGGGAAATCATTACCTGAACTTCTGCGTGGAAATCTTCTGGGAAAAGTGGACGAAGTACTCTGTCTACTAATCTCATGGTAAGAACCTCATCATCAGAAGGTTTAGTTTCTCTTCTAAAGAAATTTCCTGGGATTTTACCACCTGCGTAGAACTTTTCTCTGTAATCTACTGTAAGAGGTAAGAAATCTACCCCTGGATTTGCGTCTTTGTTGGCTACAACTGTTGCTAAAAGCATTGTTCCACCACATTTTACTACTACAGAACCATTAGCTTGTTTTGCTAATCTTCCTGTTTCAATGGAGACTTCTCTCCCGTCTTTTAATTGAAATTTTTCAATAATTGCTTCTGGAGCATTCATAAAATTTACTGTCTTGTGCAATCCGTATTGATTGCGTTAATATTTAAACTTTTTAAATTTTCGATGGCAAAGATACGGAATTTAAAAAAGTTATAACAAAAAAGCAACTCAAAATTGAGTTGCTTCTTAAATTTTCTTGTATCTGATTATTTTCTGATTCCTAATTCAGCAATA
Source organism: Cloacibacterium sp. TD35 (assembly GCF_028864635.1). NCBI lineage: Bacteria > Pseudomonadati > Bacteroidota > Flavobacteriia > Flavobacteriales > Weeksellaceae > Cloacibacterium > Cloacibacterium sp. TD35. Next base: position 1,359,275 of record NZ_CP104850.1, on the reverse strand, counting down.
ATTGCTCTATAACGAGAAATTTCAGTTTTCTTAAGATAATCTAACAATCTTTTTCTTTTACCTACTAATTTTACTAGAGATTTCTCAGTAGCATAATCTTTGTGGTTTTTCTTTAAGTGACCAGACAAATGGTTAATTCTGAATGTGAATAAAGCGATTTGTCCTTCTGCAGAACCAGTGTTTGCAGCGTTTCCTCCGTGTTTAGCGAAGATTTCTTGTTTTTTCTCAGATGTTAAGTACATGCCAATATTATTTAATGATTATTATGTAACGAGGTGCAAAAGTACAACTTTATTTTTAAACCGAAAAATTTATTCCCATATTCTAAAGACATTTCTATAATAATGTTAACAAATTCTTAAATTCTATAATTAACTTACTGAAATTCTGCGTAAATTTGCCACATCTTTTTGATATGAAAAAAATTCTATTCTATGGTTTAGCGGCAAGCCTTATCATCATAAGTTGCAAAAATTTCGGAAGCTCCTTGGTGAAGCTTAACCACTCTATTAAGCTAAAACATGTAGATAGAATTGTCTATTTTGACCCAGAGGTTTATCCTGATTTCGAAGGAATAAAAGAGCCTACTAATAATGTTATTTACAGTGCTGTCTCTGATGAACTGAACAATTATGGCAATTATAAAATCATGCACATCAATAATGCTAACATTAAATATGACAGCGTAGATGTGAATATGATTAAAGAATCTTGTCTAAATAACGGTGCAGAAATTGCCATTGTTCCGAAGGTGAAATATTTTAAAGTAGGTCTTGGAAAATATGTTTTTTCTAATCAAGTCATCATTAGCATGAAAATGTATAATAATGATGGAGAATTGGTAATAGAAAACTCTTATGACACCTATAAAGGAAGTGGCAGATTATTGGGCAGTGCAGAAAATTCCATAAAAATAGGCACCGCAAATGTCATCAAAAACATGATTACTGAACTAAGAAGCAGGAATATGACTACTCCTGCTTCTGAATAATTTTCTATTTATAGAATTTTATAAAATCTTTGCCAATTCTGCACATAACCATTCTAGCAGTTCTCTATCTTCTTCTGTAAAAGGGTCTTTTTTGTGAGAATCTATATCTATTTGACCAATATTTTTACCATCTTTAATAATAGGAACTACAATTTCTGCTTTGGTTTCTAGCGAACAAGCCAAATAATTATCTTGCTCCCAAACATCTGGCACTACAAAAGTTTCATTTGAAACGGCAACTTGTCCACAAATCCCTTTACCAAAAGGAATTACAGTGTGATCTGTAGCCGCACCAACATAAGGCCCTAAAACCAATTCTTCTTTATCGCCATTTCTAAAATAAAAACCAGTCCAATTAAAATAATCAAACTCCTGGTCTAGAAGATGACAAATTTTCTCTAATTTTTCGTTGGTATTGTGACTTGGGCTTTCAATAATAGATGAAAGTCTTTTTTTAATTTCCATAATTTTTAAATTTTTAATATTCCTCGAATGTAATATCTTCTTTGTAACCGAACATTCCTCTTTCTTTAATCATCTCTGCTACACCATCTGGCAGCTGTTCTTCCCAGCCAGATTCGCTATTCGAAATTTTCTGCAAAATCTCTCTGGAATAAATTTCGGAATGCTCTGGATTATAATCTTTAATATCCACAATTCTTCTATTATGTTTAAAATATTTATATAACTCTTTGAGATTATCATTTACTTTTAAGTTATCAGATGTGAGCAGTTCATGTGTTTTAGGATCTTTATAAGGATACAGATATACTCTTACATCTTTTTTAAAGAACTTACCGAATGCTTCTAATATTCCACCAGAAAGATGTTTGTAATAATCTTCATCAAAAACCATCAATAAATTATTTACGCCCATTGCAATTCCGGTATACCTTACATTATAAGAAGTGAAATAATCTACCAACTTATAATATTCTGAGAAATTAGAAATCATTACAGTATAACCCAGTTTCGCCAGAACATCTACTCTATCGAGAAAGTCTCTTTCATCTAAATTCCCAGAGGCTTTGAGGTTAGAAACAGTAATTTCGAAAAGAATAACGGTATCTTCGGGATTTCCCTCAGTATCTTTTTGGAACATTTTAAGACCGTTTTCGAACATATCTACATTAACCAGAGTTACTGGTCTAAAACTTCCTCTTACCGCAAAAACATCTTTTTTGTACAATAAATCTGCTGGAAGCATGTTTTTACCTTCAGAATTGAAGATTACTGCTTCCGTCATAGAATTTTTAATCAGCTGAAGACTCATCAAGCGATTATCTACGTAAGGAAAAGCAGGCCCTTGAAAATCAATCATGTCAATTTCAATTTTATCAATCGAAATATCATCATACAAACTTTTGATTAACCTTCTAGGATTATCATACAGATGAAATGCTCCATACACTAGATTTACCCCAAGATTTCCTAAGGTCTCTTGCTGAAGCGTAGCATCGTTTTCTTTAAATTTCACATGCAATACAATTTCGCTGTACTCTTGACCAGGTTGCGCTTGAAACATAATGCCTACCCAACCGTGTCCTAAAAAGGTCTTTTGGTAGTTAATCGTAGTTACTGTATTCGCGAAAGAGAAAAATTTACGATGTGAATTTTCTTCATTATCTAAACGCTCTTGAATAAGACCCACTTCATGACGAAGCATTTTTTTCAGTCTATTCTGAGTTACATATCTATTTTTTTCTTCTTTACCATATATAGCATCACTATAGTCCTTATCATAAGCAGACATTGCTTTTGCAATCGTTTGAGAAGCTGCTCCAGCTCTAAAGAAATGACGAACAGTCTCTTGCCCCGCTCCAATCTCTGCAAAAGTACCATATATATTAGGGTCTAAATTGATTGCTAAAGCTTTTTGTTTAGGAGTAAGATATTGCTTAATTATAGACATGAATAAAATTTTGCGTAAATTTACCAAAATCTCACAAAAACCCAAAAATGAAGTTGAAATTTCTAGGAACTGGTACTTCACAGGGCATGCCGGTGATTGGCTCTACTCATCCTGTTTGTTTATCTACTAATCCTAAAGACAAAAGACTAAGGTCATCTGTCATGATTACTGATGATGATGGGAAAAAGATCCTCATTGATTGTGGCCCAGATTTTCGTCAACAAATGCTATCCAACCAAGAGAGTAATGTAGACGCATTATTAATCACCCATGAACACAATGACCATGTTATTGGGTTAGATGATTTACGCCCTATTATTTTCCAAAAAAGAAAAGATATTTCCATTTACTGCTTACCCAGAGTAGGAAAAGAGATCCAAAATAGGTTTCCATATGCTTTTACAGAAGATAAATATCCAGGAGCTCCGAGTTTTGAAATCACAGAAATAGGAAATAAGCCTTTTATTATAGAAAACACAGAAATCATTCCTATACAAGTTATACATTATAAACTACCGATTTTAGGTTATAAGTTCAAAAATCTCGCTTATATAACAGATGCAAGCTTCATCTCAGAAGAAGAGCAAGAAAAACTAAAACATTTAGACGTTCTTATTATTAATTGTTTAAGAAAAGATGATCCACATGTTGCACATTATATATTACCAGAAATTCTAGAATTGGTTGAAAAACTACAACCAAAAACCACATATCTTACTCATATTAGCAACAGATTTGGCTTCCATGATGAGATAGAAGCCATAACACCTGCGAATATCCATCCTGCGTATGATGGGCTAGAAATAGAGTTTTAAGAAAATATTTTCTTGAAATTTTCTTTTTTTACATTAAAATTATTTTATATTTGCACCACCAATTTTTAATGCCCAGTTGGCGGAATTGGTAGACGCGCTAGACTCAAACTCTAGTATCGAAAGATGTGCCGGTTCGATTCCGGCACTGGGTACAAAAAGAGAACTCTTCAATAGAGTTCTCTTTTTTTTTGGCAATAATTCAAATTTTATTGTCAAAATCAAAACAATCCTTAAAAGTCCTTTGATTTCTGTGCCAATTCAATATTTTTCAATATTAAAACACATGACAATAATCATCTTTATAGCAAATATTATTATGAATTTCATAAGAATACAAGCTGATTGACAAATATCATATAAATATTTTAGAAAATTTTAGGAATTATTCAAAATTTAGATATATCTTTGTCTAAGAAAAATTCAACAATTCATAATAAAATTTTAAAAAAATAAAAATAATGAAAAATTTAGCAAAAACATTTAATCGAGTATTTATCTTACTTTCACTTTTAGTAGTAACTGCTTTTTATGCACAAAGCGTTACTGGAAAATCTTTCAAAGTTGCAGTAAACGGAACGTCTCCAATGCATGATTGGACTATGACTTCTACATCTGCTGTTTTCACTGGTACAGTAAGTGGTAATGCAATTACTAATGTAAAATTTGTAATGGCTAGCAAAAACTTAAAAAGTGAAAAAGGTAAAATGATGGACAATAAAGCTTACAAAGCTTTAAAAGCTGACGCAAACCCTAATATTACTTTCACTGCCGCTTCATTACCTGTTGGAAAAAGTAGCGTAGCTGGTAAATTAAGTATTGCTGGAGTTACTAGAAATGTAAGCATTACAGTAAATGTAGAGAAAAATGGTAATTCTTATAAAATTACTGGGTCTGAAAGTTTAAAAATGTCTGAATATGGCATGGAAACTCCAGGATTCTTAGGTGTAAATACTGGCGACGCTGTTACAGTTAATGTAAATATCGTAGCGAACTAATAATAAATATGAATAACAATTAAATAAAAAAAGTATGAAAACTTTATGGATTAAAACCGCTGTTCTTTCAACTGTATTAACAAGCACAGCTTTCTATGCACAAGAAACAGACATGAGAGATTATCTAGCTCCTGAAAAAGCTACAAGAAACGTATTCGAAGACCCTAAAGCAGAAACTCCTGAATACAATGGAGTAAAAGTAAGCATTGGTGGTGACTTCGCATTACAATTCCAATCTCTAGATCATAGCACAAAAGGAACTACTGCAGCTCCACTTGTAACTATGGGTTCTGATTTCAACTTACCTACTGCTAACTTAGATATCAATGCATACTTAGCTAAAGGTGTTAAAATGCACTTAAGAACTTATCTTTCTGCAAGACACCATAACGAAGCTTGGGTAAAAGGTGGTTATATTCAAATTGATAACTTAGATTTCATTTCTCAAGGATTCTTAAGTGGTCTTATGAAAAATACAAGAATCAAAGTTGGTATGGATGAATTAAACTACGGTGATTCTCACTTCAGAAGAACTGATAACGCAGAAGCTATCAACAACCCATTCGTAGAAAATAATATTATGGATTCTTTCACCACTCAAGCTTTTGGTGAAGTTTACTACTACACTAATGGATTCATGGGTATGGTAGGTTTATCTAACGGTAAATTAAACCAATCTGCTGTAAAAGGAACAAGTGATAACGCTCCTTCTATCTACGCAAAACTTGCTTATGACAAACAAATTAGCGAAGATTTAAGATTCAGATTATCAGGTTCTATCTTAAAAACTAATGGTTTAAACACTAACGGTAAATTATATGGTGATGACAGAGGTGGTTCTAGATACTACTATGTATTATTAACTACAGCTGATGCTATGGGAACTTCTAACCCTTCAACTGGTAGATTCAACCCTGGTTTCCAAGAAATGACTGCTATCCAAATTAACCCATTCATTAAATATCAAGGTTTAGAATTCTTTGGTACTTATGAACACGCTTCTGGTAACAAATTAGTAAACGCTACAACTAAAAGAAGTTCTGATGGTGCATACAACCAAATCGCAGCTGAATTACTTTACAGATTCGGTGGAAAAGAACAATTCTATGTAGGTACTAAATATAACACTGTAAGTGGTAAAGATTATGACGGTGCTGCTGAAAGAAAAATCGATCGTTTCAACTTAGCTGGTGGTTGGTTAATGACTAAAAACATTATGGCTAAATTAGAATACGTAAACCAAACTTACGATAAAAGCGCTGCTTGGGGTACAACTTCAGCACTATACGGAGGTAAATTCAATGGTGTAGTTTTCGAAGCTACTATCGGATTCTAATCTAAAACGAAATAGAAGAATGAAAGAAAGGGGCATCTATTGCCCCTTTTTTAATGATAAAAATCAAAATTTTTTAACTATATTTTTTCGTAATTTTATAGTATAAAAACAACTTAAAAATTATAAAAATGAAAACGCTCTATACGGTGCTTAAAACAGCGGTTTTGTTATTATCTCTTAACTTATCAGCACAAGAAAAAAACTCATACGTAAGTATTAATGGCACTACAAACGTAAACTCTTTTAAATGCGTAAACAATAGTTTTCACCAAGCAGTTCCCTTATCATTAAATCATTCTAATGATAATAAATTTGCGGAAACTTCTATCAATCTTATCGTAAATGATTTTGATTGCAGAAACAGAATCATGACTCATGATTTCAGAGATATTTTACACGCAGAAAAATATCCTTTCCTTAATATTACTTTCTTATCATTAGACAAAAAAGACCACAATAGCTACAAAGCTTTTGTACAAGTAAAAATGATGAATAAAGTAAAAAAATACTCTTTAGATCTTATCTTAAAGGATTCAGCTTTGGTAGGAAACAAAACACTTCGTTTTAGCGAATTTGATATAGTTCCTCCTAAAAAATTTGGTGGAATGGTAAGCGTAAAAGATGATTTGAACTTAGCTGTAAGTCTTAAAGTAAAGCATTAAATATTAATTTTTCTTAACATAAGTACATGAAAATGATTTATTTCTTAATTTTAGAATACACAAATCACAAGAATCATGTACAAAAAACAAACACCATCTAAAAGAACTAAAGTAAGAATTAAATTTCCACCAAAAAGAATTCAGAAAAATTATAAAAATTGATTTTTTGATTGAGACACACTCTCTTCAAAAAATCAATTTTCTTTTGTGTGCTATTCTACTATCTTGGATTTATTCCTGATAATGTTTAAATATTCCTTTATCAGAAGCTGTCCAAAACGCTGCTTTTTGCCCCGAAATTTTCAAGCCTTCATTCGTCCAAGTATTGCAGGTAAATAAGAAACTATAACTGCCTTTTGCCTCGTAAAAGGAATCATTTTTGCCGTAAACTGCTTTCGTTTTGATGTTAATGTATTTCCCTTCAGCATTTTTATCCATAGCATCATCAATAAACTTTATCAATTTCTGATATTGTGTCGAAGTCATCTCTAATTTCTTACAATCTTCCCCTATTTTCATTTCCTTATAAAAAGTAGCATGAATCGCACTATTCCCCAACCAAAAAGCCGCTTTGAAAGCCGTAGAAAATTTTAAATCTGCCCAAGTTGGCGTATCCAGATAAAATCCTTTATCTCCCCAACCAATAGCGATGTATCTCAAAGTAGAATCTTTGGCAACCGTATTTTCGTAAGGGAATTTCTGACTCCAGTCTATTTCTTTTGACTTTACAGGAAAAACCAAATCGGTATGAACTCCATTGGTCAAAATATATGCTTCTACATTTTTGGGTTCATCAGTTTTTTCCGCAGGAACTTCTATAAAAGGTAATAAATAAGCGCTCAACAAATACAAAGCCACCAATCCAACAATAGAAACAACGGTTTTCAATAAAATTTTAAAGAATTTCTTCATGATAATTTTTTCTCGAAGATAAAGGTAAACCAAAAATTAAAATTGTAAATGCTCCGAAAAAGCTTTGTAAAAAATTATTTCTTATTTTACAAAACTTACAAAGAATTATCATTCAACAAGTTAATATTACGCATCAATCCAGAAAACTTAGTCCTTTTAACAGCAGATTTTTTAAAAATTTCAGAAAAGAGTTCTTGAGTAAGCTCCTTCCATTCACTTTTTCTGAAATTTAATTTTTGGAAATGAGGCGCAAACTTTTCCTGCAAAGTAGGTGCAGAAAATCGGTTCCACGGGCAAACATCTTGGCAAACATCACAGCCAAAAATCCAATCATCCATTTTTCCGTTAAAATAATCTGGAATTTCGTTTTTCAACTCAATCGTAGCATAAGATATACACTTGCTTCCATCTACTATTCTATCCGAAACAATAGCTTGAGTAGGACATGCATCTATACACGCTCTGCAACTCCCACAATGATCTGTAACAGCCAAATCATACTCTAGCTCTAAATCACAAATAATTTCTGCTAAAAAATAAAAAGAACCATGCTTTTTGGTAATAAGATTCGCATTTTTCCCTACCCAACCTAAACCAGATTTTCTAGCCCAAGCTTTTTCTAGAATAGGAGCAGAATCTACAAAAACCCTGAAACCAAACTCACCAATTTCTTCCTGAAGTTCAGCCACCATTTCTTTTAAAATATCTTTTATGACTTCATGGTAATCTTCTCCGTAAGCATATTTTGAAATTTTGAAATTATTGATTTCATCTATTTTTACTTTAGGGAAATAATTATAAGAAAGCGAAATAACAGATTTTGCACCATCTACCAAAAGTGTAGGATTCAACCTTTTGTCGAAATGATTTTCCATGTATTTCATTTCGCCGTGATAGCCTTTATTAAGCCATGCTTCAAGATGCGGCGCATCCTCTTCTAGAAATTCTGCTTTAGAAATTCCACAAGATTGAAACCCGAATTTTTCGGCTTTTTGCTTAATTATTTTGGTATGATTTATAGTCTGTAACATAAATTACAGTGCGAAGTTAAGTTTTTTTCTATTTTTGCCCTTTAAAAATGAATTAATAATAATTAAAAAAATAAAAAATGACTTTTGAAGAAATTTTAAATTCAGGTGAATATCACTTAATCGATGTAAGACAACCAGAAGAATTAAAGATGGACGGTGCAATAGAAGGCGCTGTAAATATACCATTAGCAACTGTTCCTTTAAGACTAGACGAAATCAAGGAAATGAAAGGCCCAAAAATCATTTTCTGTAGAAGTGGAGGAAGAAGCGGACAAGCTTGCCAATTTCTAGCTCAAAACGGCTTAGAGAACATCTATAACGGTGGTGGTTTTATGCAATTACATGCTGCATTAGAGCATTATAAAAATAATTAATAAGAGTTTTCATATTTTTTTGTACAATCAGCGCTCCCAAATTGGGAGCGCTGGTTATTTATTTTTAAAATCTCGCATAATCTGCTTCCTCAAATTCTTTCAATAATTTTTGAAAAACTTGTTCTACGGTTAAAATTTCATCAATTAGAGCAGAAGATTGCCCAATTTCTAACTCACCTTCTTCTAAATCTCCTTCGAACATTCCTCTTTTTGCTCTTCGCTTTCCGAGTTTTTCCCGTAAACATTCAATATCTTTTCCTTCTTTGTAGATTTCTTCCAGTTCATAGAAAAATTTATTCTTTACCAAACGAACTGGCGCCAACTCTTTTAAAGTCAATTGCGTATCTCCTTCCTGAGTTTCTACAATTTTTTGTTTCCAATTTTCATGAGCGCTTGCTTCTACGGTTGCTGCAAATCTAGAACCGATTTGAACACCATCTGCTCCCAAAATCATCGCAGCTTTCATTTGGCTTCCTACGGCAATTCCTCCTGCTGCAATCAATGGGATTTCTATATTTCTACGAACATTAGGAATCAGAGAAAGTGTAGTGGTTTCTTCTCTTCCGTTATGCCCTCCTGCTTCAAATCCTTCTGCTACAACTGCATCTACTCCTGCTTCTTGGCATTTTTTTGCAAATTTTACAGAAGATACTACATGCGCAACTTTTCTACCTTCTTTTTTTAAAATTTCAGTATACGTTTTCGGATTTCCAGCCGATGTAAAAACAATAGGAACTTTTTCTTCAAGAATAATCTGAATAATCTCTTCAATATTAGGATAAAGCATCGGAACATTTACCCCAAAAGGTTTATCCGTAGCTTTTTTACATTTCTGAATATGCTCTCTTAAAACATCTGGATACATGCTTCCTGCGCCAATTAAACCCAATCCACCAGCATTAGAAACCGCAGCAGCCAATTTGTAGCCAGAATGCCATATCATTCCTCCTTGAATGATGGGATATTTAATATTAAAAAGTTGAGTAATTCTGTTCATGAATTTTTTTGTTTAAAGATAAGATTTTTAAAAATTAATTGTGTTCTTTTCCTTGATGAAAAGAACACAAAATCAAGACTTCACTTTCTTCGGCTAAAATTAAAAATAAAATCCTAAAATTCCTGAAACTCTCTCGTCATAATAACTAGCTCAAACAGCAGGAATTTTTAACGGATTTTATTTTAAATTTCTATACGCCTTTGAAACTGAGGTCATTTAAAAAAATCTTCGATTTTTATTGTTAAAATCTAAATCCATTTAAAATAAAAAATCCCGAAAAATTTCGGGATTTTTATAGTTGAAAATTTTTAAAATTATTTTACGATTGCTGCTTTGTTCCAATCGGTTTTAAACTGGCAATCTTTGTAACGATTGTCTAATGAGATAAAAGTATCTGCTAGATTTTCTTTTACCCATTTTTCTAAGACTTCATTTTTCTTTTTGTTTAGAGCAAAACTTTTAATTCTTTCAAAATCTGTAGCAATATCTAGAGAATGTTCAGGAATAATGTCATTCACTTTCATTAATACTACGGCTTTTTTCTGATTGAGTTCATCCATGAAAACTTCTGTTAAATCTCCTTTATTTACCCCTGCAATTTGATAAGCAATAGTTGCTGGAAGATTAATTTTTTCTTGTCTGTCTGAACCGTCTTCTGCTGGAATTACGCCTGCATTAAACTTAGTGTTTTTATCATCAGAATGTTTGTAGGCTGCATCTTTGAAAGTAATTTTTCCTTCAAGGATATCTTTTCTAATTTGCTCCATTTCTGCTTTTGCAGCTGCTATTTCTTCAGCATTTGCTTCAGATTTTAGTAATATGTGTCTTGCATCGTACAATTTACCTGATTTTTTAACCAATTGAATAATGTGGAAACCAAATTCAGATTCTACAGGATCAGAAATTTCTCCTTCTTGAAGATTAAGTGCTGTAGCTTCGAAAATTTTCACCATTTTACCTCTTCCGATGTTGGTATACAAACCACCATTTGCAGCTGAACCTGGGTCATCAGAATAGATTCTCGCTTTATTTTCAAAAGATTCTCCGTTTAAGATATCTTGTTTGATTTTTTTAAGTTTATCGATGATTTCTTGCTTGTGTGCATCTGTAAGTTTAGGAAACATTACAATTTTAGAAAGCACTACCTCATCTTTTACTTGTGGCAACTGGTATTTGAAAGCGTTATAAAAATCGGTTACTTCATTAGGCGTGATATTTACTTTATCTGTAATCAGCGCATATTTAGCTTGACCATAATAGTTATCAACATCCATTTTCTCAATAACGTTTTTCATTTCGTATGAAGAACGAAATTTATAAGCATCTAACATAGCTCTTTCTGACGGGAACTGAGATAAAATCTGATTGTATTTATCACCAGCTTGTGCTCTAATCGCAGCTGTTCTGTCTTGAATAAGAGTATCTTTTTTAGCTTTATAAATTAAAAGTTTATTACTCAAAATCTGCTCCATAAATTCGCATTTATTGGTTTGTGCAGCACCTTGTTGAGCAGCGTAATTTTGTTGTTCTAAAATATCTGATTCTAATACAATTTCACCTCCTACCACTGCAGAAATTCCATCTACTAAATCTCCTTTTTTCACTTGTGCATTTGCATTAAAAGAAATGAGCGTTACCAAAAAACTCAATGCAAATAAATATTTCATGTTTTTAATCATTGTTAAATTTTTAACTGATTTGCAAAATTATGATTCTCTGCGAGATTTCCTATAATTTTTATTATAATTATTTCTTAAAATTCTTCTCAAGTTCAGCATTAAAACTTGGTTCTATTACAATTTTTGTTTTCTGACGTTGTTCTGCAATCGTTTTTGCTAAAATATCTTCTCTCACATCTGCTCTCAATTCTTCCATGGCCTCTTCTTTTGTCATTGGTGAACTTGGTAAAATTCCATCAATAGCGATGATGAGCAATCTATCTCCAAGTTTCACTTTTTGAATACCTTTTTCGAAAGGAACCTTATTCACTTGGAAAACTTCTGCATTTTCAGACATTTCTCCTTTTTCAAAATGCACTACCAATTGCTGTTTATCATTCAGTTTTCCGTAATATTTTTTATTGAGAGTATCCCAGTTTTTAGCATCTTTAATTTCTTTGGTGATGTCTTTTTCTAAACTTAAATCAGTTAAAATTGCCACCCTTGCATCTGCTCTTTTTTCCCAAATATATTTTTGTTGATTTTTTTTGAAGTAATCATCCAATAATTCTGGCTTGTTGGTGATTTCCTTTTCAATCCATTCACTGAAAAGAAAATCTGCAAGCAAATTTTGCTGTGCTTTTATAAGCTCCTGTTTAATTTCTGGCTTCTTCACAAAGTCTATAGAATAAACGGCAAAAACATCATTTCCTCTTTTAGAATCTAGGAAAGCAGACCATTGTTCTTTCGTTAATTTATCTGCATTTTTAAAATTTTCTGACAAAAGTGTTTTCAAATCACCAAAAGTGAAAGTATCTTTATTGAATTGATATAAAACCGCTTTATCATTCTTAAACGTCAAATAATCTGTATATGATTTTTTAATTTTTTTGAAATCTGGAAATTCCTTATAATCAGCAGACTGAACCAAAGATTCTATCAGTTTATTATACGCTACATCTGCAAAAGGCGAGTCCATCATGTCTCTAATGAACATGGGATTGTATTTTTCTGAACTCTGATAAGGAATCACCGAATAAAGATTGAAAACAAAATATTTTTCGCCGATTAGAATGGGTTCTGTATATTCTCCTTGTTTTTTATTTTTAAAAGCTTCGTATACTAAATCTGGCAAAACTGGGGAACCCATTACTACGCCTGCATTTTTCTTTTCAGTTTCGGTAGAACCATATAATTCTGCTACTTCTTCGAATTTTTTCCCTGATTTCAGAGCTTCGAAAATTTGAGATTTCATTTTTTCTGATTCCTCATTTTTAGGATAAGAAATCATTCCAAAAACAATATAACCTAATGAAGGTCTTCTGTCTACCAATTTCGCAAAAGCAGCAACTGTAGCGCTATTCACCAATTGTGTAAACTGACCAGACTGTAAGACTTCTAGTTGCTTATTTAGTTCTACATCTATATTCCCAGACTTTACAAAAAATGGTTCTGGTTTCTGTTTAGTGTAATCTATAATCGCTTTTTCTAAGGTAATTTTACCAGATTTTACGTCATTATAAATTTGGTTGTAATCGGTTTTATCAGCATCTGTTTTTTCTACATAGAAAACTTGAATTTTCTTTTCAACAAGATTTGACGAAAAATACTGCTGAAGCGAAGACTGCATGATTTCTTTAGGATAAAAACTCTCTTCTCTAAGTTGTTGTTCTTTTTCGGTCATTGTTTTCTTGAAATAACCTAAAGTATCTGCTTTTTTTTCTAAAGCAAAATTCTGGAGCAACTTAAAATCTACATATGTTTTCACGGTATTTTCTATACCAGAATTTTCTAAACCATATTTATTTTCTGTTTTGAATTTATCTACAGAAATACTGTCTTTTCCTACAATAAGATACTGTGATTGATAGCTTACAAAAGCTAAAAAAAGTACTAAACCTAAAGTTTTTTTCATGTTTTCTTCAATTTTCATTTGCATTTGGAAATCATAACATTCATCTTTCCAAAAATTTACAGCCTCAAAGCTAAAAAAAATCCCTTTCAAATAAAATTTAAAAGGGAGTTAATTATTTCTTAAAGTTTCACTTCAAAAGTGGTGAGTTCTTTAAATTGTTTTATTCTGCCAATCATTTCGGCTTCTGAAACCTCTTCTAAACGCTGCGTTCCGAATTTTTCTACCGTGAAACTTGCCATTGCAGAACCTACAATTAATGCAGATTTCATTTCTTCGAAAGTAAATTCTTGTTTTTTAGTCAAATACGCTGCAAAACCACCTGCGAAAGTATCTCCAGCTCCAGTTGGATCAAAAACTTCTTCTAATGGCAATGCTGGTATTGCGAAGATTTTACCATCATTAAATAATAAGGCTCCGTGTTCTCCTTTTTTGATAATTACGAACTCAGGGCCCATATCATGGATTTTTTGTGCTGCTTTTACCAGAGAATATTCTCCTGAAAGCTGACGTGCTTCTTCATCATTAATGGTAATAACGTCTGCTTTAGCAATTACTTCTAATAATAAATCCCAAGTAAGATCCATCCAGAAATTCATGGTATCTAAAATCACCAATTGTGGACGTTTTTCCATTCTATCTAACACCGCTAATTGCACAGCAGGATGCAGATTTCCTAAAAGTAAAACTTCGGCATCTTTTGCAGATTCTGGAATTTTTGGGTCGAAATTTTCTAGAACATTCAGTTCTGTAGCTAAAGTGTCTCTAGAATTAAGGTCGTTATGGTATTTACCACTCCAGAAAAATGTTTTTCCATCATTAATCATTTCTACTCCATCGATATTGATTCCTTTAGAAGTCATCATATCTAAATAGTGCTGTGGAAAATCTCCCCCAATTACCGAAACCAAACTCACGTCTGTTTTCATTACAGAAGCGGCTAAACCTATATAAGTAGCTGCTCCTCCTAAAATTTTATCAGTTTTACCAAAAGGCGTTTCTATGGCATCAAATGCTACAGTTCCTACTGCTAATAATTTCATATGTAGATATTGTTTATTGTTTTTATATATTATTTTTTCTCTCCAACTAAAACTACTTCCATTGGAAAGTTTCAATCATGTGCAGCAAGTCTTTTTTAATATAATCTACTGCTGGTGCGAGTGAATCTGGTTTTGGTCTTGTATTGAAATATAAATTCGCTGTTACAAAATGTCTGGTGCTGTCTGTGATAAAAATCTGAATATTAGAAGCACTTTCGCCCTTTAATTCATACATATTTCCGTAAACTTTTTTCTCTGGATAAGAAAAAGACTTGGTTTCGATGGCAGAAGCTTTAATGGTATGTCCGTAAACCATTTTTTCTACCTCTTTTACATGCGCATCAAAATCATTTTTCACCGGAAAATATGTAATGAAAACATTAGCTTTCATTTTGGGATAACGTAAATTATACCAACACGTTTCCTTAGCATCTGAAATCGCTGCAAAATCTGAATATTCAAAACTATAAGCACATGGATTAATAAATGCTTGATAATGAGGCTGTGGATATTCCAGACGCAATTCACCCTTGGGTTTTGGTTTTGCTTCTTCACTACAAGCCAATGCAGAAAATGCTAACAAAATGACTGCTAATTTTTTAAACATTGTGCAAAAGTAAGAATTTTTTGTGGAAGAATTTTCTCGAAAATCAAGTTTAAAGATTTAATTTTCAAACGTTTTCTTCAAATAATTTTCTAAAGGTTTTGGAAATGACTTCTGATGAGAATTTTCATAATCTGTAATCTGCAATTGATGCTTCTGAGCATATTTTTCAAAACTCATTTTATCCTTCAAAATCACTTTAGAAATACTGATTTCCAGATTTTTATGTGTAAGTTTATGATACACTGTTTTTTCCTCTACTATAAAATCTTCCAATTCCCGAGAAATGCTTTCTGGAAAATCATATAATTTCTTCCAAATAAAGGAATCATCTCGTTGTTTGATGAGAAATTTCCCATCGTACTCTATATAATAATAGTGTAATTTTAAATCTACAGCCTTTACTTTTTTAGATTTCACAGGGAAATCTAGCACTTTTCCCGTTTCATAAGCCAGACAGTTTTCTTGAATCGGACAAGTTTCACACTGTGGATTTTTAGGCTTACAGATTTCCGAACCCAAATCCATAATCGCTTGGTTAAAGTTCCCCGGATTTTCATCAGGCATAATAAGTAAAGCCAATTCATAGAAATAAGCATACGCTTTTGGCGAGGAAACATCAAAGTCATCCGCAAAAACTCTACTCAGTACACGGTAAAAATTCCCATCAATAGCAGGAACTTTTTCATCAAAACAAATGCTGGAAACCGCTGCTGCAGTATATTTTCCCACGCCTTTTAGTTTTAAAATCTCCTCAAATCGATTAGGAAACTCCCCGCCGAAACCTTCCATCACTTGTTGAGCTGCTTTGTGCAGATTAATCGCTCGGGAATAATAACCTAAACCTTTCCAATAAAGTAAAACTTCATCTATTTCTGCTTTGGCTAAAGACTTTACTGTAGGAAATCTTTCTACAAAATTCAGGTAATGATTCTTGCCTTGCTCTACTCTAGTCTGCTGTAAAACGATTTCGCAGACCCAAATATGATAAGGATTCTTGGTTTTTCGCCAAGGTAAATCTCTCGCATTCAAATCATACCATTTCATGAGTTTTAAACCAATGTTTAGAAAATCAGTATTTTTGTTCTTCTTTTTCAAAAAATATTTTTTATATTTGCACACCAAAAATAAAAACAAAAAAGGAAATGACAAAGGCAGAATTGGTAAACACCATCTCAAGCAAATTAGGAATAGAAAAAAATGATACACAAAAAGTTATCGAAGCTTTTATGCAAGAAATAAGAACTTCTATGTATAATGGAGATAACGTATATTTAAGAGGTTTCGGTTCTTTTGTAATCAAAACCAGAGCGGCAAAAACAGGTAGAAATATTTCTAAAAATACAGCTATCAACATTCCTGCTCACAACATCCCAGCTTTCAAACCTTCTAAAACTTTCGTAGAAAAAGTTAAAACTAAGGTTGCTGTAAAATAATTTAGGTTCAAAAAAAATTCAAATATTAACTTTTAAAAATTTCTAACTATGCCAAGCGGAAAGAAAAGAAAAAGACACAAGGTGGCTACCCACAAAAGAAAGAAAAGAAGAAGAGCAAACAGACATAAGAAAAAATAATCTTTTCTGTTTAGATACAATATAATATAGTTGGTGTTTTTATCTTTATAATGAGCACTAACTATATTTTTGTTTTAATTAAAAACTTTAAAAAGAAATTTTAGAAAATGAAGAAAGAATTAATAATCTCTTATGAAGATGATGCTTCTAAAATTGCCCTTATTGAAGACGGTAGATTATTCGAGCTCCACGAGATACAGCAGAATACAGATTTTGTAGTAGGTGATATCTTTGTGGGAAAAATTAAAAAATTAGCTCCTAATCTCAATGCTGCTTTCGTAAATATAGGTTACGAGAAAGATGCTTTTTTGCATTATCAGGATCTCGGTCCGCAGTATCTTACCTATCGCAAGTTTTTGCACGATACGGTATCCAAAAGACAACAAACTTCTTCGCTCAAAAACTTCCAAATTCAGCCAGAAATAGACAAGCATGGCACTGTAGACAAAGTGATGGCTGCTCAAGACGAAGTTTTATTGCAAATTACCAAGGAACCTATTTCTACAAAAGGTCCCAGAATTTCTACCCAGATTTCATTAACCGGTAGATTTCTAGTACTTATCCCTTTTGATAATAAGGTTTCTATCTCTAAAAAAGTTAAAAGCACCGAAGAAAAAGCTAGGCTCAAAACGCTTATCGAAAGCATAAAGCCTGAAGGTTTCGGTGTAATCATCAGAACAGTAGCAGAAGGAAAAAAAGTTGCAGAACTCCATAATGATATGAACCAACTGGTTGACAAATGGAACGTTTGCTTCAAAAATATCCAAAAAAATAAAACTCCTGCGAAAGTTCTTAGTGAAGAAGACAAAGCTTCGGCTATTTTGAGAGACAATTTCAATCAAGATTTCGTTTCTATCATTTGTGACGATGAACAAATGGTAAACGATATGAAAAATTACCTTGAAGTCATTGCTCCAGAACGCAAGAACATTGTACAATTTTATGATTCTCACATTCCACTTCTGGAATATTACAATGTAGAAAAACAGCTGAAACAATCTTTTGGAAAACACGTAAACATCCCAAGTTCTAAAGGTGCTTACCTCGTGATAGAACACACAGAAGCACTACACGTAATAGACGTGAACTCGGGGAACAACATTTCTTCTGGCACCGCCAATAAAGAACACGCCCTAAACGTGAACAAAATGGCTGCTACAGAAATTGCAAGACAACTCAGATTGCGAGACATGGGCGGAATTATTGTGGTAGATTTTATAGACATGCCAAATCCTGACCACAGAAAAGACCTGTACGAACACTTGCGCGAAGAAATGAAACGCGACAAAGCAAAGCACAAAATCCTACCGCCTAGTAAATTTGGTTTGATACAAATCACCAGACAACGTGTAAGACCAGAAAAACAAATAGACACCAAAGAAGAAAACCCGAACAAAGACGGCGAAATCTTGGCTCCTATTTTTGTGGTAGAACGCATGGAAGAACGCCTAAATGGATTTCTTACCAAAAACAAGGGCAAATTATACCTACACACGCATCCGTTTGTAGAAGCATATCTTACAAAAGGACTGATGAGCCAACAAATGAAATGGTTTATCAAGTACAAAAAATGGGTAACCATTATCCCAAGAGATTCTTTTAAATATCTGGAGTACAGACTCTACGATGCAGACAAAAAAGAACTCGGAAGCTACTCGAATTAATTGAAAAAGGAAAGTAGATAATTGAAAATTATAAAATCGTTGCAGTAATGCAGCGATTTTTTTTATTTAAAAACATCTGAGGATAAAATAGCCTGTTTTATTTAACATAATGGAAATTATGTCGTCCTTATTTTTTTGAGGGGTATTGGGTGTACTTTCTCCAATTTGATTTTGAGGAAAACAAAAATAACTAGATAATACACACATCATAATAAGCCCTTTTTTTGCAAAAAAACCATTCATAAATGATGTACAGAAAATCCACATTATTTTCATTTTAGAAGCGTATTTGTCACTTTATTACAGATAAACTAGACTATTCGTTTACCTTCAGAGTACAAACGGAGCACTTTATAAAGAAGATTAAATATTCTTTGACAAATTTCTTATAAATCAATTTGAATGAAGATTTATTTCTGTGGAGATAAATTAAAAAAAATGTAAAAAAACAACAGCATTGTTGTAGTTAAAATTCTACAAACAATACTTTATTTGATTTATATGTCGCTTTAAATCAATTATTTAAAAAGAGAATTTGACATAATTTCCATTATGTTAACTTCGCAAAAAAGCACTGAAAAAAGCGTACTCTTCATAGCAGAGGAGGCTATTATTAAAGGGGATATTTTTATTGAACTATACGAAAAAATACCCGCAGAACTTCCCAAAAAGAAGCAAAAAAATGTAAAAAAGAAGCTGATGGAAATAAAAAATCCAAGAAAAGCATCTTCCGAAACAAAAAAAATATACCAAACAAAAGCTAACCAAATATCACCCAAAAATCCTGATAACACCACCGCTTTGCTTTATGGTAAAGTACAAACAGCAATAGGGTGTACTAATGACTATAGGCTAAAAACAATAGTAGATTTGTACTATTTCCTAGCGTTATTAGAAATAAAATATGATGCGCATTTAGTAGCGTTTTATATGTTCGTGTTCTTTGCAGGGGCTTGTTCGGCCTCTGCTTTTATAAGACCACCACCCTACTCTAATTACCATTCTATAATAAAAATACTGCTTCCTAAGTATTTTACACTCATAAACAAATAAACAAAATCATTTACTAATTATTAAAAAAAAAACAGATGAAAAATAATTTTAAAAAACTGGCACTTATTGCATTTATTGCAATATCTATGGCTACAAATGCACAAACAGGGAGAGTGGGGATAAACACCACTACGCCTAATACTACATTAGACGTTACCGGCAAGCTGGGCGCTACAGATACAGACGGCATGCAGGTACCTAGGCTTACAAGAGCACAGCTTACCGCCAAGGGTACTTTATATACTGCGGCACAAACAGGGGCACAGGTATATATTACAGATGTATCTGCAGGAGATAATGCAGGACCCAGAGCAAATATTACCGCTACAGGGCTTTATTATTTTGATGGTACCCTATAGCAGAAGGTAGCAAATGGCAGTGGTACAGTAGCTACCACGGCAGATAATGGCCTTACTAAAACAGGAAGCAACATACAGCTGGGTGGTACTCTTATAAAGCCGACTACGGTGACCACCACAGCGGCCAACCAGCTTACCATAGACGCACCAACAACAGGTGGATTAAAGTACACAGACGGAAACCAAAACGCTGGTAAAGTACTTACCTCTGATGCTAATGGAGTGGCGACGTGGCGGTATTCTGCAGTAAATCTTATATCTGGAACAATAAGTACTGCTACTTCGGCTGTCCCATTGAATCAAAATTATGTGTATACTGGGTCTTACATAGACTTACCACCTGGTAAGTGGAACGTAACCGTAACAATGATTATCAATTATGGGGTTGACTTACAAAGTGGGGCTGGTTTATGGATTCGTTCTACATTCTGTGATAGTTCTAGCACATTTGGATATAGTACAGATATAATTGGTCCTTCATATCGTATCTCAGGAGGATTGATTGGTCCTGCACAATATGCATTATTGCAAGGAAGTATAACATTTAATAATACAACAAATGCAACGAAAAGATATTATTATTGGAAAGAAAATTCCCAATGGGCAGGAAGTACTAACCCTACATGGAATATTTATAATTTTGGATCACTTCATGATGAAAATTCAATAATCGCCGCTCCAATATTGTAATTTCCTCCGCTACGCAAAGTCTCCAGACTTTGAGCTATATAACAAATTAAAAGCACGGGCATAAGTCTAGTAATGGTCGGAAGAAAATTTCTTCCGACTTTTCTTTTATTACAGATTAAAAAAAAATTTAAACACTCATCGCCCAGATATCGAGGATTTGCAATATGTAAGTACATTCATATAAACTAAAAATCCTCAGAATGTTCTGAGGATTTTTTTATGAAAGAAGTTTCTACTTCATTTCGGGTAAAAGAGCAGTCATACTTCGTGTTTGCTCGTGATTTGTTCGTGTTTCCTTCGAATCAAGCTCGGAAAAGTACCGTAAATTACGAACAAACCACGAACAAACGTAAAAAGAAACTCTACTCATACCCTAACTTGAGTCGTAAAAAATCTTATCAACATTTAACAATCCTTTAAAACAAGCTCTGCTAAAAATTTCATATTTTTGAGAGATGCAAAATTCTTTAGAAATACTATTACAGCAGTTGCAAGATGCAGAGTTGGGCGGTTTTGATGCGCAAAAAATCTATGCACCACCTTATCGTTCTCTACTCACGCAAGAAGAAATTTTGGCTAAAAATCCTAAATACGCCGCCGTCAATATTTTACTGTATCCCAAAAACGGAGAATGGTACTTTCCGCTCATTCACAGAACACATAATGAGAATGATAGACATTCTGGGCAGATTTCGCTTCCTGGTGGTAAAAAAGATGACACCGATGCAGATTTTGCAGAAACCGCCATCAGAGAAACTTGGGAAGAAATAGGCGTTACCATGTCTCAAATCAAAATCGTGAGAGAACTCTCCCCTATTTATATTCCGCCAAGTAATTTTTTCGTGTATGCTTTTTTGTCTTACACCGAAAATTGGCCAGATTTTAATCATCAGCAAACCGAAGTTCAAGAAATTCTAGAAGTTCCGCTTTCCGTGATTCGAGATTTACCAAAACCACCTCTAACCATGGAATTACCAAGAACTAATGGATATAAAGTGCCTTATTTTGATTTCCAAAACCACAAAATTTGGGGTGCCACTTCTATGATTTTGAGTGAATTGAACGAGTTGCTAAAAAATGTTTAAATTTGCAAAGTCCACTGTTTATTTTATCAATCGTAGACAATAGTGATTTTATCATTTGTGTTTAACAAAATTTAGCTTCAAGCTGCTTGAAAAATGGCGAAGAAAAGCATTTTTACAGATTCTTTCGGGAATATTTACTTTTTAAAAAGATTTATCATCTTCATCTTGGGAATGATTTCCTACAGAAGATTTAATGGGTTCAACAAACTGAAAATTACAGGAACCGAGCATTTGGTAAACCTCCCGAAAACCAATGTATTATTCGTATCCAATCACCAAACGTATTTTGCTGATGTAGCGGCAATGTACCACGTTTTCTGTGCCGTAAATAATGGATATATGAACACCATCAAAAATCCTGTTTACCTGCTCAATCCAAAAGTAGATTTCTACTACGTAGCCGCAGAAGAAACCATGAATAAAGGGATTTTGGCAAGAATTTTTAAATTGGCGGGTGCAGTTACGGTAAAAAGAACTTGGCGCGCCGAAGGCAAAAACGTGCACAGAATGGTAGATTTAAGAGAAGTAGAAAACATTATGAAAGCGCTAGATAATGGTTGGGTAATTTCGTTTCCTCAAGGAACTACTTCTGCTTTTGCACAAGGTAGAAAAGGAACTGCTAAACTCATTCAGCAACAGCGTTCTATCGTTATTCCTATCAAAATCAATGGTTTCCGTAGAGCTTTTGACAAAAAAGGATTGAGAATAAAAGTGACGGGTGTAGAACCAACTATGCAATTTAAAGCTCCACTGGACATAGATTACGACAACGAAAAAGCAGAAGATATTCTGAAAAAAATTATGCACGCCATCGAGCAAACACCTGAGCATAATGTGCTTCACGATTACGACAAAGAATATCAGGAGCGCAAAAAACAAGAGAAAAAAGACGAGTAAAATTATTTCTGAAATTTTACTTGGCTCTTTTTACTTGGCTCTTTTTAATTTTAATTGAAATATGAACATTCATTTCATTGCGATTGGCGGTGCTGCGATGCACAATCTTGCCATAGCTCTCAAAAATAAAGGTTACCAAATCACAGGTTCAGATGATGCTATTTTTGAACCTTCTCTTTCTCAATTGCAAAAAAACGGACTTCTTCCTGAAAGTTTAGGTTGGTTTACTGAGAAAATTTCTGAAAATCTAGACGCTGTCATTCTAGGAATGCACGCCAAAAAAGATAATCCAGAACTCTTGAAAGCCCAAGAACTAGGCATTAAAATCTATTCTTATCCGGAATTTCTGTACGAGCAGAGCAAAGAAAAAACCAGAGTGGTGATTGCAGGTTCTCACGGGAAAACTACCATTACTTCGATGGTTCTTCATGCTTTACAATACCATCATTTTGACACAGATTTTATGGTGGGAGCGCCGTTAGATGGTTTTGAGTGCATGGTGAAAATTTCTTCGGAAAATGATTTTATTATCTTTGAAGGAGATGAATATCTTTCTTCGCCGATAGATTCTAGTCCGAAATTCTTGCATTATCATCCGAATATTGCTTTGATTTCTGGGATTTCTTGGGATCACATCAATGTTTTCAAAACTGAGGAAGAATATGTAGACGCTTTCAGAAATTTCATTAAAAACATTACTTCTGGTGGAATTCTGGTGTACAATGAAGAAGATGAAACCGTAGTAAAACTGGTAGACGAAGCGGAGAATTATTTCAGAAAAATGCCTTACAAAACGCCCAACTACGAAACCAAAAACGGTAAAACTTCAGTAGAGACAGAAATGGGGCAAATTCCGCTTAAAATTTTCGGAAAGCACAATTTACTGAATTTAGAAGGAGCAAGGCTTATTTGTAATCAATTGGGCATTCTAGACGAAGATTTCTACGAAGCTATGATGAGTTTCTCTGGCGCATCAAAACGTTTAGAAAAGGTGAAAAGAAATGACGACATCATCTTGTACAGAGATTTTGCACATGCTCCGAGCAAAGTAAAAGCATCTGTAGAAGCTTTTGCAGAACAATTTCCTGCGATGAATAAAGTAGGTTTTCTAGAACTCCACACCTACTCTTCTCTTAATCCAGCATTTTTGCCAAAATATAAAAATACTTTAGCCAAACTCGATGAAGCGATTGTTTTTTATGATTTGGAGGCTTTACACATCAAAAACATGTCGCCTATTTCGCCTGAGTTGATTAAAGAATCTTTCGGGAAAGAAAATTTACAGGTTTTTACCAATGTGGATGATTTGAAAAATTTTTGGCAAAATCTAGAAAAATCAAATTCTGCTTTCCTGATGATGAGTAGCGGAAATCTTGGCGGAATTTCTTTGACCGAAAACTAATATTTTTCTCAAAAAATTTAGATTTTTTTTCGCTAACTATTTCATATTCAAAATATTTTATTAATTTTAGTGACACCCTAAAACCACATGAATATGAGAACTATAAAACACATTCTTGATAGAAAATCAAGAGAACTCGCCATCATCGAACCTGAAAAAACCGTTTTCGAAGCTTTAAAATTAATGGCAGACAAAAACATAGGCTCTGTTATTGTAATGGATGGAACACGATATCTCGGCATTCTTTCGGAGAGAAATTACGCTCGCCAAGTTGTTCTCCTCAACAAAAGTTCTAAGCAACTTCCGGTAAGAGAAATTATGAGAACAGACCTCCCAAAACTTTCTAAAAATGACCCCATCGAAAAATGTATGGAAATCATGACTCAACTCAATGTGAGATATTTGCCAGTGGTAGAAAATGAAACACTCATCGGTCTAATTTCTGTAAAAGACCTTCTAGACGAGGTTTTATTGCACCAAAAAGACGTCATCGAAAATCTTACCCACTATATCAACACTTAAATTTTTCGTCTTAACTCATTTCTATTATACTCCCGAATTTCGTCGGGAGTTTTTTATGGAGTGAGATTTCTAAATTTTATTATATTTGGGAAAATCAGAACACCAGTAGAAATGAGATACATCACATTAGGAAAAATTCCGCAAAAAAGGCATACCATTTTTAAATCCGAGGAAGGGAATTTCTATTACGAACAGCTTTTTGGGACTGAAGGTTTTCACGGAATCTCTTCGTTACTGTATCATATTCACAGACCTACACAGATTAAATCTATTGGTTCGCCAAAAGATGTTACTCCAAAAATTGCTGTAGACAGAAACATTACTCCAAGAATGTTTAAAGGTGTACAAGTAACTCCCGAAAATGATTATTTAGAAAGTAGAAAAGTTTTGTTGTTAAACAACGATTTAAAAATGGGCTTAGCAAAGCCTAAAAAATCTACAGATTATTTTTATAAAAATGCAGAATGTGATGAACTGCTTTTCGTACACGAAGGAAAAGGCACACTGAAAACCTTTGTAGGTAATTTAGACTTCGAAAAAGGAGATTACCTTATCATTCCAAGAGGAACTATTTATCAAGTAGATTTAGAAACTACAGAAAATGTTTTTTTCTTTTTAGAAGCACATTCACCAATTTATACGCCAAAAAGATACAGAAATGAGTTTGGGCAATTGCTGGAACATTCACCTTTTTGCGAAAGAGATATTATCGCACCCACTTTTGTAGAACCCAAAGACGAAAAAGGAGAATTTCTGATTAAAGTAAAAAAAGAAAACTTGATTTGGGATTTTATTTACGCTACACATCCTTTTGATGTGGTAGGTTGGGACGGTTATTTCTATCCTTATAAATTCAACATCAAAAATTTTGAACCGATTACTGGAAGAGTGCATTTACCACCACCCATTCATCAGAATTTTGAAGCACATAATTTTGTGATTTGTTCTTTTGTGGCAAGAATGTACGATTATCATCCTCAAGCGATTCCTGCACCTTATAACCACTCCAATATAGATTCAGACGAGGTTCTTTTTTACACTGAAGGAGATTTTATGAGCAGAAATCATATTGACTTAATAGACTTTACCCTTCATCCTGGCGGAATTGTTCACGGACCTCATCCTGGCGCGATGGAAAGAAGCATTGGCAAAAAATTCACCGAAGAATATGCGGTAATGATAGATCCTTTCAGACCACTTAAAATTACAGAAGAAGCGATGAAAGTGGAAGATAAATCATACGCTACCAGTTGGTTAGACACCGAAGAAAATTATTTACACGACAGAAGTCAAGAGTAAAAACCCGAATAAACATTTAAAAAATTTATGGGTTAAAAATTCCTATTTTTATGCACTTTAGCACAAAAACAGGTCAATATTATCAAAAAATCAGAAGTTTATTTGATAAATCTCATCTTTTACATTCTTCATAAAAATGTAACTTTGGGAAACAGAGAAAATTGAAAAGTTTAGAAACATAAAAACGATTATATTATGTATAATTACGTCACGGCAGAAGAAGCCTTATCACTTGTCCAGAGCAACCAAAGAATATTTTTTCACGGGAGTGCTTGTACTCCTAATTATTTGATTTCGGAATTAGCAAAGCAAGCCCACAGATTAAGAGATGTAGAGGTGGTTTCCATCACCGTTCAAGGTGAAGTAGAAATCGCAAAACCAGAATATAGAGACAGTTTTTACATCAACTCTCTTTTTGTTTCGGCACCAGTAAGAGAAGCGGTAAACAGTGACAGAGGAGATTTTGTTCCTGTTTTTTTGAGTGAAATTCCTATTTTATTTAAAAACAATATTCTTCCATTAGATGTAGCTATTATTCATGTTTCGCCACCAGACCAGCATGGTTACTGTTCACTAGGAACTTCTATAGATGTAGCGAGAAGCGCCGTAGATTCTGCAAAATATGTGATTGCACAGGTAAATCCTAAAATGCCAAGAACGCTAGGAGATTCTATGCTTCATGTGAAAAGAATTGATAAAATGGTGTGGCATGAAACCGATTTATTAACGGTAGATTACGCAGCAAAAGTTTCTGATGATGAAAGAACCATCGGAAAATATATTGCCGAAATGGTAGAAGATAAATCTACGCTTCAAATGGGAATTGGTACGATTCCAGATGCGGTTCTAAGTTCACTTCACAATCACAAGGATTTAGGTGTACACACCGAGATGATTAGTGACGGAATAATAGATTTAGTTGCGAATGACGTGGTAAATAATAAATATAAAGGAACACACCTCAATAAAACCATTACTGCGTTTTGTTTTGGAACAAAAAAATTATACGATTTTATCGACAACAATCCTTCCTTCCAGTTTATGGATGTTACCCATGTAAACAATCCATCCATCATTAGAAGAAACAAAAAATTAGTAGCCATCAATTCTGCTATAGAAGTAGATTTAACAGGTCAAGTGTGTGCAGATTCTATCGGAACGTATCAATATTCAGGAATTGGCGGACAAATGGATTTTATTCGTGGCGCTGCACTTTCTGAAGGTGGAAAACCTATTATTGCCCTTACTTCTAGAACCAAAAAAGGAGTTCCTAGAATTGTTCCTTACCTAAAAGAAGGAGCTGGTGTAGTAACAACCAGAGGTCATATTCACTATGTGGTAACAGAATATGGAGTAGCTTATTTGTATGGAAAAAACATGAGACAGCGTGCAAAACTTCTCATAGACATTGCCCATCCTGATGACAGAGAAATGCTCGATAAATTCTGCTTCGAACGATTTAAATCACACGCATTATAACATAATAAAACCTATCAAAAAGATAGGTTTTGTTGATTTTTTTTGTGCGCATCACACAATATTTGTAATTTGGCACATAACAAACTCCAAATAAAAAGAGAAAAATGAGCACACTTACTTTTGCCGAAAAAATAGCGCAGGCAGAGAATTTTCTTCCTATAAACGGAACAGATTATATAGAATTTTATGTAGGAAACGCTAAACAAGCAGCCCATTATTACAAAACTGCTTTCGGTTTTCAGAGCGTAGCTTATGCAGGACCAGAAACTGGCGTAAGAGACAGAGCCTCTTATGTAGTTCAACAAGGTAAAATAAGATTGGTTCTTACCTCTGGTTTATCTTCGGATTCACCAATTTGTGAGCACCAAAGAAAACATGGTGATGGTGTGAAAATTCTTGCACTATGGGTTGATGATGCCTATAAAGCATTTGAAGAAACCACAAATCGTGGTGCAAAACCTTACATGGAACCAAAAACGCTAAAAGATGAATTCGGCGAGGTAAAAATGTCTGGAATTTATACCTACGGCGAAACCGTTCACATGTTCATCGAAAGAAAAAATTACGACGGGCCATTTATGCCAGGATACGAAAAATGGGAATCTGATTATAACCCTTCGGATTGTGGATTGCTTTATGTAGACCATTGCGTAGGAAATGTAGGTTGGGACAGAATGATTCCTGTAGTAAAATGGTACGAAGAAGTAATGGGATTTGTGAATATTTTAAGTTTTGACGATAAGCAAATTAACACCGAATATTCTGCACTCATGTCAAAAGTAATGAGCAACGGAAACGGATTTGCTAAATTCCCTATTAATGAACCAGCAGAAGGAAAGAAAAAATCTCAGGTAGAAGAATATCTAGATTTCTACGAAGGAGAAGGTGTTCAGCATATCGCAGTAGCGACCAAAGATATTATAAAAACAGTAACAGAATTGAAAGCGAGAGGGGTAGAATTTCTATCAGCACCGCCAGAAGCCTACTACGAAATGGTTCCTGAAAGAGTGGGAACAATAGATGAAGACATTAAAAAACTTCAAGACTTAGGAATTTTAATCGACTGTGACGAAGAAGGTTATCTATTACAAATTTTCACAAAACCTGTAGAAGACCGCCCTACTCTTTTCTACGAAATTATAGAAAGACATGGCGCGCAAAGCTTCGGAGCTGGTAATTTCAAAGCATTATTTGAAGCATTAGAAAGAGAACAAGCCAGAAGAGGCAACCTATAAATTATGAAAAAAATATTTTTATTTTTCACCATCTTTTCATTCGCTTTTTCATTCGCTCAAAAAACGAATACTAGAGACTACGAAGACATTAATGCAAAATTAGACCGCCTTTTAAAAGAAAGAGAGGTAGAAAAAAGAGTACTGAATGTGAATTTAGAAGGAAAAACCTTTGTGCTGATTCAGAATAAAGGAACTTTGGTATACAAACACGTTGTAAGTTTTTTAGCAGATAAAAATATCAATATAGTAGAATTAATAAATGATACTTCTGCTGAGAGCAAAACGACCAAACTGTATTCTGGTGATTTCATTAGAAATAACAATTACATTTCTGTAAGAGCAGACGTTTTAGAAGGTCAAAAAATTGGTATTCCGCTTACATATAACTTCATGATTCAAGAAAGAGACGGTATCCTTTTCTTAATCAACATGAATAATAATGAAAAGTGGATTGACACAACGCTGGTAAAATAAAAAATCATGAAATATTGCCCGAAATTCTTTTGTTTTCGGGCTTTTTTATATCTTTAAAACAAATTTTAAGACATGAAATCTTTTATAAATTATCCTCAAAATTCAGATTTTTCTATTCATAATATTCCTTTTGGTGTAGCGGTGTTTAACAGAGAATACATTGCTTGTTGTACCAGAATTGGCGATTTGGTCATAGACCTTGCTACTTTATACGATTACGGATTTTTTGACGAGATAGAAGGGTTAAATGAAAACGTTTTCGAAGCGTACACGCTCAATGAATTTATAGAACTAGGAAAACCAGTAACCAATGCTGTTCGTTTAAAAATTCAGGAACTTTTATTAGAAGGTTCATCACTTTCTCATGACGAAAAAACCATAGAAGAATGTTTCTATGATTTAGATAAAGTACAAATGATGATGCCACTTCACGTACAGAATTACACTGATTTTTACAGCAGCATAGAACACGCTACCAATGTGGGAAAAATGTTTCGTGACCCTGCAAATGCATTGCTCCCGAACTGGAAACATTTACCAGTAGGTTATCACGGTCGCGCTTCGTCTATCGTGGTTTCGGGAATTAATTTTCACAGACCAAAAGGTCAAATGAAACCGGCTGATGCAGAAAAACCGATTTTTGGAGCTTCAAAACAATTGGATTTTGAACTAGAAATGGCTTTTGTATTGAATAAAAACACAGAAATTGGAGAAAGCATCTCTACCCAAGAAGCCGAAGACGCTATTTTCGGAATGGTGATTTTCAATGATTGGAGTGCTAGAGACATTCAGAGTTGGGAATATGTTCCTCTTGGTCCGTTTTTAGGGAAAAATTTCTGTTCGTCTATTTCACCTTGGGTGGTGACTTTAGAAGCATTAGAACCATTTAGAAGTGCAACACCAAAGCAGGAACCAGAAGTGTTAGATTATTTGAAATTTGAAGGAGATAAAAATTTCGACATTAATCTAGAAGTGTATTTGCAACCAGAAAACGGCGAAGAAAACCTGATTTGCCAAAGCAACTACAAATACATGTACTGGAATATGGCGCAACAGTTGGCGCATCACACCATCAATGGTTGCAATGTGGAAGTTGGCGATTTATATGCTTCTGGAACTATTTCTGGAAGTGAACAAAATAGTTTTGGTTCGATGCTAGAATTGACTTGGCGCGGACAAAATCCGCTGAAACTTTCAAACGGAACCGAAAGAAAATTTATAGAAGACCACGACACAATCATTATGAGAGGTTTCTCTGAAAAAGACGGAATAAGAGTAGGTTTCGGAGAAGTAAGAGGAAAAGTTTTACCAGCTAAGTAAGTTATGAAAGTGATATAGTTATAAAAGTTAAAAAGTATAGATTTTAGAATAATATATGTCGAAAATAAATTCACATAAGGACTTAAAAGTTTGGCAAGAATCCATGGATTTTGTTGTAAAAATCTATAAACTTTTAGAACAATTTCCAGATGAAGAAAAATTTATACTTACTAATCAAATAAAAAGAGCAGCCATTTCTATTCCTTCCAATATTGCAGAAGGAGCTGGAAGAGAATCAAATCAAGAATTCTTTAGATTTCTTAGTATTTCTCAAGGCTCACTTTCAGAACTCGAAACTCAATTAGAAATTGCTGAAAAATTAAAATATATCACTTTAAATGATGAAATAAAAAAACAAATAATTTTTATTAGAATAATGCTGACAAATCTTAAAAAATCATTAATCAATGAAAAGTAAAACTTTCATAACTTGTATAACATTTATAACTTTCATCGCTTTAATATAAAATGAAAACAATCAATCCATCAGAATTGTCGCCTATGCAAGTACAAATGATTTTGCAAACAGCTGTTTCTCCGAGACCTATCGCACTAGCTTCTACCATAGACAAAAACGGAAATGTGAATCTTTCGCCGTTTAGTTTTTTTAATTTATTCAGTTCTAATCCACCGATTTTAATTTTTTCTCCAGCGAGAAGAGTTCGAGATAATTCTACAAAAGACACGCTTCATAATGTGCTAGAAGTTCCAGAAGTTGTAATCGGAAATGTGAATTTTGACATGGTTCAGCAAGTTTCACTTTCGTCTACAGAATATGAAACGGGTGTAGATGAATTTATTAAATCTGGATTAACTAAAAACCCAGCAGAATTGGTAAAACCACCACTCATTGCAGAATCACCTGTGAATTTTGAATGTAAAGTCATCGAAGTAAAACCTCTTGGAAACGAAGGTGGCGCTGGAAATTTAGTCATCTGTGAAGTTTTAAAAATTCATATTAGAGAAGAGTTTTTAAATGAAGAAGGAAACC
The DNA here is from genome assembly GCF_028864635.1 of Cloacibacterium sp. TD35. Lineage (NCBI taxonomy): Bacteria > Pseudomonadati > Bacteroidota > Flavobacteriia > Flavobacteriales > Weeksellaceae > Cloacibacterium > Cloacibacterium sp. TD35. Next base: position 1,327,989 of record NZ_CP104850.1, on the reverse strand, counting down.
TAGACCAGAAAAAACTAGATTTGGTTTCTAGATTGGGCGGAAACTGGTACGGAAGAACAACTGTAGAAACACTATTCGAAGTTCCAAAACCATTGGTTACCAAAGGAATTGGCTTTGATCAGTTGCCTTCAGAGATTAAACATTCTAGCGTTTTTACAGGAAATGATTTAGGAATGTTGGCGAATGTAGAACAACTACTTCAAGGAAATTTTTCAGCAGATGAAAAGGTACATGTAGTAGCTCAAAAACTTCTTTTAGAGAGTAAAATAGAAGAAGCTTGGAAGATTTTGAATATTTAATATTCTTTTCCTTGATGAAAAGAATCAAAAATCAAGACTTCACTTTCTTCGGCTAAAAAAGAATTTAAAATTCTAAAATCCCTGAAACTCTCTCGTCATTCTGACGAGTTCAAACAACAGGAATTTTTAAACGAATTTTGAATTCTTTTTTTTAACGCCTCCGAAACTGAGATCATTTAAAAAAATCTTCGATTTTTTTAAATAAAGTATTTCCTTTGTCATTCTGTAAGAATCTAAACCTTGGAAGTTTAAGACCCTATTTATTTTTTCAAAAATTTGATACAATCATTCACCACAGTATTCAGCAAAGTGGGCAATTTAAAATCTAACCAAGGTTCTTTGGCACCGAAAGTATGATTGCCTTTCTCAACCAAGATCAATTCTGAATTTACTGCCCATGAATGTAAATTTTTGGCAGCAGAATACGGAACTGCTTCATCTTCTGAACCGTGAATAATTAAGAAATTTCCTTTAAAATTTTTAGCAGCATTTTCTACAGAAAATCTATCTTCATTTGCTAAATAATCTTCTAAAAACTGAATATGATGAGGCATCTGTTGCTTGGTTCGGCTGTTGTAATTGTAATAAACACCTTGATTTTTCCATTCTTCTAATTTTTCGCCAACAGGAAATCTATTCAATGTGTCTACACTTGCCAAAGTGATGATGTTATTGATTTTAGAATTTTCAGAAGCAGCAATGACGGAAATTCCACCACCTCTAGAATGTCCGATTAAGGTAATATTTTCTGCATCTACTCGATTATCTATACTAAAATATTCTATTACATAATCTAAATCGCTCAATTCCTTAGAATAATTATTTTGTGCGAAACTTTCTAAATCTGCAAAATCACCTGGATTCTCAAGCGAAGTTCCATTGTGCGAGAAATTAAATTTCACGATATAAAATCCGTTTTTAGCAAACTTTTCCGCCACCAAATTCCAAGCACCCCAATCTTTATAACCTTTGTAACCATGGGCAAAAATCACGAGTGGTAATTTTCCTTCTTTTTCTGGAACAAAAGCATCAGCCAAAAAAGATTTGGTTGCAGGATTTTCTAAAACTATATTTTTTTCTACAGTAAATTTCATTGGATAAAATTAATAAAAAAACCACCGAAAATTCGGTGGTTTGATAATTTCTATTGATTACCAGATTTTGATTCTTTCTTCTGGTTTTTTAAAATGTTTGTCACCTTCTTTTACACCAAATGCTTTATACCAAGCTTCTGTATTTACTAGTGGGCCAACTGCTCTGTACATTCCTGGAGAGTGCGGATCTGTTTTCACTTGGTTAATGTAGAATTTCTCAGTTCCTTTGGTTCTCCAAACGGTTGCCCAGCTTAAGAAAAATCTTTGATTTTGGTCAAATCCACTGATTTTGCCTGGGTTTCCTTTGTCTTTAAGGTACATTTGAAGCGCATCAAAAGCGATATTTACACCACCTAAATCTGCAATATTTTCTCCCATGGTAAATTTACCGTTTACGAAACTTCCTTTTACTGGTTCGTAAGCAGAATATTGAGCATCTAGCTTAGCAGTAGCTACTTCAAATTTCTTTCTGTCTTCGTCTGTCCACCAATTGTTAAGGTTTCCATCTCCGTCAAATCTAGAACCACCATCGTCAAATCCGTGAGAAATCTCGTGACCAATTACCGCTCCAATTCCTCCAAAATTTACTGCAGGATCTGCTTTGAAATCAAAGAAAGGCGCTTGTAAAATTCCGGCAGGGAAAACGATTTCATTATTAGAAGCACTGTAATATGCGTTTACGGTTTGAGGGGTCATTCCCCATTTTGTTTTATCTACTTTTGTTCCAATTTTTTCTACATTTTTCTGATAATTCCAAGTCGTGATATTTTGTCTGTTTTGGAAATATGAATCTGGGCTTACCGTTAATTTAGAATAATCTTCCCATTGGTCTGGATATGCAATTTTCACTTTGAATTTCGATAATTTATCAAGAGCTTTCACTTTAGTATCATCACTCATCCAATCAAGGTTTGAGATATGGTCATGGTATGCTTTTTTAAGATAATCTACCATGGTTACCATTTCTTCTTTTGCTTCTGCTGGAAAATATTTTTCTACATATAATTTACCGAAAGCTTCACCCAAAATACCATTTACTACTTCTAGCCCACGCTTGTTCATGGCACGTTGTTCTTTTTGACCTTGAAGATATTTTCCGTAAAAATCAAAACGCATATCGTCTAGTTTTTTATCTAAAACGCCAGCGTTTCCAGAAAGCATGTGGTATTTCATGTAATCTTTTAGCAGAGGAAGATTCGCCTCGTTTACGAAAGCATCAAAGTTTTTAAAATATCCTAGTTCACCAAGAATTACTCTATCAGTTTTTACACCAACTTGATTTAAATATCCTGCTAAATCTACATTTTTAACCAACCCTGAAAGCTCTGAAACGGTTTTAGGATTGTAACGCTTATTAGCATCTCTTCCTTCTTCGTTGGTTAACAAAGTTTTTGCTAATCTCTTTTCTAAATCTACAATTTTTGTAGCAGTCTCATTTGCATTTTGATAACCCAAAACTGTCAACATGCTCGAAACATATTTGGTGTATTCTGCAAGGGTTTTGGTGTTGGCTTCGTTTTCTTTTTGATAGTAATCTTTTCCTAAACCTAGAGCTGGACCGCCAAGATAAATCGCATTATCATTAGACGCTTTAAGGTCTGCGCCTACTCTCCACATATAGAAAATATTATCGCCATTTGGAGTAGCTTCTACCAAATATTTTTGTAAATCTGCTACAGTTTTAATAGCATCAATTTTTGCTAAATCTGCTTTTATTGGGTTAATTCCGTCTGCATTTCTCTTGTCCCAATTCATGAAAGAAGAGTACAAATCTTGAATTTTTTTGCCTTCTGTTCCTTCTGCATATTTCTCTGTCAAAATATTATTCAAAATGGCTAAAGAGTTTTCGTCTGTTTTCTCACGAAGTTCATTAAAACTTCCCCAACTTGCTTTGTCCGAAGGAATTTCTACCGTTTTCACCCAGTTTCCGTTTACATAAGTGAAGAAATCATCTTGTGGACGAACTGAAGTATCCATAAAATGAAGAGCAATTCCGTTTTCTGGTAATTGTTTTTGTGATGCACAAGAGCTAACTGTAAGCACAGCTGCTGCTGCCAGCACTAGAAAAGGTACTTTTTTCATATATAGTTAATTATTAATTGTTCAAATTTAATAAAATCATCAGTTTTATTATCATTAGTTGATAAAAATTTGAATTTGTTTCAATTGAATTTATAAATAATAAAAAACCACAGAAAATTCTGTGGTTTAAATTGTTTATTTTTAAGAAAAATTTAGTTTTCTACCAGATTTTAATTCTGTCTTCAGGTTTTTTATAATGCTGGTCACCTTCTTTCACTTCGAAAGCTTTGTACCAAGATTCTGTATTAACTAGAGGACCAAAAGCTCTGTATAAACCTGGTGAATGTGGATCTGTTTTCACCTGATTAATCATGTATTTTTCAGTAGATTTAGTTCTCCAGATGGTTCCCCAACTTAAGAAAAATCTTTGATCTTGGTTGTAACCACTAATTAATCCTGGATTTCCTTTGTCTTTAAGATACATTTGTAATGCATCATAAGCAATTGCAACTCCACCTAAATCTGCAATATTTTCGCCATTTGTAAATAAACCGTTTACGAAAGTTCCTTTTACTGGCTCATATTTGCTGTATTGTTCCGCTAATTTTTTAGTAGCTTCTTCGAAGTTCTTTTTATCAGCATCAGTCCACCAATTTTTAAGGTTTCCATCTCCATCGAACATTGCTCCAGAATCATCAAATCCGTGAGAAATTTCGTGACCAATTACCGCTCCGATTCCGCCGAAATTTACAGCAGGATCTGCTTTGAAATCAAAGAATGGCGCTTGTAAAATAGCAGCAGGGAAAACGATTTCGTTATTTACCGGATTGTAGTAAGCATTTACAGTTTGAGGAGTCATTCCCCACTCTTTTTTATCAACTTTCTTACCTACTTTATCTAATTCTTTTTGATAAGCCCAAAAAGAAACATTTTTAAGATTTCCGTACAGTGTTCCTCCTTCGTTTTTAGAAAGCACTTGTAATTTAGAATAGTCTTTCCATTCATCTGGATAACCTACTTTTACAGTGAATTTAGACAATTTATCTAATGCTTTCGTTTTGGTTTCATCACTCATCCAAGAAAGATTAGAAATATGCTGAACGTAAGATTTTTTAAGATAATCAATTAAGGTTACCATTTCTGCTTTAGCTTCGGCAGAGAAATATTTATCTACATATAATTTCCCGAAAGCTTCACCAAGAACTCCATTTATGGTAGAAAGTGCACGTTTATTCATCGCGCGTTGTTCTTTTTGTCCGCTCAAAGTTCTTCCGTAGAAATCAAACTGTAAATCGTCTAATTTTTGGTCTAAAACAGAAGCACTTCCGTTTAATAATTTCACTTTTAAGAAATCTTTGATGAATGGTAAATTTTTAGCATTCAAAAATTTATCTAAATTCTTATAGTAATCTAATTCACCAATGATTACTCGGTCTGTATTTACACCAGCGTTTTTAAGATAAGATGGTAAATCTACATTTTTCACCAAAGTCTTCAGTTCTGGTAAAGTCTTCGGATTGTATTGAAGATTAGCATCTCTAATTTTTTCGTTAGGGATTAAAGTTTGTGCTGCAGTTTTTTCAAAGTCAATTACTTTTTGAGCCGCAACTTCTGGATTCTTATATCCTAAAACCGTGTATAATTTGGTTAAATAATCTTTGTATTGACCGATGGTTTTGGTGTTTTCTTCATTATCTTTTTGATAATAATCTCTTCCTAAACCAAGGTTTACATCTCCCATGTAAACGGCATTATCTGTAGAATTTTTAAGGTCTGCATAAACTCCCCAAGAATAGAAAGGATTATCACCAGTTTTGGTAGCTTCTACTAAATATTTTTGTAAATCTGCCATCGTTTTAATGGCATCGATTTTTGCTAAATCACCTTTAATAGGAGCAATTCCGTCTGCATTACGCTTATCCATATCCATGTAAGTAGCATAAATATCCTGAATTTTTTGACCTTCAGTTCCTTTTGCGTAAGTTTCTTTCAACAAATTGTCTAAAATTTTAAGAGAATTTAAGTCTGTTTTTTCTCTTAATTCATTGAAACTTCCCCAACTTGCTTTATCCGCAGGAATCTGAGCCGTTTTCATCCAAGTTCCGTTTACGTAGTTGTAAAAATCGTCTTGCGGACGAACTGATTTGTCCATCAGTTCAATGGCAATTCCGTTTTCTGGAAGTTCTGCTGGTTTCAATTCTTCAATTGGAATAGGAGTAGTTTCTGTAGTTGCTTGTTTCTGAGTGCCACAAGAATCTAAAATGAGCATTCCTGAAAAAGCTAACACAGCGATTGATATTTTTTTCATTTCTGTATGATTAATTAATGATGAATAAGTACAAATTTATAAGAAATTGTTACGGTTAAATAATCAAAAAAACCAAAGTTTAAAACTCTGGCTTTATAATATTTATTTGAATGTTATTTTTCCGCCTAAAACATTTTTGGTATTTCTGTCTTTGGGAGAACCATAGACGTCTATATTTCCGCCTGCTCTAGTTGTAGCATTAATAATTTTAGAGGCATTTACTTCTGCATTCCCACCTGCATTTGTAGTGATGGTAACAGTTTCTGAATCTAAATCTCTACCATTAAATTGTGCACCAGAATTCACCAAAACATCTTGAATTTCTGCGGTTCCAGACACATTAATGATTCCACCAGAATTGGCTTTAGAATTCAATAAATTCACATCTACCTGTAAATTTAAAGTAGAACCTTCGTTTGAAGTAATGCTGAGCATTTTGCTATCTATTGCTCCATCAGAAGTAATTTTAGAACCTTGACTGGCTTGAATTTCGTTAATATCTTCATAGAAAACAGTTACCTCAGCTTTGTCGCCTTGCATGAGCTTAGTAGGAATCATTCTGATTTTGAGGTCACCATTTTTATTGACAATTTCTACATCTGGGTTATCATTTTTAACCTGAATTTTATTTTCACTGGATTTTACAAGGGTTACATTAATTCTATCATAAACCTTTACTGCGCTGAAATCTCCAAAATTTTTGGAAGTTTGCGAATAAGCTACCTGAACCAAAAGAACTAGGAAACTAAAAATTATTTTTTTCATAAGTAGATATTTATTGTTTTTTAAAGGTCTTATGCAATCGCTGAACATTCATTGACGTTTGAGTTCTTTCAATTATAGCGATTTCATTCTAAATTATTTTAAAGATATAACAACTGTTTGTCCCATTTTATTACATGAGAAAGGCGAATTTTAAAGATTTTCTTGAATTAAAATCTGAATTAAATCTTGCAAAACCTTCTGAGAAACAAAATTCATAAAATCTTTGCGCTCTAAATGAGGAAGATACAATCTGAAAGTCTTTTCAAAATCTTTTACTCTAATCGAATAAAAAACAGTGCCGATTTCTGAATTGAATTCATCTGAATTAGGTCCTGCAACACCAGTGGTAGAAAGTGTAACATCCGTTTTAAATAATTTCTGGCAACCTAAACTCATCGCTTGTGCTACTTCTGCTGAAACTACTGTTTTTTCTTGAATTAAATCCTCAGAAACACCTAAGATTTCAATTTTTTTCTGTGTTTGATAGGTGCAAATTCCGCCTAAAAAGTAATTTGAACTTCCAGAAACACTTGTTATTAAATGTGATAATTCTCCACCAGTACAACTTTCAGCCGTAGAAATAGTTAAATTTCTTGAAATTAAAAAATCATGTAAAATTTCTTCTATTTTGTCACCGTGTTCAGAAATAATATGCGCTTTCAGCAATGGTCTTATTTTAGAAATCTCTTCTTCTAATTGATTTTCCAAAACTTCTAAATCCTTTCCTGAAGCCGTTAATTTCAACTTAACTCTATTGGCGATTGGCAAATATGAAAGTGAAAAATTTTCAGGCAAATTCAGTTCCCATTCTTCTAAAGCATCAGACAATAAACTCTCAGGATAATTCACCACAGAAACAGTTCTAATTTTCAAAAAATTAGATTCAAATTCTTTTTGTAGATAAGGAATAATTTGGTCTTTAACTAGAGGTTTCACTTCATAAGGAACACCAGGAAGACAAATCGCTATTTTGCCGTTATCTTCTACCATTAAACTCGGTGCTGTTCCATTATGATTTTGGAAAACTTTAGATTTAGAAAGAATCATGGCTTGTTCTCTGTTTCTTTCGATGATTTCTAACCTTCCTATGCGTTCTAATCTGGTTTTCAGATGCTGAAAAGTTTCTTCGTCATAAACGATTTCATCATTGAAAAATTCACAAAAAGCTTTCTTGGTTTTATCATCTTTGGTTGGGCCAAGCCCGCCTGTTGTAATTACCAAATCAGTCAACTGAAAGGCAGATTGTAATGTATTTTTAATAATTTCTATTTCATCTGAAATGGTAAAAATCTGCGAAACAGAAATCCCAATTTTTGATAATTCTTTTGCAATAAAATTAGAATTGGTATCTACCGTAGTTCCAGACAGAACCTCGTTTCCTATCGTAATAAGGACAGCGTTTTTCATTAATCAATTTTTGAAGGATAAATTTAGTTTATTTTCATAAAAAAAGCGGAATAAAATCCGCCAATTTTATTTGAAAATTTTCGCTAAAAAGGTTTTCATTTCCTGCCAAGATTTTACATCTGCAGACTTATTGTAAGCAATATTCATATTAAACTTTTTGCCCACCGCAGTAGAATTAGGATTGGTAAAAGCGTGAACTGCATCAGGATAATTAATGAATTGATAATCAAACTTATTCTCCATCATTTCTTTTTTGAATTCCTCGATTTCTTTTTCAGGAACAAAATTATCTGCAGCACCATTGCAAACTAAAATTTTCACATTGTTATGTGTTGGTTTTACACCGGTCATTAAATTCCCGTGAAAACTTACTACGCCTTTCAATTCTGGGTTTTGTCTTGCCATATTCAGCACCATTGCTCCTCCAAAACAGTATCCAATTGCTGCAACTTTACTAGAATTGACATTTTTGAACGTTTTAACATAAGCTGTTGCCACATCAAAATTTTCTTTTGCCAAAACTGCATTCTGATAAAAAGGAGTTGCTAACTCTTGAGCTTCTTGAGGCGTTTCTACAAATTTTCCATCGCCATACATGTCAACAACCATTGCAAAATAACCTAATTCTGCAATTTTTTTGGCTCTGTATTTTGCATAATCATTTACGCCCCACCATTCTGGAACAATCATTACCACTGGTAATTTTCCTTTTTTAGAGGCGTCATAAGCTACATAAGATTTAAAATTTTTCCCTTTTGATGAATAAGTGGTTTCTTTAACAACAATTTTTGACTGAGAAAAAACAAAACCAAATACGAAAAATAACAATAAACTATAACTAAATCTTTTCATAATATATTTTTTTGCTAAGCTATAAAACGAAAATCTTTTTCAAAAAAAATCGCTATCAAAAAAATTGATAACGATTATTTAAAAATATTATACTTGTCTTTTTTTAGTGAATATGTTTTTCTGCATGATAAGAAGAACGAACCAAAGGCGAACTTTCTACATGACGGAAACCTAAGCTTTCTGCGAAAATTCTGTATTCTTCAAATTCTTCCAGTTCTACGAAACGTTTTACTGGTAAATGTTTTTTAGTTGGCTGAAGATATTGCCCAATCGTAATCACATCTACATTTGCATTTCTCACATCCTGAATGGTTTCAAAAACTTCTTCTTTCGTTTCGCCCAAACCGAGCATAATTCCAGTTTTGGTACGGTTTTGTCCTGCTTCTTTTAAATATCTTAAAACCTCCAAAGAACGTTCGTACTTCGCTTGAATTCTTACTTCTCTGGTTAATCTTTTTACGGTTTCCATATTGTGAGAAATCACTTCTGGTGCTACTTCTACCAATCTATCAATGTGTTTATGAATCCCTTGGAAATCTGGAATCAACGTTTCCATAGTAGTTCCCGGAGAAATTCTGCGCACCGCATTTACTGTTTCTGCCCAGATAATAGAACCCATATCTTTCAAATCATCTCGGTCTACAGAAGTTAAAACGGCGTGCTTAATTTTCATTAACTTAATAGAACGTGCTACTTTTTCGGGTTCGTCCCAGTTTACATCAAGCGGTTTACCTGTTTTCACGCCACAGAATCCACAACTTCTGGTACAGATATTTCCCAAAATCATAAAAGTGGCGGTTCCTTCTCCCCAACATTCTCCCATGTTCGGACAAGAACCACTTTGACAAATGGTGTTCAGTTTATATTTATCAACCAATGTTCTTAATTCTCTGTAATTTTTTCCTGTAGGAAGTTTTACACGAATCCATTTTGGTTTATTGGTAGTGGTATCTTGAATTTGATTTTCCATAAATATCTAAAATTTTTCTCGCAGATTTAGCTGATTCGGTTGATTTTCATCTGCTCAATCTACATAATCAGCGAGAGATTCTACTCATTTTCGTTTAACAATTCTGCCAAAACTTTTTTGGCTCTCATAATTCTCACTTTGGTATTGGCAACAGAAAGATTGAGTTCTTCTGCAATTTCTTTGATGCTTTTTTCTTCAAAAAATCTCAAATGGATAATTTTTTGATAATTGTGATCCATTTTGGCAACCGCATCGATGATTTTTTTCTCTTCTTGCACAGAAATCATAATTTCTTCAGGAGATTTTTCGAATTGATTTTTAAAATCCTGAAAACCGTCCATAGTTTCTTCGGTTTCCCGATTTTTTTTGCGCCAATAATCTATTACTGTATTTTGAGCGATGGTAAGAACCCACGTTTTAAATTGGAAATTCTCATCATACAAATCTAATTTCGCCAATACTTTAGAAAAAACCGAAACCGTCAATTCATCTGCTGCGTTTTCATCATGAACTTTTTTCATCACGAAAGAAAAAACGTCTGTCCAAAATTGATTAATCAGTTTAGTTTGCGCTTTCTGATTCTTCTCTTTGGCCAAAAAGATGAGCTTTAAAAGTTCTGGTTTTTCCATTGCAAATGCAAAGATAAGGAATTTGATAAAGCTAAAGAAAAAGTAAAATGTATTTGGTTTTTAGATGATGTCTATAATTTTTAAAAATCAAATAAAATTTCACTACAAAATGGTGTAAATAAACTGTTTGATTAAAAAAACTTCTCACATCCAGCTTCCTACTTCCTGCAAATTTCCTATCTTTGCCATTCAAAATTTTTAAGAAAATGAACGCTTTTATTGAAGAACTAAAATGGCGCGGTTTGTACGCTGATATGATGCCCGGAACGGATGAACAACTGAATAAGGAAATGACTACTGCTTATATTGGTTTTGATCCTACCGCAGATTCACTTCATATCGGAAGTTTAATTCCTATAAAAGTTTTGGCACATTTTCAACAGCATGGTCATAAACCGATTGCTCTAGTTGGTGGTGCAACAGGTATGATTGGTGATCCTTCTGGAAAATCTTCGGAGAGAAATTTATTAGATGAAGCTACGCTTAATCATTATGTAGATTGCATAAAAGGTCAACTTTCTAGATTTTTAAATTTTGAAGGAAACGAACCGAATAAAGCGGAATTGGTAAACAATTACGATTGGATGAAAACCTTTACGTTTCTGGATTTCGTGCGAGATATTGGGAAACATCTTACCGTAAATTATATGATGGCGAAAGATTCTGTAAAAAAACGTTTCTCTGGAGAAGCTGGAGTTGACGGAATGAGCTTTACAGAGTTTACCTACCAATTATTACAAGGTTACGACTTCTTACATCTATACAAAAATAACGGAGTAAAACTACAAATGGGAGGTTCTGACCAATGGGGAAACATCACCACAGGCACAGAATTAATTCGTAGAAAAGCGCAAGGCGAAGCTTATGCATTAACCGTTCCGTTAATTACGAAAGCTGATGGTTCTAAATTCGGGAAATCTGAAGCGGGAGAAAATTATTGGTTAGATGCCAAAAGAACTTCTCCGTATAAATTTTATCAATTTTGGTTAAATTCTTCTGATGTTGATGCTGAAAGATTCATTAAATACTATACTTTTTTACCAAAAGAAGAAATAGAATCTTTGGTTGAAGAGCACCAAACTGCTCCACACGAAAGAAAATTGCAGAAAAAACTGGCTGAAGAAGTTACGATTTGGGTTCATGGAAAAGCAGAATACGAAAAAGCATTAAAAGCTTCTGAAATCCTTTTCGGGAGAAGTACAGCGGAAGATTTGGTAAGCTTAGATGAAGAATTATTCTTACAGATTTTTGATGGAGTTCCACAAGCGGAAGTAGCAAAATCAGACGTTTTAGGAAGCAACATTATTGATTTATTATCAGAAAAATCTGGTTTCTTAAAATCTAAAGGCGAAGCAAAACGCGAATTACAAGGAAATGCTATTTCTGTAAACAAAGAAAAAGTAAAAGACGATTTCGTAGCTGCTGAAAAAGATTTAATTGACGGCAAATTTTTATTGCTACAAAAAGGTAAAAAACAATATTTTATTGTAAAAGCCATCTAGAATAAAATTTACAACGCTATACATAGTTAAATAAATTATAAAAACACGCTCTAGAGCGTGTTTTTTGTTATCATTCATTTTTCAAATGTCTACCTTTGTACCTTTATAAATTCTTATTAATGGTTATTATTATTTTCATCATCGTCCTATGGTATTCAGGACTATTTTTTCAAACTTTTTTCCTTCATCGTTACGCAGCACATCAAACCTACACCATGTCTAAATTTGGTGAAAAACTGTGTTTTATTCTTACTTGGATTACCCAAGGTTCTAATTATCTTTCAGCGTATGGTTATGGTGTAATGCACAGAATGCATCACGCTTTTGCTGATACAGAAAAAGACCCGCATTCTCCAAAATACGACCCTAATCCACTTGCAATGATGTGGAGAACGAAAAATGTTTATCAACAAATCAACAAACAAAAAATTGCCATCGAAGAAAAATTTACGAAAAACGTTCCTCAATGGAAATCATTCGACAAGTTTGCCAGTTCATGGTACTCAAGAATTGGTTGGGGAGCATTTTACACCGTTTTCTTTATTATTTTTTCTGAATATTGGTGGCATTGGTTATTATTACCTGTGGCTATTTTAATGGCTCCAATCCACGGAATGATTATCAATTGGTTTGGTCACATTTACGGATATGTCAATTTCAAAGTGAATGACACTTCTAAAAATTTATTCCGTTTTGATTGGTTAATGCTCGGCGAAGGTTATCACAACAATCATCATAAATTCGGTGGAAGAGCTAATTTCGGCGGCGTAAGATGGCACGAAATAGATGTGACTTACATGATTATGTTGCTCTTAGAAAAATTAGGCTGGATTAAAATGAACCGAGTGATGGCAACTCCAAAAAGAGAAATCTAAAAATTTACATAATAAAAAACACGCAGATTTGCGTGTTTTTTTTATTTTCTAAACCTCAATCGTAGTTGTATTTTTCACTTCGGCAATCATAAAAGAACTGTGTGTAGAGCCGATGTGTTGTAAAGTAGTGAGCTTAGTCACCATAAAATTTCTGTACTCTTCCATGTTTTTTACACAGATTTTCAAGATATAATCATAATCGCCACTCACGTGGAAACATTCCGTTACTTCTGGCAAAGTCATAATCTCTTTTTCAAACTGTAACACGTATTCTTTCTTGTGTTGCGTTAATTTCACATGACAGAGCACGATGAAATTTTTCTCCACCTTATGTTTATCAATCAGCGTTACATATTTAGAAATGACACCTTGCTTTTCTAATTTTTTGATGCGTTCATAAACCGCCGTCACAGACAAATCTAACTTGTGAGACAATTCTTTAGTTGTTTGTTTACTATCTTCCTGAAGAAAATAGAGTAATTTTTTATCAATTGAGTCAAGTTCCATAGATTATTTTTTGGAAAAAGTTTACAAAAACCAAATATAATCATAATTTTTTCTATTAATTTAAAAATATATAGATTTATTTTCTATAATTTAAAAATATCATTGTAATAATATTGGAATTTTTAGAATTTTATTGCTCTTAAATTCAATATTATGGAAAATTTCGATGCAGCAAATGCCATTCAAGACTTACAATATTTTGGAGAATTCGGCGGGGTAAACCCTTCTATTTCAGACAGTTCTACCTACACTTTTTTATCTGCAAAAACCATGTTCGATACATTCGAGGGCAATGCTGAAGGTTGCTATTTATACTCAAGACATTCATCTCCGATGAATTTATATTTAGCTCAAGCTTTAGCAAAAATGGAAGGAACAGAAGCAGCGAACGTTACCGCATCTGGAATGGGCGCGATTACTTCTACTCTACTTCAAGTCTGTAAAAGTGGCGACCACATTGTTTCAGCCAGAACAATTTATGGTGGAACTTACGCATTTTTGAAAAACTTCCTGCCTCCTTTTAACATTGAAACAAGCTTTGTAGACATTAACAATTTTGAAGCAATAGAAAACGCCATCAAACCTAATACGAAGGTGATTTATTGCGAAAGCGTGAGCAATCCTTTATTAGAAGTAGCAGACTTGAGAAAACTGTCTGAAATTTGTAAAAAGTATAATTTAAAGCTGATTGTTGACAATACGTTTTCTCCGTTGCAGATTTCGCCTATACATTTAGGTGCAGATATTGTGATTCACAGTTTAACGAAATTCATCAACGGAAGCAGTGATACAGTGGGCGGTGTTTATTGCGCATCTCAACAATTTATAGACGACACCAAAAATGTAAATAACGGAAGCTGTATGCTTCTCGGCCCAACTATGGATAGTTTTCGTTCGGCAAGTATTTTGAAAAACCTAAGAACTTTGCACATCAGAATGAAAAAACACAGTGATAATGCAATGTATCTCGCTGAAAGATTCGAAAAAGATGGCTTGAAAGTAAATTATCCTGGTTTAAAATCTCACAGAAATCATGAACTCATGAAATCTATGATGCACCAAGAATATGGTTTTGGTGGTTTATTAACCTTAGATGCAGGAACCGTAGACAAAGCCAATGAATTGATGGAAATGATGCAACAAGAAAACTTAGGCTACCTCGCCGTAAGTTTAGGTTTTTATAAAACTTTATTCTCTTGCAGCGGAAGTTCTACCTCATCTGAAATTCCTGAAGAAGAAAGAATTTCTATGGGACTTTCTGACGGTTTAATCAGATTTTCAATAGGTTTAGACCATGACATTGAAAGAACTTACCAAAAGATGAAAGCTTGTATGGTAAAAGTGGGGATTTTATAAATATCATAACATAAAATTTTTAAAAACTGACCTTGTGTCAGTTTTTTTTATTTGGTTTAATCTTTGAAATTCAAAAACAAAATTATCTTTGCAATATGGATTTACAATTTATCGTAAGAGAGCCCGAAAACATTACTCAAAACACTCAACTTTTGGTGATGATTCATGGCTATGGCAGTAATGAAGAAGATTTATTTTCTTTTCGTCATGATTTGCCAGAAGATTGGATTATCGTGAGTTATAGAGCTCCAAAAATGACCGATTACAATGGTTTTTCTTGGTACGACATTGATTTTAACGATGCTGAAAAATTTATAGATGTAGAACAGGCTGTAGATTCTATGAAAGCGATTATGAAATCTATTGATAACATTAAACATCATTATCAGCTAGAAGGGAAAACCAATATGATGGGATTTTCGCAAGGCGGAATTCTTACGTATGCTATGACGCTTACTTACCCAGAATATTTTCAGAAAATCGCTTGTTTAAGTGCGTATCCTGAACCTAAAATCCTTAAAAACATTAAAGGTAAAAAAGAAATTCAGCATCTTAGATTTTTTATTTCTCATGGAACTGAAGACGCTGTAATCCCATTAGAATGGGGAAGAAAAGCAGCAGATTTCTTATATGAACTGGGAGCATTTTTTACTTTCAGAGAATACATGAACGGACATGGCGTGAATCAAAAAAACTACATGGATTTAATTAAATTCTTTACCTCATAAAAAAGGTGTTTCTGATTTAGAAACACCTTTTTATTTTTTTAAGAATTCATCAATTCTTCTATTTCTTCTACTTCAATAGGAATGTTTTTCATCAGATTAAAAGCAGGACCAGAGTTCTGAATAACCACATCATCTTCTATTCTAACCCCAAAACCTTCTGCTGGGAGATAAATTCCCGGCTCTACGGTGAATACCATATTTTCTACAAATTTATCTTTTAGAATTCCGTAATCATGCGTATCTAGACCTAAATGGTGAGATGTGCCGTGCATCATGTATTTTTTATAAGCCGGCCAGTTTTTGTCTTGATTTTGAACATCAGCTTTATCAAGAAGTCCTAATTCCAAGAATTTAGAAGTGTAAAACTCTCCACATTCTTTATGATAATCGTACCAGTTATTTCCAGGAACTAAAAGAGAAGTCGCAAAGTTTTTCATGTCTAAAACTGCATTGTAGATCTCTTTTTGTCTCGCTGTAAATTTACCATTCACAGGAATCATTCTGGTAAGGTCTGATGAATAATTGGCATATTCTGCACCAATATCTAATAAAATTAAGTCTCCATCTTTACATTGCATATTATTGGCAATATAGTGCAAGACATTTGCGTTTTCTCCGCTGGCAATAATAGGTGTATATGCAAAACCTTTACTTCTATTTCTCAAAAATTCGTGCATGAGCTCTGCTTCAATTTCGTATTCCCAAACTCCTGGTTTCACGAAAGAAAGCAATCTTCTCACCCCTTTTTCAGTGATGTTACACGCTTTTTGTAATAATTCTAGCTCTTCTGGTTCTTTGATACTTCTCAAATGCTGAAGAATAGGATTACTTCTTAAAATTTTATGAAGCGGAAACTCTCTCTTTACTCTTTCTATAAATCTGTCTTCACGAGTTTGCACTTCTAAAACAGCTCTATAGTGCTCATTTCTATTGAGATAAATATTTTCTGCTTCGTTCATCAAATTATAGAAAATTCTATCAAAATCTGATAGCCAAAGCACTGTTTTCACTCCAGAAACCTCAGTTGCTTTTTCTTTAGTTAATTTTTCGCCTTCCCAAACAGCGATATGTTCATTGGTCTCTCTTAAGAAAAGAATTTCACGGTGTTCTTCATTGTAAGCATCAGGAAAAATCAACAAAACACTCTCCTCTTGGCCTACTCCACTCAGATAAAAAATATCTCTGTGCTGCGCAAAAGGCATGGTAGAGTCTGAACTTACTGGATAAATATCATTAGAATTAAAAATAGCCAAAGAATTAGGCTGCATTTTTTCTACAAACTTTTTACGATTTTTGATAAAAAGTGAACTAGAAATTTGTTCGTATTTAGTTGTCATTGTATGAAAATTAGAAAGTGTGGTAAAGTTAATGATTTTTGAAAAAAGCGATAAGGCTTTAGCACCATTAATTTTACGTTAATTTTTCAGTTAATTTTTTAAATTGTTTTTCGGCGTCTTTTCCTTCATATAAAATACTGAAAACAGTATTGATAATTGGGGTTTTCAGTTTCTTTTCAAAAGCGATTTCATAAATTCCACGAGTTGCGTAATATCCTTCTGCAACCATACTCATAGATTGCACCGCAGATTTTACGGTGTAGCCTTTACCGATAAGATTTCCTAAATTTCTATTTCTAGAAAAGAGTGAATAAGCGGTTACCAGTAAATCTCCTAAATATGCACTATCATTCACCTCTCTAGCCTCTGGATACACAGCATCTAAAAATAATTCCATCTCTCTAATCGCATTAGAAACCAGAACTGCATTAAAGTTATCTCCATATCCTAATCCACTTGCAATTCCTGCTGCGATGGCGTAAATATTTTTAAGAATCGCACTATACTCATTACCCAAAATATCTTTGGAACAGCTTACCTTAATATAATCAGAAGTAAAAAGTTCTCTAAGCGCATCTACATTTTCTTTTTCTGCTGCGGCTATAGTAAGATAAGACAATCTCTCCATCGCTACTTCTTCTGCATGACATGGCCCCGCAATAACGGCTTGATTTCTGAAGCCAATTTTAAAAACATCTCTCAAATAATGTGCTACTACATCATTATGTTTAGGGACAATCCCTTTGATTGCAGAAACGAATAATTTCCCTTCGTAATTACAAGTCATTTTTTCTATTGCATCAGAAAGATAGATAGAAGGAGTTGCTAAAACAATGATATCACACTCAGAAACTAACTCATTAATATCTGTAGTGATTTTCAGTTTTCTTACATCAAAAGCAACCGCAGTAAGATAATTAGGATTATGACCACGCAATTCTAGAGCTCCCTTTACAAACTCATTCCTCACGCACCAATGCACCAATTTCGCATTTTCTAATAGCATTTTTACAATTGCCGTAGCGAAACTACCGCTTCCTACAACCCCCACAGTTGGCAATGTTTTGCCTTTCTTTTTAGCCATTTTAAAAAATTTGGTAGAAAAACAAAGATACAAATTATAGTGAGAAGCTACACCTTAAAAAAATCATGTTAACAAAAATAGATTTCACAGATTGACTTTATCTCCTGAGTTTCAGATACAATAAATTTAACCATAATTAATTATTATTAACAATTTTATAAATTTATTAACAATACTTTGGCATAATTTTTATCATAATTCATCGTTTTTGGTTGAGCAAAAACATTGATTTAAAATATTTTAATTAATTTTGGCGTCGCTAAAAATTGAAAACTGAGAAAAAAGTAATGAAGAATTTATTTATAAAAAAGAAGAATGTTCAGCTGTTTATGGGCGCTCTTCTTTTCGTTATCCTTCTACAAAGTTTTGTTATTGCAAAATTATATTCAGAAAAAGATGACAAAAACTATCAAGTCAATTTAGTAAAAATTAACACCCAAAAAGACAGCTTAGATTTCTTTAAATTAAAAAATGATTTAGCCTCTGTAGAAAACACAGTAAGAACAATCAACAATTATTTAAAGGCAAAAAACGCCTCTAACCTAAGCATTGAAGCTCTATCTAGAGATAGTTTATCTAGTTCGGTTTATCTGTCTAACCAGAGTTCTAGATATTCTGAATATCTCGTAGAATTAGAAAAACGTTTACAACAAGTACCAGTTGGACATCCTATAGACAACGGTTTTCTATCGTCTAATTTCGGAATGAGAAAAAATCCTATTCCGTCTAAGAAAATCCTACTCGCTTCTGCAAGACCTCTTGCTATTTCATCTGAAAAAATAGAAAAAGACAGCACTGGAAATGTAATCAACAAAAGTAACGTTAACATAGCATCAAAAAACGCTGCTCCTGCTGAAAAAGACCAAATGCAATTCCACAAGGGAATAGATTATGGTGTAGATTACGGCAGTAATGTAATGTGTACCGCCACTGGAAAAGTAATTTTTGCAGGTCAAAAAAGCGGGTATGGAAACTGCGTAATCATAAGCCATGGTAACGGTTTAGCTACGCTCTATGCTCACCTTTCTAAAATTAATGTAAAGGCTAACCAAAGTGTAAAAGCGGGAGAAGTAATCGCACAATCTGGCAATTCAGGAAGAAGTACTGGTCCACATTTGCATTACGAAGTTCATAAGAACAATACTCCTGTAAACCCTAAATTATTTCTGAATTTATAAAATCGAACTATAAAATGTAAAAAAGCATCCATCTGATTGGATGCTTTTTTTATTTAACTTTAGTGAAAATTTTGAGTTATGAAAAAAGACAAAGTTCCTAAAAAGACCAAAAAGAATTCTACTAAAAAAAATTCTGCTGAGAAGAAGGAAATCATCATCCATGAAAATTCTTCACCAGTTTGCTTTGCAAAAAGTAAAGAAATAAGAGACGAATACCTATAAAAAACTACTCAGATGGGTCAGTTTCAAAATATTTAACCGATTAATAAGCCGCTGTAAATCTTTGCTTCACAAACTTATTATTTTCTAATTCGTCTACCAAAGCTACTGCTACATCTTCTACAGAAAGTACGCTTCTTCCCTCCTCATCAAAAACCGGATTTTCTAGCGCCGTTCTGTATGTTCCTTTTCTTACGCCAGCTGTACCCGGATGCATTTCTATAGCTGGAGAAAAGAATGTCCAATCTAGATTTTCGTTCTTTTTAATGATTTCTAAATATTGTCTGGCTGCTTCTGCGCCAGGTTTTATCTCCGCAGGAAATTCTGTGGTATCTATTAATTGTAAGTTTTCGGCAATGTATAAACTTCCTGCTCCACCTACCGTAATAAATCTCTTTACTCCAGATTCTTCTACCGCTTTTTCTATGCTGACTGCCCCTTTTAAGAAATCTTCAAAAATATTAGGATTTGCCCAGCCCGGATTGAATGCGCTAATTACCGCATCATTCCCTTTTAGTATTTCTGACAATTCATCGGTATTGTAAACATCTACAGCTATTGCTTTTACATTTTCTGTTTTTTCAATTTTAGAAGTATTTCTAGCCAAGGCATTTACGAAATATCCTCTATTTGCTAATTCTTTTACTAATTGAGTGCCTACAAAACCCGTAGCTCCTATTACTGCTATTTTTTTCATTTTTCTATAATTTAAATTGTAATAATTTTTGTTACACTTATGTATAAAAAATTTTATTTGAACTGTTCTATAAAATTTTTCAATGATTTTTCTTTTAAGAAATTCACCACTACCTCATCTGTTTCAGAAAAAAGAAAATCCAGATGCCTATTAATCACCTTTCCTACTTCACAGTGTGGATTAGGATGCTGATTTTTTTTTCCTAAAACTTCTGAGTTTTTTACGGCATTGTAAATCTCTGCCATGGTAATTTGGTCCAGGTTTTTTCCTAATCTAGAGCCACCTTCTTTCCCTTTTTTGCTTTCTACCAAACCCGCTTCTCTAAGTACAGAAATTTCTTTTCTAACGATTACAGGATTTACATTGATACTCCCCGCCAGCCAATCAGAGGTGTGCCATTCTTCTGGTTTAGTACCAAGAATAGTCATAATATGAAGTGCTGTGGAAAATCTAGTATTGTTCATTTCTGATGCAAAGATATACAAATTTTAAATTGTAACAAATCTTATTACAATTAAGGTTAAAAAATTTTATTCTAAAAAAACAAAATCCTCAGAAATTCTGAGGATTTTGTGGCCCAGCTTGGGCTCGAACCAAGGACTTGCTGATTATGAGTCAGCTACTCTAACCAACTGAGTTACAAGGCCAAATATTTATGATAAAATATCTTTATTTCAATTGGGTGTGCAAATGTAAGATTTTTTCGGAAAATTCAAAAAAAAATTAAGGTTTTTCTTGACACAATTCTACCAAAACCCCATTTGTAGACTTAGGATGTAAGAAAACCACCAACTTATTATCTGCGCCATCTTTGGGCTCTTCGGAAATAAAAACAAAACCCTCTGCTTTTAATCTTTCTATTTCTGCTCTTATATCTTCTACTCCAAAAGCAATATGGTGTATTCCTTCTCCTTTTTTGTCGATAAACTTAGCAATTGGACTTTCTGGATTGGTAGCTTCCAAAAGTTCTATTTTGCTCTCTCCTAATTGATAAAAAGAAGTAGTTACGCCTTCTCTTTCTACCGATTCTTGTTTATAATGGCTCTTTCCCAATAATCTTGCAAAAAGATTGTCTGACGTTTCTAGACTTTTGATAGCGATTCCTAAGTGCTCTATTTTCATGTTGACTTTTTATTTATTTTTAATCTCTAATCTTGGTTTGCGTGAGGGAGTAGGCGGAACTCTTTTTCTAAATTTTTATGCAAAGGCATAGGTTTTAATAAAAAATTTAGAAAAAAGTGGGAGCCGAATACCGACCTTTTCTTTTTATGGTCAAGACCTTGCGATTGGCAAAAAGAAAAGGACACGCCCAAAATCTCAAACAAAAATACTAAATTTGCAACATGAATGAAAGTAACAGACAAAGAAAAGTAGCACAGATTATTCAAGAAGATTTTGCTGAACTTTTTAGAAAACTCGCTTCAGAGAGCAAACAAAATTTTCTAATCACCGTTTCTGATGTAAAGGTAACGGCTGATTTAAGCATTGCTAAAATTTATTTGAGCATCTTTCCGCAAGAATTTAGAACGCCAATTATGAAGGAGATAGACGAAAATAAGTCTTTCTATAGAAATTTTATTGGTCAGAAAATGGCAAAACAAGTGCGAATTATTCCTGAACTTAATTTCTATTTAGACACTACATTAGATGATGTAGAACGTATAGAAAAAGAACTAAAAGGTCTGGGAGACAATCCTATTTTATAAAAAATGGCCAAAGGAAATACCGCTTTTTATATCGCGAGAAGATATCTCATTGCTAAAAAAGGAAGCCAGGCTGTAAGTTTTATTACAGGATTGGCTGCTTTTGCTATGATGGTAGCGGTAGCCGCTATGTTTATTATTATTTCGGTTTTTTCTGGATTAGAAGACCTTAACAAGGATTTTATCTCTAATCTTCATGCCGATCTTACGCTGAAAAGCTCTCAAGGAAAAGTTATCCCTAATATTCAAAAAGTAACTTCTACCCTGAAATCTGAAAACGAAATCAATCATTTTTCTAAAATGATTGAAGAAAAAGTATACATAGACTATAACAATACGGGCGAAATAGCTTACATAAGAGGCGTAGATTCGGCTTATGTAAAAGTAAATCCTATTGACAAAAACATTTTCTACGGAAGTTATCCTTCATTTAAATTTATGAATGAAGTGATTATGGAGGCTCAACTGAACAATAGATTGGCAATTCCCGTAGCCAATGATGTAAATGTAGCGACTCTTTTTATGCCAAAACCTGGCAAAGGAATCATCAATAAAGAAGAAGATATTTTCAACAAAAGAGATATTTATGTTACTGGAATTTTCCCTGGAAATGACCAGCTGAACAATTATATTATTGCTCCTCTGGAACTGACTTCGGAGTTATTGAACTTGCCTAAAAATTCTGCTTACGAGATTGCCATAAAACTAAAAAATCCTGAAAAAGCAGATGCCGTAAAAGAAGATTTACAAAATAAACTCGGCAGTCAGGTTACCATAAAAACAAAAGCAGAAGAAAATGCCGCCTTCTGGAAAATGATTAACACCGAAAAACTGATGATTTACCTCATCTTTGCTTTGGTGATTTTCATTACTACATTTAACCTCGCAGGTGCTATTATTATTCTTCAGCTTGACAAAAAAGATCAAGCTAAATCTTTGATTTCTTTAGGCTTTACCATCAATGATTTAAGAAAGACCTACTTTAATACTGGATTACTTATTGTACTGTTTGGGGTAATCTCTGGCTTAATATTGGGAACGATTATTTGTGTCATCCAAATACAAACTGGTATTTTTAAGGCCACCGAAACGCTCCCTTTTCCGGTTAAAATCTACTGGCCTAATTATTTCTATGTGGCTTTAATAGGACTTTTCTTCGGAGTTTCTGTCTCTTGGATATTTTCAAAAATAAATAAAGAGAATATTAATGAAAATTAATTGATTATCATAATGATAATTGTAATAAATTTGTATCCCCTTTTTATTACTTATCATCATGAAGATTAAAACTTTACTTATTGTAGGACTACTGTTTTCTGCAGTCAATATTTTTGCACAAATTCCTACAGGTTACTATGATGCAGCAGCAGGATTATCTGGCGCAGCTCTTAAAACAAAACTTTCACAAATCATTTCATCAGGACACATAGACAGAGGCTACTCTGGTCTCTGGACTGCTTATCAAACGACTGACATTGACCAAACCTTTGAAAATGATGGCAGTATTCTAGACATCTATTCAGAAAATCCCTCTGGAACAGATCCTTATAAATTTACACTGATTACAGATCAATGCGGAACTTATTCTGTAGAAGGTGATTGTTATAACAGAGAACATATTGTTCCTCAAAGTCTGTTTGATGTAGACAAAAGTGGCGATGGTGATGCCCCTATGGTTTCTGACATACATTTCATAAGAGCAACAGATGGAAAAGTAAATGGAATGAGAAGTAATTATCCTTTTGGAAAGGTAGGTACAGTAAGTTTTACTTCTAGAAACGGTTCTAAATTAGGAACTTCTATTTCTCCTAATTACACAGGAACTGTTTTTGAGCCTATTGATGCCTTCAAAGGAGATGTAGCAAGAATGATTTTTTACTTTGTAACGAGATATGAATCTCAACTATTAACATTCTCATCAGGAAACATCATTGGTTCAAACACTTTTCCTGGAATTACAGATTGGGAATTAGCCGTTTTATTATCTTGGCATTCTTCTGATCCAGTTTCTCAAGAAGAAATAAATAGAAATAACGCCTCTTATACTTTTCAAGGAAATAGAAATCCTTATATAGATCACCCAGAATATGTAACATCTATTTGGGGTTCACCAACTATAGATACAGAAGTCCCTACTAATCCTAGTAATTTAACAATAGGTACGGTTACATCTAATTCCATCGCATTAAGCTGGACCGCTTCTACTGATAATATTGGAGTTTCAGCATATGAAATCTATATGAATAGTGCATTCAAAACTTCAGTCACAGGAACATCTGCCACTATTTCTGGATTAACTCCCAGCACCAGCTACAACTTTTACATCATAGCAAAAGACGCGGCAGGTAATAAATCCTCTGCTAGTAATACTGCCTCTGGAACTACTACAGCATCATCTGGAGGCGGAAACTTACCTGGCACAGAATTATACATTTCAGAATACTATGAAGGATTAAGCAATAACAAAGCTATTGAAATCACCAACCCTACTTCTTCTACTGTTTCTTTATCCAATTATTCAATTAAAAAACAAGCAAACGGAGCTGGAAGCTGGGTAAATGAATTGATACTCTCAGGAAATTTAAGTCCAAACTCAACTATTGCACTTAAGAATTCTTCTACAGTTTTATCTTGTACATTTACAGCACAATCCGTTAGTGGTTCACCTCTAGATTTTAATGGGAATGACCCAATTGGTTTATTTAAATCTGGGACTTTAATAGACATTATAGGAACTTTTAACAACGCTACTATATTTGCAGAAGATGTAAATCTGAGAAAAAAAACCAACACCCCTTCTACCACATTTGACATTACGGAATGGGACTCTTATACAATCTCTTCTACTTCTGCCAACTGTGATAATCTAGGAATTGTAAACCCTCAACCTTTAGCTACAGAACAGGCCATAAAAAAATATTTCACCATATATCCTAATCCTATAAAAAATGGTGAAATTTTCTTCAGTGGTGAAAATTTAAAGGCAATAAAATTTTTAGAAATTTATTCCATAGAAGGAAAACTCATGAAAAAAATAAATAATCCTTTTATCAAAAATACTTCTATTAAAGTCCATGAGCTACCAAAGGGTGTTTATTTCATAAAAACCGACGAAAAGTCTGAGAAAATAATTTTACAATAAAAACAAAAAATAATAATTATAAAAGCCAAGGTATATTGCCTTGGCTTTTTTATGCAAAATAAAATAACTTTATTATTTATTCTTTCTAAAAGAGTATCAAAGTATTACATATTTTTTAAAAAAATTACAAAAAATTAATCAATTGTTAATTTTTGATATATTAAAATTCATTATTTTAGGTTAGTTAAAAATCAAAATTTATGAAGACAAAAAACTACCTATTCATGGTGCTTTTCTTAATTAGCACCTCTTTATTTTCTCAAATCCCTACTGGATATTATGACAGCGCCACTGGTTTATCGGGAGCAGCACTTAAAACCAAACTTTCTACAATTATTACCAACGGACACGTAGACAAAGGGTATGCAGGATTATGGACTGCTTATAAAACTACAGACATAGACCAAAACTACGAGAATGATGGAAGCATCTTAGATATGTACTCAGAAAACCCATCAGGAACAGACCCTTATAAATTTATAGTAACCACCGATCAATGCGGTACTTATTCTGTAGAAGGTGATTGTTATAACAGAGAACATGTAGTTCCTCAGAGTTTATTTAGCCAAGCTGCACCTATGGTTTCTGATGTACATCATATTAGAGCAACTGATGGCAAAGTAAACGGAATGAGAAGCAACTATCCTTTCGGTAAAGTAGGAACAGTAACTTTCACTTCTAGAAATGGAGGAAAACTAGGAAATTCTATTTCTGCTGGTTACGCAGGAACGGTTTTCGAACCTATTGATGAATTCAAAGGAGATATTGCTAGAATGATCTTCTATTTTGTGACAAGATACGAATCAAAACTCTCTACTTTTACCACTGGTAACATGCTAGGAACTTCTGCTTATCCAGGTTTACAAACTTGGGAAAGAGATGTACTTTTGGCATGGCATAATGCAGACCCAGTTTCTCAAGCAGAAATCAATAGAAATAACGCATCTTACACTTTTCAAGGAAATAGAAATCCTTTTATTGACCATCCAGAATATGTAGGTTTAATCTGGGGAGGAACTTCTACAGACACCACCGCTCCTACAATTCCTAGCAATTTAACTGCTAGCTCAATTACCACTACATCTGCTACCATTTCATGGACGGCTTCTACTGATAATGTAGGCGTAACAGGTTATAAAATTTTCAGAAACGGAACTCAAGTAGGCACCTCTACTTCTACATCTTATAACCTAACTGGCTTAACAGCAGGAACTACCTATTCTATTACTGCTCAAGCTTATGACGCAGCAGGAAATTCTTCTGCAAGTTCTACAGCTTTATCTTTAACCACTGACAATAATACCGCTGATATTACAGCTCCGTCTGTACCTTCTGGATTAACTTCAAGCAATATTACCCAAACTTCTGCTACCGTTTCTTGGACGGCTTCTACAGATAACGTGGGTGTAACCGGGTATAAAATTTTCAGAAACGGAACTCAAGTTGGGACTTCTACTTCTACATCTTATGGTTTAACAGGTTTAACAGCTGGAACTACTTATTCTATAACCGTTCAAGCTTATGACGCAGCAGGAAATTCTTCTGCAAGTTCTACAGCTTTATCTTTAACCACTACAGCTGCTGCAACTTTTACAGAATTATATTTTTCAGAATATTTAGAAGGAAGCAGTAATAACAAAGCCATTGAAATAAGCAACAGAACGGGTTCCTCAATCGCATTATCTGCTTATTCTATCAAAAAACAAGTAAACGGTTCTACATCTTGGACTGCAGTTGCTACATTATCTGGAACATTGGCCAACAATACTACTTATGTAGTAGCTCATAGTTCTTATGCGCTTACTTGTGGCGGAACCATCAATTTAAAAACTACTAATTTAGATTTTAATGGAAATGATACCGTAGGTTTATTCAAAAACAATGTTTTGATAGACATTATCGGAACTTCTGGTTCATCTGCGAATTTTGCAATAGATGTAACATTAAGAAGAAATGTTTCTAAACCTAGAACTACTTATTTGGCTTCTGAGTGGACTTCTTACACTGTAGATACTTGCTCTAATATTGGCACTGTAAACCCAACAGGAACTGCGAGAATGATGCCTAATGAAAATCTAAATTCAGAAATTAGCATTTATCCAAATCCTGTTAAAAATAAAGAAGTTTTCTTTAAAGGAAACATTCAAGGAGTGGAAAATGTAAAAGTGTACGACATGAACGGTAAATTATTTTACGAAGCTGTAAAACCATTTGCTAAAACCAATAAACTTAATCTTAAAAACTTACCAAAAGGCAACTACATTATCACTTACGATAATCAAAGCCAGAAAATAATCATAGAATAAACTTGATACAAATCATTGCGAGGCTGGAAAAATTTCCAGCCTTTTTTATTACCTTTGAACTATGGAAAAATCAGTAAAATTAGGTCTTATAGGAAGAAATATTTCCTACTCGTTTTCAAAAAAATATTTCGAACAGAAATTTCAAAAACTTTTCTTGAAAAACCATTCCTATGAAGTATTTGACATCGAAAATCTTCAGACTATTCCTGCTATTTTTCAAACCGAAAATCTTGTAGGACTTAATGTGACCATTCCATACAAAGAACAAATTATTCCTTATCTAGACGAACTGAGCGAAGAAGCCCAAGAAATAGGCGCCATCAATTGTATTTCCATCAAAAACGGAAAAACAAAAGGTTTCAATACCGATGCATTTGGATTTGAAAAAACACTTCTACTGCACAAAAAACCACATCAAAAATCTGCCATTGTTTTAGGAAATGGCGGTGCTGCAAAAGCCATTCAATTTGTATTGAAAAAGAATAATATTCCGTTTATTACAGTTTCTAGAAATACAGAAATTAATTATCAGAATCTCGCTGAAAATCAAGTTCTAGAGAACCTCATCATTATACAATGTACACCAGTTGGGACTTTTCCTAATGTAGAAGAAACTCTTGTCTTCCCATTTGAAAATATTACAGAAAATCATCTCGTCATCGATTTAATTTACAACCCTACTCTTTCTAAATTTCTAAAAAATGCTGCCGAAAAAGGCGCTAAAACCATTAACGGTTATTTCATGCTAGAACAACAAGCCGAAAAAGCTTGGGAAATTTGGAATGAAGAAATGTAAACACTTATGAGCCATCAAAGATTTAGACAGATGTAATTTTTGAAAGTGAACACACTCATCTCGCTTTCAAAAAAATTGCATATTTCATAAAAAACCCTTAATTTAGTGCCGAAATGCGTTCAAACATTCAAAAAAAGTGTTTGAAAAAAGCATATTACTTTTAAAATTAATTTGCTATGATTACAGATAACCCTAATTCTGAAGCTCAAGAAAACATTCTAAATCCAAACGAAGAAACTGCTAATCAAACTGTTGCTCATCAAGAAAGTCATGATTCAGAAGTTCATGAAGAAGAAACTCATGATATGGTAGAACACCACGAACATGAAAAAATGACTTCGGGTGAATTAATGACCAAGTTAGAAGCACTGATTAATGCTGAAGATGCTGGAGCTAATCATAAAAAATTTAATGCAGTAAAAGAAATGCTTCTTCACAAAATAAACCTAGAAAGTGAAGACCAAAAAGAAGCAGATGCACATTATGAACATCCTCTTCAATCAAAAGTTTCTGCACTAAGCAATATTTTCAAAGAAAAATATGATGTTTTCCACAGAAAACAAGAATCTGAGCAAAAAGACAATCTCGAAAAGAGAATCTCAATCATAGAAAAGCTAAAAAACCTATATACCCATTCTGAACCTAATACCAATCTTTTCCGCGCCATCAGAGAAATTAAAGAAGAATGGAGCAACGCTGGACAAGTAGCAAAATCAGAATTCAAAAATCTTAATAATAATTATTTCTATCATTTGAATAATTTCTATCAAATGTTAGATTTAAATAAAGAATACAGAGAGCAAGAATACGCACATAATCTAGAAAAAAGACAGCATATTATTGCCAGAGCCAAAGAATTACAAAACGAACCTGTAGTACAAAAAGCATTAAACGAATTACAGTTTTTACACAAGCTTTGGAAAGAAGAAGCTGAACCAGTTGCTGAAGAATTTCGTGATAAAACTTGGGAAGAATTCAAAGAAATTTCTAACAAAATTCACGAAAGAAAATCAGAATTATTAGCAGTAATCGAAGGCGAACAGCAAGCAAATTTAGAGAAGAAAAATCAGATTATAGAAACGATTAAAAAACTGACTTCTCCAGATAAAGCACCAAATCATAACTATTGGCAAAATGCCATCAATACCGTAGAAAGTCTAAGAGCAGATTTCTTAAAATTAGGAAGTGTTCCTAGAAAAATTTCTAACCAAAACTGGAACGAATTTAAATTAGCGCTTAGAGCTTTTAATGCGAAGAAAAATGAATTCTACAAAGGGCTAAAAAACTCTCAGCACACCAATTTAGAAGAAAAACTGAAACTCATACAAACTGCTCAGGATAATATGAATTCTGAAGATTGGGAAATTGCAGTTCCATTGTTCAAAAAATTACAAGAAGACTGGAAAAAAATAGGTCATGTTCCTAGAAGTATGACCAATAAAGTTTGGGATGATTTCCGTGAAGCTTGCAACACGTTTTTCAACAATTACAGAACTAAAAACAATGCTGTAACAGACGACTGGAAAGAAAATTACAAACAAAAACGTGCGCTTTTAGATGAATTAAAAGAAATTGGGGACGAAGAAGGAAGCGTAGAAAAAATTGAAAACATTAAAACTGCTTGGAACAACATCGGAAAAGTACCAAGAGATAAAATGGCTATCAATACAGAGTTTAATAAAACAATGAGAGAAAAATTAAGACTAAACAAAATCAATGAATTTGATTTGAAAGAAGAAGGTCTTACTGAATCTCAATTAACTGATAAAGCTAGAAAAATCAAAAATCAAGTAGCTGATTTAGAAGCTGAAATTGTAAAATTAGAAAACAACTTAGGCTTCTTTGGCAAAGTATCTCGTGATAATCCTTTATTGAAAGATACTTTTGATAAGATTGATGACAAAAAAGCTCAGTTAGAAATGTTAAAACAAAATCTTCACCACATTATTTCGGGAGAATAGCATGATACATAAACTGTTTTCGATAGTTGTAATTTTACTATTTTCGGGGATTTTTTATTCACAAAACACCGAAGACTTAATTGGTGTGCCAGAACTTACTTTTAACGAAAGCAAATATGTATTGGCTTCTGCTCAGCAAAAATCTAAAGTCCAATTTGTACAAGAATACATTTTAGAAGACGAAAGAATAGAAGATGCTTCTGCGGTAATTACCATTTATTTTTTCAATAAAAATATAGATGCTAAAGAAGCTACTTATCAAAAAACAGAAGAGCTAGACAGAAGAGCAGAAACTGACAAGTATTGCACTTACAATATTACCGAAAACCCTAACGGAACTGAGTTTATTGTAGACTTCATGACAACTAATGTTCCAAAAGATAAAAAACAAGAGGTAACAGAAGTAGAATTAGCAGATTATAACATCTACAGATTCAGAAACACCCTATTAGGCGAAGGAAGCACTTTTATGATTGTAGCGTATAAAGAAAAATCTACTGGAAATGCTAAGGACTTCCAAAAATCAATCGGCAAAAAAAGAAATAAACTTTTAGAAGGAATTATTACCATGAACATTCCTTCTGTAAATTTAAAAACAAACTAATTCCGGAATTTCTTTCGGAATTTTTTTTCAAATAAAATGAATCACGAAACTTACATAAAACGCTGTATAGAACTTGCCAAAAAAGCGACTGGAAAAACATATCCAAATCCTTTAGTCGGCGCAGTAATTGTTCATAATGATGTAATCATAGGCGAAGGTTTTCACCAAAAAGCGGGTGAACCTCATGCAGAAATAAACGCCATCAATTCTGTGAAAAACATAGAACTTTTACCAGAATCTACCATTTATGTTTCCCTAGAACCTTGTGCGCATTTCGGAAAAACGCCACCTTGTTCATTGAAATTAAAAGAAATTGGTTTTAAGAAAGTGGTGATTGGCGCAATGGACAGCCATGATAAAGTAAACGGAAAAGGCAAAAAAATCCTTATGGATGCAGGAATAGAAACCGTTTCTGGAATTCTGGAAGAAGAATGCAGAGATTTAAACAAAAGATTTTTCACTTTTCATGAGAAAAAGCGTCCTTATTTGATTCTAAAATGGGCAGAAAGTAAAGATGGTTTTATCGACCAAGATTTCAAACCTACTAAAATATCTAATGAATTAGCTTCTCAATTTGTACATCAAATAAGAAGCGAGGAACATGCTATTTTGGTGGGAACTCAGACTGCTTTGAATGATAATCCTAGCTTAACTACTCGATTAGTGGAAGGCAGAAATCCTGTGAGAATTTTGATTGATTTCGATTTAAAAGTTCCTAGAAATTTTAAAATTTATAATGATGAAGCCTCTACCCTGGTTTTTAACCAAGAAAAAGAGGCAGAAGAAGAAAATGTAAAATTTATTAAAATTTCTAAAGAGAATTTCACGGAAGAATTGATGCAAAAACTTTACGAAAATCAAATTCAATCGGTTTTAGTAGAAGGTGGAAGCAGAACTTTACAAACTTTTATTGATCAAAATCTTTGGGATGAAGTCATTATCATAAAAAATGAAAACCTCCTATTAGAAAATGGCACAAAAGCTCCAAAATTTAATGGAAAACTGGCGGAAGAAAAACTTTTTAGAGATAATAAATTGGTAATTTTTCGAAATACATAACTTTTATTTCAAATTTATTTAACCGCTTATCATTTATTAAAATAATAATTTATTCTCAAAATAATTACATTTATTATTATAAATAGAATAAAAACAAAAAAATATAATTACAAAATATTAACATTATTTTTCATAAACATAACTATAATTAAGTTAAATTTGTGTAGTAACCAAAAAACTTTTTTACACATGAAAAAAATTCTATTATTTTTTGTAATTGTATTTTTCAGCAGTACAACTACTGTGAAAGCACAGATTGATCCTTACATTGGACAAATTGCAATTTTCCCATACAACTTCGAACCAAAAGGTTGGGCTTTATGCGATGGAAGATTATTATCTATTGCACAAAACACAGCTTTATTCTCTCTTTTAGGAACAACTTATGGTGGCGACGGAATAAATACTTTTGCTTTGCCAGATTTAAGAGGAAGAGTAATTGTAGGTATTGGAAATGGACCTGGATTAACTCCTAAGAATCTAGGTGAAATGGCTGGTACAGAGACCAATACTTTATTGGTTACTAATCTACCTCCTCACAATCATTCTATTAAAGCGGTTAATTCTGAAGGAAATCAAAATTCACCAACCAACAATCTTCCAGCAGACACTAAAACATTAGATAAAGAATATTCTAGTGCTACCGCAAACACTACAATGAACCCAACAATGGTAGTAAACACAGGAAATGGCACTCCTATAAACAACATGCAACCTTATCTGTCAATAGGTTATTATATTGCTTTACAAGGTGTTTATCCATCTAGAAATTAAAAAAAAGAAAGCATGAAAAAACTATTAATCTTTCTTTTATTTACATCTTTGGCTTATTCACAAACGATTACATTTTCGGGATGTGTTAATTTATTTGACAATCAAACTTTTGTTTTCACGAAAACAAGCACTGATGTTAACGGGCGAAACGTTTACCAAACCACTCCAATTGATGGTGCACAAGATTGTAGCGGTGTAGGAACTTGCGAATTCCAAATTTCTTGGAATAACACTAATAACAGATGGGAATTTTTAGCGGATAGAGGAAATGGAGATTTTTCTAGTCCATTTCTCATTTATCATAACTCTTCTGCTTCTATACCTAATCCACCAAATTTAACATTAGGAGTTTGGACAGAAAACACCGATATTACTGGAGGTGTTTGTGGAGGGAATCTTACTTCAGGTAACGGAACACTAACCGGAGCAGTACAAAGCACCAATCTGAGCACAGAAGAATTATCAAAAAATAAACTTTTACTAACTTCTAATCCGGTAAAAAATTCTCTTGATATTCTTTCCCCTCTTAATCAAGATGCTGAGTTATTTGATTATCAAGGAAAATTAATTAAAAAGTTTAACCTTAAAAAAGGACAAAACAACTTTGATGTTTCTAACCTTAATACTGGAATTTATTTACTAAAAACCAACTCAGAAACATTAAAATTGATTAAAAACTAAAATTAAATTTTATAAAACAAAAAACATCTCATACTTTTGAGGTGTTTTTTTTATGCAATACAATTACACCACCATAAAATCTGAAGTACGAGATATTTTGCTCAAAGAAAAAGGGAGCAAATTTATCGGTTTTGCATTTCCTGTGAATAATGAAAAGGAACTCAAAACTGCTTTAGAAGGGTTAAAAGAAGAACATCCTAAAGCTACTCATCATTGCTATGCTTTCAGAATAGGAATTAATGGTGAAAATTACCGCGCAAATGATGACGGCGAACCTTCAGGAAGTGCTGGTCTACCTATTTACAATCAACTTCTCGCTCACAATCTTACCAATATTTTAGTAGTCATTGTTCGTTATTATGGCGGAACCAAATTAGGAGTTTCAGGTTTGGTAAAAACGTATAAAGAAAGTACCAAATATACTTTGGAACACGCCGAAATCATCACCAAAGAATTAGAAACCGAACTCGAAATTCATTTTAAATTCTCTCAACAAAACATCATTTTTTCTCTTCTCAACAAATTTGATGCGAAAGTCTTGAATTTTGATGCGCAAGAAGACTGTACAATTACCGCAAGGCTCAATTTGTCAGAAAAAGAAAAAATCTCGGAACTTTTGTCCGAGATTCAATATGTAAATTTTAAATTTTTAGAATAAGATTACTCTCTTCTTCCTCCGAAAAGCATTGATGCCCAATAAAGCAATTGCGCTAATGAACCAAGTGCTGCCACAACATAAGTTCTAGCTGCCCATTTTAGAGAATCTTCTGCTGCAGAATGTTCTTCTCTGCCTAATGTTCCAGAATTTTCTAACCAAACTAGCGCTCTTTTACTCGCATCATACTCTACTGGTAAAGTGATGAATGCAAAAAGTGTAGTCACCGCAAAGAGTAAAACACCAATCGCCAAAACCGTAGTATTTCCTTGTGGATTCTGTATGCTTCTAGAGGCCACCATTACAGAAATACCCGCAATAATTACAAACTGAGAAAGCGTAGAACTAATATTTACTAGCGGAACCAGTTTAGAACGAAGCTGCAACATAGAATAACCTACTGCGTGCTGTACGGCGTGACCACATTCGTGAGCCGCAACCGCTGCTGCAGCTGCATTTCTCTGCATGTAAACTCCTTCCGATAGATTTACTGTTTTATTTACTGGATTATAATGGTCAGTTAATTGCCCTGGAACCGAAATCACTTGCACATCATGAATACCATTATCGCGAAGCATTTTTTCGGCAATTTCTTTCCCAGACATTCCATTTCTGAGATGAAGTTTAGAATAATGTTGGAATTTCGACTTCAATCTTGCCGAAACCAACCAACTCACAAGCATTAACGCTCCTAAAATTAAATAATAACCTGTCATATTTTTATTTTCTTTTTTATTTTTATTTATCCTTTTTGAAGTAAAAACTATGCCAAACTTGGGCATTGTCATCTTTTACGCTATCTTTGTTATTCTAATTTTTTATCAACATGTCTGAAGTAAAAATCATTCAAGTTACTACCGAAAAACAATTATCAGATTTTATCAAATTCCCGATGAATCTGTACAAAAATAATCAAAATTACGTACCATCTTTAATCAAAGATGAGAAAAGCATTTGGAATAAAGAAGAAAATCCCGCTCTTGCCTATTCAGAAGCCAAGCAATTTTTGGCTTATAAAAATAATGAAATCGTAGGAAGAATTGCAGTGATGATTAACCACAAAGAAGCACAAGAACTCGGCATAGAAAAGGTAAGATTCGGGTGGTTAGATTTTATAGATGATGAAGGTGTTTCTAAAGCACTTATTGACACTGCTATAGCTTATGCTAAAGAAAAAAACATCAAAAAAATAGAAGGACCAATGGGTTTTACCAATTTAGACAAAGCCGGAATGCTCACTTTTGGGTTTGACAGATTGGCGACAATGATTGGGATTTACAATTTCAGTTATTACCCAAAACATTTAGAAAAATTGGGATTGGTGAAAGAAAAAGAATGGGTAGAATTCGAAATTATGTTTCCTGACGTTTTACCAGATAAAGTTGAAAAATTCAGCCAACTTATTGCAGAAAAATATCAACTAAAAACCATAAAATTCAATTCTAAAGAAGAAATTCTTCCTTTGGTAGAACCAATGTTTAAGTTACTAGACGAAACATACAAAAATCTTTCGACTTACACTCCTATTACCGATGAGCAAATCCTAAATTATAAAGAAAAATATTTCGGTTTTATAGACAAAGATTACATTATCTGCATTACTGATAAGGATGACAAGTTGATTTCTTTTGCGATTACCATGCCTTCATATTCCAGAGCTTTACAAAAAGCCAATGGTAGTTTATTACCATTCGGATGGTACCATCTGCTAAATGCTGGAAGAAAAAACGAGAGAGCTAACTTTTATTTAATCGGAATTCATCCAGAATACCAAAGAAGAGGAGTTACCGCTATTATTTTCAAAGAAATCTGGAAAACTTTTAAGAAAAAAGGCGTGAAATTTTTAGAGACCAATCCAGAGTTAGAAGAGAACAAAAACATCCAGTTACTTTGGCAAGATTATAATCCTGTAAACCACAAGAGAAGAAGAACTTACGCTTTAGAATTTTAAAAATTTAGAAATGAAAACTCAACTTTATTATTACATTGGCATTATCATCATGTACGTGATGTACAATCAGTTCTTTCAGGTAAAAGATGAGAAAACAAACGCTATCATTAATATTTTGTTTGCTAGCTTTCTTTTTGGGTACATTGCATTCATTGCTTTTAAGGTTTTAAAAAATCTCAAAAATAAATAGTTATTTTTATTAATTCTAAATTACTAAAAACCGTTTTTTAAAGACAAAAGTCATCAAAAAAAATTCTCTTTTCTATTTATATTTCGTAAATTTGCGTGTTAGAAATACTTAATAGAGATGAATTTACCTGATAATTATATCCCTGTTCTTATTCAGGCGGCAGTAGGTTTAGGTTTTGTGTTGTTTACCTTATACGCATCACACAATTGGGGTCCTAAAAGACATACTTCTGGAGCTACTAAAGATGATACTTTCGAATGTGGAATTGAAGTAGATGGAAATGCCAGAACCCCGTTTTCTGTAAAATATTTTCTTACCGCAATTTTATTCGTTTTATTCGACATAGAAATTGTTTTTTTCTATCCTTACGCTGTAAATTTTAAAGAATTAGGATTTGAAGGATTTCTTGCTGTAACTACTTTTATAGCAATTTTCTTCATAGGATTTTTCTATGTACTAAAACGTGGAGCTTTAGATTGGAATAAGTAAATTTATACCGCTAAAGTGTTATGCACATTAGAGTAAGATTTTCAAAAAAAAACTTTAAAAAAATTAAAAATGTCAGATAATAAACCTGTAATCAATACTAATGCACCTGCGCCTCCAGGAATTGAAGGTGAAGGCTTTTTCGCAGGAAAATTAAGCGATATTATCGGTATGGCTCGTAAGTTTTCACTTTGGCCATTACCATTTGCTACTTCTTGTTGTGGTATCGAATTTATGGCAACTATGGCTCCTAACTATGATTTATCTAGATTCGGGGCAGAGAGAATGAGTTTCTCGCCAAGACAAGCAGATATCCTACTGGTTTGTGGTACTATTTCTAAAAAATTAGCTCCAGTTCTTAAACAAGTTTATACACAAATGGCAGAACCAAGATGGGTAGTTGCTGTAGGTGCTTGCGCAAGTAGCGGTGGTATTTTTGATACTTATTCTGTTTTACAAGGAATTGATAAAATTATTCCTGTAGATGTTTATGTACCAGGATGCCCACCAAGACCAGAACAAATTCTAGAAGGCTACATGCAAGTACAAGCTTTGGCAGAAAACGAAAGCTTAAGAAGAAGAGATTTACCAGAATACAAAGCTTTATTAGAAAGCTACGGAATTAAGTAATTTGAAAATGTAATGATTTGAAAATAAGTTTCAAATCTTGCGTTTATCAAAAATAAATTTGAAACAATAATAGAAACAAATTTTTGAAGGCGATGTAATTTACCTCGATTTCAAATTTTCAAATTAATAATATGACAAGCGAATTTGTTTTAGAAGCCATCAATAGAGAATTTCCAGAAGCAGTGATTTCTTCGTCTGAACCTTATGGATTTCTTACTGTAGAAGTAAAAAAAGAAGAGCTTAAAAAAGTGATTCATCATCTTAAAGAGTCTTCCCTTAATTTTATGTTCCTTACAGATATTTGTGGTATTCATTATCCAGACAATAAGGAGAAAGAACTTGGGGTAATCTATCACCTTCATAATTTACAAGAAAATTTTAGAATAAGAATCAAAAGCTTTTTCCCAAAAGATAACGCCGAGGTAGATTCTATTACAGACTTGTATTCAGGAGCCAATTGGATGGAAAGAGAAACATATGATTTCTACGGAATTACGTTTAAAGGTCACCCAGATTTAAGAGTTATTCTAAACATGGAAGAGCTAGGTTATCACCCTCTTCTAAAAGAGTATGCGCTAGAAGATGGATCAAGAACTGACAAAGACGACTCTATGTTCGGTAGATAAAAATTCTGAAATCTAAATTATTATGAAAGACAATCAATTATCAAATATACTTAACCAGTATGATGCTCAAGAGCAAGTAGATGGTCAACTATATACACTGAACCTCGGTCCTACCCACCCTGCTACACACGGTATTTTCCAAAATGTGTTAACCATGGATGGTGAGAGAATTCTTCATTCTGAACAAACCGTAGGTTATATCCACAGAGCTTTTGAAAAAATAGCTGAACGTAGAAATTTCACTCAAATCACTACACTTACAGACCGTTTAAATTATTGTTCTGCACCTATCAATAACATTGGTTGGCACATGACTGTAGAAAAACTTCTTGGTATAGAAATGCCAAAGAGAGTAGATTACATGCGTGTTATCATGATGGAGCTAGCTCGTATTGCAGACCACTTGGTTTGTAACTCTGTAATTGGTGTTGATACAGGAGCCTTAACAGGTTTCACCTATGTTTTCCAAGACAGAGAAAAGATTTACGATATGTACGAACAAGTTTGTGGCGCCAGAATGACTACAAACATGGGAAGAATTGGTGGTTTTGACAGAGATTTCACTCCTAAATTCCACGAATTATTAAAAGACTTCTTAAAAACATTCCCCGCAAGATTCCAAGAATTCAGCAACTTAATAGAGCGTAACAGAATCTTTATGGACAGAACCATTGGTGCGGGTGCTATTAGTGCTGAACGTGCATTAAACTACAGTTTTGCAGGTCCTAACTTAAGAGCTGCAGGTGTAGATTATGACGTAAGGGTGGCAAGTCCTTATTCATCTTATCAAGATTTTGATTTTATTATCCCAATTGGTACTGCAGGAGATACTTATGATAGATTCATGGTTCGTCAACAAGAAATTTGGGAAAGTTTAAAAATCATTAACCAAGCATATAATAATTTACCAGAAGGAGATTTCCATGCAGATGTACCAGAATTTTTCTTACCAGAAAAAGCAGAGGTTTACAGCAACATGGAAGCATTAATTTATCACTTCAAAATCGTAATGGGCGAAACTGATGTTCCTGCTGGTGAAGTTTACCATTCCGTAGAAGGTGGAAACGGTGAACTTGGTTTCTATTTAGTAAGTGATGGCGGTAGAAGCCCATACAGATTACACTTCAGAAGACCATGTTTCATTTACTACCAAGCATATCCAGAAATGATTAAAGGATCTGTAATTTCTGATGCAATCGTTACCATGAGTAGTATGAATGTAATTGCTGGAGAATTAGACGGATAAAAATGAGATGTCTAATATCAGAAACCATATATAAGACATCAATAATTATAAATTTAAAAATCTGACACTTGAAATACAGTGTCTGAAATCTAAATAAAATTATGAGCGAAACAATTGCTTTTAAACCAGAAACTTTAGAAAAAGTAAAACAAATCATTGCAAGATATCCAGAAGGAAAACAAAAAT
Organism: Cloacibacterium sp. TD35; assembly: GCF_028864635.1. NCBI lineage: Bacteria > Pseudomonadati > Bacteroidota > Flavobacteriia > Flavobacteriales > Weeksellaceae > Cloacibacterium > Cloacibacterium sp. TD35. The sequence continues at coordinate 1,289,164 of NZ_CP104850.1, read as the reverse complement.
CTGCATTAATTCCTGTGCTTCACTTAGCACAAAAAGAATTTGGAGGTTGGTTAGACGTTCCTGTGATGGATTATGTAGCAAGTGTTTTAGAAATTACTCCAATAGAAGTGTATGAAGTAGCTACTTTCTACACCATGTTTAACATGCAGCCTGTAGGAAAATACGTTTTAGAAGTTTGCGTTACAGGGCCATGTATGCTAAGAGGAAGTGATGATATTGTAAATCACATTAAAGAAAGATTAGGCATTAAAGCAGGCGAAACTACTGCAGATGGTTTATTTACCCTAAAACCTGCAGAATGTCTTGGAGCTTGCGGTTATGCACCCATGATGCAACTTGGAAAATTCTATCACGAAAATTTAACTAAAGAAAAAGTAGACGAAATTCTTGACCTTTGTAGACAAGGACAAATCGCTATTGATTAATAAATAACAGTTATGAGTAAAAAACTTTTACTTAAAAACGCACACATAGAAGGTATCAGAAACTTTGATACTTACAGAGAACATGGTGGTTACCAGTCTGTAGAAAAAGCACTGAAAATGACTCCAGACCAAATTGTAGAAGAAGTAAAAACTTCTGGTCTTAGAGGGCGTGGTGGCGCTGGTTTCCCTACAGGTATGAAATGGAGTTTCCTAGCAAAACCAGAAGGTGTGCCTAGATATTTGGTTGTAAATGCAGACGAATCTGAACCTGGAACTTTTAAAGATAGATATTTGATGGAGCATATCCCTCATTTATTGATTGAAGGAATGATTATCGCATCTTATGCATTAGGTTCTAATACTTCTTACATCTACATCAGAGGAGAATATGCATGGATTCCAGATATTTTAGAACAAGCAATTGACGAAGCTAAAAAAGCAGGTTTCCTTGGTAAAAATATTTTAGGCAGTGGTTTCGATTTAGAAATCTATGTTCAGAGAGGAGCTGGTGCTTATATCTGTGGAGAAGAAACTGCACTTCTAGAATCACTAGAAGGAAAACGTGGAAATCCTAGATTAAAACCACCTTTCCCTGCGGTAAAAGGTCTTTGGCAATCTCCAACTGTGGTAAATAACGTAGAAACCATCGCTGCAGTAGTTCCAATAATTGATATTACAGGAGCAGAATACGCTAAAATTGGCTTAGGACGTTCTACAGGTACTAAATTAATTTCCGCTTGTGGAAACATCAATAAACCAGGAGTTTACGAAATAGACATGACCATCACCGTAGAAGAATTTATCTACTCTGATGAATATTGTGGCGGAATTCCGAATGGTAAAAAATTAAAAGCGTGTATTCCTGGAGGTTCTTCAGTTCCAATTGTTCCAGCAAATCTATTGCTTAAAACAGCTGCAGGTGAACCAAGATACATGAACTACGAATCTCTTTCTGATGGTGGTTTCGCTACAGGAACTATGATGGGTTCTGGTGGTTTCATTGTTTTAGATGAAGACCAATGTGTGGTAAAACACACCATGACCTTAGCACATTTCTACAACCACGAAAGTTGCGGACAATGTACACCATGTCGTGAAGGAACAGGATGGATGTATAAAATTCTGAAAAAAATAGAATCAGGGCAAGGCGAAATGAAAGATATCGACTTGCTATGGGATATTCAGAGAAAAATTGAAGGAAATACCATTTGCCCATTAGGAGATGCAGCAGCTTGGCCTGTAGCAGCAGCAATTTGTCATTTTAGAGATGAGTTCGAATGGCATATCAATAATCCAGAATGCTTAACCAGAAACTATGGAATTGCACATTATGCAGATCCACTTCCGGTAGTTGAAAAACAATAATATTAGACATTAATAAAGCTAAAGCTTAATTCATAATACATAGAAATGAGCGAAGAAATTAAAAAATTTAAAGTAACCATTGACGGGCAAACTACGGAAGTAGAGCCAGGAACTACCATTCTAAACGCAGCGCGCCAGATTGGTGGTAAATCTGTACCTCCGGCTATGTGTTATTACAGTAAATTAGAAAATAGTGGCGGTAGATGCAGAACTTGCCTAGTAGAAGTTTCTAAAGGTTCTGAAGCAGATCCTCGTCCTATGCCAAAATTAGTGGCAAGCTGTAGAACTACAGTAATGGACGGAATGGAAGTGAAAAATCTTACTTCTGAAAAAACGCAAGAAGCAAGAAAAGCCGTTACTGAATTCCTTTTATTAAATCACCCACTAGACTGCCCTATTTGTGACCAGGCTGGTGAATGTCACCTTCAAGATTTAGGTTACGAACATGGTCTTCAGCAAACCAGAACTGATTTCGAAAGAAATACTTTTGATGCTGATGATTTAGGTCCAAACATTAAGCTAAATATGAACAGATGTATCTTGTGTGCAAGATGCGTTTTGGTGGCAAATCAGTTAACTAACAAGAGAGAGCACGGTATTCTTTTCAGAGGTGAGCATGCAGAAATCTCTACATACTTAAATAAAGCTTTAGATAATGATTTTATTGGAAACGTGATAGACGTTTGTCCAGTAGGAGCATTAACAGATAGAACTGCAAGATTTGCAAGCAGAGTTTGGTTTACAAAACCAGTAGATGCTACTTGTACTTGTTCTAAATGTTCTGGTAAAGCAGTTCTATGGATGAAAGGAGACGAAATCGTAAGAGTAACTGCCAGAAAAGACCAATACGGAGAAGTAGAAGAATTTATCTGTAACGAATGTAGATTCGAGAAAAAAGATGTAAAACACTGGAACATAGAAGGACCTAGACACATCAGCAGACATTCTGTAATTTCTCTTAACCATTACCAAAAACCAGAAGAAATGGTGGTAAAAGCGTTAGAAAATGAAACCGCTAAAGAAATTAGCGCAGAAGACGAACAACATAACGCTTAATTAAAAAGAATAAAATAAAAATTCATAAATCAAAGAAATGGATTTAATACTTTTCAAAACAATACTTGTAGTATCACTTTTCGCCCTTTCTATGGCTGTAGCAGCCTACTCTACTTGGGCAGAGAGAAAAGTGGCTGCTATTATGCAAGACAGAATTGGTCCCAACAGAAGCTGGAAATTCGGTTTACTTCAACCATTAGCTGACGGTGGAAAATTCTTCTTCAAAGAAGACTTTATCCCAGAAAAAGCAGAAAAATTCTTATTTTTCTTCGGGCCTGGTTTAGTAATGTTTATTTCACTCATTACAGGAGCCGTAATTCCATGGGGAAAATCTCTTAATATTGGCGGACAATCTTTTGATTTACAAGTAGCCAATCTAGATGTAGGTGTTCTCTACTTAATGGGAATGGTTTCTATCGGTGTTTACGGAATTATGATTGGAGGCTGGGCTTCTAACAATAAATATTCATTAATCGGAGCAATTAGAGCTTCATCTCAAATGATTTCTTACGAATTAGCAATGGGGCTATCTCTATTAGCTATCATCATGATGAACAGTTCTCTAGACCTTAAGGTAATTGCAGAATCTCAAAGTGGATGGTATGGTATGAAATGGAATATCTTCTTCCAACCATTAGCATTTATCATCTTCTTTGTAGCAGCATTAGCAGAAACCAATAGAGCTCCGTTTGATTTACCAGAATGTGAAACAGAATTAGTAGGAGGTTTCCATACAGAATACTCTGCAATGAAACTAGGACTTTTCTTATTCGGCGAATATGTAAACTTATTTATTTCTTCAGCATTAATCACTACCCTTTTCTTAGGAAGTTACAATTTCCCAGGATTAGCATGGATTGGTGAAAACTGGGGAGAAAACGCTGCTGGAATTGCGAGTATTTTAGCATTCTTGGTTAAGACCATTGCTGTAATCATTACATTTATGTGGATTAGATGGACTTTACCTAGATTTAGATATGACCAATTAATGCACCTAGGTTGGAAATCATTAATTCCGCTTGCATTAGTAAACTTGTTGGTAACTGGAGCTGTAGTTCTTTTGAACCAACATTATCAATGGATTTAAATTATAAGTGATAAATGATAATTGGTGTAGATTAAAATAAATCTAACATCTAAAATCTGAAATCTAACAATATGAAATTAACCAATAGATCAAAGGTAGCTTCTAACAAAAAGATGACTTTTGCAGAGAAAATTTATCTCCCTGCAATTTTCAAAGGAATGGGAATTACCGGAAAACATGCGATAATGACTCTTACTGGGAAATTACCTACGGTAAGCTATCCTGAAGAGCAAAGAGAATTTTCTAAAATTTATCGTGGATTACACGTTCTAAAGCGTGATGATGAAGGCAGAGAAAGATGTACTGCTTGTGGATTATGTGCGGTAGCTTGTCCGGCTGAAGCCATTACCATGACTGCAGGAGAACGTACCAAAGAGCAAAAACATCTTTACAGAGAAGAAAAATATGCCGAAGTATATGAAATCAATATGCTAAGATGTATCTTCTGTGGATTATGCGAAGAAGCTTGTCCTAAATCTGCAATTTATCTTACCGATAGAATTGTAAAACCAGAACAAAACAGAGGCTCTTTTATCTACGGCAAAGATCTTTTGGTAGAAAGCATGGAAAACAGAATAGATATTTCTGACAGACAAACAGAATCACAAAAAAAAGCTCTTAAATAAATGGAACAGTTCTTATTCTTTTTTATCGCTTTAGTAGCGGTTGCAAGTGCTGTTTACTTTGTATTTGCAAGAAATCCTTTGTACGCCATTTTATCACTAGTTGTAACTTTCTTTAGCATTGCTGCATTATATGTTTTATTAAATGCGCAGTTCTTAGGAATTGTACAAATTATCGTGTACACAGGAGCCATCATGGTGTTATTCCTTTATGTATTAATGATGCTTAATCTTAATTCTAAAGACGAAAGCAAAAAACAAAACCTTACGAAATTTATCGGTATTTTTTCTGCCGGAATCCTTTTCGTAGGAATGTTAGGAGCTTATAAAGGCCTTTCTCAATCGAATGTTGTTGATAATATTGATAGCAGCATCGGTTTGACTAAAAACCTTGGAAAATTATTGTTTAACGAATATGTATTACCATTCGAACTCGCTTCTATACTGATTTTAGCAGGTATTGTAAGCGCAGTATTAATTGGTAAAAAAGATTTATAGAATTATGGAAGTCAATTCATTTTTACAAAACATACCGCTCAATTGGTACATTATTTTAAGTACTACATTGTTTTGTTTAGGAGTTTTAGGAGTTCTCGTTCGTAAAAATGCCATCATCATTTTAGGATGTGTAGAATTAATGCTTAATTCTGTAAATCTACTTTTGGCTGCATTTTCTGCTTATAAAGGAGATGGAAACGGACAAATTTTGGTATTCTTTATCATGGTAGTGGCCGCTGCAGAAGTTGCGGTAGGTCTAGCGATTATCACTATGATGTACAGAAATACCAGAAATGTAGATGTAAGTATTTTTAACAAATTAAAAGGATAATGCAGATGGAAAATTTAGTATACGCAATCGTTTTACTTCCTTTAATTGGATTTGTAATCAACGGATTATTCGGAAAGCGCTTACCAAAAGCTTTGGTTGGCGGATTAGCTACATTAGTAGTATTCGCTGCTTTTCTAATTTCTGTAAGTATTTTTATAGGTTTTCCTGCAGACGGAACACCAGTTATTGTAAAAGCATTTGAATGGTTCACCATCGGTGGAATTCAAGTAAATTTCGGGTTCCAAATAGACCAATTATCATTAATGATGATGATGATTGTTACAGGAATTGGTTCTTTGATTCACTTGTACTCTATTGGCTACATGAGCCATGACAAAGGTTTCTACAAGTTTTTCACTTATTTGAATTTATTTATTTTCTCCATGCTCCTTTTGGTAATGGGAAGCAATTACCTTATTCTTTTCATCGGTTGGGAAGGTGTAGGTCTTTGTTCTTACTTACTGATTGGTTTCTGGTACGAAAATACAGAATATGGTAAAGCTGCTAGAAAAGCTTTCATTATGAACAGAATTGGTGACCTTGGTTTATTGATTGGTATTTTCCTAATCGCTTCACAAACCAATGCACTAGATTATCTTTCTGTAGCACAAAACGCTTCAAAATTTGAATTTGACGGAGTGGTGATTATGTTTATCACACTTAGTTTATTCATTGGAGCTATGGGTAAATCTGCACAGATTCCTTTATTTACATGGCTACCAGATGCGATGGCTGGTCCTACCCCAGTTTCTGCGTTAATTCACGCGGCAACCATGGTTACAGCTGGTATTTATTTAGTTGTACGTTCTAATTTCTTATATCATCTTTCACCGAGCACTTTAGACTTTATTCTTGTAATAGGTCTTGCTACTTCATTAATTGCAGCATTCATCGGTTTAAGACAAAATGATATCAAAAAAGTGTTAGCATACTCTACTGTTTCTCAGTTAGGACTTATGTTTATAGCACTGGGTGTAGAAGCCTATACTTCTGCTATGTTCCACTTAATGACGCACGCTTTCTTCAAAGCATTGTTATTCTTAGGAGCTGGTTCGGTAATTCACGCGATGAGTGGAGAACAAGATATGAGATTTATGGGAGGTTTAAAATCTAAAATTCCTGTAACCTATTGGACTTTCTTAATCGGAACATTAGCCATTGCTGGAATTCCGCCATTGTCTGGTATGATTTCTAAAGACGAAATTTTAGTTGCACTTTGGGCAAAATCTCCAGTAATTTGGGGCTTAACATTGTTCAGTGCTGCATTAACTGGAATTTATATGTTTAGATTGTTATTCTTAACCTTCTTTGGAAATTTCAGAGGAACAGAAGAACAAAAACATCATTTACACGAAAGTCCTATCTCTATGACTTTACCATTAGTAGTATTAGCTGTATTATCAGTGGTAGGAGGTTTCATTAATTTACCTCATTTCATAGGTCATGGTGAATATCAAAATTTAGCACATTGGTTAGAACCACTTTACGTATATGGAGCGAAACATGCAGAAGTTCCATTTAATATTGAAATGATTCTTTTGGCGATTACATTAGTAATGGTAGCAGCGGTATTCTTCATTGTAAGAAATATTTATGTTACTAAAAACAAAATGGCTCAACCAGAAGAAAATTATAAAGGCTGGGAAAGACTATCAGCTAAAAAATTATTAATAGACGAGCTTTACAATGCTACGGTAGTGAAACCTGTAGAAGGTCTTGGAAAAGGCACCAGAATGTTTGATAAACTGATGGATAGATTCTTCAATTTTGTAGGTTTCGGAGCAGTAGAATCTGGAAGATCGTTTAAAAAATTCCAAAATGGTAATGTAGAAAATTATGTTCTCATTATGTCTTTGGCAATCGGTTTAATTTTAATTGTTAACTTTTTATTACAATAGCAAATGTTAGAAGCACTGTTACTTTTACCTTTAATTGGTTCAGGATTAGTTTTTGCGTTTAGAAACTCTAATAGCAAATATTTAGCAGTAGGAATTGCTTTCGTGCAGATGTTTTTAACATTCTACATGCTATCACAATTTAATAATGTACCTACGGTAGACTCTCAATTGCAATTTGAGATTATCAAACCGTGGTCATCATATATTAAAAGCACATTACACTTTGGTGTAGACGGAATGAGTATGCTTTTGTTATTATTAACAAACATCTTAGTTCCATTGATTATTCTTTCTTCTTTCAATGAAAACGAGAAATACAATAATAATTTCTATGCGTTAATCCTATTAATGCAGTTTGGTTTAGTAGGTGTTTTCACCGCTCTAGACGGATTATTGTTCTACGTTTTCTGGGAAGTAACTCTTATCCCAATTTGGTTCATCGCTGGACTTTGGGGAGACGAAGAAAAGAGAATTAAAGTTACCACCAAGTTTTTCGTATATACTTTTGTAGGTTCATTATTTATGTTCATTGGTTTGATTTATGTTTACAACCATTCTGCATCTTTTGAACTAACAGATTTATATAACGCTAACTTAAACGAAGTACAACAAGTAGTGGTTTTCTGGTTAATTTTCTTAGCTTTTGCTGTAAAATTACCGATTTTCCCACTTCACAATTGGCAACCAGACACTTACACCTTCTCTCCTACTCAAGGAACGATGTTGCTTTCTGGTATCATGCTTAAAATGGCTATTTATGGTGTTTTAAGATATTTATTACCAATTGCACCAACTGCTTTACTCGGAACTTCAGGGCAAGTAGTGATGATTCTTTCTATTCTAGGAGTGGTTTACGGAGCGCTTATCGCGATTGTACACCATGATATTAAGAAAATTATCGCTTTCTCATCGCTTTCTCACGTAGGATTAATGGTGGCAGGTATTTTTGCTTCTGCTATCCTTACGGCTCAAGGGAATTTCACTTTCGAAGGAGCCCAGGGAGCTTTAGTTCAAACTTTTGCACACGGTATTAACGTAGTAGGTTTATTCTACTGTGCTGATATTTTAATCAAACAATTTAAAACAAGAGACATCAGACAAATGGGAGGTTACGCTAAAGCAGCCCCTAAATTTGCTACGCTTTTCATGATTTTATTACTTGGTTCTATGGGAGTTCCATTAACGAATGGATTCATCGGCGAATTTATTTTATTAAAATCTATTTTTGATTATGACAAAGTGGTAGTCATTTTTGCAGGTCTTACTATTATTCTAGCAGCAGTTTATCTGCTCAGAATGTATGGAAAAGCCATGTTTGGAACCGGTGATGAAAGAGTGGTAAGTACCTTAAAAGACATTTCTAATGTAGAATTTGTAGTATTGGCAAGTTTAGCTGTAGTGGTAATCTTATTAGGAGTTTTCCCAAGCGGTGTTTTAGAAATGGTGAATAGTTCGTTGAAGTTTATCTACTCTTCTATTAAGGGTTAAAAAAATAATAAATTTTAGAATTTGTTTTTTGAGAATCTCAAATCTCAAATCTTAAATCTCAAATCTATAAATAATGAGTGTTTTAGTAGTTTTATTCCTTACGGCAGTATTAGCATTATTTTCTGGAGTTTATAATCAAGGAAAATTTGCAAGATATATCGGAATTTTGGGACTTTTGGTTGCACTTTGTGTAAGCTTCTCTCCTGAGTTAGCATTTTTTAATCAATACAAATCTATGTTTGATTTTAATGAAAATGCGGCTTTATTTACCAAAATTTCTTTAGTGGTTACATTGTTAATTTTCTTCTTGGGAGGTTTTGCATTTAACAATCACCGTAGTCACCAATCAGAATTATATTCGTTAATGTTATTTTCATTAATTGGAGCAGTAATTCTTTTCAGTTTTACAAATTTAGTAACGCTATTTTTAGGAATCGAAATCTTATCTATTCCGCTATATGTAATGGCTGGAAGTAACAAGACAGATTTACGCTCAAACGAAGCTTCAATTAAGTATTTCTTAATGGGAGCATTTGCTACAGGATTCCTTCTTTTTGGGATTGCACTAATTTATGGAAGCACTGGGAGTTTTGACGTTCATGTAATCAATACATTTAGCATAGCAAATCCTAAAGATTTAATGTTTGTAATGGGAATCATGTTAATGCTCGTAGCAATGGCATTTAAGGTTTCTCTAGCTCCTTTCCACATGTGGAGTCCAGATGTTTACCAAGGTGCTCCATCATTGATTACTTCATTCATGGCTTCTGTAGTAAAAATTGCTGCATTCTTTGCCTTCTTCAAGGTTATGAATCTTGCTTTTGCAGGAAGCATCAAAGAATGGATTAACATTCTAGGCGTTTTAGTAATCATCACGCTTTTATTAGCCAACGCAATGGGATTAGCACAGACCAATGCTAAGAGAATGCTTGCTTATTCTTCTATTTCACATGCAGGTTACTTAGGTTTAATTTTCTTTGGAGCAAACAGCTTATCTGTATATAATTTAGCATTTTATCTATTCGCATATTCACTATCTACAGTTGGAGTATTTATGACTTTAATTTGGGTAGAAAAACTGAAAAGAGAAACTTCGTTTGAAGCATTCAAAGGATTAGCAAAATCTGAACCTTTATTAGCTGTTGTAACTGCGGTTTCATTATTATCAATGGCAGGTATTCCATTAACAGCTGGGTTCGTAGCGAAATTTAACATTTTTGCACAAGCAATGAATGGAGCTGCTTTCTTAGTTTTAATTGCTGTAATTGGTTCTGCACTAAGTATCGCTTATTATTTAAAACTTATTATTTCAATGTTTTTTCATACAGAAACTTCATTCAAAAGTTCAGAAAAAGTAAGCATTACGTATAATATTACTGCGGTATTTATCATTGTAGCAATTCTTACGATTGGTATCTATCCAGACCTTTTCAAAATATTATTCGGACTTTAATTAGAAAGTCTATATCATAAAATAAACACAATTCAGAAATGGGTTGTGTTTTTGTTTTTATTTTATTAATATTAAAGTAAATCAAAAACTCAAACGTCTCAATAATTATATGAAATTATTAAAGAAAATGACAATAACATTTATAATACTTATTGCAGCAATTGCAATAGGAACTTATCTTTTTATGCAAGGAAAACAATTCGGAGAATTACCTTCTGGAAAAAGATTAGAAAGAATTCTAAAATCCCCTCATTACAAAAACGGAAAATTTCAAAACCTGAATCCTACTCCACAATTGGCAGAAGGAACTTCAATGACTCAAGTATTTTTCAATTTTTTCTTTTCTAAAGTTGAAAATGCAACTCCCAAAAAGAAATTCAATTTCACAAAAACAGATTTAAAAAACTTGAACCCAAACGAAAACATCTATGTTTGGATGGGACATTCATCGTATTTTATTCAAATTGATGGGAAAAAAATATTAGTTGATCCCGTTTTCAGCGGTAGCGTTTCTCCTTTAAAAATTACCAATAAAGCATTTGAAGGAACAGATATTTACACCTCAAATGATATTCCTGAATTAGACTATTTGGTGATTACGCATGATCATTGGGACCATTTAGACTACGAAACGGTTACTAAAATTCGTTCAAAAGTAAAGCAAGTCATCACAGGATTAGGAACTGGCACGCATTTAGAATCTTGGGATTATGAAACAACCAAAATTATAGAATTAGACTGGTTTGAAGGTTCTGACTTAGGTAACGGATTTAAAATTAATGCAGAACCAGCCAGACATTTTTCTGGTAGAGGATTCAAAAGAGACCAAGCAATTTGGGCAAGTTTTGTTTTGGAAACACCAAATTCTAAAATTTACATTGGTGGAGATTCTGGTTATGACACTCATTTCAAAAAAATTGGTGAAAAGTATAGAAAATTAGATTTAGCAATTCTAGAAACCGGACAATATAACAATGCCTGGAAATACATCCACATGCTTCCTGGTGAGCAATTACAAGCAATGAAAGATTTAAATGCCGACAGAATGATTGCAGTTCATAATTCTAAATTCAAATTGGCGCTTCACTCTTGGTATGAACCTATGGAAAAACTTCATGAGCTCAATACCGAAAAATTGAGAGTAATCACTCCAAAAATTGGTGAAAAAGTTTTTTGGCAAGATGATGAAAAAATTTATCCTAAGTGGTGGAAAGAATATAAATAAATGCAACGCAATTCAGCAATGAGTTGCGTTTTTCTTTGAAAAAATTGGCGCTCGCTTCGCTCGCGCACTAATTCAAAATAATTTTTAATCAAATGATTAAATAATTTGTTTAAATCAAATTTTTAATTGTACATTTGCTTCATGAAAAGTGAAAAACAGATGAATGAACAGGAGCAAACTACAGAAGAAAAAATTCTAGAAGCTGCTTCAGAAGTATTTACCGAAAAAGGATTTGCAGGAACCAGAACCAGAGATATTGCCGAAAAAGCAGGAATAAATCTGGCACTACTTAATTACTACTTCCGAAGTAAAGAAAAACTTTTTGAGCAAGTGATGAAGATAAAAGTAGTGCTGCTCTTCGGAAAAATTTTCCCTATTCTAAGCAACGAAAAAACATCATTAGAAGAAAAAATAGACTTAGCCTCCGAAAAATATTTCGAAATTTTATCGAAAAACCCTAACCTCCCTCTTTTTGTAATCAGTGAAATTCAGAAAAAAAACTCTAACATCACGAAGATTATTCCTGTAAATAAAATTTTTGATAACTCTATTATCATCAAACAAATCAAGGAAAAGAGACCAGAAATCAATCCATTGCATTATTTGGTAAACTTTTTGGCTATGAGCATTTTTCCTTTCATGGCAAAACCCGTTTTTAATGCTTTTGAACTCACCAATGAAGAAGAATACTACCAATTTATTGGTGAAAGAAGAAAACTCGTTCCTATGTGGATGAAACAACTTTTAGAAATAAAAACTGAAAATCTTTAAAACGATGGAAAAACTTAAATACATTTTCCTCCTATTCGTAGGGCTTGTCAATGCCCAAGAAACCATTACCCTTGAACAATGTTACCAATGGTCACGAGAAAATTATCCTTTAATCAAAAAACAAGAATTGATTAAAAAAGCAGAGCAATACACTACAGAAAACGCCCTAAAAGGCTGGCTTCCTCAAGTAAACATTACTGCGCAAGCTACTTACCAAAATGATGTTACTCAATTTCCCGTGAAATTGCCAAACGTGAATGTAGATCCTCTCAGCAAAGACCAATACAAAGTGTTTGCAGATGTTTCACAAACTATTTACGATGGTGGAAATATTAGAAATCAGAAAAATTTAGCCAAAATCCAGTCCGAAGTTCAAAACATACAAACTGAAGTGGAATTAGACAAACTGAAAGAGAGAATTAATCAACTCTATTTTGGGATTCTTCAAACCAATAAACAATGGACTCAACTGAAATTCACAAAAATTGACATCAAAGAAGGCATCAAAAAAGCAGAAGCACAATTGAAAAATGGGGTTATTTTTAGAAGTAATCTAGATGTTTTAAAAGCAGAATTGGTAAAAATTGAACAAAAAGAAATTGAACTTCAAGCCATAAAGCAAAATTTCATGCAAATGCTTTCTTACTTCATCAAAAAAAATATCGACGAAAACACTCAGCTTGAAACTCCTGAAAAAATTCTCTTAACGAAAAATAATAATCGCTCAGAACTAAAACTTTTTGATGCACAAAAACAACTTCTAGAAACGCAAAGAAAAATCATCAACACTAAAAACACTCCAAAACTAGGAGCTTTTTTCACAGGAGGATACGGAAAACCGGGTTTTAATATGCTGAAAAATGAGTTTGACCTCTTCTATATTGGTGGAATTAGACTTAATATCCCGATTTCTGGATTTTACACTCAGAAAAACGATTTGGCTTTGTTAGAAAATCAGTCACAAGAAATCGAAATCCAAAGAGAAAACTTCTTGTTTAATCAAAATTTTATTGAAATTCAACAAATAAATGACCTTGAAAAAATTCAAAATTTAATTGACAAAGACACTGAACTGATTGAACTAAGAAAAAACATCAAAACAGCAAGTCTTGCCCAATTAGAAAATGGCGTTATCAATACCAATGATTATCTGCGCGAAGTAACCGCCGAAGAACAAGCAATTCTCACAAAAATTACCCACGAAATTCAATATTTATTGACACAATATAATTTGAAAGCTCAATTGAATAATTAAGAATCCTGCAAAAATTTAAACATGAAAAAAACATTAATATTTTCAGCAATTGTTTTCACAATTTTCTCTTGTAAAAGAGCAGACCAAGATTATGATGCTTCCGGAACTTTCGAAGCAGATGAAATCATCGTTACGGCGGAAGCTACAGGAAAAATTCTTGAACTCAATCTCAATGAAGGAGATGCATTAACAGCCAATCAAAACTTAGGTCTTATTGACGGAAAAGGCGTAGAATTACAAAAAGAACAGGTTTTGGCTTCTATCAATGCCATCGAACAAAAAACCAATGATGCTGCACCTCAAATTGCAGTTCTACAATCTCAGTTGGCTACACAAAATTCTCAAATTACTGTGCTTCAAGAGCAATTAAACAATGCAGTGAGAGAAAGAAACAGAACCGCCAATCTTGTAAAATCAGATGCTGCAACGCGCAAGCAATTAGATGATTTAAACGGAAATGTTGTGGTAATTCAAAAACAAATAGCAACGGCAAAATCACAATCAGAAATTTTAAAACAACAGATTTCTTCTACTCTAGAGCAAGTGAAAATTCAAAACAGAGCTATTTTAAGTGAGAAAAATCCTACCGAGAAGAAAGTTTTGCAAATAGATGAACAGCTAAAACATAATGTTATTTCTTCGCCCATTAAAGGAATTGTACTTACAAAATACATGAATAAAGGCGAGTTTGCCACTATCGGAAAACCCATTTATAAAATAGCGAATTTAGATGAAATGACACTGAGAGCTTACATTACAGGAGACCAATTGGCAAAAGTAAAAGTTGGTCAAAATGTTAAAGTGCTCGTAGATGCAGGTGATGACAACACCAAAGAACTTACTGGAAAAATCTACTGGATTTCACAAAAATCTGAATTCACTCCCAAAACCATTCAAACCAAAGATGAAAGAGCCAATCTAGTATACGCTACCAAAATACATGTTAAAAATGATGGCTTCCTAAAAATTGGAATGTACGGAGAAGTTAGAATTAATTAACAATGATTAAAGTAGAAAACATATCAAAATCTTACGGCGAAAAAAAACAAAAAATTCTTGCGGTAGATAATATTTCCTTTTCGGTAGAAGATGGAGAAATTTTCGGATTGATTGGCCCAGATGGAAGTGGCAAAACCTCTATTTTCCGAATGCTAACTACTCTTCTACATCCAGATTCTGGTTCTGCAGAAATTGAAGGACTTGATGTGGTTAAAGACTACAAGAAAATCCGTCAGATTTTAGGGTATATGCCCGGAAAATTTTCTCTGTATCAAGATTTATCTGTAGAAGAAAATCTAGAATTTTTCGCAAGTGTTTTCAATACAAGCATACAAGAAAATTATGAATTAATAAAAGATATATATCAACAGATAGAACCATTTAAAGACCGAAAAGCAGGGAAACTTTCTGGCGGAATGAAACAAAAATTAGCTCTTTCTTGCGCTCTGATTCACAAACCAAAAGTACTATTTCTAGACGAACCCACTACTGGAGTAGATCCTGTTTCGAGAAAAGAATTTTGGGAGATGCTGAAACGCTTAAAACAACAAGGCATCACCATCGTGGTAGCAACACCTTACATGGATGAAGCCACACTCTGTGACAGAGTTGCTCTCATGCAAAACGGGAAAATTTTAAAAATTGACACTCCACAAAACATTTGCAATAGCTATCCTGAAGATTTATACGAAGTAAAAACCGAAAATATTCCTGCACTCATCAAAATTCTTAAAGAATACGAAACCACTAAAAATACATATGCCTTTGGCGAATTTGTACATGTGGTGATTAAAAAAGAAAAAGATTTTAAAAAGGAAACTCTTGAGAAATTTTTACAAGAAAAAAGATTTAACAAAATTGAAATCAATAAAATAGAAGCTACCATAGAAGATAGTTTTATTCTTTTACTCTCAAATCATGAATAAAGAAATCGCCATACAAGCTGAACAAATCACTAAAATCTTTGGAGATTTCACTGCGGTAGACCACATTTCCTTTGAAGTAAAAAAAGGAGAGATCTTCGGATTTCTAGGTGCAAATGGAGCTGGAAAAACCACTGCAATGCGTATGTTTTGTGGCCTCTCTATTCCTACTTCTGGTAAAGCGATGGTTGCTGGTTTTGATGTCTACAAAAACGCTGAACAAATCAAAAAAAACATAGGCTACATGAGTCAAAAGTTTTCTTTGTATGAGAATTTATCCATTTTAGAAAATTTGGAATTCTTCGGCGGAATCTATGGGTTAAGCATGAAGGAAATCAAACTAAAAAGCAAAGAACTTATTGAGAAATTAGGTTTAGAACAAGAAAAAAACAAGATGGTATCCGAACTTCCATTGGGTTGGAAACAAAAACTAGCATTTTCGGTCGCCATTTTTCATCAGCCAGAAATCGTTTTTCTAGACGAACCAACTGGTGGTGTAGACCCCATTACCAGAAGACAATTTTGGGACTTAATTTATGATGCTGCAGAACAAGGAATTACCATTTTTGTAACTACACACTATATGGACGAAGCCGAATATTGCAACCGAGTTTCCATCATGGTTGACGGAAAAATTGCGGCAATTGATTCTCCTGAAAATTTGAAAAAAAGTTTTCAAACAAAAACCATGGACGAAGTATTTTATCAATTAGCCAGAGGCGCAAAAAGAAGTGCTGATTAAAATGAAACAGTTATTCCCTTTTATCCGAAAAGAATTTTATCACGTTTTGCGAGACAGACGTGTTTTGCTCATGCTTTTTGCTTTGCCTATTGTACAAGTTTTACTATTTGGGTTTGCACTTTCTACGGAGATTAAAAACACCAAAGTTGCTATTTTTGACCAAGATAAAAGCATCATCTCAGCACAATTGGTTTCTAAAATTCATGAAAATCAATATTTTGATATTGAAAAAAATCTGACTTTTAACAAAGACTTTGAAAACGCTTTTAAAGACGGAAAAACAAAGCTACTCCTCGTCATTCCTTCTGATTTCTCAGAAAATTTAACCCAAGAAAAAAAAGCAAAATTGCAGATTTTAATTGACGGGACAGATGTAAACCTTGGAAATCAAATCGCGAATTATTTTCAAAATATTGTACTCGATTTCTATCAAAATCAACAAAAAGAAACAATGCAAACGTTTTCTGTTTCTCCAGAAATAAAAATGCTTTATAATCCTCAACTGAAAGGAGCACCTAATTTCGTTCCCGGAGTTATAGCACTCGTTTTATTGATTGTTTGCGTGATGATGACCGCAATTGCCATCGTAAAAGAAAAAGAAACAGGAACTATGGAAATTCTATTGGTTTCGCCTATCAAACCCCAATTTATTATTATTTCTAAGGCAATTCCTTACTTTATTTTAGCGATGGGAATTCTTGGAGTGATTCTACTTTTAAGTTATTTTTTACTGGATTTACCCATAAAAGGAAGCATTATTTTGCTATTTTTTGTGAGCACTATTTTCATCATCACCAATTTACTTATCGGGATTTTAATTTCTATCTTTTCAAAAACTCAACAACAAGCTATGCTCTTTTCGATGATGGGGACTATGCTTCCTACACTCATGCTAAGCGGATTTATGTTTCCTATAGAAAATATGCCCATTCCATTACAAGTGATGTCTAATATTATACCTGCAAAATGGTATTATATAATGATTAAAAATATTATGATCAAAGGAACAGGACTCGCCGTAATCTGGAAATCTCTTTTGATTTTAATCGGAATGATGATGGTTCTTTTCACGATTGCTGTGAAAAAATTTAAAATAAGGTTAGAATGATGATTCACATGCATAGCAAAATTGGAAAACTATGAAACAGCTACTCTTCTTACTTCGTAAAGAATTCCGACAAATCTTTCGGAACAAATCTATATTGGCAATTATTTTCGTTGCACCCATGATGCAGCTCATCATCTTGCCTTTAGCTGCAAGTTATGAGATAAAAAACATCAATCTATCTGTGGTAGACCATGACCACTCTAGTTTTTCAAGGGAATTAATTCAAAAAATTACCGCAAGTAACTATTTCAAATTGCAGTATTATGGTGAAGACTACCAAAAGGCTTTTGAAACCATTGAAAGTGAAAAATCAGATATTATTCTAGAAATTCCACCAAAATTTGAACAAAACCTGGTGAGGGAAAATCAACAAAAAGTATTAGTTGCTATTAATGCAATAAACGGCACTAAAGCAGGATTGGGAGGAAGCTATCTAGCACAAATTCTACAAGACTACAACCAAAATATCCAAACAAAACTCTCACCACAATTGTTAGAATTTCAAAAAAATGCAGGTCTAGAAGTAAATGCTACCCTTTGGTTCAATAGATTTTACAACTACAGATTGGCTCTGGTTCCTGGTATTTTGGCATTTCTTGTGACTCTAGTTGGCGGAATGCTTTCTGCGCTAAACATTGTCTCTGAGAAAGAAATTGGCACAATTGAACAAATTAATGTTTCACCCATCAAAAAATCTACTTTCATCCTCGGGAAACTTATTCCCTTTTGGATTTTGGCAAATGTAGCTTTTACCATGGGACTTTTGGTTTCCAGATTTGTCTATGGGATAGAAATTTATGGGAGTTTACCACTACTTTATTTCTTTGTAGGAGTTTATCTTTTAGCCATTTTAGGATTTGGTTTATTGATTTCCACCTATAGTGAAACGCAGCAACAGGCAATGTTTACCATATTTTTCTTCATGATGATTTTTATAATGATGAGCGGTTTATATACGCCAATTGAAAGCATGCCAGAATGGTCTCAAAAATTGACGCTTCTTAATCCGCTTACATATTTAATAGAAGTCATTCGATTAATTATGCTCAAAAATTCTGGTTTCAAAGATTTAATTCCTCAGTTTGTCTCCATTTTAGGAATGGCTGTTTTCTTTAACTCTTGGGCTGTTTGGAATTACAGAAAGACTTCTTAATTTGAAAAAACGTCTAGATTTTCTTACTATTTTTAATTTTTTAGGGTTAAAGAATTCATCTTTTTAAAATAAAATTCAGTTTTAGTAATCATAATAACGATTAATTATTATTTTTGTTAAAATTTATTTGACTTATGAAGAAAATACTTGCGCTTTTAGCAATTTTTTGCATTGTTTGGCTTTCTGCTCAAAACACTTTTGTAAAAGACAATTACACCAAAAAAGAAGTATACATCACCATGAGAGATGGTGTAAAATTATTCACCTCTATCTACATTCCGAAAGATATTTCTGCTAAAAACAAATATCCCTTTTTAATGCAGAGAACATGCTATTCTGTAGCGCCTTATGGTGAAGATCAATACAAAAGAAGCCTTGGTCCGAATAAATTTTTGCAAAACGATAAATATATTTTCGTTTATCAAGACGTTCGCGGAAGATACATGAGCGAAGGTACATTTACCAATATGACGCCTCAAGTAGACCATAAAACAAAAAAAGATGTAGACGAAAGTACCGATACTTATGACACGATTGATTGGCTCATCAAAAATATTGAAAATAATAACGGAAATGTAGGTCAATACGGAACTTCTTATCCTGGTTTTTATGCTGCAGTAGGCACTTTAGCAAATCATCCTGCTCTGAAAGCTTCTTCTCCTCAAGCTCCTATTTCTGATTTCTGGTTTGACGATTTTCATCACAATGGAGCTTTTATGATGGGATATTTTAGAACTTTCCCTGTATTTGGAGTACAAAAAACTAAGCCAGAGAATTCTGCTTGGTATACAGAACAAAGCAAAAAATTAAGTGCAAAATCTGAAGATGGTTCACTTTTCTTCAATGAAATGGGAACGTTAAAAGAAGGCATTGACAAATATTATGGAAGAGATAATTTTTTCATCAATGAAATTGTAGACCATCCTAATTATGATGATTTTTGGAAAAAAAGAGACCTTTTACCTCATCTCAAAAACATAAAACACGCCGTAATGACAGTTGGCGGTTGGTTTGACGCAGAAGATTTGAGAGGTCCGCTTCACATTTACAAAACCATTGAAAATAACAATCCTAAAGCTAAAAACTCTATTGTAATGGGGCCTTTTTCTCATGGTGGATGGTCTTATGAAATGGGAAAACATTTTCATAATGAAGTATATTTCGGGGATAGCATTGCTACTTTTTATCAAAAAAATATAGAAACTCCGTTCTTTAATCATCATTTAAAGAACACCAAATCTGCAATTGACCTTCCTGAAGCCTATATGTTTGATACTGGTAAAAAGGAATGGAAACAATTTGCAGAATGGCCACCGAAAAATGCTCAAAAAACTGCTTTTTATTTAAGAGAAAACGGACAGTTTAGTATAGAATCACCTACTAATGTATCTTTCACAGAATATTATTCTGATCCAAACAAACCTGTTCCGAGCAGTACTAATTTGAAAGACTTCAATGGTTTTACACCTAGAAATTACATGAGTGAAGACCAAAGATTTGCAGAAAATAGACCAGATGTAGCTTCTTTCACCACAGAAATCCTTGCAGAAGACCTTACTTTGGCTGGAGAAATTAAAGTAAAATTAAAAATAGCGACTACAGGAACAGATGCAGACTTTTTCGTAAAACTGATTGATATTTATCCTGCAGACGAAAAAGGAATGAAAGAAAAACCGGGCGTAATCTACGGAAATTATCACCAAATGGTAAGAAGCGAAATCATGCCTGCGAGATTTAGAAATTCTTTTGAAAAACCAGAAGCATTAGTTCCTAATCAAGAAACAGAAGTGGTTTTTAACCTTCAAGATGTATTGCACACTTTCAAAAAAGGACACAAAATCCAAATTCAAGTGCAGAGTACAGCTTATCCTCTATTTGCTGTAAATCCTCAGAAATTTATAGAAAATCCTTACAAAGCAGAAAAATCTGATTATACTAAAGCTTTCCAAAAAATATTTAACAACTCAGTGATTGAAGTGGAGATTTTGAAATAAAAAATGTAGAATTGGCAGAAGAAATATTCTGCCAATTTATTTTCAATCAAAAAATAATACTTAAATTGTCAAGAAAAATTGGTTATGCAACCCGATAAACCTAAAAACCTTAATGACCATCTTGCTAACGAAAGAACTTTTTTAGCATGGTTAAGAACGGGAATTGGAGTGATGGCGTTTGGTTTTGTAGTGGTAAAATTCTCTCTTTTTTTGAAACAATTTTCACTGATATTCGGGAACCCAAACATCATTCATAACAAAAGTTATTCAGCAGAGATAGGAATCTTATTAGTTGTTTTTGGGCTTATTATTTCCATTTTTGGATACTTCCGTTATAAAAAAACTGAAAAACAGATTAATGAAGATTCATTTAAAAACAATTCTTTTTTAATCGGGCTTTCAACCATTATTTTGATTGTTTTCACCTTGATTCTCATTTGGTATTTGATTACCAGCGTAGAATCTTATGCGAAATAATTAAACCGTTTTCTTGGCTTCTTCCCAAAGAATATCCATTTCTTCTAAAGACATTTCTGCAAGGTTAAGATTTTTTTCTAAAGCCAATTTTTCTAGCGTTTGGAAACGTTTGATAAACTTAATATTGGTGCGTTCCAGAGCAGAGTCTGCATTAAGCCCAGAAAGTCTGGCGTAATTAATCAGCGAAAAGAAAACATCTCCTAATTCTTGTTCCTTTTTTTCTGGATTGGTTTCGGCATGAAATTCGGCGAGTTCTTCATCTACTTTTTTCCAAGCATCTTCGACAGAAGCAAATTCAAAACCGATTCCTTTTACTTTTTCCTGAATTCGATATGCTTTAATAATCGGTGGCAAACTTTTCGGAACTCCTGCTAAAATAGACTTGTTTCCTTCTTTCAACTTCAGTTTTTCCCAATTTTGCTTCACTTCTTCTTCGTCTTTCACTTCTACATTTCCATAAATGTGAGGATGACGGAAAATGAGTTTCTCGTTAAGTGAATTAATCACATCTGCAATATCAAAACTCTTCTTTTCTGAACCAATTTTAGCATAAAAAACCAAATGCAATAAAACATCACCCAATTCTTTCTTAATTTCTGTAAGATTTTCTTCGAGTAAAGCATCAGAAAGTTCATAGACTTCTTCTAGCGTCAAATGTCTCAAAGATTGTAAATCTTGCTTTCTATCCCATGGACATTTTTCTCGCAAATCGTCCATGATATCGAGTAATTTAGAGAAGGCGTCTAGTTTTTGTTCTTTGGAATTCATGATGATGTGTGGATGAGATTATGTGATAAAAAAAACTTTGTCAAAGTTCGGAACTTTGACAAAGCTATGCAAATTACTTATTGCTAAAAGCAAAAAGTAAGATTATCCTTGTTTTCTTTGAGTAGATTTTACGGTAGTTTTAGCAGATGAAGATGCTTTCGCTTTTGGGGCAGCTGGTTTTTCTGTTTTTGGAGCCGCTTTTTTAGCTGCTGCTTTCTTTTCTGCTGGCTTTTCTTCTACTACCTCAGCTTCTTCTACCGCTGGTTCTTCTGCTTTTACAAAAGCTTCTGGAGTAATAAATCCTGCTTTTTGTAATAAGTTATACCATTGTACTAATTTCTTAATATCTGAACCATAAACTCTATCTACGTCATAGTTTGGTAAAACTGAAGACATAAATGCTTTTAGTTCATTATCAGAAGATTTGTGATTAATAGCTTCTTTATAATCATATTTTTCAGCAATATTTTTCATTACTTGAAAAAGTGGAACTTCTTGGTCAAAAGTATAAATGGCAATATTGTCTAATAAACTTACTTGTGAAGTATTAGAAATACTTGCTTTTTTTCCTGTAGAAATATCTTCTACAATAAAACCTGATCTTAATTGCGTTACTAGGGTAAACAAACCTGGTTTCCCAGAAATCGAAATTATTTTTTCTAACTGCATTTTATTTTTATTTTTTTAAGTTCAAAATAGTTTTGTTCAAGATTTTTTGGTGATTCTATAAGTCTCGAACTTGAGATATTTGTTACTTCGGAAATCTCATTTTATATCCTACATGAATATCTCCTGAAGTAATTTTAGTTAATTTCCCTTTGATTATTTTTTTCTTTAATGGACTGAGTTTATCCGTAAAAAGTACACCTTCGATGTGGTCATACTCATGCTGAATTACTCTGGCTCTAATGTCTGAAAAAGTTTCGGTATGTTTAACGAAATTTTCGTCAAAATATTCTATCAAAATGGTTTCTTTTCTGCTTACATCTTCTCTTACATCAGGAATCGAAAGACAACCTTCATTAAATTTCCATTCATTACCGCTTTCTTCTAAAATTCTAGCGTTAATGAATACTTTTTTGAAATCTTGCAATTCATCTGCAATATCTTCATAGTCTTCATCATCAGCTAATGGAGTTACATCTACGATGAAAAGACGAATATCTAAGCCTATTTGAGGCGCAGCAAGACCTATTCCATGTGCTGCGTTCATGGTTTCGAACATATTGTCTATAAGTTCTTTAAGCTCAGGATAATCTGGCGTAATATCATGGGCTTTTTTTCTTAAAACCGTGTCTCCGTATGCTCTGATTGGTAAAATCATCTTTGTTTTTGTTCTAAAAAATTCTGTAAAATTATCGTGGCACTCACTTTATCGATGAGCGCTTTTTCTTGTCTCTGCTTTTTATTTTTCCCACTTTGAGAGATAAAAAACGAAGCCATTTTTGAGGTAAAACGTTCATCAAATCGATGAATTTCTACTTCAGGAAAAAGTTCTTTCACTTTTTCTATAAATATTAAAATATCCGTCTCTATTTCTGATAAATTTCCTTTCAAATCAGTAGGTAAACCTATCACCAGCGTTTCAACTTTATTTTCTGAAAAATATTTTTCTAAAAAAGAAAATATATTTTTGGTTTCTACAGTAGTTAATGCACTAGCAATCAACTGCATATCATCTGTAGCTGCAATTCCGCAACGCGCTTTTCCGTAATCAATGGCAACTACTTGACTCATAGTTTGCAAATTTACTAAAATTTTTCAGCTTGTAGAAATTCAAATTTTTGCTAATTTTAAACTCAGAAACTTTTCTACTCTATGAAAACACTTCTTTTAGTAAGACATGCCAAAAGTGATTGGCCAACGAACACAGATGATTTTGACCGATCACTAAATGAGCGCGGACACAAAGATGCACCTAAAATGGCGAAATTTCTCAAAGAAATTCCTACAACCATAGACGCATTTGTAACCAGTCCTGCAAAAAGAGCATTGACTACTTGTAGATATTTTGCTGAAGTGTATGAAAATAAAAACATTCAAAAAACAGAAGAATTATACAATGCTTCGCCTACAGAATTTCTAGAAGTAATAGAAAATTTAAGCGATTCTTTAGAACACATTGCCATTTTTTCTCATAATAATGGGATTACATATTTTGCCAATTCTCTAACTAATGAAAATATAGAACATATGCCAACTTGCTCTGTAGTTGCTTTTAAAATTTCTGCTAACAGTTGGAAAGATTTTAAAAATGCAGAGAAAAATTTCTTATTCTTCCACACCCCAAAAGAATTATAAAACATGAAAATTGCAGCAATAGACATCGGGAGTAATGCAGCGAGGTTGCTCATTAATGAAGTAAAAGAATCTAAAAAAGGAAAGCCAGAATTCGTAAAACTGAATCTTCTAAGAATTCCTTTCAGATTGGGAATAGATGTTTTTACTACTGGCGAAATTGGCAAAGAAAGAAAGGAAATGGTCATTAAATCTATGAAAGTTTTCTCTCAATTGATGGAAATTTATGGTGTAGAATATTACCGAGCTTGTGCTACAAGTGCCATGCGTGATGCCAAAAACGGTAAAGAAATCAGAGATTTGGTCAAAAAAGAATCTGGCATAGAAATAGAAATTATTTCTGGAGACGAAGAAGCTACTCTTATCTACGAAAATCACGTAGCAGAAGGTCTTGATAAAAATTTTGGATATTTGTATATAGACGTAGGTGGTGGTTCTACAGAATTAACATACTACGAAAATGGGAAAATGAAATATGAACATTCTTTCAATATTGGTACGATTAGATTACTCAATAATTTGGTCACCAAAGAAAATTGGGAAGAAATGAAAACCGAAATCAAAACAAAAGTCGTGAGCAAAAAACCTATGGTTGCAATTGGTTCTGGCGGAAACATCAATAAAATTTTCAGTATGAGCAAAACCAAAGACGGAAAACCAATGTCCGCGAATATGCTCAAAACTTTTTATAAAGATTTAAAAGAACTTACCGTAGAAGAAAGAATGCTGAAACATAATTTGAGAGAAGACAGAGCAGATGTAATTGTTCCGGCACTAGAAATTTTCAATAAAGTATTAGGTTGGGCAGAAATTTCACAGATTTTCGTTCCAAAAATTTCTGTTGCAGATGGATTAATTCACAGCATTTATGATAAAGTGAAAAAGAAATCTTCATAATCTTGCTAAATTAATATACATATAACCCATTTATTACAAATTCTTTATACCTTTATTCTACCTTTCTGCAAAGAAAGGTTTTTTTTCTTACAAAAAATATAAAGAATGAATACTCAATTATCCTATGTTCACGGCGATTCTTCTATTCCACTTTTAGGAGAAACTATTGGCGAAAATTTAAAGAAAACAGTAGAAAGATTTCCTAAAAATGATGCTCTGATATGTTCACACCAAAATTACAGAGCTACTTACGAAGAATTTTATGAGCAAACTTCGCAAGTTGCCAAAGCAATTTTACATCTAGGCGCAAAACCAGGTGATAGAGTTGGAATTTGGTCTCCCAATCGTTATGAATGGGTTTTACTGCAATATGCAACTGCCAGAATTGGAGTGATTTTGGTTAACATTAATCCTGCTTACAGAACCAGTGAACTAATTTTTGTATTGAATCAATCTCAAATCAAATATATTTTTGCTTCCTTGAGTTTCAAAACCAGCAATTATAAAAAAATGGTAGACGATGCTCGAGAATTTACCTCTACGCTACTAGATGAAGTCTTTTTTGATGAAAACTGGGATGATTTTCTAAAAGGAGCGGCTCACATTTCTGATGAAGAACTTCAAAATTATGAAAACCAAATTCAGTTTGACGACCCTGTAAATATTCAATATACTTCTGGAACTACAGGTTTCCCAAAAGGAGTTACTTTATCTCATCATAATATTTTGAATAATGGGTATTTCATTGGCATCAGACTTCATTATACCGAAAAAGATAGAGTTTGTATTCCTGTTCCTTTTTATCATTGCTTCGGAATGGTCATCGGAAATTTATGTTGTACCGCTCACGGTTCTACCATGGTTATTCCTAATGATAGTTTTGATCCAAAAATAACTTTAGAAGTGGTAGAAAAAGAAAAATGTACGTCCCTTTATGGCGTTCCTACGATGTTTATCGCTACTTTGCATGAACTGGATTTAAAAAATTATGATCTTTCGAGCCTTAGAACGGGGGTTATGGCAGGAGCAGTTTGTCCGCCAGAAGTAATGAAAAGAGTAGAAAACCAAATGAACATGAAAGAAGTGACCATTTGCTACGGAATGACGGAAACTTCGCCGGTTTCTACTCAGACTAAAATTGGAACTCCTTTTGAAAAACAAATTCACTCAGTAGGAACCATTCATGACCATTTAGAAATTAAAATCATCAATCCAGAAACCGGTAAAATCGTGAACAGAGGCGAAAATGGAGAACTCTGTACCAGAGGTTACTCTGTAATGTTAAAATATTGGGATAATCCAGAAGCAACCAATCAAGTTTTAGACAGCGCAAGATGGATGCATACTGGCGATTTAGCCATGATGGACGAAGAAGGTTACATTCATATTTCTGGAAGAATTAAAGACTTGATTATCAGAGGAGGGGAAAACATTTCTCCTAAAGAAATTGAAGATTTTTTATATCAATATCCTAATGTTTTAGATGCTCAAGTTATTGGCATTCCGAGTGAAAAATTCGGAGAGGAAGTAATGGCTTGGATTAAAGTAAGAGAAGGATTTTCTTTAACCGAAGAAGAGCTTGTCAACTTCTGCAAAGGACAAATTGCCCATTATAAAGTTCCCAAATACTGGAAATTCGTACAAGAATTCCCAATGACGATTTCGGGAAAAGTAAGAAAAGTAGAAATGCGCGAAATGGCAATTAAAGAACTCGGGTTAGGCAAAAAATAAATTGAAACATAAAAACACAAAAGGCTGCAAAATTGCAGCCTTCATTTATTTTTTCGCAAAAAAGATTAGTCTACACTCACCACTTCTTTGATGCTTGGCACAAATTGTTTGATGGTATTTTCTACACCTAGTTTCATGGTAGAAAAACTCATAGGGCAACCAGAACAGTTTCCTTGCAATTTTACCATTACTCTATTATCAATAACATCTACCAATTCTATATCACCACCATCATTATTTAGAAACGGACGAATACTTTCCAAAGCTTCCATTACTTTGGTTACTATTTCTTCGTGAGTGAGTTTATCTTTATTCATAATTTATTCAAAATTTGTATTCAAAAATTGTAATTGCCCTAATTATTTCTTAGGCGAACAACCTGCCATTGTTGTAATTTTCACCGCTTCAGTTGGTGGTAGATTTTTATTTCTTTCCACTAAGCTTTCTATCATTTTTTGTGCAGTTTCTTTATAGATTTCTGCAATTTTAGAACCTTCTTGCAATGCTACTGGTCTACCAACATCTCCCGCTTCTCTGATGCTTTGAATTAAAGGAATTTCACCTAAAACAGGAATTCCTAAATCTTCTGCCATGAATTGAGCTCCTTGTTTTCCAAAAATGTAATATTTATTTTCTGGCAATTCTTCAGGTGTAAAATACGCCATATTTTCAATTAAACCTAAAACTGGAATATTAATGCTTTCCATCGTAAACATAGCGATTCCTTTTTTCACGTCTGCTAAAGCTACATGTTGTGGTGTAGAAACGATTACAGCACCCGTTACAGGAACTTCTTGAATAATCGAAAGGTGAATATCTCCTGTTCCTGGAGGAAGGTCTATTAATAAGAAATCTAGATTTCCCCAAGCTGCATCACGAAGCATTTGATTCAAAGCTTTACTTGCCATAGGTCCTCTCCACACTACTGCTTGATTAGCTCCAGAGAAATAACCAATCGAAAGCATTTTAACGCCGTAATTTTCGATAGGTTTCATCATATTTTTACCATCTACTTCTACAGAAATTGGTTTTTCTGCTTCGGTATCAAACATAGTAGGAACAGATGGTCCGTAAATATCTGCATCAAGAACGCCTACAGAGAATCCCATTTTTTGTAAAGTCACAGCTAAGTTTGCAGTAACTGTAGATTTTCCTACGCCACCTTTACCAGAAGCAATGGAGATAATATTTTGAATTCCTGGGATTTCTTTTCCTTTGATTTGATTCTGTTGAACTTGCGAGGGCTCAGGCGAAGTAATTTTAAGTTTCAGCACTACTTGGTCACCAAATTCCGTAGCAAAAGCCTGCTTCATAGCTGCTTCTAGCTTCTTCTTTTCGTGCATTGCTGGGGAATGTGCAATCATATCAATGTACACATCATCACCCATTACTTGGAAGTTTTGTACTAAATCATCAACTTCTATTTCTTTCAGAAACTCCTGAACTCTAGTTTTCGTCAACATAATTTTTTGAAATTTTTTGAGATACAAATTTACATAAAAATAATTAATTTGGAATGAATAAAAATAACAATAATGGTAATTGATAGAATTGATTTACAATAAAAAAAACTTCAGATAGTTCCGAAGTTTTTAATTTTTGTCATTATAAAAATTTATAATTCACCACCGTGGTTATCCAGTTGTCCTTCCCATTTAGAAACGGCTGAAGTAGCGAGTGCGTTTCCTAAAACATTGGTCATACTTCTTCCCATATCACAGAAATGGTCTATCGGTAAAATGAGTGCAATTCCTTCTGGCGGAATTCCGAACATAGAACAAGTCGCTACAATAATCACCAAACTCGCTCTTGGAACTCCTGCAATTCCTTTTGAAGTGAGCATTAACACCAAAAGCATGGTGATTTGTTGACCAACCGTCATGTCGATTCCATAAATCTGAGCAATGAAAATAGATGCGAAAGTCATATACATCATGCTTCCATCTAAATTGAAAGAATATCCTAGTGGTAAAATGAATGATACAATTCTGTTATTACATCCAAAGCGCTCTAATTCTGTTACCAATTTCGGGAAAACCGCTTCTGAACTGGTGGTAGAAAAGGCGATAAGTAAAGGCTCTTTTATTCTTCTTAGTAATTCGAATAATCTATTTCCTAAGATAAAATATCCTACAATACATAAAATCAACCATAAAACCCCAAGTGCAAAGAAGAAATCTCGAAGATAAATCGCATAAACTTTGAAAATTTCGAAACCATTGGTTGCCACAACTGCTGCAATAGCTCCTAAAACACCCAGTGGAGCAAACCACATGATATAACCTACCATTTTCAGAATAGCATGTGCGCAAATATCTAAAAACTTGATAACAGGTTTAGAATATTCATCACCCAAATGAGAAAGGGCAATCCCAAACATGATAGAAAACAATACAATTTGTAGAACCTCATTGGTAGCAAAAGCTTCGAAAACGCTTTTTGGGACTACGTGTTTCACAAAATCTTCCAGAGAAAATCCTTTGGAATTATCCAAGATTTCTTTAGCAGACGTTGCATCTTGAATTGGTAATTTGGTAACATGACCAGGCTCTAACCAGTTTACCAAAACTAAACCTAACATAAGCGAAACCAAAGAAGCTGTAATAAACCAAAGCATCGCTTTACCTCCTACTCTACCAATCATTGCAGTATCTCCCATTTTCGCAATTCCCACAACTAATGTAGTGAAAACCAATGGTGCGATAATCATCTGTACCAATCTGATAAAGATGGTTCCGAGAAGTTTTATATTTTTAGAAAAAGATTCTGTATTTTCTGGAAACTGAGTGTGAACTACCCCACCAATAATTACCCCTAAAACAAGAGCAATGATAATTGCAAAGAAGAGTTTGTTTTGTCCTTTCATATATTGATTTTCTATAGAATACAAATATAAGTTTTTATCATACTCCGCCAAAATTTTAAGAATTCAATTAAAAAAATAAAAAAATCCCGAAAAATTCGGGACTGTAAATATATTTTTGAGACTTGAATTAAGCTTTTAAATATCTGGAAAAGCGTAACCTTTTTTTCATATTTTACTGATTTTCGTAAAATTAAACTTTATATAGGTTTCCATAAACATAAAGATGACATGGCGTTTAGTCTTTAATGCTATAATCATAATTTACCTTTCCTACCTTCAATGCATCTACAGACATTTTAATCTTTTTAGCCTGTTCTGCTGTAACTTCTCCAGTTAAAGTAAGTTCGCCATTTTCTACATCCATTTTTACCGATGGGAAATCCTTAATAGCATCTGCTACTTTATTTTGTGTATCTTGGTCTATCGCTGTAATCGTCTCCATTACAGGATCTGCAGCTTCTACACTTGCCATATCCATCACATCTCTTACTCCTTTAATCTTTTTAATCGCAGCAATGGCAGCATCTTTATCACCTTGAGAAGCAAAAGTTCCGCTTAAATGCGCCACTCCATCTTTTACCTCAACAGAAGTTTCAGGATACGCAGAAATAGCTGTAGTAGATTGCGTAGTCAGTTCTGCATCTGAAACAGATTTTTGACATGAGATAGCGGCAAAAGAAACCACGAAAGCTAAAGCAGTGATTTTAATCGTTTTTTTCATAATGAGAAGGTTTTAATGATTATTGTTTCCAAATGTAAAGATAAAAACTAGGTCTACTTTATACAATTTTTATAAAGTTTTATTAAATTTTTGAAATTTCAAATCAGAGCTAAATAAAAAAGCACCAGAATTCTGATGCTTTTTAAATTTATTTTGAATAAATCAATTTTTTATTTTTGGTTTAAATGATAGTAAGCCAACATTTTGTAATACAACTTAGCTGCTAAAAACGCAGTAGGTTTCACGTAAGGAGAATCCATTAATTCTACAATATCAAAAGCTACTACATTACACTTTTCGAACACTTTTTTCAATAATTCTAATGTAGGGTACCATTCTAAACCTCCTGGTTCTGGTGTTCCTGTACTTGGTGCAAATGACGGATCAAAAGCATCTAAATCAATAGTAATATACACATTAGCAGAAACTTTTTCTAAAACATCATCTATCCAATTCGGATTTTTAGCAATTTCATGCGCCCAGAAACACTGTCCTTTTGGAACGTATTGCATTTCTTCTGCATCACAAGAACGAATTCCTACTTGTACTAGATTTAATTTTTGAGAAGCTTCAAAAACCGCACAAGCATGGTTAGAAGTAGAACCGTGAAACTCTGGTCTCAAATCGGTATGTGCATCTAACTGAAGAACTGTTAAATCTGGATATTTTTCTCCAAATGCTCTAATTGAACCGATAGAAACAGAATGCTCACCTCCGAAAAGTGTAAATAACTTTCCTTCGTTTTGCATCATTTCTTTGGTTTTTTGGTAAACCGCTTCTGTCATCGCTTCAGGCGAAGCATTTTCTGAAACTTCACCAGCCAGCCAAACTCCCTCTAAATAAGGTTCTGTATCTGTTTCTATATCATAAAGCTCCATGTTTTCTGAAGCATCTAAGAAAAGTTCTGGACCTTTATCTGCACCTTTTCCCCAAGTAGAAGTTCCGTCATAAGGAACCGTAACAAGCATTACTTTTGAAGTTTCTAACTGTGCATTTTCTTCAGGAATTCCTGCGTATGTTTTCATTGAAATTTTAAATTTTTATGTTTTTATTATAATATAAAATTCTATTAACCAATTATTTATATCCTAAAAGATGCAATACATCTTCAGGTTTTTGCTCTTCGCTGAAAACCTCGTATTGTAATTTTCCGTTTTTAGCTTTTTGGATGAGAATATGTTTTGGCTGAGGCAATAAACAGTGGTGTACACCACCAAAACCAGCAATACTTTCTTGATAAGCTCCTGTGTTAAAGAAACCAATGTACAATGGTTTGGTATCGCTGAATACTGGCAAATAAATCGCATTTGCATGTTGCTCAGAATTGTAATAATCATCTGAATCACATGTTAATCCGCCTAAGAAAACTCTTTCATAAGAATCTTCCCAACGATTCAGCGGAAACATGATAAAACGCTTAGAAATCGCCCAAGAATCTGGAAGTGTAGTCATGAAAGAAGAGTCTATCATGTTCCATTTTTCTCTGTCGTTTTGGCGTTTTTGAGAAATGATTTTGTATAAATTTCCAGCACTTTCACCTACAGTAAAACTACCAAATTCAGTGTAAATGTTTGGTTCTTCTACTCCTTCTTCTTCACAGAATTTTTTGATTTGATACACGATTTCATTTGCCATGTATTCATAATCATAATCAAATTGCAAAGAATTTTTAATTGGAAAACCACCACCAATATTCAGTGAATCTACTTCTGGCGCAATTTTTTTCAATCTTGCATATACTCTCAAACATTTGAAAAGTTCATTCCAATAGTACGCTGTATCTTTAATTCCGGTATTGATGAAAAAGTGAAGCATTTTCAACCTTGCATTCGGGTGTTCTGCAATTTTTTGGCTGTAATAAGGGATAATATCTTTGTACCCAATTCCTAATCTGCTGGTGTAAAATTCGAATTTCGGTTCTTCTTCCGAAGCAATTCTAATTCCAATGTCAAAGGTAGTATCTATACTTTCGGTCAGTTTATCTAATTCTCTGTAATTATCTAAAACAGGAATCACATTTTCAAAACCATTATTGATTAAATCTGAAATTTTAGCCAAATAATCATCGGTTTTGAAACCATTACAAACCACTTCTATTGTCTTGTCAATTTTCCCTGTTTCGAATAGGTTTTTAACAATATTCATGTCAAAAGCAGAAGACGTTTCGATAGAAATATCATTCTTAAGCGCTTCTTCTAATACGAAAGAAAAGTGCGAAGATTTGGTACAGTAACAGTATCTGTAAGAATTTTTATATTCATTCTTTTTGATGGCATCTTTAAACCACGTTTTTGCACGCTGAATGTTTTGCGAAATCTTGGGTAAATAACTGAACTTAAGCGGGGTTCCGAATTTTTCTACCAAGTCCATCAAAGGAATATCATGAAAGTACAACTGTTGATCCTCATACTTAAATTCCTCTTGCGGAAAGTAAAGTGTTTGGTCAATAAGTTCAGCATATTTTATCTTCATTTATTGCAAAAATTTAAGACTACAAAAATGCGAAAAAAGATTGGATTTTTTGAGTTAAAAATTCACAAATTTAGTTTCCTATAAAAATCAATACATCGCCGTTTTCATAAGTGATTTCTACGGTATTTTCTCGGGCAAAATTTCGGGTTCCTACTCTTCTGGTTAAGCTCAATTCTTCGTTAAAGAGCTCCCAGTTAAGACCTTTGGTCGAAATTTTTTCTACAAAAGGAAATGGTAAAAGCGAAATCATCTTTCCTTCTACATCGTGTATTTTAAAATTTTTAGAGATGAAAAAGTATCTGGAAAACTCGTCAAAAAAAGTGATTTCCATTTCATTTTTAAAGAGAAAAGCTACATGAAGATTCCCGAGAAAATGGTCTTGTTCACCACCACTTCCTCCGTAAACATCTACTCTTTTTACTCCATTTTTTTTGAGAATGTCTAAAGCTTTTTGAAAATCTGTAAAATCTTGGTCTGGAGTATGAATAAATTTTTCGTGGTAAATATTTTCATCACTGCCTTCATGAGAATCAAAATCTCCTGAAATAAAATCTAGTTTATCCAGAGGGAAATTTTTATCTTTTAAATAATGAAAAGCCCCATCACTACATGCAATCACATCATAACCTTCCAAATGAGGAAGTTCATGAGGTGGAGTTCCGTTGATGAAAAGAAGTGCAGATTTTATCACAGATTTTATAATTGTTTAGAGCGTTTTACTTAGCTCTTTCTGAAGGATTCCAGTATTCTTCTTTTTCTCCAGAAATTTTAGAGATATATCTTGCCAAAATAAAAAGATAATCAGACAATCTATTGAGATATTTGATGAGTTCTGCTCTTACTTCTTCGGTTTCATTGAGATGAACCATAGCGCGTTCTGCTCTTCTGCAGACCGTTCTACAAACGTGAATAGATGCAGCAGCTTTTCCACCGCTTGGTAAAATAAAGAATTGTAAAGGTTCTAAAGACGCATCTAAATCATCCATCCAATATTCTAATTCTAATATTTCTTCTTCGGAAATCATTAAATCTAAACGATTTTTACCATTGGCTAAAATCAGTTTATCTGTTGGCGTAGCTGCTTCTGAACCTACGGTAAATAAATCAAACTGAATTTTCTGCAGTTGATTCAATACTTTTTCATCGGAAATTTCGGCTTTTGCCAAACCAATGAACGCATTAAGTTCGTCTAAAGTTCCGTAAGACTCTACTCTTGCAGCAGCTTTTGAAACTCTGGTTCCTCCGTACAAAGAGGTTTCGCCTTTATCGCCAGTTTTGGTGTAGATTTTCATAAAATAGCAGGATGTTGGATGTTAGATGATGGATGTTTAGAATTTTTCAAATCTAAAATTCTCACCCAAATAAGCTTGTCTTACTTGTGGATCATTAGCTAAATCTTCTGGTAAACCTTCTTTCAAGATGTTTCCTTCGAACATGATGTAGGTTTTATTGGTAATTGCCAAAGTTTGTTGAACATTGTGGTCAGTAATTAAAACACCTATGTCTTTTTTCACCAAACTTCTGATAATTTTCTGAATATCTTCTACCGCAATAGGGTCTACTCCTGCAAAAGGCTCATCTAAAAGAATAAAATCTGGGTCTGTAGCAAGACAACGCGCGATTTCGGTTCTACGTCTTTCACCTCCTGAAAGCAAGTCTCCACGGTTTTTACGAACGTGCTCTAGAGAAAACTCTTCAATCAGTTCATTGGTTCTGCGTATTTGTTCTTCTTTAGATTTATTGGTGAGTTGTAAAACGCCTAAAATATTATCTTCTACTGACAGTTTTCTAAAAACAGAAGCTTCCTGAGCCAAATAACCAATTCCTTTTTGCGCACGTTTATACATGGCATCATTAGTAATATCTTTTCCGTCAAGCGTAATTTTGCCAGAAGTAGGTTTTACCAATCCCACAATCATATAGAAAGTAGTGGTTTTTCCCGCACCATTTGGCCCGAGTAAACCTACAATTTCTCCTTTTTTTACTTCT
This sequence comes from Cloacibacterium sp. TD35, assembly GCF_028864635.1. Lineage (NCBI taxonomy): Bacteria > Pseudomonadati > Bacteroidota > Flavobacteriia > Flavobacteriales > Weeksellaceae > Cloacibacterium > Cloacibacterium sp. TD35. The sequence goes on along the minus strand of NZ_CP104850.1, from coordinate 1,254,551 downwards.
ACGGTAACACCTTTTACTACTTTTTTGGGTCCGTATTCTTTAATTAAATTTTCGCCACGTAAAATCATAGAGACAAAGATATAAAAATTGTTGAATGTAAAGTGTTCAGAACTCTCAAGAAACAAAAATCGTTCCTTATTTCTAGGAACGATTTTTTGAATATTTTTTTTTAAAATTTTATTGATTTAAAAGAATAGCAGCTTCTTTGGCAGCATAGGTGAAAATCATATCTGCACCTGCTCTTTTAATACAAGTAAGGCTTTCTATTATGGCTTTGTCATTATCTAACCAACCGTTTTGAGCAGCCGCTTTCAGCATTGCATATTCTCCGCTCACATTATAAACGGCGATTGGTAAATCTATTTCTTGACGAACCTTAGCTACAATATCTAAATACGGAAGACCTGGCTTTATCATGATAATATCAGCGCCTTCTTCGATGTCTTTGTAAACTTCATTTAAGGCTTCTCTAGAATTATGAAAATCCATTTGGTAGGTCTTTTTATCTTTTGGAATTTCCTGAAAATCTTTCGGAGCAGAATCTAATGCACTTCTGAAAGGTCCATAGAATGAACTTGCATATTTTGCGGCGTAGCTCAAAATTCCTACATTAATATGCCCAGTTTCTTCTAAAGCTTGACGAATTGCAGCAACTCTTCCATCCATCATATCACTTGGCGCTACAACGTCTGCACCTGCTTCTGCATGAGAAACAGACATTCTTGCCAAAGCATCATTGGTAGCATCATTATCTACTTGCCCATTGGTAATAATTCCGTCATGTCCATAGATTGAATAAGGATCTAATGCAACATCTGGCATTACAATCATTTCAGGAATGGCATTTTTAATTTCTCTGATGGTTCTTTGCATCAAACCAAGTGTATTCCAAGCTTCGGTTCCTAGATTGTCTTTTAAATGTTCTGGAACTTTCATGTAAATATTAACCGCTTTCACTCCTAGTGAAAAAAGTTCTTTACATTCTTTCACTGTTAAATCTACGGTTCTGCGGAAAATTCCTGGCATTGATGGAATGGCTTCTTGTGCGTTTTCGCCTTCCATTACGAACATTGGCATAACAAAATCATGAGTTGTAAGAACGGTTTCTCTTACTAAACTTCTGATGCTCTCGTTGGTTCTTAATCTTCTATTTCTTGAAAAAATTATCATTTTTGGAACAGTGTTTGTTTTATATACTGCAAATTTAGTTATTTATAACTATTGTGTATATCAATTCGTTTAAATAAATTTGTTTATTCTTTGAGATAAGAATAATTAAAGTAAAATGAAAAGAACTTTATATTTTATATTATTTTCGGTAGGTCTATTAATGTTTTCGGGCGAAGCAAAAGCTCAACAAACATTAAGAGAGCCGTTTTCTGATTCTCAAAAATCTGATGATGGAGCTTTAGTAGCTTATCCTAATCCTGCTAGAGATTTTATTATTGTAAAGGCTAAAAATCCTTTGCTAAAGGTAAAATCTGTAACTTTTTATTCGATTATTGGGACTCAAATTTCAGAAACAATGGTGAATATGAACACCGCCGAAATTAGATTAGACAAACTGAAACCTGGCAAATATTTAATGAAATACACCTTGTCAGATAATACCCAAAAGGTAACGCAAGTAGTAAAACAGCAATAATTTTTTTAACCATAAAAAAGAAAAACCATCGAAATTCGATGGTTTTTTTATTTTGAGAAATTTCGAAAAATCATTAGTATCCTCCAGAAACTTCTTCGTTTTTAATTAAAGCTTTTGCAGAAGATGTTCCTATTCTTTTTACGCCTAGGTTAATCATGAATTCTGCTTCTTCTGGCGTTCTTACACCACCTGCAGCTTTTACAGGAAGTGAGCCTGCGTTTTCTAGCATAATTTTAATTCCTTCTACAGTTGCCCCATTTGGCTTTCCTCCTTCTGTTTGATAGAAACCTGTAGATGATTTTACAAATATTTTATGTAATTCTTCTGCCTTGAAATTTTCTCCTGCCCAAGTAGATATTTTTTTGGTAATATCTGCAATTTGCTCATCGGTAAGTGCAGCGATTTCTATAATCCATTTTGCAATTTTACCATTATCTAAGCAAAGTTTCGTACAGTCTACAAATTCTGATTTTACTGCATCTACTTCACCATTTTTGTAGGCTTCATAATTGATTACAAAATCTAATTCATCTACTCCATCTTCGATTGCTTTTTGCGCTTCAGCTAATTTATGTTCTTTAGAGTAAGTTCCTTCGTGGAAACCGATTACTGTACCGATTATTACTTTAGAATTTTGTTCTGTAAGGAATTCCTTCATTTTTTTAACATAATCAGGTCTTATCATTACTGCAAAAATGTCATTTTCGATAGCTTCTTTGGCAAGATTAATTACCATTTCTAGCGTTTGTTCTTCAGTAAGACCAGATTGAGCTGGAGTTTTTAGATAAGTAGAATCTAAATAAGTGTTGATTTTCATAATGTTACACTTTTAATTGTCTATTAATACTTTGCTCCAAAGATATGAAAGTTTCTGTTCTAGTAACGCCTTTTAGCTTCTGTATTTTACTTAAAATTTGCATGAGATGATCATTATCAATACAAAGCACTTTAAGGAAAACCGTCCAGTTTCCTGTGGTGTAATGTGCTTCTACGATTTCATTAATATCGTTCAGAGATTTAATCAGTTCTTGAAAATGGCTGGGCTGATCCATATAAACACCAATGTAAGAAACTACTTTGTAACCTATTTTTCTTGGGTTAAGAAAAGATACAGAATTTTCTATTACTCCTGCGGTTTCTAATTTTTTAATTCTCTGATGTACAGCAGTGGTAGAAATACCAATGTTTTTAGAAATTTGAGCCAAAGATGTTTTGGCATTGTCCATAAGCATATAGATAATCTTTTTATCTATTGCATCTAGTTTGTAACCTACTTCTGTAACGCTTTTCATTTTTAATTTAATTATCTTTTGTTTCTAAAATTGTATAAACGGGATAATGATCACTATACCCACCAAGATATCTGGTTCCTGCAAAAGTTCTAAAAGGTCTTCCTTTAAACTTTTTGTCCCAAGCACTTAGCTTCTCCGAATTAAAGACCGCAGCACTTTTAAATGCTAAAGATGATATAGGCAAAAAGAAATGTTTAGAGAAAAGAATTTGATCAAACAGCAGACCTTGATTGTAGTGAAACGTAGAATAAACCTTATTATTGTAAAGTTCTACGTATGGATTTACTAAAATCTTATCAACCCCATTGTCATATAATAAATTGTTTAAATTTTCTTCAATCGGGTCATCATTAAAATCTCCACAAATTATTATAGGTTCTTCTTTTTCTAACAAAGTAAGTACTCTTTCTTTAATCGAATTAAGAATGTAATCTCTTTTGGGTTTGTTTACATCTTTTTCTCTTTTTGAAGGAAGATGCGCCACAAAAACATTAATCAATTCATTATTGTATTTCAATTTACAAAAAAGAACATCTCTGGTTGTATCATAATACTCATTTTGCTCTTGATTAACTCCTTCGAAAATAAAAGAAATGGCTTCAGAATCTACTAATTCTATTTTTCTCTTATCGTACAGAAGCGCTGTATCTACGCCTCTTTCATCTAAAGAATTATAATGAACAAAATCATAATTTTGAAGGGGTTCTTGTTGAATTAAGTCTTGCAAAACTTCTTCATTATTCACCTCACACAAACCTACAATCATCGGAAGTACCTCTTCTTTTTCTTCGATAAGCCTGAAAACATTAGCTATTTTTCGAAGTTTATTCTGATACTTTCTTTCGTCCCAATTCCTTAATCCAGAAATGGTAGGATCTAAAAAATGTTTTGGTTTAGGGTCTGGAGAAAACAAGTTTTCTACATTATAGAACATGACAAGTTCTTTTTTCAAAAAATTCTCCATAGCCTTGCCTCAATTTTTCGGATTGTAAATTTAGTAAAAATAATTTATTATGATTAGAAATCTTTTAATAAATCTGGTCTTTTCTGCTGTGTAATTTCTATTGCTTTCTGATGTCTCCACTCTTCAATTTTACCAAAATTACCGCTCAAAAGTATTTCTGGAACTCTCATCCCTTTATAAACTTCTGGTTTGGTATAAATAGGCGGAGAAAGCAAATCATCTTGAAAACTATCCGTCAAAGCAGATTGTTCATCATTTAAAACGCCTGGCAAAAGACGAATAATCGCATCAGCAAATACACAAGCTGCCAGTTCACCACCAGTTAGCACAAAATCACCAATCGAAATTTCTCTGGTAATGTGTAAATCTCTAATTCTTTGATCTATTCCTTTATAATGACCACAAAGCAGAATTAAATTTTTCTTTAGCGAGTAAGAATTCGCTATTTTTTGGTTAAAAGTTTCTCCATCTGGAGTTAAATAAATAATATCATCATACTCTCTCTCAGATTTTAACTGAGAAATACATAAATCTAATGGTTCACACATCATCACCATTCCAGCGCCGCCACCATAAACAGTATCATCTATTTGACGTTGTTTGTTAAATGCAAAATCGCGAACATTATGAAAATGAACTTCTGCCAAACCTTTTTCCATTGCTCTTTTCAGGATGGAAGTTTTGAAAGGACTTTCTAATAAATCAGGAACTGCACTTATAATATCTATTCTCATTGTTCGGTTTTATTTTTTTTATTCGGGATGATGATTAAGCGAAGTGAAGAATCTCTATTAATGTAACTCCACATCCAATTGAAGAAAATGGCGAGTTTATTTCTCACACTTAAAATCAACATTAAATGAAGAAACATCCAAAAATACCACGCAAAAATCCCTTGAAATTTAAATTTTGGTAAATCTACTACCGCTCTATGTTTCCCAATGGTTGCCATGCTTCCTTTGTCATCATATTCGTATGGTTGCCAATCATTTTCTGTTTTTTTTAAGAAATTTTTAGCCAAATTTTTTCCTTGATTAATCGCTACATTCGCCACTTGAGGATGACCATTCGGATATTTCGGGGTTTCCATGTAAGCAATATCTCCTATTGCATAAATATCATCAAATCCTACTATTTTATTATATCTATCTACTATATACCTATTGTTTTTAATGGAATTTTCGGTTAATCCTTCAATAATATTCCCAGTAACACCTGCTGCCCAAATCACATTATTGCTCGGAATAACATTACCAGAACTTAGATAAACTCTATCGCCATCATAATCTGTAACTCTATCATTTGAGATAAATCTCACGCCCAAATCTTTCAAATATTGTTCAGATTTTTCCTGAGATTCTTCGCTCATTACCGCCAAAGGTCTTTCGGTAGAACTCACCAGAATAATTTCTAAATCATCAAAATTCATTCTAGGATAATCTCTCGGCAAGATTTCTCTTTTCATTTCGGCAAAAGCACCAGCCAATTCCACACCAGTTGGGCCAGAACCTACGATTACGATGTTCCAATTGCCATCATCACTTCTACTTTTTTCAATGATTAATTTTTCGAAAGTGAGCAAAACATGGTTTCTTATAGAAATCGCTTCCTGAGTGTTTTTCATCCCAAAAGCCAGATTTTCCATTTTTTGATTTCCAAAGAAATTCGTTTTACAGCCAGTTGCAATCACCAATTTATCATAGTGAAAAACATGGTCTTCTGTAATAATTTTATTTTCCGAAGGAATAATCTGTTTCACTTCCGTCATTCTAAACTGAATATTTTTAGAACGCTGAAAAATTTTTCTAAACGGAAACGAAATATTAGAAGGCTCAATTCTTCCACAAGCCACCTGATAAAATAACGGCTGAAACATATGATGATTCGCCTTGTCAATCATCACCAATTTCTTGGTAAGACTGCCATTAAGTTTTTTAGCGAATTGCAACCCTGCAAAACCACCACCGATTACAATTATTTTATCTCTAATTTCCATAAGATTATGGCAAAATTACTGAATTTATTTTCTAAAAATTTTACTTTTGCAAAACTTATGTCAAAAACCAATCCAAAAGCTACCAAAAGGAAAAAAATCCATAAAACCAGACGAAAAAATTATCTTTTTCGCAGATATATTTTGTTAGCAATTTTAGGATTGACCTTGCTAGGAACTGGGCTTTACCTCAGAGACAAAGTGGCATTTTATTACGCCATGTATTTTGAGAAATTTGTACATAAAAACTTAAAAAATTCTGAAGAAGAAACCGCAAGAATCAACAAAATAGTCACCGAATATAATGATAAAATTTTTGGTTTCGATATTTCTCATTATCAGCACAAACGAGACATAAAATGGGACAGCCTTACCATTGCCAATGGTTCTATTCCGTTAGAATTTGTGATTATGAGAGCTTCTATGGGAAACCGAAAAAAAGACAAACATTTTGATGATTTTTGGGAATTGGCTAAAGAAAATAATCTTACGAGAGGTGCTTATCACTTTTATCGTGCAGACGAAGACCCCATTTTACAAGCCAATAATTTCTTAGAAAGTGTAAATCTAGAAAGCGGAGATTTACGACCTGTTTTAGACATCGAAAGAATTCCCAGAAGAAAATCTAAGGAAAAATTGATAGAAGACCTGAAGGTTTGGTGTAAAATTATAGAAGAAAAATATGGCGAAAAACCCATTATTTACACTTACTACCATTATTACAAAGATTATTTGCGTGGCGAGTTTGATGATTATCCACTTTGGTTAGCCAACTACAATGATGTTTTAGTCCCTTCGGAAGAAGACTCGTGGAAAATGTGGCAATTCACGGAAAAAGGTATCGTAAAAGGAATTAACACGAAAGTAGACCTTAATATTTATAATGGAAACTCATGGAGTTTCATCGAATTAAAACTTGATTAAAGAAAAATAAAATGATATTAGAACAATTAAAAAACACACCAGAAGAATTGATTTTCAACAATGTAATTGCTTATATAGATGAACATTACGAATTCACACCTACTAAATTCACTAACGGAAATACGGTAAACGAAGCCAATCAAAATAATGGTTCTTGCAAGGTTTTCAGTTTTGCCAAAATCAACCAACTTTCTCCAGAAGAGACTCTTTTATTATTCAGCGAGTTTTACAGAGAAGACGTTTTGAAAAATCCAGAAGGAACAGACCACCAAAATATCAGAAATTTCATAAAATTTGGCTGGGATGGAATTATTTTCGAAGGAGAAGCTTTGAAGAAAAAATAAATCTTTCCACAATAAAATTTTTCCCATTTCATTTTTTGTACTTTCGCAATCTCAATTTTTTGAATTAACCAAACCTACAATGAACTACGTTTCCGCAGAAAATCTGACCAAATCTTACGGTATCAAAACGCTTTTTAAGAATATTTCTTTCCATATTAATGAAGGAGACAAAATTGCGATTGTTGCCAAAAACGGCACTGGAAAATCTACGCTTTTAAAAATCCTTTTAGGAAAAGAAATTGCAGATTCTGGCGAAGTAGTGATTAACAAAGATGTTCAGGTAGTTTTGTTCGACCAAGAAATAGAGTTTGACTCTCAACTTACTGTGGAAGAATTCATGATGACACTAGATTCTAAGCCTATTCAAGCGCTTAAAAACTATCATCAGTCGCTTCATTCTACTGACCAAAAATTCATAGAAAAAGCTTTGGCAGAAATGGAAATTCACAAAGCTTGGGATTTAGAAACCGAAATGAAACAAATTCTTTCGCAGCTAAAAATCACCAATTTAGAGGCGAAAATGGGAACGCTTTCTGGAGGACAAATCAAAAGAGTTGCCCTTGCAAAACTCCTTACAGAAACCAGAGCAGAACACAGACACGTCTTGCTGATTATGGACGAACCTACCAATCACTTAGACGTAGAAATGGTAGAATGGTTAGAAAATTACCTTTCTAAAGCCATGATTACTTTGCTTTTGGTAACCCACGACCGTTATTTTCTGGATTCTGTTTGCGACACAGTTTGGGAAATGGAAGACCAAAATCTGTATGTTCATAACGGAAGTTATGCGACTTATCTGGAAAACAAGATGATTCGTGAAGATAATTTGAACGCTACAATTGACAAAGCTAACAATCTTTACCGAAAAGAATTAGAATGGATGCGCCGTCAACCAAAAGCGAGAACTACCAAATCAAAATCTAGAATTGATGCTTTCTACGACACCGAAAAGGTAGCGAAAACCAATACTAAAAAGCAATCTTTGGAACTCGATTTTGAGATGAAAAGATTGGGAAAAAAGATTTTGGAACTCAAAAACATCAACAAAAGTTTTGGAAATTTGGTTTTGCTCAAAGATTTTTCATATTCATTTCAGCGAGGCGAAAAAGTAGGAATTGTAGGAAAAAATGGAGCAGGAAAATCTACACTTCTCAATATTATACAAGGTTTAGAGCCCAAAGATTCTGGCGAAATAGAAACGGGAGAAACTATAAAATTTGGTTATTTCTCGCAAAAAGGGCTGCAATATAATGAAGAAGAAAGAGTGATTGATTTTATCAAAAATATTTCTGAGAATTTCCCTTTAGCAAACGGAAGAACCATTTCTGCATCACAGTTTTTAAGAATTTTCTTATTTGATGACCAAACGCAATATTCACCGATTTCTAAACTTTCTGGTGGCGAAAAACGAAGATTGCACTTAATGTATGTGTTGTATCAAAATCCTAACTTCTTGATTTTTGATGAACCTACCAATGATTTAGACTTGCCCACGCTCACGGTTTTGGAAAACTTTTTACAGAATTTCGCAGGTTGTCTCATTATTGTTTCTCACGACCGTTATTTTATGGATAGAATTGTAGACCATGTTTTGGCGTTTGAAGGCGATGGAAAAATCAAAGATTTTGTTGGGAATTTTTCCGAATATAGAGAATGGAAAAAGACTGAAATCGGAAGTCCAAAGTCTGACATTTCGACTCCGCTCAGTGTGACAAACCAACAACCTACAACCAGCAACCAACAACCAAAAAAGAAACTCTCTTTCAAAGAACAGCGCGAACTAGAAACCATAGAAAAAGAAATGCCAGAATTAGAGAAAAAACGTGCTGAAATTCTTGAAAAACTCAATAATGAAGTCGATTACGAGAAAATAGCGACACTTTCTGCTGAGCTGGAAAAGGCTTCTGAAAAACTAGAAGAATACGAGATGCGTTGGCTAGAATTACAGGAAATTTTAAATTAATTTTTCTTCTTCAAAAAGAAATTCCAAAGTAATCTGATTTCGTGAAATTCAAAATCTTTTGGCAAGACTTTTAACCAATCTTTCAATTCTTGTTGAGGATTTTCATCAAAAATTTTCTTGAATGTTTCTATTTTTTCGACAGGATAAATTCTTTTCATATCTTCAAAATCCAGAACTCCCTGTTCTGCAATTTTTGCCATGTGTGAAAAAATAGTAGATACTAGAACTCCCTTTGACAAAGCGATTTCGTTAAGTGTTTTTCCTTGTTCAAATAATTGATAAGATAAAACATGAGAAGGAACTTTGGCAATTTTCACCGAAATTTTTTCGTCATTTTTTTCATCAAAAAGAGGTTTTTCTAACAAGTGAACCTGCTTTAAATCGTTCAAATAATCTTCTAAATCATCTAGAAAAACTCGAGTGTCTTCATTGTATTGTTTCATTCCTTTTACGCCTTTTGTTTCGGCATAAAATTCTCTAAATGGTTTGAAAATCTCTTCATTTACCTTGGTAAAAAAGAAATTTACCGCTCCTGATGATTTGGTTTCTATTTCTTCCCAATTTTCTTGCGTTTGAATGAACTTTCTAGTTTTTGGCCAAATAAATTTTTCAAATTTCAGGTAAATATCAGTGAGATTTTCTATTGATTTTTTGATGAGAAAATATAAATTTTGAGTTTTTTCTTTGTCTACAAATTTGCTTTCTTTAGAAGCATCATTCCAAGTTTCCAAAGATTCTTTTGCCCATGAAATATCTAAATAGCGAAGCACTTTTCTGATGCTGTAATCGTATTTTTCGGCATGCAAAATTTCTTCTAATCGGTCATTTGCATGAGTAGCATCTTGAAACTCTGCCACTCTTCTGTCACTGAAAATCACATCGCTAGAAATTTTAGATTTCAAAACAATTCCTTCTAAAGTTCTACAGCGCGAAAGTGCCACGTAAACCTGACCAGAAGCGAAAGATTTCCCTGCATCTACAATTAATCGATCAAAAGTAAGCCCCTGAGATTTATGAATTGTTACCGCCCAAGCCAAACGAATAGGATACTGTTCGAAACTTCCTAAAACTTCTTCTTCGATGTTTTTTTCTGCATCGAGAGAGTATTTTTTCTGTTCCCAGTTTTCTTTTTTCAGTTTATAATCTTCGTCATCTCCATCTATTCTTACCCAAATTTCATCAGCAGACAAGTCTACCACCTCTGCTAATTTTCCGTTGAAATATTTTTTCTCTTGAGTGGCATCATTTCTGATAAACATGACTTGTGCACCAACTTTCAGCTCTAAAACTTCTTCATTCGGAAATTGAGATTCCTTAAAATCACCAACAATTTTAGCTTTAAATTGATACGTTTTTCCTCCTAATTCATTGAGTTTTTTTGTGTTAATATCATCTGCAATTCTATTATGAGAAGTAAGATAAACGTAGGCTTCTTCTTTTGGCTCAAAATCAGGAATGTATCTTTCGTGGAGCTTTTCGTAATGTTCTCTGGATAGATTTCCGTCTCTTATTTCATTTAAAATTTCAAGAAAATCTTCATCTTTTTGCCTGAAAACTTCTGTAAGCTCTACGGTGAGGAGATTGGTATTTTTTAAAACAAAAGCATCGAAAAAAAATGGAGAAGCATAAAATTGCTTCATAATGTATTCATTTTCGTCTCTTACTACAGGCGGAAGTTGGTACAAATCACCAATGAAAAGCATCTGAACACCCCCAAATTTTTCTTGATTTCTGCGAATATGGCGCAGCGAAAAATCCATCATATCCAGCACATCTGCTCTCAGCATAGAAACCTCATCTACAATGATGACCTCTACCTCTCTTAGCAATTTTAATTTATCTTTTCTGTACTTGAAATGCTGCATTAAATCTGGAATATTCATCGCCAGATTTTCATTAATTCGCTCTAAAGTAGGGATAAAAGTTCTGAGTGGAAACCCGAACATAGAATGAATGGTAACACCACCAGCATTGATAGCTGCAATACCAGTTGGCGCTACTACAATGTGTTTTTTACGTGTTTTTTTAACGAAATTATTCAGAAAAGTGGTTTTACCTGTTCCTGCTTTTCCAGTTAGGAAAATGTTTCGTGAAGTGTTTTCTACAAGGTCAAAAAGTTGGTTATTCATTCTAGGTTCAAAATTAGTGAAAAAAAATCAAGATGCGATGATTTGACAATATGATGATGTGAAGGTCATAAATCTAAAATTTTAAAAAATTATTGATGCAAAAAATGGAGAAAGATTTAATGATAAATAAAAACTATCAAGTTAATAGATGATACAAATCATAAAAAAGATATTGACTAAGAAATTAACTTTGCACCAGAATTTTTAAGAAAAATCTTATGAAAAAGATATGGATTTTTTTGACGCTCTTTTTTGCGTTTGCCACTTATTCTTCTTGGATTTATACAGGCGCAACAAACTACGGAACCGTAATGACTACCCGACAACAATTGGGTAAAAAAATATATCAAGAGTACAATTGTCAATCTTGCCATCAGATTTTTGGTTTAGGAGGATATTTAGGTCCAGAACTTACTACTGCTATTTCAGATAAAACTCGTGGAGAATCCTATGTAAAAGCTTTTATAGAAAATGGAGGCGGAACCAGAATGCCTAATTTCCATTTCAGTAAAGAACAAACAGAAGCATTGGTAGATTATTTAAAATATGTAGACGCAAATGCTTTTTCTTATAAAAACACCACACCACATGAAACTGAAGAATAATATCATCGGAAGCTGGTTTATTATCATTGCCATTTTTTCGCTTTTTTTAGGACTTGTTTTTGGGATTTTAGGAGGATTGCAACATCTTTATCCCAATTTATTGAAAGATACTTTGTCTTTCCAAAAAATGAGACCGCTTCACACTTACCTTTCTATCAACTGGATTTTTACAGCAGCCACAGGAATTATTTATTATTATTTACCAGAAGTTTCGGGTAGAAAAATTTATTCTGAAAAACTGGCGAAATTACAAATCGCTTTGCAAATTTTAATATTGGTTTTGGTAACAGTTTTCTTTGTCTTAGGAAAATTCGGAGGAAGAGAATATTTAGAATTCCCGCCATATATTGTGATTTTGATTGTGAGTTCTTGGTTGATTTTCATGTATAATTTCTTCATGACCGTAAAACCTAATTACAAAACAGTCCCTGTCTACATCTGGAGCTGGAGTACGGGTTTAATTTTCTTTTTGATTACTACAGTAGAAGCTCAACTTTGGCAATTCTCATTTTTTAATGACAATATCATTCGAGATGTAACCATTCAGTGGAAAGCTATGGGTTCTATGGTTGGTTCTTGGAATATGCTGGTGTACGGAACTGCTATGTTTGCTATGGAAAAAATCTCTGGAGATCAAAAAATCAATCAATCTAAAATTGCATTTTTCTTTTATTTCCTTGGCTTAACGAATCTTATGTTCAACTGGGGACACCATACTTATATAGTACCCGCTTCACCAACGGTGAAACTTATTGCTTACAGCATTAGCATGACGGAATTGCTTATTTTGGCAAATATTATTTACTCTTTTAGAAAAACTTATATAAAAGCGAACCACCAAAACCACAAGCTTTCGTTTAAGATTCTTACTTATGCAGAAATCTGGATTTTACTCAACTTGGTACTTTCTATTTCTATATCTATCCCTGCTATAAATTTCTATACGCACGGAACACATATTACAGTGGCGCACGCAATGGGCTCTACAATTGGCATCAATACTTTACTGTTATTAGCTTCTATCACTTTAATTGTAGATGATGTGGCGCCGCATTATTTAAATTGGAAAAGATACAATTGGAGTCTTTTGATCTTCAATTTATCATTGGTTATATTTTGGGTTTGTTTAGTCGGAATGGGACTACAGAAAATTTCTGAAAATTTGCAAAACAAGAGTTTTTATGACATGATTAACGCCTTGAGCATTTATTTCAAAATTTTCACCAGTTCTGGCGCTGTACTTCTTTTGGCACTGATAGCGCTACTCTATCCTTTGTTTAAATTTAGTTGGCAATCTGTGACAAAGAAAATACAGTAAAAAAAAGCCTGATTCTCCACGAGTCAGGCTTTTAATTTTATTTTTCTTATTTTAAATACGTTTCTTGAAAAATAGCAAATCGGTGTAAATCCAAAAACTGTCCATTCTTAAGGACTTCTTGCTTCAAAATTCCTTCAAATTCGAAACCGTTTTTCTGCAATACTTTTCCCGATGCAGGATTGTACGGAAAATGAGAAGCATAGATTTTATTTAGATGTAACTCTTCGAAGCCAAATTGTAGAATTCTTTGTAATGCTTCAGTAACATAGCCTTTGTTCCAAAAAGATTTCCCGAGCCAATATCCAACTTCTGCTTTTCGATTCGCTAAATCTACATGAAGACCAATCGCACCAATTAATTTTAAATTTTCTTTTTCACGAATAGCAAAAATGTAAGCATCTTTTTTCGCAAAACCCTCTTCTGCCATTTTTAGCCAAAAATGAGCATGCTTTTCTTCATAAGGATAAGGAAAAGTAATGGTATTTTTTGTAATTTCCGAAGTAGAATTGGCATGAAAAATAATATCCTCCAAATCTGAAATAGTAGGCTGTGAAAGTATGAGTCTTTATGTGGACAGTATGGGTAAATTATTGTCCATCCTTGTACCAAGAAGAATATTTCACGTAATTATTCGCAATTCTGTCTATTTCACCTGAAATCAGTTCTTGCGAAACGTCTTTTATTTTCTTTGCAGGAACTCCTCCCCATAATTCACCTGCTCTAATGTGAGTTCCTTGTGTAACTACAGAACCAGCCGCCACAATAGAATTACTTTCTATCACACAATTATCCATTACAACAGAACTCATTCCAATCAGTACATTATCATGAATTGTGCAACCATGTACACAAGCATTATGCCCAATTGAAACATTATCACCAATCACTAAAGGAAATTTTTCATACGTACAATGCAGCATTACATTATCCTGTACATTTACTTTGTTTCCTAATTTTATATAGTGCACATCTCCTCTGATTACAGCATTATACCATATACTGCAATCTTTCCCCATCTCTACATCGCCTATGATTACAGCTGTTTCTGCTAAAAAAGTATTTTCCCCGATTTTTGGAGTCTTGCCTAAAAGTTCTCTTACTAATGCCATATTTTAGTCTACAATTTGTGGTTAAAATTTTAAAAATTTGCAAAATATTAATAATTGAAAAAATCTAACTTGCATCTTCTCTCTTCTGACTTGCTTTCCGTATTTTTGCATCTCAAATTTAAGTAAAAAATGCATACAATTATTATAGAACCTACTGCAAACCCAAATGTAATGAAGTTTGTGGCTGATTATACCCTGATTCCAGGTTCATTAGAACTTGATAGAACTTCTGATATTTCAGAAATTCCATTGGCTCAAGAACTTTTCAATTATCCTTTTGTTTCTAAGGTTTTTATCTCTGCTAATTTTGTAGCAGTTGCTAAAGAAGACCACGTAGAATGGGAGCACATCGCAGAAAGTCTTAAAAATGTAATTGAAGATGAGCTTCTAGCCAATCCTAGAATTTACAGACAAAAACCTCAACAGAGATATGAAATCTTTGCCGAAATGACTCCGAATCCTGCTGTGATGAAATTCGGCGGAAACAGATTATTATTAGACGGTTTCGTAGAAGTAAAATCTAGAGAAGAAGCGGATGAAGTTCCTTTAGCCAAAGTGCTTTATGATGAGTTCAAATTTGTAAAAGAAGTTTTTGTTTCAGAAAATTTCATGGCAGTAACCAAAGATGATTCTGTACAATGGCATGAGGTGATGACTGTAGTGAGAAATGTAATTGCCGAGTTTTTACAAAATGGCCACAAAATTACCAATAAAGAACCTCAGAAACACGAAAGCCCTGTAGAAAAAATAATCAACAGAGAGTATACAGATGTTGAGCAAAAAATTTCTGATATTTTAACTGAATATGTTTCACCAGCAGTTGAAAACGACGGTGGGAAAATTTCACTTTTAGAATATGATGCAGAAAATAAAACCGCAAAAATGCTTTTACAAGGTGCTTGTAGCGGTTGCCCAAGTTCTACTGCTACGCTAAAAGGAGGAATAGAACAAGTTCTGAAAAATTTCTTGCCAGATTTAGTAGAAAAAGTAGAAGCTGTAAACGGATAAAAAGAATTGCGAAATTCGAAAAATAGAACTTCGTTTAAAAATTAAAAAATTAAAAATTTTGGAAAATAATATCGCTAAAAACTCGAAAAAGGGAATTTTACTCGTAAATCTTGGTTCGCCGAAATCTACAAAAGTAGAAGACGTAAAAGAATATCTAGATGAATTCTTGATGGACGAACGTGTGATAGACTATCCATGGTTCTTTAGAGCGCTTTTAGTAAAAGGAATTATCCTCAATACTCGCCCTAAAAAATCTGCGGCAGCTTACAAAACCGTTTGGACAGATGAAGGTTCGCCATTGATTGTCATCACGAAACAGATTCAACAAAAATTGCAGAAATTAGTTGATATTCCTGTAGAAATTGGGATGAGATACGCTGAACCAAGCATAGAAACCGGAATCAGAAACCTGGTAGAAAAAGGCGTAGAAGAAATAGTTCTTTTCCCACTTTATCCGCAATATGCGATGAGTACTACAGAAACCGTAGTAGAAAAAGCAAAAGAAGTTCAAGCGAAAGTTTTCCCAAACATCAAAATCAATTATGTAAAACCTTTCTACAATAGAGACCTTTACATCAATTGTTTGGCTGAAAGCATTAAAGAAAAATTACCAGAAAATTTTGATTTGCTTCAGTTTTCGTATCACGGAGTTCCAGAAAGACATATTTACAAAACAGACCCTACCAAAACTTGTAAAATAGGCGATTGTTGTTTCAAAGAAGATCATCCTTCACATCAATATTGTTATAGACATCAATGCCTGAAAACCACCGAATTGGTAAGACAAAAATTAGGTTTGGAAGATAGTCAAGTGAAATCTACTTTCCAGTCTAGATTAGGAAAAGATAAATGGATAGAGCCTTACACAGATGAAACTTTAGAAAATCTACCTAAAAACGGTGTGAAAAACCTAGCGATTGTTTGTCCAGCTTTTGTAAGTGATTGTTTAGAAACTCTAGAAGAGATTTCTGTAGAAGGAAAAGAAGAGTTTTTGCATGCAGGTGGAGAAAATTTCCACTACGTTCCTTGTCTTAACGACGAAGACAGATGGATAGAAGTCGTAAAACAACTTTGCGAAGAAGAATTATAAAACAAAAATCCTTTCAGTATTTGAAAGGATTTTTTAGTTATCTAGGTTTTCTGGTTTCACCGTAACCAATTAAACCATCATAATTTCTATCGAAAGGAGCATAATATAAAAATGCCTGATATAAGTTTTCGGTTTGCCAAAAATTACCATTAATTTCACCTAGATTGATGAAGCCTGTTGCATCTTTTGTAGCCAAAATATAATTGTAAAAACCTTGTTTCAAATAAATTCTAGCAACGTATTTTTTGGCATTTTCATCATAAAACATTTTATTTTCATCTGAAGGAGTAAAGTCATTGAAAGCACCTAAAACATAAATTTCCTTTTCTGTTTTTTCTGAATCCAAAGAAAAATACACCCAAGAATAATCTGCTTCTGTATCTGCATTTCTTTCAATTCCCAAATCATTTCTTCTGAAATAAAAAGCTCCGTTTACATCTGGCTGATATTGATAGTTAAGCGGAAAAGCCCAAACCGAATGCAAATATGTATGATTTCCTTCATCATTATTATTCGTTGCAGCCACCATATCAAAAGGCTGGTTCATATTTTTATTATCAAAGTAATAAAACTCATTATTTCCCGGAAAAACCAAATTCATCTGCTGAAAAAGCAATTTATTTCCCATCGCAGCATTGGGTTTCTGATTATAAATTCCCAGTCCAAAATTATTATTTTGAATCACATTCAGACTAATGGAATTAAGGCTAGAAAACAAACTTGCATCATTAGAAATGGCAGAAACTTCTATTCTTTGATTAAGGTTTGGCGCTTTGCTATCTGCAAATCTGGTTACATTAATTCCCAAATTCGCACCATTTTCTACCACACAAAACCTTTTCTTAAAAAGTGGTTTATTGACCGATTCATCAAAAACGATGATTTCATAATTTCCAGAAATTTTCAGTTGCGTCTTCTCATTCGGGAATTTTAAAGTGTAGTGTGTATATTTTTGAACCGTATTAAAAGAGTATCTAAAATCTTGAATATAAGAATTCACAGGACCTTTTGCATACTCTGTGAAAAACAAACCGTCATCTTTCCAATTCCTATCAAAATGCTTAATGGTGTATCGATAAACGTTAGATTTATTTTCTAGATCATCAAAATTCAAAACCAATTGCTCCCCAAATTTGATGACAGGTGTTTCATCATTGGTCTGAGGATTAAAAAGCTGAACACTTCTAATTTTTTGACCAAAAACCCAAACAGAAAGCAATAAAAAAGTAAATTTTAGAAATTTCATATCACGAAGATAACGAAAATCGAGCCAAAATATTGAAAATTAAAACGCTGAAAATGATTAAATTTGAAAACTTAAAATCTAAACTTCAAAACATGCTCCATATTCATATTTTTCGATTCAATCCTTTTTCAGAAAACACTTATGTATTGTTTAATGACCAAAAAAACGGGGTCATCATAGACCCGGGAAACTGGAACGAAAAAGAAAATGAAATTCTAGAAAATTTCATCAAGGAAAAAGAGATTTCTATTCAAAATATTTTACTGACTCATGCTCATATAGACCATGTTTTAGGCTTACAGTGGGCCTTTGACACGTATAAAGTTGCCGTAAAAATGCACAAAGAAGAAAAAGATGTACTTGATAGAAACCCGATGTCTGCCAGAAATTATGGATTTGACTTCAAACCTTTTCTTGGCGACATAGAACTTTTAAACGAAGGCGAAAAATATTTCATAGATGAAGATTCTTTTGAAATTTTTCATGTTCCGGGACATTCGCCGGGAAGTTTGGCTTTCTACAATGAAGCTCAAAAATTTGTAATTTCTGGTGATGCGCTTTTTCAAGGAAGCATTGGGAGAACAGATTTATACAGAGGAAACCATGAGCAATTGTTAGAAAGCATTCGCACGAAACTTTTTACTTTGCCAGAAGAAACAGAAGTGTATAGCGGTCACGGAAACGCAACGCAAATAGGCTTTGAGAAAAATCACAATCCGTTTTTCTAAAAAATAAAAAAGAGTCAAGTTTATCACTTGACTCTTTTACTTTTTATGAGGTAATTCTAATTATTTCCATTTGATATTACAACCCATGCTTGGTTTTTGTAATTCCTCTTGTGGATTTCCTGACAATAGATTTTCGAAAGCGATAATCAAGTCTTCACCTGTGATTTCTTTTTGATTTCCTGGTCTAGAATCGTCCATTTGCCCACGGTAAACCAAGTCTAATTTTTCGTCAAAGAAATAAAAATCTGGTGTACAAGCTGCGTCATAAGCTTTTGCTACCGCCTGACTTTCGTCAAATAAATAAGGGAATTCAAATTTTCTTTCGATTTGAAATTCTATCATTTTTTCTGGAGAATCTGCTGGATATTTTTCTACATCATTCGCGTTAATTGCGATAAATTCTATTCCTTGTGTATGATAATCTTCGTATAATTCTGTAAGTTTATCGATAACATGTAACACAAACGGACAGTGATTGCACATAAAAATCACCAACGTTCCTTTTTCGCCTTTTAAATCTTCTAAAGATTGAATTTCATTGCTGTGAGAAGGATTTGGGAGTTCAAAAAAAGGTGCTTTAGTACCTAAAGCGAGCATATTTGAAGGTGTATTTGCCATAACTATGGATTTATCATTAATTTATTGACTGCAAAATTACGGAATTTATTTTTCTATCTTCGATAAAATCTCATGAAGCTGCTCATCTGAATAATCATACGGAAGCCAAGTCACATTTTTTACTTTT
This sequence comes from Cloacibacterium sp. TD35, assembly GCF_028864635.1. Lineage (NCBI taxonomy): Bacteria > Pseudomonadati > Bacteroidota > Flavobacteriia > Flavobacteriales > Weeksellaceae > Cloacibacterium > Cloacibacterium sp. TD35. The sequence continues at coordinate 1,235,445 of NZ_CP104850.1, read as the reverse complement.
CTATTCCAAGTCTCTTGTCGCTTTGCATATCTGCGAGAGTTTTTCTTGATTTCTTCTACGGCAAAATCTAAATCCCAAGTTCCTTCTAAATATTTAAAAATTTCGGTGTACCCTACTGTTTGTAGCGGAACAAGGTTTTTATATTCTGTCAAAGATTTCACTTCATCTATCAAACCATTTTCCAGCATTTTATCTACTCGAAGATTAATTCTTTCGTACATGATTTCTCTAGGTGCGGTAATTCCTATCCTTACCACTTTAAAATCTCTTTTATGCTTTGGTTCTGCAATAATTTCAGAATATTTTCTACCTGTTTGCCAAATCACATCTATGGCTCGTAATAATCTTCTGGGATTTTCTTTGTGAACTACATTATAATATTCTTCGTCCAGATTTTTGAGAATCTCTTGGAGTTTTTCCAGGCCTTCTTCACCCCAAATTTTCTGTAATTTTTCTTGGTTTTCAGCATAGGCTTCAGGCAAATCATTCAGCCCTTCTACTACCGCTTTCTCATACATCATGCTTCCACCAACCAAAACTGCAAAATCATTTTCTTCAAAAATTTCCTCTATTTTTTCCAAAGCATCTACTTCATATTGACCTATGGAATAGTAATCTTGAACTGAAAGATGACCAATAAAATGATGTTTAGCTTTCGCTAATTCTTCATCTGAAGGTGTGGCAGTACCAATTTTCATTTCTTTGAAAAACTGTCTGGAATCACAAGAAATAATCTCTGTCCCGAAATGTTTTGCAACTTCTATAGCCAGTTTTGTCTTGCCAATTCCTGTTGAACCAATGATAGAAATGAGTGTTTTCTGCATAATGCAAATTTATTCAAAAAAAATCGTCCCAAGAATATCTCGGAACGATTAAAAAAACACAAATGAAATTATTTTATTTACTCTATTATTTCTGCATTTATTACTTTATTATCTTTTTTTGCAGCATTTTTTTCGTTTTCCCAAATGGTAAATCGGTCTACTTCTTTTAAAACCATTGGTAAAACCAATGCCAGAACCCCTAAGTCATCTAAAAAAATCCCAGGCAAAAAATCTAATGGCGAAATGATATAAACAAATGCTGCTAATGGAATGATTACATTCTTGAAATCCATTTGAAATTCGCCTTTTTTGTACGCTTTAAACATTTTTAAAATTTTCGGAAACTTAGAAAGCAATCCTCCTTTTTTAAATGCTTGAAACAACAATGCTATTTTTTTCATTTTATCTTTTGAGTTTTTAGGTGTGTTGTTATTAAGATTTCAAAATCTTTGCCAATTTAAAGTAAAAACTCTTTGCTTATTTTATTTTAATAGATTTTAACTTTATTTAATAATTCTTAAGGAGCTACAGAATCTAAAAATTGATGTACAGACTCTGAATCCCAATCTTTTGCAGCATCTTCTTTCATCAAAATTCTTCCATTTTGGCCCAAAATAAAGGTCGTAGGAAAAACTTTTGGCAACATTTTTTCAGAAAGTGGCGATGTCGCAAAATAAACTGGTGTAGTATAATTGTTATCTGCTAAGAATTTTTTCACTTTTTCTTCTTCATCCTGCATGGCAATCAGTACGAAAGTAACTTTATCTTTTTTGGCGTCGTACAATTTTTGAATACTCGGATATTCTGCTCTACAAGGCGGACACCAACTTCCCCAAAAATTTAAGAAAACGACTTTGTCCTTAAAATCTGCCAAATTTGCATCGGGAACATTCACGCCTTTCAATTGAATATTCATTTCATCAACTGTAAAAGTGACGTCTTTTTCTACTTTTTCTAAAGAAGGTTTCATCAAAATCTGTCGCTGAACAAACGCTCTAAAATCTGGAAACAGAAACATAGAAACTAGAAACACCGAAAGCAATAATGTGAGCCAATTTTTTCTTAAAAAGTTCATTTTCTTAATGTGTTGATGTGATGATATTTTTAATTAACAAATCATTAAATCAGGTCTAGAATTTCTTGAATCGCGTCTTTACCCTTATTTTTGGCGTAATACACTTGTAAATCGTTATAAAACTCTTCACGAGGATACGTTTCTGGATTCTCTTTGAATTTTTTCAACAATTCTGTTCCATATTGCGGTCTTGGTCCCCAAACATTTTTCAGAGAAAAATCTTCATTCAAGATTAGAATTTTAGGAATAGATTGTGTTCCGTTCGTTAGGAATTGGTCAATTAAAGAAGTATCAGAATCACGGTAGAAAATTCTCACATCATTATGCCCTTCAAAAAATTTAGAAACTGCAGGAACGGTTGCGCTTGCATCTCCACACCAAGGTTCTGTGATGATAAGGATTTTACCATTGAAGTTTTTAGATTTCAACGTTTCTAATTGCTCTTCATCTGCTTTATAGGTTTTTAAAGTTCTGTTCATTCTTTGAAGCCCAAGTTCATAGTATTCATTATGGTTATCTTCAGGATTTTGAACTTCAATTCTGCGTTCAGTTTCTTTAATATATTCGTCAAAAGTGACCGCGTTTTGCCAGTAATTTTTCATTTTTTAAAGTTTAAATTTTTCTAATCTGATTCATCAAAAACAAGTCCGCAAGAACAAATGCTGCCAAATTTTCCACTACGGGAACTGCTCTTGGCAAAACACAAGGGTCATGTCTTCCTTTCCCTTCTACAATAACTAAATTCCCGTCTTTATCTACACTTTCTTGAGGTCTAAGAATTGTAGCAATCGGTTTAAAGGCTACACGGAAATAAATGTCCATTCCGTTTGAGATTCCACCTTGAATACCACCAGAAAGATTAGTTTTCGTAGTAAAATCTTCATTGAACAAATCATTATGCTCTTTTCCGGTCATGGTTGCTCCACAAAATCCGCTTCCGTACTCAAATCCTTTTGCTGCATTGATATTCAGCATGGCTTTTGCCAATTCGGCCTGTAATTTTAGGAAAACAGGTTCGCCAATTCCTATAGGAAGATTTTTGATAACACAAGTAATAGTTCCGCCGATAGTGTTTCCTTCTTTTTTGATTTCCTTGATTTTAGAAATCATTTTTTCGGCAGTTTCTTCGTCTGGACAACGAACATCATTACTTTCAATTTTAGAAAAATCTAAATCCTGATATGGCTTCATGCAATAGATATCTCCCACCGAAGAAACATAAGCATGAATTTCTACATTTTCGGGTAAAATATGTTTCGCTAAAGCTCCTGCAGCAACCCAATTGATGGTTTCTCGCGCAGAAGATTTCCCGCCACCTCTGTAATCACGAATTCCGAATTTTTGATCATAGGTAAAATCTGCATGAGAAGGTCTGTAAGCAGCGGCAATATGTTCGTAATCTTTCGATTTTTGATTTTCATTATAAATCACAAACCCAATAGGAGTTCCTGTGGATTTCCCCTCAAAAGTACCTGAAAGAAATTGTACGGTATCACTTTCTTTTCTTTGGGTAACGATGGAACTTTGACCAGGTTTTCTTCGGTCAAGCTGATGCTGAATTTCGTCAAAATTAATTTCAATTCCTGCAGGGAAATTGGTGATGATTCCACCGTAAGCTATTCCGTGACTTTCACCAAAGGTAGAAAGCGTGAGAAAATTTCCTAAATTGTTCATAAAAGCAAAGTTAGTGAGATAATGTGATAATGAGGTAATGTGTTAATGCTTTTTCTCTAAAGAAGAAATTATTTTTTTCAATTTTTCCTTTTCTTCAGGCGACAGTTTCTTCCAAACGAAACCATCTTGTATGTTTTCTGAGATTTTTTGAGGAAAAATCCCTGTTTCGTAATATTTTTTAACAGAAGATGGAGAAAGTGAAGGCTGTGGTGTATCAAAACTTAAATCGTAGTTGGGAACATTAAATTCTAAATTTCCTATTTTAAAGATTTGATAAGAATTGAGTTGAAAAACCGCTGGTCTATAAAATTGCGTTTTGGTAAAACCCTGCATATAATGCCCAAGTTTGAAAGTACGGACTTGTGATTGCAAAATTTTAGGAAAACTCATCAAAAATAAAACGATGACCGCACCCAAACTGAAACTTAATAATGATATTTTTTCTTTCACAATTGAACCAGACATCACTACAAATACTACGAAAAACACATCTAGGAAAAATCTAAATTGCGCTGAAAAATATAAAATAAAAATCGTTTTCAACAGTATAGAAATCCACAATAAATAAAGCGTTTTTTGTTTTTTCAGAAAAGTAAAAATAGTGTAAATCACCATCAATAAAACAAAGGCAATATGTATATATTTTTTGTATGAATGGAGTGTAAACCAATGGTAAATGTAATCCCAAGTCGTGAATTGATGAATCTCTGAAATTGTAAACTTCAAATCGTAGGTTTTCAAAATCGCTACTTCTGAAGATTGTTTTAAAATCTCTGCATTTGGCGACCAAGAAACTCCTGAATCGAACATCTGAACCGGGAAAAAAGGATACCCAAAAACCCAAACATTTTTAAAAATATAAATTCCCAAAACAACAAGTCCTAATCTTAGAAATTTTAAATGACCTCTTTTGAAAAAATATAAAAAAACAAAAATAGGTAACCACACCATTGTAGGTTTTATGCTGAAAACAAAAGCCGAAAACGCAAAAAGTAGTTTAGCATTTTGATTTCCCTTGAGAATTTCATTTAAAATAATAAGCGAAAGCACTATTGCGGGTAAATCTGGACTAGGAGATTGAAGAAAAAGCAGGAAAATAGGTAAAACAAAAAGTAAACTCCATGCCTTTTTTTCAAAAATATAGAGCAGATAAATCACCAGAAAAACGACATTTATTCTATAAAAAACATCAAAAAAATTAGAAAAACCAGCCTGAAATATGTGCCAAACCGACATTTGGGCATAGATTAAACTAAAATTAGCCAAACCTTTGGTTAAACCAAATTCGTGGAGCCAATTTACAGTGGGAACATAATAACCAAAATGGTCTAAAATAAAAGGATAATAACTCCCTGCCAATGTGATAATTATGATAAGTAATGATATTTTTAAAATTTCATTTTTAGTAAATGAAGTAAAATTTTGGTAGCTTTTAAAATAAAAAAAAGCCAAAATTCCTATTCCTAAACTTATACTTTCTACCCAAATATTCAGCGGAATAAAAAACGCAAGAACTTGCCAAATCATTGCCAAGAAAAATATTCCTAAAAAAAACTGAGCAGAAAGTCCTGACCAGATTTTCCCGAAAAGTCTTTGAAAAATCTCGCCAAAACCTGCTAAAACAGGAATAATAATGATAATGGAAAGTAAAATTATAAACATTAAAGTAAAGATAATACTTTTTAAGAGCCAAGGAAAAAGTAAAAAGAAAAAAGTATAGAATCTTAGAATAATTTCATAAAAAAAATCCTGAAATTATAAAATTTCAGGATTTTGAGGTACCTAGCGGATTCGAACCGCTGTAGATGGTGTTGCAGACCACTGCCTAGCCGCTCGGCCAAAGTACCATGTGTTTCGGAGTGCAAATATAGGGATTTTTCAGATTTTTAAAAATTTTAGAAATAGATTTTTTAAAAATTTTCTTCAAATTCTACACTTACGCCTTTCATCTCGCCTTTCATTGGCGGTTTGATTTTGGTAATTTTTACTTTAACCTTTTGAACTTGAGCAAATTCGGATTTTATTTTTTTGATAATTCTTCCAGCTACATGTTCTAATAATTGTGAAGGAATTTTCATCTCTGCATGAATAATATCGTTAATCAAAGCATAATTAATGGTATCATTCAAGTCATCTGTCTCAGCAGCTTTGGTGATATCTGCTACAATCTCTGCATTGACAATGTAATATGTTCCCAGAATTTTCTCTTCTGGCAAAACACCGTGATATGCGTAGATTTTAATATCTTCTAAAAGGATTTTAGAACTAATCAATTTTTGTTGGCAATTCATTTATTAATTTAATAGAGGGGCTTAAATTAGGGAGAACTTTTTTTATTTTATCAACATTTTCTTGAGTTACACCTATAAATTTCCATATTCTTCCACCATCATTTGATATAGCAATGATAGAATTCCTTGATAAAAACTTTCCATTTTTTGTTTTTACAACCATATTTTGTACAACAGCAGTTTGCAATTCTCCTTTATATTTTAATATTGGTGAAAAATCGGTATAGTAAAACCTATCAAAGAAAAATCCTGCTTTCTTATATTCTTCTAGAGACTTTAATGAATTTTTAATAAAATTCTCCTTTCCTCCATATAATTTAATTACATTTTGATGTAAATAATTAACTGAATTTTTAAAATCACTTTTTTGATTAAAACTTCCAAATTCATGTATCTGAATTTCTAAATTTTTCTCGATTTGAGATTTCTGTCCAAATAAACTATTCAATAAAAATAGAGAAAGAAATATTAATATTTGTTTCATTTTCAAATTACTTTATCGTTTTACTCAACTCAAGCATGGCTTCGATGGGTTTCAAAGCTTTTAAGCGAAGTTCTTCGTCCATAGTAATCTCTGGCAATTCATATTTCATGCATAAATACAACTTTTCTAGTGTATTTCTCTTCATGAAGAAACATTCTGAACAGTTGCAACTTTCGTCAAAAACCAAAGCTGGAATCAATTCTTTATGAGGAGCGCGCTTTTTCATTTCGTGAAGAATTCCTTCTTCTGTAGCGATGATAAATTTCTGACAATCATCTTTTTCTACATAATTTAGCAAAGCTGAAGTAGAACCAACAAAATGCGCCAACTCTAACACTGGAGTTTCTGATTCTGGGTGTGCAATCAATTTAGCATCAGGATTTTCTGCCAATTGTTTCGCAATTCTTTCCATAGAAAATGCTTCGTGAACGATGCAGCTTCCGTCCCACAAAATCATGTCTCTTCCTGTTTTTTTCATCAAATATCTTCCCAAGTTTTTATCTGGCGCAAAGATAATCGGTTTGTCTTTTGGCAATGCATTGATAATGGTTTCTGCATTTGAACTGGTAACAATAATATCAGATTCTGCCTTGGTTTCTGCATTACAATTGATATAAGTAGCCACCAAAGCTCCAGGATGCTGTTCACGCATTTTTCTAAGACCTTCTCCACTGCAACCATCCGCAAGTGAACAACCTGCCAAAGTATCTGGAAGAACTACTTTTTTAGTAGGATTAAGGATTTTTGCCGCTTCAGCCATAAAATGCACCCCACAAAAAGCAATCATATCAGCATCTGTATCTTTTGCAGCTCTTGCTAATTGTAAGGAATCTCCTAAGTAATCTGCAATATCTTGAATCTCACCCGGCTGATAATAATGCGCTAAAATCACGGCATTTTTTTCTTTTTTGAGCTTTAAAATCGCATCAATTAAATCTTGACCTTGCGGAATTTGAATATCTTTTAGGTCCAAAAATCCTTTCACAGGAAGGTTATTTTTTGCTATATCTAATGCTTGTTCCATTTGGTAATCGTATTTGGTGTTGGTTTTATTCTTCAATAAAATTTCTTACAATTCGCTCAATTTCTTTCTGAGCGGTTTCTAAATCATCATTAATGATAATTTGGTCAAATTCTTCAGCATACGTCATTTCTTCTTTGGCTTTTGCTACTCTGGTTTTGATGGTTTCCAAATCATCTGTAGCTCTAGATATCAATCTTCGTTCCAATTCGTCTATAGAAGGCGGTGCAATAAAAATAGAAAGGGCATTTTCACCAAAATTTTTCTTCAGGTTTACGCCACCTTTTACATCTACATCGAAGATGACCACTTTTCCTTCTTGCCAAATCCTTTCTACTTCAGATTTTAGAGTTCCGTAGAATTTATCCTGATAAACTTCTTCGTATTCTACAAAAGCATTTTCTGCAATCAGTTTTTTAAATTCTTCTACTGAAAGAAAAAAATAGTCTTTCCCGTGAATTTCTTCACCTCTCAATGCTCTGGTTGTAGCTGAAATGGAAAATTGAAGTTCAGGAAAAACACCTAAACAATATTTTACCAAAGTGGTTTTACCACTTCCTGAAGGTGCTGAAAATATAATTACTTTGTTCATTTTTAATAGTTATGAGTGATGAATTATGAATGATGAGTTATTTAGAGACTAAAAAACAACTTATAACTCATGACTTATAACTCATCATTACAATACGTTTAACGTTTGTTCTTTAATTTTTTCTAAATCGTCTTTCATCATCACTACCAGTTTTTGGATTTCGTGGTGATTGGCTTTAGAACCTAATGTATTGATTTCTCTGCCGATTTCTTGAGAAATAAACCCTAGTTTTTTTCCGTTGAAGTTTTCGCTTTGCATCACTTCTAAATAATATTTTAGATGCTGAGTTAAACGTACTTTTTCTTCAGAAATGTCTAATTTTTCAGTGTAATAAGCCAGTTCTTGATAGAATCTGGTCTCATCTACGTTTTCAAATTCTTTCAAAGTATTCTGATAACGTTCTTTTACCGCTACCATTCTTTCGTCTTCGTAAGGAATGACTTTGAGAAGATTTTCTTCAATATTTTTAAGATTTTTAGCCAGTTCTTCGTGTAAAATTGCACCTTCCGTCTTTCTGAAATCTACAAATTTTGCTAAAGCTTCTTTAATCAAATTTTCCAAAGATTTCCACTCTTCTTCATTTAATTCTGCTGGTTTCCCGTTAATTGCTTCAGGCATTCTGATAGCCATTTTCAGGTATTCGAACTCTTCTGCATTGGGAGAAATCTCACGCAGCTGATTCATGTATGCTTTTACAATGTCTTGATTGATTTTTACATCATTGCAATCATCGATGGTTTCGCAATTGATATAGCAGTCTACTTTTCCTCTGAGAATGGTATCATTTAACAATTTTCTTACTTCGAATTCTTTTTCTTTGTAACGAAGTGGAATTCTCAGATTTAAGTCAAATGATTTACTGTTAAGCGATTTAAGTTCGATGCTAATTTTTTTTCCTTCAAAAATACCTTCGGCTCTTCCGAAGCCTGTCATTGATAAAATCATAATGTATATATGTAAGCACAAAGATAAGAAAAGATGATGAAAGTTAATTTTTTCTAAATACTTAAAGCAGTCTAGACTTCTCAATGTTAATAAGTCGATGAATTAGACAAAAAAAATCTTTAAAAATTTCGTAAATTTGCCCCCTGATTAAATGGCGAATTTCAATCGTCAGAAAGAAAATTTATTGCATGAAAAGATGGTATCTCTACCCATTTTCCTTGGTTTATCATTTTGTTACTGCCCTTAGAAACAGAATGTACGATTGGGGAATTTTTTCTTCTACGAAATTTAAAACTCCTATGATTGGCGTAGGAAATCTATCTGTAGGTGGCAGTGGAAAATCACCTATGGTAATGTATTTGGCAGATTATCTTGCAAAAAATTTTAGAACAGGCGTTCTATCTCGTGGTTACGGAAGAAAAACCAAAGGTTATGGTATTGTAAATTACGACAGTAATTTTAAAATGGTGGGAGACGAGGCTATGCAACTCTTCGAAAGATTTAAAAATAGATTTGCCATCGGAGTTTGTGAAGACCGTGTTTTTGGGGCAAAAAAAATCATCGAAGATATGGATCTAGATGTTCTTTTGCTAGATGATAGCTACCAACACCGTAGAATAAAACCAGGTTTTAATATTCTGTTGACAGATTATAATGACCCATATTTCAAAGATTTTGTTTTGCCTGCTGGCAATCTTAGAGAATCAAGACGTGGAGCAAAACGTGCTAACATTATTGTAGTGACCAAGTGTCCAGAAAATATCACCGAAGAAAAAAAACAATTCTATATTTCTAGAATTAAACCCAGATATTATCAAAAAGTGTTCTTCTCAACCATCAATTATGATGAAGAAATTTTTTGTTTTGACCCAAAATTGAAACTTCCAGATAACAACATGAGTTATTATGACATTCTCCTGATTACAGGAATTGCCAACCCAAAAACCTTTGTGGAAGAAGTAAAAAGATACAGCTCAAATGTAAAACACTTACGATTCAAGGATCATCACAGTTTCAGTACAGAAGATATTTCTCTCATCAAAAAAGAATACGAAAAACTTGGAGAATATAGACTGATTCTGACTACAGAAAAAGATTATGTTCGCTTAAAAGGTTTCGATTATTTAAGAGAAAAATTATACTATTGGCCGATTAATGTAGAAATAGACCGCGCAGAAGAATTTAATCAAATCATTCAAGATTATGTTAGAAAAAATTAAACAAACCGCCGAATTCATCCAAAATATTATTCAAGAAACTCCTGATTTTGCGATCGTTTTGGGTTCTGGTTTAGGCAAATTACAAAAAGAAGTAGAGGCTATTCACACTTTAGAATATCACGAAATTCCTAATTTCCCACAAACTACAGTGGTAGGTCATGGTGGAAAATTGATTTACGGAATTTTAGAAGGCAAAAAAGTATTGATGATGAGTGGTAGATTTCACTACTACGAAGGTCATTCTATGGAAACAGTAACTTTTCCTTTCAGAGTTTTTAAATTGTTGGGAATTCAGAATTTAATCGTATCTAATGCTTCTGGCGGGGTAAATCCTAATTTTAGAGTAGCAGATATTATGATTATCGAAGACCATATCAATATGATGCCTGAACATCCGCTTCGTGGTAAAAATATTGATGAACTGGGACCAAGATTCGTAGATATGAGTGAGCCTTACAACCGAAAAATGATTGCAGTAGCAGAAGAAACAGCACAAAACTTAGGTATTAAAGTGCACAAAGGTTGTTACCTTGCGCTTCAAGGCCCTACTTTCGAAACACCTGCAGAATACGGAATGGTAAGAGCAATTGGAGGAGATGCAGTAGGTATGAGTACCGTTCCAGAAGTGATTGTAGCGAAACACATGGGAATGGATTGTTTCGGTATTTCTATCATCACGGATGTTGGCGGACCAGAAATCGCTTTCACCGTTTCTCACGAAGAAGTTTTACAAGCGGCTAATAAAGCAATGCCAAATGTGATTAAAATTGTAAAAGGCTTGGTGAAAAATTATCAATAACCGTTTTCAATTCAAAATATTCAAACGCTTCAAAATATTGAAGCGTTTTTTTATGAAAATTCTATAACGTAAAAATAAAATTCTGTAAAAACACTGAGCTCAGCTCATCTTAATTTTGTTTCATAGTAAAAATGAAAAAAATGAATACATTTAGATTAGTTGCCTTTAAAGTAGCCTATTTCCTTCTCAGGAGGAAAGATAACTATACCTAATCTAAATATTTTTCATAGGAAGCACCTCGATTTTCGAGGTGTTTTTTTTTGTTCATTCTAAAAATCCCAATTCCTTATCTTTGTGTATGCAAATCCCGCAGAGAAAAATCATACATGTAGATATGGATGCGTTTTACGCTTCTGTGGAACAGCACGACCAGCCTGAACTCAAAGGAAAACCCATTGCAGTAGGCGGTGAACACAGAGGTGTAGTAGCTGCTGCAAGTTACGAAGCCCGAAAATTTGGCGTTCGTTCTGCCATGTCGAGCAAAATTGCCAAAGAAAAATGTCCGCATCTTATTTTTGTAAAGCCAAGATTTCATCGTTACAAAGAAATTTCACAGAAAATCAGAGAGATTTTTCATGAATATACCGATTTGGTAGAGCCGCTTTCTCTAGACGAAGCCTATCTAGACGTTACCGAAAACAAGAAAAATATAGAGTCTGCCAATGAGATTGCAAGAAAAATTCGTCAAAAAATTTTTGATGAAACAGGGCTCACTGCTTCTGCGGGAATTTCGGTGAATAAATTTTTGGCCAAAGTAGCTTCGGATATCAATAAACCCAACGGACAAAAAACCATTCATCCTACTCAGATTTTAGACTTTTTAGAAGAACTTCCGATTGAAAAATTCTACGGAATAGGAAAAGTTACCGCTAATAAAATGTACAGTTTACAGATTTTCAAAGGCAAAGATCTGAAGGCAAAATCTCTGGAAGAACTAGCAAGACTTTTCGGAAAATCTGGAATTTACTACTATAATGTGGTTCGTGGAATTCATCACGGAGAAGTAAAACCTCACCGAATTCAAAAAAGTGTAGGTGTAGAACATACTTTTTGGGATGATATCAACGAAGATGAAGAACTCCAGCAAAAACTCAAATCGCTAAGCGAAGAATTAGAATCTAGGCTTTCTAAAAGGGAAATTAAGGGTAAAACATTGACTTTAAAAATAAAATACAAGGATTTTTCTCAATACACCCGAAGCAAAACACAAGAAGTTTACTATGAAAACGCTGAAGATTTCTACGAAACTGCTCAGAAACTTTGGGAACTAAGACCTTATAATAAAGCTATTCGTTTGTTAGGCTTATCGCTTTCTAACCTCAACACAGAAGAGAAAAAACAAATTTCTGTACAGCTCAAAATTCCTTTTGAAGAATTTGAATAAAATCTATTTCAAGGCTTTTTTAACCTCTGAAAGTTTCCCGTCAATAGGTTCTGAAATTTTTAACCCAAGAATTTCTGCAACCAAAGGATAGACACTCACATTCTGGAATTCATCAATTACTTCATGACTTCTGAAAACATTTCCCCAGGCATAAAAAGCAGCTTTCATTTCTGGTGTTTTTCTAGGATTGTAACCATGTTTTCCTGAAGAAGTGGTTTTTCCTTTTTCTAAAAATATTTTGGGTGCATTTGGCACTAATAAAATTTGACCGATGCGGTTATACTTATCATCTTTCGTTCCATAATGCAATTCTTTCGGGAATTTTTTGGTCAAAAACACTTGATAATCTTCTGTTTTTGAGTTTTTCAATTCACGATATGCTAATTTTACCTCATCTGGATTTTTAACAACCACTCTGAGTAAAGTTTGAGAATTATAAATATCAAATTTTTCTTTATTCAGAAGTATTTCTGGAATAGAAAGCGGATTTTCTTTATCAACTTTAATCATTCCGTGGTCTGAAACGAAGATGAAATTTACGTTTTTCAAACCCAATTCATTCACTTTATTTACCAAATTTCCGATGGTGTTGTCTACCAATTGTACAGATTTTTCGGCTTCTGGAGACTCTGGTCCAAATCGATGACCGGCTCCATCTACCTCGGGAAAATACAGTGAAATAAAATGCGGACGAACATTTTCTGGTAATTTTAACCAATTTACTACTTTATTAATTTTTTCTTCTGGTGAAAATTTTTCGTGGTAGTGATAATAGTAAGTGGGTCTGGTTTTGCCAGCATCACTTGCAGAGCCTACCCACTGTAGAGAAGCGGTAACCATCCCTTGTTGCTCTGCCAAACTCCAAAGCGGAATTCCGCCGTACCAAAAACCATCTTCTGCATTTTCTTTTTTATTCATCGCATAAGCTTCTTTTCTGGTGTAATCATAGAAAAAATTATCTACCAAACCATGATGAGAAGGATATAAACCTGTAATAATAGACCAATGATTCGGGAAAGTGATGCTTGGGTAACTTGGCAACATAGCTTTTGCTTTTACGCCTTCATTTGAAAATTTTTGGAGATTTTGAGCATTATATTTTTCGGTGTAATCAAATCTGTAACCGTCTGCAGAAATAAAAATAAGATATGGTTTTTCTACTGCTTCTGCAGAATTGAATCTATTAGGAGTAATAACTTGTGCAGTGTCTACTGCAAGGTTGTGTTGAGCAAAAAAGAGAGAAAACAGAAAAATAGCGAAACCCGAAAATATTTTTTTCATTACAGATGATTTTCTACAAAAATAATCACATTTGTTGAATAAAAATTGAACTAATAATTAAAAAACCACTTTTAGAAGTGGTTTTTTAATTTATAAATGATATTTTATATTTAACCCGAAAAAGAAGTAAGCTTTTTTAGGCCCAGGATTTACATCTGCATAGTTAAGCAAACTAGTTGCTTTGTTATCATTCGTATTATTTCCTACAAATAAAAAAGTATAGTTTTTTTGATTCGTAAGATTATTTCCGATGGCAAAAACATCTACATCATATTTCCCGAATGTCTTTTTATATCCTAATTTCATGTTCAGTAATGAATAATCCTTAACCAAATTTTCGTTTGCAAAATCCGAATAAACTTTGCCTAAATAATTGAAAGTATTATTCAAATAAATTCCATATTTAGTATTGAAATCAATTCCGATAGCATATTTATCATCTGGAATTCCTACTACTTTTTTACCCGAAAAATCGGTTCCGCTATTTACAAAATCAGTGTATTTAAAATTATAGTGTGAATAATTAATAAAAGGGGTGATTTTAGAAATAAAAGCATTTTCATTGGTATAATTGTATCCTAAACTGAGCTCTAAACCTTTGTTTTTTTGATTCCCAGTATTAGCCCAATAACTGTACACATTATTGCCAGAATCTGTTCCGTTTAACTGTGTGAGTTTATTATTTACATTGATATTAAACAATGAAATTTGATAATCAAATTTGGTTTTCATCAATAAACCATGCACACTGAAATCCCACATTTTCGCTTTTTCTGCTTCTAAATCATCATTTACGGTGTTAATGGTTCCGCCAGAAACAAAAGAAGTAGAAGCTGTAGGTGCATTATAACCTTCGCTGTAACTCAAATTAAAAATCTGATTCTTCCATTTTTTTTGAACCGCTAAATGAGGAGTTGCCACAGCTTTATAATCTTTACTGAAAGATAAATCTTTATTATAGCCAGGAATTAAACCGCCAAAAGCCAAAAGATCTTCTCTGTCATAATTTATTCTGTTCAAACTTACTCCCGCCAAAATGGTAATATCCCACGGTTTGTAAGTGAGTCTTTCGATTGCGAAATAATTGCTTTGGTTATTGTTATACTTAAAATAAGAACCTTTAGAAATAGGTGACATTTCTAGCGGATTATTGAGATTGGTTCCTGTAAAACGATAATTAGAAATCTGTGAGCGAGAATTTTGAACTTCTGCTCCAAAATCTAATTGATTGATAAAACTACCCCACTGATGATTGTGTTGGAATACTGTTCTGAAGCCTACATTGGGACTGCTAGAAACCTCGAAAGCTTTGTCTGCAATTCGGTCTTGATTGATTGAAGAATAGAAAACAGTTGTAGAATTTTTGAAGTGCTTAGAAATTTCCCAAATGTGACCTAATCCCACTCTTGTAGAGTGAATTTTACTGCCAGAACCTTTGATAATGTACGAAGGATTTCCGTCATCAATTCCTGCATAGTAATCGTTATAGGAAATTTGTCCTGACACTTTTTCGTGGGAATAACCTTGACTTGCAAATAAGGTTATGCGCTGTTTCGGGTTTAGCTTATATTCCCCATTGATATTGACGAAATTTTTCAAGCCATTTCCACTTGGTCTGTAACCGTCAGTTTCTATGTGACCGTAATTTACATTCAAAGAATAATTAACATCAGACGTATTAAGCTGTGTTATCGACTGAAAATATTTATGAGAACCCAACATGGTATTTTGAGCAATAGAAGTTCCTTTCGTGTATTGAGTTCGGGAATAAAATCTTACGGTTCCACCAATTCCTCCTCCATAAAAGGTAGAAGCAGGGCCTTTTATCACTTCAATATTATTGACATAAGAGAAATCTACATCATCTAATAGGGTAATTCCTTCTGCATTGGTTAATGGCATATTGTTCCAATAGACCTTTACGCCCCAATTATTAAATTTTTGGTCATTTCCGAATCCTCTGATGACAATTCTCTGCCCACCGATGTTTGTTCTTTTATCTACTTGAACTCCCGAAATGGTAGAGAGGGATTGTTCTATAAGGGCAGAATTATTTCTATTAAGATCTTCATCTGAAAGAATTTCTGTGGCTTGAGCGTTTTTAGAGAATTCATTTCGCTCTTGATTTACTTTTTTTCTTGCTTTTAAAGTAATTTGTTCAATATTTTTATCTGCTTTTTGCTCTTGTGCCAGGGATAAATTTGACGCAATTAGAGCCATGCACCATAATGTCTTTTTCATAAAAAACTGCTTCTGTATATAAATTAATGATTTCTAAATTAAAAAAGAGAGTATATTTCAACTCTCTTTTTTGTTATCAAAAATATGATAAAACCTAATCTTTAACAAGTTTTAATGCTTTTTTGAAAGACTCTCCGTTTACTAAAACTAGGTATAATCCTTTTGTGAGTTTAGTTACATCTAAATCTACTTTTTGTCCTGAGACTTTTTTAACCGAAGTAATTAGTTTACCTGCTGCGTCATAAAGATATATATCTACATATCCTTTATTATTACTTGGCAAAATAACTGTGGTTTTTTCCTTAGCTGGATTAGGCACTAAAAATATTTCTCTATTTTTCGCAACATCTACTGTAGATAAGCTAGAACTTGGTCTTAATGATTTTATGAACCAACCTTGTCTTGTTTCAAGCTCGTCTGTTTGAAGTCTTAAACGAATTACTACTTCGTCTCCTGTATTAAAAGTACTGGTTAAATTAAGTTCGTTATTTCTAAATAAACTTTCTGTAACAATAGACGCTTGAAGCCACTCTGTATAATTACCTTCATCATAGAATCCTAATGTTGTCCAATTTACTAAATCTTTAGAAGCCTCTACATATGCATAATCATAATCTTTTTCGGTAAGAGCCATATGAGACAATATCATATTAGAATTTGCCCCAATCACAACTGGAGTTCTAAGATAGGTGCTATAAGTTGTTTTATCTGCATAAGGATGCCCTACGTTATTTAGTACATTGTAAGTGAACTTATTGCCAGCATTATCTACTACAAATTTTCCATTCCCGATATAAACATCTGATGTTGAAAAGGTTGATATATTAATATTATCTGCACCTGAATTATAATTGACAATTTCTACGTTAGCATTAGATAAAATAGTTTCTTTGTCTACTCCTGCTTGTTGATAAATTCCTTTAACTGATATTTTATGAATTCCTTCAGACAAATTTGAAGCAGATGTATAGCTGTAATCTGTATTTGCTAAAGTAGAAGTAATGGTATTCACTAATACATCATCTTGGTAAATTTTCAGTGAAGTAATTGCATTACTTGTATAATTAAATACCGCATTAATTTTATTATTATGAATACCAGCTTGTCTTGCAAATTTAATATTCGGTTGACTTACATAAATTGGAAGGGTATAGGTATTAAGTTCAGGAATTTCTGCAGTCCAAACCCCTCTACCATGTGTAGCAAGCACAACTTGATTATCCACAATTTTCATATTCCAAACAGAAACTGGCGGGAAATTAGTCACCAAGTACCAATTATTTCCTCCATCTACAGTCTCAAAAACACCAATATCTGTACCTGCCCATAATACATTTGTATCAAAAGGCATTTCTAATAAACTGTGTACTGATACATTCGGGAATCCTTTAGTAGAAATAGCATTGGTCCCATCAAAACCTGAAACGTCCGCCCAAGTTGCTCCAAAATCTGTTGTTTTAATCACTTTTGGTTGATTAGTTGCACTTATTAAAACATAAGCTGTAGCCTCATTTACATGAGAAGTAGCAATACTTGAAATGTAATAATTTCCAGTTGTCGGGAATGATGTGTTAATGGTTTTATTAAAAGTAAGACCATTATCTTTTGACAAATTAATTTTATATGTCGTGCCAGTTCCTCCAGACACCGCAGCACCAGCCCATACTACATTAGGATTTGCTGTAGAGACTTTTACTGTAGCATAAGAAGCATTTCCTAGCCACGTCCCGTTATCAGTATTATTAAAAGTACTTAAAGACCAACTTTCTCCAAAATCAGGACTTCTCCAAACTCCGTTAGAAGAAACAGTAAATACTACATCTGGGTTATTATTTGCATTTGCTAATTTAGAGTAGAAAGGTGAATTTGCCGAACCATAATCTGCATTTCTAGCACTGTATTGCCATCCATTAATACCTGTTCTAGAAACAATAAAATTATTGTATTGTGAACCGAATAACAGTTTGTTTGGGTCTTTATAATTCCATAAAACTTCAAAACCATCTCCACCATATAGCATTTTGTAAGATGAATTAGCCGAAGACGGACTACTTATAGTTGCTGAAGAACCATTATCTTGCGCACCTGCAATGTAGGAGTCTTCTCCTTTCTTTTTATCCGCACCGTAGAACTGTGTAGTATTAAGACTTGTTACCGGGCCTACCCAATCTCCTTCTGTTTCTCCTGGGTTTGTTTTATAAGCAGTATAATATACTCCACCATCATTAGTTAATATCATTCTGAACTGAGAAGTATTATTAGGATTAACCTGACATACCAAACTATGCTGATCTGGGTGTACATGGTCATTCAATTTTGCAGTATTATAACCACTTGCAATTTGTAAAACAGAATATGTATTATTGGTGGTATTAATATTTAACTTAGCTAGATAGATGCCTCCTACATAAACTATATTTTTATCAAAAGGATTGGTAGTTACCATATTATCATACCAACCTTGGCTTCCTAAAATCTCTTTGCTATCACTGGTAGTATAAGTAAGCTCTTTAAAAGTAACCCCAGCATCATCAGAAATATAAAATGCAACTGTACTACCCGCCTCACAGCTTAAAAAAATTCTATTGTTATCTGTAGGTGCTACACTTAACTCTATTCTTTTGATCGTATTTGCTTTGCTTGGTGCATCAAATACTCTTGTCCAAGTATTGCCCCCATCTGTAGATTTCAAAACACCATATGTATTAACAGAAGCATAAATAACCGAAAAATCACTTGTAGAAACAATATCTTGTGCATTACTATAAGAAGTGTTTACGGGTACACCTTGAGCATTTAAAGTAGTAACGATACCTTGAGTAAAAGTTCTAACCCAAGAAGCTCCTCCATCTGTAGATACATAAATACCACTAGATGTACCAATAATGACATTATTAGCATTAGTAGGGTTTACAAGGATTCTACCTACACTACCATAGCTATTGGTATTGGCTAGATGAGACCAGGTTTCGCCAGCGTCTGTAGACTTAACCAGCCCCACACCTGTTAAAGCATCTAAATTATTAAATGGCTCCCCAGAACCTGCATAGATAATGTTAGCATTAGATTTAGATATACCTATGGTAGAAGTTGCTAAACTTGGCACTGTATAATCTGTAGTATTTCTCCAGCTGGTTCCAGCATTTTCTGTAATCCAAACTCCACCACCTGCTGTACCCACATACCATTTATCAGGATTAGAAGGAGATACTTTTAGAATTCTATCTCTACCTGGTATATTATTAGGGCCTCTTTCTTTCCAAACTACATTGTTCAAAGAATAAGTACTCGCTGATCTGAAATTCGCTCTTCTTGCTTTAGAAAGAATATCACTTTTTTGTGCTTTTTGGTATTCTTTCATTAAATACCCCTCTTCATAAAGCATCTTATCTGTACCGATAGGCATTGTGATTTTCCTTCTGTACTCTGCCATCTCTTCTATCCCCTTTTTTTCATCTCCGAAGATAGCTATTCTTTCTGCTTTAGTTTTTCTGTGGCTCATGGCTAACTCACCATCTTTGGCCATAGATTTTAATAGATCACTTCTTAATTTATTTTGATTTTCGTCATCACCAAAATTTTGAAAAACCCTAGAATACAAGTCTTGATTATTATTAGTATCAGCTATTTTTTTAGTAGCTAAAAGATCTACATTATTTGATTCTTTTTCCGAGTTTTTTAAAACTTGCTTTTCATTTATGCTTTTTGAAAATACTGAAAATTTTTCTTTTCCGTAGCTGCTTTTCGTTTCATTAAAATGCTGACATGCATTAAGAACCATAAAAGAGCCTACTGTAAAGAAGATTCTCCTTAAATAAAGTTTTCTCATTATTTTTTTTTATTAGTTACAATTTTATAGTGATTTCATTGTTATTTATGTTTTTGTCTACTACTGTAGTACTTCCTTGTTCTACTTCTTTATAGACTATAATACCTAAAGTATCTGTGTTTTTCCAATATATATCTTCAGCAGCAATACCTTCTTGTGGTATTACTATAGTTTTATCTTTAGTTTTCACTACAAAAAAGGTTATCCAATGAGCTGGTGAGTTCTTTTGTTGATCTATTTTGTAGAAAAGTATATAATTTTTATCTGGACTTTCTTTCTTCAAAAATGAGGCTTCCATATTAGTTTTATAATCTGAATTAGAATCTGCAATATTTTTTGGGGAGGATTTACAAGAAATAATGAGTATAAAAAAAACAATAAAAGATCTCATTTTAAAATTTTAAATTGAAAACGAATATACAAAAATTATTAAAACATCTTCAACACAATCAATAAATAACCTTCAAAAACAAAAAAAAACCCGACAATAATTGTCGGGAATACATATATATTTAAAATAATATTCTATGCTTGAGCGTTACCAGCACCTACTACGAAAGGTTCAACTTCTTTGATTTCTCCGAATTGAGCTTCATAGTTTTGGATATTTTGTTGAAGAGCAGCTAAAACTCTTTTTGCATGAAGAGGAGCAAGGATTATTCTGCTTCTTACTTGAGCCTGCTGAACTCCTGGCATTAATTGAATAAAATCTAATACAAACTCAGATGGAGAGTGGTTTACTAAAGCAAGATTGCAATAAGCACCAGCTGCTACCATTTCGTTTAATTGAATATTAATGTTTTGATCTTGGTTTTGGTTGTTATCCATTTGTATAAGTTTTAATAAGTTAATATTTTACATTAAAAAAAAGAAGGTTTAAAGAACAGTAGAACTGTCTTTAAACCTTACATTCATATTAATTTAAATCCTCGAATTCTTTTTTAGAACCCACGATTACACTTTGATAATCTTTAAGACCTGTACCTGCAGGAATTCTGTGTCCTACGATTACATTTTCTTTAAGACCGTTTAGTTCGTCTACTTTACCAGACACTGCTGCTTCGTTTAGAACTTTTGTAGTCTCTTGGAATGATGCTGCAGACATGAAAGACTTAGTCTGTAAAGCTGCTCTGGTAATACCTTGTAATACAGGCGTTGCAGTTGCAGTAAGTGCTTCACGAACTTCTACTAATTGAAGGTCTTCTCTCTTCAGTTTAGAATTTTCGTCTCTCAATTCTCTAGCGGTAATCATTTGACCAGCTTTGAAAATTTTAGAATCTCCTGGCTCAGTTACAACTTTCAATCCAAAAACTCTGTTGTTTTCTTCAAGGAAATCATATTTATGTTCAAGACTGTTTTCAAGGAATTGGGTATCACCTCCGTCTACGATTTCTACTTTAGTCATCATCTGTCTTACGATGATTTCGAAATGCTTATCGTCAATTTTTACCCCTTGTAAACGGTAAACTTCTTGAATTTCGTTTACTAAGTACTCTTGAACGGCTGTTGGACCTTTGATTCTTAAGATATCATCTGGTGTTACAGAACCGTCAGAAAGTGGCGAACCAGCTCTCACGAAGTCGTTTTCTTGAACTAAGATTTGATTAGAAAGTTTTACTAAATATTTCTTAATCTCACCAGTTTTAGATTCTACGATTAATTCACGGTTACCTCTCTTAATTTTACCATAAGAAACTACCCCGTCAATTTCTGTAACTACAGCAGGATTAGAAGGATTTCTCGCTTCGAATAATTCGGTTACTCTTGGTAAACCTCCTGTGATATCCCCTGCTTTTGCAGATTTTCTAGGAATCTTGATTAAGACTTTACCAGCCTTAATTTTTTCACCATCATTTACCATTAAGTGGGCTCCTACTGGTAAGTTGTATGCTTTTTGCTCAACTCCTTTAGAATCTACCACTTTCAAGGTAGGAATGGCTTTCTTATTTCTAGATTCTGAGATTACTTTTTCTTCGAAACCTGTTTGTTCGTCGATTTCTAATTGGAAAGAAACCCCTTGAATAATATCTTCGTATTCTACTTTACCAGCAGTTTCTGCGATGATAACCGCGTTATATGGATCCCATTTTGCAATAAGGTCTCCTTTTTTCACTTTATCACCTGGTTTTACAGAAAGTGCAGAACCATAAGGTACGTTTGCTACCATTAATGGAGTTCTAGCTGCATTATCCGCTACTAAACGGAATTCTGTAGAACGAGAAATTACGATATCTGCTTCATTACCGTTTTCATCTTCAGAAATAATGGTTCTTAATTCGTCAAACTCTACGATACCATCTCTCTTAGCAACGATAGTAGGATTTTCTGAAACGTTTCCTGCAGTACCCCCTTGGTGGAAAGTTCTCAGTGTAAGCTGAGTACCTGGTTCCCCAATTGATTGTGCTGCAATAACCCCTACAGCTTCTCCCATGTGAATCATCTTACCTGTAGCTAGATTTCTACCGTAACATTTTGCACAGATACCTTTTTTAGCTTCACAAGTTAATGGTGAACGAACTTCTACGGTTTCTATACCCGCTTCTTCTACTTTTTTAGCAAGCTCTTCGTTAATCAACTCATCTGCATGAACTAAAATTTCGTCGTTTTCTGGATTATAGATGTCGTGAAGAGAAACTCTACCAAGAATTCTTTCTGATAGTTTTTCTACGATTTCATCATTTTTCTTCAATGCAGCTACTTCTGTACCTCTTAATGTACCACAATCATCTTCTGTAATGATTACGTCTTGAGCTACGTCTACTAATCTTCTTGTTAAGTAACCAGCATCCGCAGTTTTAAGAGCGGTATCCGCAAGACCTTTACGAGCACCGTGGGTAGAGATAAAGTATTCCAAAATTGATAAACCTTCTTTAAAGTTCGCAATAATTGGGTTTTCGATGATCTCTGCTCCTACTGCACCTGCTTTTTGTGGTTTTGCCATCAAACCTCTCATACCAGATAACTGACGAATCTGTTCTTTAGAACCCCTCGCTCCAGAGTCTAGCATCATATATACAGAGTTGAATCCACCTTGGTCAGATTTCATTCTGCTCATAATCATCTCAGTAAGACCAGCGTTGGTATTGGTCCAAACGTCAATTACTTGGTTATAACGTTCTGTATCTGTGATAAGACCCATGTTATAGTTCCCTTTAATCTCGTCTACTGTTTCAATAGCTTGAGCAATCATGGTTTTCTTTTCTGCTGGTACTACAATATCAGCCAGTGAGAAAGATAGACCGCCTTTGAAAGCGTTCATATAACCAAGATTTTTCATATCATCAAGGAACTTAACAGTAGTTGGGAAATCTGTATCTGCTAAGATTTTACCAATTACGTTTCTTAATGATTTTTTAGTCAATAATTCATCAATATAACCTACTTGTTTAGGAACAATTTGGTTAAATAAAATTCTACCAACTGTAGTATCTTGAAGTTTAGTTACGATTTCTCCTTCTTCTGTTTTATATGGAAGTCTACATCTTACTTTAGCGTTAAGAGAAACTTGACCTTCAGAGTAAGCAATTTCTACTTCTTCTGGAGAATAGAATACTAAACCTTCACCTTTTACCTTGTGCGTTTCTGTAGAATGCGCTTCTTTGGTCATGAAATATAGACCAAGAACCATGTCCTGAGAAGGTACGGTAATAGGAGAACCATTTGCAGGGTTCAAGATATTCTGAGAACCTAGCATTAATAACTGAGCTTCTAGAATTGCTTCTGGGCCTAATGGTAAGTGTACCGCCATCTGGTCACCATCGAAGTCGGCGTTGAATGCCGTAGTTACTAACGGGTGAAGTTGGATTGCTTTACCTTCAATCATTTTAGGCTGGAACGCTTGGATACCCAATCTGTGAAGGGTAGGTGCACGGTTCAATAGAACTGGGTGACCTTTCATCACGTTTTCTAGAATATCATATACTACTGGTTCTTTTCTATCGATAATTCTTTTAGCAGATTTTACTGTTTTTACAATACCTCTTTCAATTAGTTTTCTAATGATAAATGGTTTGTAAAGTTCTGCTGCCATATCTTTAGGAATACCACACTCGTGTAATTGTAAGTTAGGACCTACAACAATAACCGAACGTGCAGAGTAGTCTACCCTTTTCCCTAATAAGTTCTGACGGAAACGACCTTGTTTTCCTTTCAATGAATCTGAAAGTGATTTCAATGGTCTGTTTGATTCTGATTTTACAGCAGATGATTTTCTAGTGTTATCAAATAATGAATCTACCGCTTCCTGAAGCATACGCTTCTCATTTCTCAAGATAACTTCTGGAGCTTTAATCTCTAAAAGTCTCTTTAGACGGTTGTTTCTAATGATAACTCTTCTGTATAAATCATTTAAATCTGATGTAGCGAATCTACCACCATCTAGTGGAACTAATGGTCTTAATTCTGGTGGAATTACAGGAAGAACACGCATTACCATCCATTCTGGGCGGTTAATCATTCTTGTATTAGCACCTCTAAGAGCTTCTACTACAGATAATCTTTTTAATGCTTCAGTTCTTCTTTGTTTAGAAGATTCATTGTGAGCTTTGTGACGAAGATCGTAAGAAAGAGCATCTAAATCAATTCTCTTTAACAATTCTTCTACTGCTTCAGCACCCATTTTAGCAACAAATTTGTTAGGGTCTGAGTCTTCTAAATATTGGTTTTCGATAGGAAGGGTTTCTAAAACATCTAGATATTCTTCTTCTGTTAAGAATTCCATTTCTTCGAAATCAGAACCATCTGCTTTTTTAGCGATACCTTGTTGAATTACTACATATCTTTCGTAGTAGATAATCATATCTAATTTCTTAGAAGGTAATCCTAAAAGGTAACCAATTTTGTTTGGAAGTGAACGGAAATACCAGATGTGAGCTACTGGAACCACTAAATTAATGTGTCCAATTCTCTCTCTACGTACTTTTTTCTCCGTAACTTCTACACCACAACGGTCACAAACGATGCCTTTGTATCGAATTCTCTTATATTTTCCACAAGCACATTCGTAATCCTTTACAGGACCGAAGATTTTTTCGCAGAATAAACCATCTCTTTCTGGTTTGTGAGTTCTATAGTTAATCGTTTCTGGTTTTAGCACCTCTCCTTTTGACTCTTGAAGAATGATTTCAGGAGAAGCTAAACCGATGGTGATTTTACTAAATCTACTTGTTTTATTTTTTGACATAATCTGTTCAAATAAAAATTAAAAAATTGAGGATTACTCTTCCAATCTTATATCAAGACCTAGACCTTGTAATTCGTGTAACAATACGTTGAAAGATTCTGGAATACCAGGTTCTGGCATAGCCTCACCTTTTGCGATTGCTTCATACGTTTTCGCTCTACCGATTACGTCGTCTGATTTCACGGTTAAGATTTCTCTCAAGATGTTAGACGCTCCGAATGCTTCTAGAGCCCAAACCTCCATCTCTCCAAATCTCTGTCCACCGAATTGTGCTTTACCTCCTAATGGTTGCTGAGTAATTAATGAATAAGGACCGATAGAACGTGCGTGCATCTTATCATCTACCATGTGTCCTAGTTTCAACATGTAAATTACCCCAACTGTAGCAGGCTGAGTAAATCTCTCACCAGTACCACCATCATATAAATAAGTACTTCCGTAGATAGGAAGACCTGCTTTTTCGGTGTATTCTGTGATTTGTTCTAAGCTTGCACCATCAAAGATAGGAGTAGCAAATTTTAATCCTAATTTTTTACCAGCCCATCCTAAAACGGTTTCGTAAATCTGACCGATGTTCATACGAGAAGGTACACCTAGTGGATTCAATACGATATCTACTGGGGTTCCGTCTTCTAAGAATGGCATATCTTCTTCTCTTACGATTCTAGACACGATACCTTTGTTACCGTGACGACCTGCCATTTTATCACCTACGTTTAATTTACGTTTTTTAGCGATGTATACTTTAGCTAGTTTAATGATACCTGCTGGTAGTTCGTCTCCGATTGAAATAGCATATTTCTCACGGTTTTTAACCCCCTGAATATCATTATATTTAATTTTATAATTGTGAATTAACTGTTTGATTAATTCATTTTTATCTGCATCTACAGTCCAATCTGCACCACTTACGTTTACATAATCTTCTACAGATTGAAGAAGTTTCAGTGTAAACTTAGCTCCTTTTGGAATGATTTCTTCTTCTAAGTCGTTATTAACACCTTGAGAAGTTTTACCATTAACAAGAGTATTTAGTTTTTCAAGAAGGGTATTTCTTAATTCATCGAATTGAGCTTTGTATCTGTTTTCGATTTCTTCAAGTTTTAACTTCTCTTCAGTTCTTTTTTTCTTGTCTTTGATATTTCTTGAGAATAATTTTTTGTTGATAACAACACCTCTTAGTGAAGAATCTGCTTTCAATGAAGCATCTTTTACATCACCAGCTTTGTCACCAAAGATTGCTCTCAATAGTTTTTCTTCTGGAGTAGGATCAGATTCACCTTTTGGAGTAATTTTACCGATTAAGATATCACCAGGCTTCACTTCTGCACCAATTCTAATCATACCGTTTTCATCAAGGTCTTTAGTAGCCTCTTCAGAAACGTTAGGAATATCTGCAGTTAATTCTTCCATACCTAGTTTGGTATCTCTTACTTCTAGTGAATACTCATCTACGTGGATAGAAGTAAACCAGTCTTCTCTTACTACTTTCTCGTTGATTACAATCGCATCCTCGAAGTTATAACCTTTCCAAGGCATGAACGCAACCACTAAGTTTCTACCAAGAGCTAATTCTCCTTTTTCGGTAGCGTAACCATCGCAAAGTACTTGTCCTTTTACTACGGTATCTCCTACTCTTACGTTTGGTCTAAGCGTAATAGTTGTAGATTGGTTGGTTTTTCTGAACTTAGTTAAGTTATATGTTTTAGTAGCAGATTCGAATTGTACTAAATCCTCATCTTCGCTTCTTTCGTATTTAATTACGATTTTGTCTGCGTCTACATATTCTACTACACCATTTCCTTCAGCATTAATTAAGATTCTAGAATCTGCAGCTACTTGTTTTTCTAAACCTGTACCTACAACTGGTGCTTCTGGTTTAAGAAGTGGAACAGCCTGACGCATCATGTTAGATCCCATCAATGCACGGTTCGCATCATCATGCTCCAAGAAAGGAATTAAAGATGCAGAAATACCAGCAATCTGGTTAGGTGCAATATCTAATAAGTCTACTTGACTAGGCTCTACTACTGGATAGTCACCATCAAGACGAGCGATAACTCTTTCTGTATTGAAACTTCCGTCTTCTGCTAAATCTACGTTTGCCTGTGCAATGATTTTAGATTCTTCGTCTTCTGCATTTAAATAGATTGGTGCTGCAGAGAAATCTACTTTACCATTTTCTACTTTTCTATATGGAGTTTCGATGAAACCTAAATTATTGATTTTAGCATAACATCCTAATGAAGAAATCAAACCGATGTTTGGTCCTTCTGGAGTTTCAATCGGACAAATTCTTCCGTAGTGAGTATGGTGAACGTCACGCACCTCGAAACCTGCTCTTTCTCTTGATAAACCACCAGGTCCTAAAGCTGAAAGTCTTCTCTTGTGAGTGATTTCAGACAGTGGGTTGGTTTGGTCCATGAACTGAGAAAGCTGGTTGGTACCAAAGAATGAGTTGATTACTGATGTTAATGTTTTAGCATTTACTAAGTCTAGTGGCGTAAAGATTTCGTTATCTCTTACGTTCATTCTTTCTTTAATTGTTCTCGCAATTCTAGAAAGACCTACTCCAAACTGACCTGCTAATTGCTCACCAACAGTTTTAATTCTTCTGTTAGATAAGTGGTCAATATCATCTACTTCAGTTTTAGAATTAGCTAATTCTATTAGGTGTCTTACGATAGATATAATATCTTCTTTAGTAAGAACTTCTGTAGTAGTAGGGATGTTAAGACCTAATTTTTTGTTCAATCTGTAACGACCAACTTCACCAAGAGAATATCTTTGTTCTGAGAAGAATAATTTTTCAATGATTCCTCTTGCAGTTTCTTCATCTGGTGGATCTGCGTTACGTAACTGACGATAAATGTATTCTACCGCTTCTTTTTCTGAGTTGGTAGGGTCTTTTTGTAATGTATTTTGAATGATAGAGAATTCACCGCTATTTTCGTTGTGGATTAAGATAGACTTAACACCAGCATCTAAAATAAGGTCTAAGTGTTCTTTTTCAAGAACAGTTTCTCTGTCAAGGATAATTTCATTTCTTTCGATAGAAACTACTTCACCTGTATCTTCGTCTACGAAATCTTCGAACCAAGTATTTAATACTCTAGCTGCTAAAGTTCTACCTTGAACTTTTTTAAGATTCGCTTTAGATACTTTTACTTCTTCTGCAAGGTCAAAAATCTGAAGAATTTCTTTATCAGACTCATAACCGATTGCTCTAAGCAATGTAGTTAAAGGTAATTTCTTTTTACGGTCAATATACGCATACATTACGTTATTGATATCCGTAGTAAATTCCATCCAAGATCCTTTGAAAGGGATAATTCTTGAATAGTACAATTTAGTTCCGTTTGCGTGATACGTCTGTCCAAAGAATACACCTGGAGATCTGTGTAATTGTGTTACAATTACACGTTCTGCACCATTGATGATGAATGAACCAGAAGGAGTCATGTAAGGAACTGGACCTAAATATACATCTTGAATTACTGTCTGGAAATCTTCATGTTCTGGGTCAGTACAGTATAATTTAAGTCTTGCTTTAAGAGGCACACTGTATGTAAGACCTCTTTCCACGCATTCGTCAATAGAATAACGAGGAGAATCTACCAAATAATCTAGAAATTCTAATACGAATTGATTTCTAGAATCTGTAATAGGAAAGTTTTCTTGAAAAGTCTTGTAAAGACCCTCATTCACTCTGTCCTCAGGAAGTGTATCTAACTGGAAAAATTCTTTGAAAGATTGCAACTGGATGTCTAAGAAATCCGGAGTCACAACGTTCCCTTTCGCAGAAGAAAAGTTAATTCTTTGATTTTCCTGAGTGCTTGTGATAGCTTTTGATTTACTCATAAAATGGTAAGAAAAGTTGGGTTAAAAAATATTTTACTTTATTTTGAAAAATATCAGCAAGATTAAAGACTAAGGTCTTGGCTCTTAACTAACTGCAACACTGGTATATCTTTTCACAGTGTAGTGCAAAATATTTTTTCTTTAGAATTTTAAATTTTCAAATAATTGAAAATCAATGAGTTAAAGTTTTAAAACAATTTAACTCTTAAAATAGACATAGACCTACCCAATTCTGGGAAGGTCTAAGTCTTATACGGTGTAAATAGATTATTTTAATTCTACTTCTGCACCAGCTTCTTCTAATTGCTTCTTAAGAGCTTCAGCTTCATCTTTAGATGCACCTTCTTTAATTGCAGTTGGAGCACCATCTACCATATCTTTAGCTTCTTTAAGACCAGCACCAGTTAAATCTTTTACTAATTTAACGATAGCTAATTTAGAAGCACCAGCTGATTTAAGGATTACGTCGAATTCAGTTTTTTCTTCAGCAGCATCAGCAGCTCCACCAGCAGCTACAACTACAGCAGCAGCAGCAGGCTCAATTCCGTACTCATCCTTAAGGATAGCAGCAAGTTCGTTTACGTCTTTTACAGTTAAGTTTACTAGCGTTTCAGCTAAATTTTTTAAATCTGACATTGTATTAATGTTTAAATTGTTGAACGATTTATGTTATTTTTTTTGAGTGTCTATTGAGACGGTTTAATTATTCAGCAGCAGGAGCTTCACCTTCAGCTGCAGGAGCTTCTGGAGTTTCTTCTGTTGCAGGAGCCTCTACTTCTGGAGCAGCTTCTACAGCTGGAGCTTCCTCAGTTTTAGCACCTTTAGCTTCTTCTTTATTTTCTAAAGCTGAAATTAATCTTTGGATAGGAGATTGAAGTAATCCGATGATTTCACCAATCATTTCCTCTCTAGACTTGATATTTGCAAGAGCATCTAGGTTGTTATCTCCAACGTAGAAAGTTTCTTGTAAATAAGCAGACTTAAGAGCTGGGAAAGCTTCTTTCTTTCTGAATCCTTGAATTAATTTTGCTGGAGCGTTTGCAGTTTCTGAAATCATTACAGCAGTATTCCCTTTGAAAGTTGGGAACATTTCTGAATAATCTACACCTTCAATTTGCTCCATTGCTTTTTGTAATAAAGTATTCTTTACTACTTTAAGCTTAATGTTATTTTTAAATGCTTGTCTTCTAAAATCTGAAGTCTGAGCAGCATTCAATCCTTCAAGATTTGCTACATACACTACTTTAGCGTCTTGTAACATATCTTTAATCTCTTGTATTACTAATACTTTTTCTTCTTTTGTCATTGTCTTTCAGATTTTAGTTAACAGATTTAGTATCAATTGCAATCCCCGGACTCATTGTAGAAGAAAGATAGATAGATTTTACGTAAGTACCTTTAGCAGCAGTAGGCTTTAACTTAATTAATGTATGAATTAATTCAGCAGCGTTTTCTTTCAATTGTTCTGGAGAGAAAGACACTTTACCAATACCAGCGTGTACAATACCGTATTTATCTACTTTGAAATCAATTTTACCAGCTTTTACTTCTGCAACAGCTTTACCTACTTCCATAGTTACAGTACCTGATTTAGGGTTTGGCATTAAACCTCTAGGACCTAAAATTCTTCCTAATGGACCTAATTTACCCATTACAGCAGGCATAGTAACGATTACGTCTACATCTGTCCAACCGTCTTTGATTTTTTGTAAATACTCATCAAGACCTACATAATCAGCACCAGCTTCTTTAGCTTCTGCTTCTTTATCTGGAGTTACTAATGCTAATACTTTAACATCTTTACCAGTTCCGTGAGGAAGAGATACTACACCTCTTACCATTTGGTTTGCTTTTCTAGGATCTACCCCTAATCTAACTGCAAGGTCAACAGAAGCATCAAACTTAGCATAGTTTAATTCTTTTACTAATGCAGAAGCTTCATCAAGGTTATATACCTTGTTTTTCTCTACTTTGCTCGCAACTTCTTTTTGCTTTTTCGTTAATTTTGCCATTTCAATAAGTTTTAAGCGTTAGACGGTTTAGTTCCAGTTACTCTTAATCCCATAGATCTAGCAGTTCCTGCTACCATGCTTAATGCAGAATCCATAGTAAAACAATTAAGGTCTGCCATTTTATCTTCGGCAATTTTTTTCACTTGTTCCCAAGATACTGAACCTACTTTTACTCTGTTTGGTTCTCCAGAACCTCCTTTTACCTTAGCAGCTTCCATTAATTGGATTGCAGCTGGTGGAGTTTTAATTACGAATTCGAAAGACTTATCTTCGTAAACAGTAATTAGAACCGGTAAAACTTGCCCTGGCTTGTCTTGTGTTCTTCCATTAAATTGTTTACAAAACTCCATAATATTTACCCCAGCAGAACCTAAAGCAGGACCAACTGGTGGTGAAGGGTTAGCAGCGCCACCTTTCACTTGGAGTTTCACCATTTTAAAGACTTTTTTAGCCATTTTTTAATTTTTAAAAATTTTTAATTTATGAATGTGGAAGCATTTATAAATCAGCAAGTTAGATTATCTCACCTTCCTAACTTACTTTTTGTGGGTGCAAAATTAAGAAAAATTTCTTAACTAACAAGTGTAAATCGCTGAAATTTAAAAAGATATTCAATATTTTTTAATGAAACCTAAAATTAGCTTCGGGTAAAGTATTGCTTTTCAGAAATTCCTCATATTCTGGAGAAAGCAATTTTCTTTCGTAGGTAGGTTTTCCTTTTTGTGAGGCCAATCTTATTTTATTTTTGCCATATTTCTTGTTCAGAGAATCCATGGCTTTCATAATCGGAAGGTGTTTATTTTCTACATCTTCTTCAAAAATATTAATCAATCGTTGATTTTCTGGCACAAAATCAGATACCATTACACCAGCCTTTTTATACAAAAAACCGTCTTTATAAATTGCTTCAAAAATAGCATTTGCGGCTTTAGATAAAACAATGGAAGAACTACTTGGGTTAGGCAAAACCACAGAAAATCCGTTTTTATATTCTGGCAAATCTTTTCTAAATCTATTCGTTTGTAGAAATACGGAGATGACTTTACAACAACTGTTTTGTTTCCTTAACTTTTCGGCACAAGAGAAAGCAAAGGTTTCTACGCGTTCTCTCAGCATTTCTTTATCCGAAATCATATCCATAAAACTTCTGGTAGTAGCAATGGATTGTTTAGGAGATGGCTGATCTAATTCTAATTGTTTAATGCCCTTTAATTCATTCATCATTCTCACGCCGTGAATTCCCATCAATTTTCTAACCCAAATTTCTGGTTTTTTAAGCAAATCTGCCGCTTTATAAACGCCAGCGTCTTTCATCTTATTCCCTAATCTCCTGCCAATTCCCCAAACATCGCCAATCTCTAACCACTGAAGTGCTTTTTCTATCTTTTGTGGAGTATCGAGCATACAAACCCCTTGAAATTTTTCTGGATATTTCTTGGCAATTCTATTGGCTACTTTTGCCAATGTTTTGGTAGGCGCTATTCCTATACTCACAGGAATTTTTGTTTTCTGAAGTATAACGTTTTTGATATTTTGAGAATACTCGTCCAAATTGAAGTATTTGAATCCATGAAAATCTAGAAACAGTTCATCTATACTATAAATCTCAAAATTAGGAGAGAACTGACTGGCAATCGCAGAAACTTGTTGACTTTTGAAATTGTAATATTCAAATTTAGCCGAGAAGCACTTTACGCTATGTTGCTCAAATAAATCTCTATATTTAAAGACTGGCGCTCCCATAGGAATCCCTAAAGCCTTCGCTTCATTACTTCTAGACACTACACAACCATCATTATTAGATAAAACCACGACTGCAACCTCCTGTAAAGAAGGGTCTAAAACTCTTTCGCAACTCACAAAAAAATTATTACAGTCTAATAGCGCAAACATAATAGAAGAAATTTAGAAGAATTAAAACGCTAAAATGAGAGAGTAAAATTAGAAAGATTGCACGACAAAAGAGGGCGTTTTTAGAAAGACTTATCCACAAAAAAAGCCACTCTGTTTAGAGCGGCTTCATTATATTGTATGATAAATTTTACAATTTTTCTACTTGCATGTAAGAAAGTTCCATAGGAGTTTTTCTTCCGAAAATCATTACAGAAACTTCTAATTTCTTCTTATCTTCTAAGATTTTTTCTACAGTACCATTGAATCCATTGAAAGGACCATCGATTACTTTTACACTCTCTCCTACTACGAATGGAATTTCCATTTCTGTAGCAAATTCAGAAAGTTCATCCATCTTACCAAGCATTCTGTTTACTTCAGATTTACGCATTGGTACAGGATCACCTCCTTTTGTAAGACTTAAAAAAGATATTACACCAGGTAAATTTTTAATAATATGTGGAATTTCTCCTATCAAATTAGCTTCTACCATTAAGTAACCAGGATAAAAAGGCTTCTCTTTAGGCACTTTTTTACCATTTCTTACTTGGATCACTTTTTCCATAGGGATAACTACTTGAGTAACATAAGCTTCAAGATTTAATCTTTTAACTTCGCTCTCAATGTAGGCCTTAACTTTATTTTCCTGGCCACTAATAGCTTTTAATACATACCATTTTAAATCGCTCATGGAAAAATTTTTAATTAAAGAAACCTATGAAAATTGCTAATATATTTTTAATAGCTGTGCTAAATAATGAATCTACTCCGAAAGTAAACAATGCTAATATAACAGTAGCTACAGCCACTACTATTGTAGAAGATTGTAAATCAGCCCACTTTGGCCATTCTACTTTATATCTAAATTCTGAATAAGAATCTTTTAAAAAATTGATAAGTGAGTTCATAATTTATATTTGCACGGGCACAAGGACTCGAACCCTGATCAACGGTTTTGGAGACCGGTATCCTACCATTGGACGATGCCCGTAGTTAAAAAAGCTCCGTAAGTTTCCTTACGGAAGCTTTATTTATTTAAGATGATTAATCTAAGATTTCAGTAACCTGACCAGCACCTACTGTTCTACCACCTTCTCTGATCGCAAATCTAAGACCTACGTTAAGAGCGATTGGTTGTAACAATTCTACAGTGATAGTTAAGTTATCACCAGGCATTACCATCTCTACACCTTCTGGTAAGAAGATTTCACCTGTTACGTCAGTAGTTCTTACATAGAACTGAGGACGATATTTATTGTGGAATGGAGTGTGTCTACCACCTTCTTCTTTAGAAAGAACGTAAACCTCAGCTTTGAATTTCTTGTGTGGCTTCACAGAATCTTTCTTAGCGATTACCATACCTCTCTTGATGTCAGTTTTCTCGATACCTCTTAATAATAGACCTACGTTATCACCAGCTTCACCTCTATCTAAGATTTTTCTAAACATCTCAACACCAGTGATAGTAGAAGTTAACTTCTCATCACCCATACCTACGATGTCTACTGGATCTCCTGTATTGATAACACCTGATTCAATTCTACCAGTTGCTACAGTACCTCTACCTGTAATAGAGAATACGTCTTCGATTGGCATTAAGAATGGTTTATCTTGATCTCTAACTGGTAATTCAATCCAGCTATCTACAGCTGCCATTAATTCTTCTACAGTAGCAACCCATTTTGGTTCACCGTTAAGTGCACCTAGAGCTGAACCTTGAATTACTGGAGAGTTATCACCATCATATTCATAAGAAGATAATAAATCTCTTACTTCTAATTCTACTAGTTCTAATAATTCAGCATCATCTACCATGTCAACTTTGTTCATGAAAACAACGATTCTTGGTACGTTTACCTGACGGCAAAGTAAGATGTGCTCTCTAGTTTGTGGCATTGGACCATCAGTAGCAGCAACTACTAAGATAGCTCCATCCATTTGAGCAGCACCAGTAACCATGTTTTTAACATAATCGGCGTGACCTGGGCAGTCTACGTGTGCGTAGTGTCTGTTTTCAGTTTCATACTCTACGTGAGCAGTATTGATAGTAATACCTCTTTCTTTTTCTTCTGGAGCAGAGTCAATAGAAGAGAAGTCTTTCATTTCAGCTAATCCTTTCTCAGCTAATACTTTAGTAATAGCAGCAGTAAGGGTAGTTTTACCATGGTCAACGTGACCAATAGTACCAATGTTTAAGTGTGGTTTGTTACGATTAAACGTTTCCTTTGCCATGATTTTAATATTTAAATTTATTAACTATTGAAATTTTCAGTGCGCAAATATAGTGATTTTTTGAATACCAAAATCTTTTTGTTAAAAAAAATTTCAACATTCAGTTTCAATACGTTTGACACTATGATATTATCTTATTTTTGAGGGTACAAATTTAAGAATTTATTTTAAATAAAAAAGTCTCTCAAAAAAACTTTGAGAGACTTTTATTTTGAGCCAACTATGAGATTTGAACTCACGACCTCTTCCTTACCAAGGAAGCGCTCTACCCCTGAGCTAAGTCGGCTTAGAAAAAAAAATCACATACCGCTTATTTGGAATGTGATTTATTTTGAGCGGAAGACGGGGGTCGAACCCGCGACATTCAGCTTGGAAGGCTGACGCTCTACCAACTGAGCTACTTCCGCAATTTGTGTTTACAAATTATTGTTGGTAAACGGTGTGCAAATTTATAAAATTTTTCTAAACCTGCAAATTAAATTTATAAAAAAGTGGGGAGAGCAGGATTCGAACCTGCGAAGTCGTAAGACAGCAGAGTTACAGTCTGATCCATTTGGCCACTCTGGAATCTCCCCGCTTGTTTTTTATAAATTATGAGCCTCCAGAGGGATTCGAACCCACGACCCCGAGATTACAAATCACGTGCTCTGGCCAACTGAGCTATGGAGGCAAAATTTGAGATTTCAAAAGAACTATTATTCCCTTTTTGCGAGTGCAAATATAATACAGTTTTTTTGAAATCCACAAATATTTTTTAAAAATTTTTTAATTATTTTTTTATGCCATTTCTTTTTTCTTGATTAACAGTTTCTTAGCAGTATCATAACACTGGTCTAAACTTTCTTCAAAACTAGCACTTGTCTTCTTTACCACAATATCATCACCTGGAACATGTAATCTTATCTCAGCAGTCTTGTTTTCTTTTTCAGAAGAATTCTCTACTTTTAGAAACACTTCGCACTCGATAATTTTATCATAAAAGGTATCTAATTTATTTAATTTTTTGTCTAAATATTCTTCTAGTGGTGCATGTGGTGTTAAACCGATTGATTGTACTGTAATTTTCATAACGCTAACATTTTTTAAATTAAAAAAGAAAACTAGTCTTCTTTTTTATAGGCTCTGGGATGAGCCTGATTAAACACTCTTTTTAATTGCTCTATATTGCCATTCGTATAAACTTGCGTAGAAGCTAAACTAGAATGACCTAAGATTTTTTTAACTTTAGAAATTTCCGCGCCATTATTCAAAACATGAGTAGCAAAGCTATGCCTTAAAATATGTGGACTCTTTTTCTTCTTTAAAGTTATAAGACTAAGGTAGCGATTTACCACTGAATACACAAATTTTTCGGATAGTTTTTTTCCATTTTCGCGAACGAAAAAATAAATACCAGAATCTTCATTCGGCTTTCTAACCGTCAAATATTCCCACATCTGTTTTAGCAGATTTTCAGAAATGGGAACTACTCTTTGCTTATTACCTTTCCCTTTGATGAAAACTTCAGATTTAGAAAAATCTACTTGCTCCAATAACACATTACAAAGCTCTGTTTTTCTCATTCCGGTCTGGTAAAGTGTTTCTATAATGAGTTTTTCTAATAAGTTTTCTGGCTCTTTTTCTAAAATCTCACCTAAACTTTCCATTTCATCTTCTGAAATAGGAATTTGTTTTTCGGCATAAAATTTAAGAGAAGAAATAGTCTCTAATGGTGACAATTGTATTTCGCCTATTTTCAGGAGATATAGATAAAAACTCCTTAAGCTAGATAGTTTACGGTTAATGCTTCTTTTCTGTATTTTTTTCTCAGATAGTGAGACAATGAAATTACGGATGATTTTTTTATCTACTTTTTTTAAATCTTCTGTCCCTTCGGTTTCCGAAATAAACAGTAGCAAGTCTTCTAAATCTTTTTTATAACTCACCAGCGTATTCTTAGAATAACGCTTCTCTACAGATATATAATCTAGAAACTTGTCAATCATGAATCAATAGGTATATAAAATAAAAATCACTTCTCAAATATAAGAATTTGAAAAGTGATTTTGATATTTTTTTAAAGAAAAACTAATTAAGCTTGTTCTTCTTTGCTTAATTCTCTTTGCTTATGAGCTGCTTTTAGCTTTGATTGTCTAAAAGTTACAGAAGGTTTTGTAAACTGTTGTCTAGCTCTTAATGCCCTTACAACACCAGTTTTATCAAATTTTCTTTTATACTTTTTAAGTGCTCTGTCGATAGACTCTCCGTCTTTTACTGGAATTATTAACATATATTACATCTCATTTTGTGGTTGCAAAAGTATAAAAATTTTTAAACCCAACAAAATTTAATCATAAAAATTAAAAAATTTCTTTGTGAAGTTGTGCTTTATACAGATTTGCATAATATCCGTTTTTAGAAAGCAACTCATCGTGCTTGCCTTCTTCTACCACTTTACCAGAATCCATCACGAGAATTTTATCCGCTTTTTCTATGGTTGACAATCGGTGTGCAATGATAATTGAAGTTCTGTTTTGGGTAATTTTTTCAGTAGCTTTCTGTATCAATTTTTCACTTTCTGGGTCTATGGAAGAAGTAGCCTCGTCTAAAATCAAAATCTTAGGATCAGAAAGATAAGCTCTTAAGAAAGATAATAACTGTCTCTGACCGAGAGAAATACTGCTTCCTCTCTCGCTTACTACAAAATCATAACCTTCCGGTAATCGCTCAATAAATTCATCTACTTCTATATCTTGGGCAATTTTTTTAATTTTTTCAAGCGGAATAGTGTCCCCCAAAGTAAGATTTTCATAAATACTACCATGGAAAAGGAAAACATCTTGCAGAACTACTCCTACTTTACTTCGCAAATCGTACAATTCATAATCTCTGATATCAATATCATCCAGTAAAATTTTACCTGAGTTAATATCATAAAATCTTGTAATCAACTGAATAATCGTAGATTTTCCAGCACCTGTTGCCCCAACAATTGCAACTGTTTCGCCTGGATTTACTTTGAAATTTACTCCTTTTAGAACTTCTTGCTTTTCGTCGTAAGAAAATCTCACATCTCTGAATTCTATTTTTCCTTCGATATGGTCTTTTTTGATGGTACCGAGATTCGGCATCGAGTTTTCTTCGTCCATTATTCCTAAAACTCTTTCTGCGCCTACCAAACCACGCTGAATATTATTAAATCTATCGGCAATTTGTCTTAAAGGACGAATGAGCATATTAATAAATTGAATAAATGCCATAATACTCCCTGGAGAAATATCTCTCGCCGTCAATGCATTATATCCTGCTACAAAAAGAATCAGCCCTATAAAAACAGAAGAAATCAGTTCCACTACAGGGAAAAACAATGAAAAATAGAAAACCGTTTTCAGTAAAGCTGCTTTTAAATTGACATTAATATCATCAAATTTCTTAAATTCTGCTTCTTGTCTATTAAAAACTTGAATGAGTGACATTCCCGAAAGTCTTTCTTGCACGAAACTGTTTTGAGTAGAAGTCCAAGCTCTTTCGTCACCAAATGCTTTTCTTAATTTTTTCTGGAAAAACCTTGTAATCACCAACATGATAGGTAAAATGGTAAGCGAAATATAACTGAGCTCAGTATTCACCTGAAACATCGCTACCAAAACGAAAACCACTTTCAAAATATCTCCGAAAACCATCAAAAATCCATCCGTATAAACTGTAGCAATGGTTTCTACATCTCCAACCGCTCTAGTCACTAAATTTCCGATGGCTGTTTTATCAAAAAAAGAAGTTTTAAAATAAATGAGTTTATGATAAAGTCTTTCTCTGATGTCTCTAATTACATTTTGTGCGATATAATTAGAAAGAAAAACAAGGAAAAAATTCAAAATAGTTTCTGCTACTACCAAACCGATTAAGAAATAAATATCCTTCATCAAGATGGTATTGTCTTTCAGTTTCAGGATATCAATATCTACAATCTGCTGAGTGAGAATAGGTCTATACACCGAAACTATTGCTAATACAATAGAAATAATTAGGGCTAAAATAAACCACGTTCTAAATTTCATTCCTATGAAAAAAAGACGTTGAATTATATTGCTGGTGGTTGGTTTTTTGTTCATAATTTTTTTAAAAATCGTATCCTACATCTACCAAAAATAATGCATGAGCTGGCGCAGAAGTACCTGCAACACCTCTATTTTTAGCTTCTATCACATTTCTTAAATCGGCAGGTTTTAGTTTTCCACTGCCTATTTCTACCATGGTTCCTACAATAGCACGAACCATATTTCTGAGAAATCTATCCGCAGAGATGGTAAATTTAAGTTCATTTCCGTTTTGTTCCCAATTTGCGCGATAGATTTTACAAATATTGGTTTTATTATCTGCTCCCACTTTTGCAAAACTCCCGAAATCTTCGTACTCAAAAAGAATTTTGCAAGCTTCATTCATTTTTTCTATATCTAGAGATTTTCTCCAATGTTGCCATGCAAATTTTTCAGAAAAAGGATTTTTCTCTAGCGAAATATAATATTCATACGTTCTGTATTTTGCTGAAAATCTCGCGTGAAAATCTTCTTTTACCTCAAAAATCCTCTTTATCGCAATACTTGGCGGAAGAAAAGAATTCAGTTGATGAACTAATTTCTCAGAAATTTCTCCATCAAAATCAAAATGTGCAAACATTTTTTTGGCGTGAACTCCAGTGTCTGTTCTTCCTGCTCCCGTAGTTTTAATTTCAGTTCGCAGAATTATTGAAAGTGCTTTCTCTAATTCTTCTTGCACAGAAATCTCATTTGGCTGAATTTGATAGCCAAAAAACGTAGAACCATTATAGGAAAACTCAATAAAGTAACGCAATTTTTATATTTTTGTGGAATTCAACTGCAAAAATACATTTTTTTGAAAAGAATCCTTCTACTTTCCGACACCCATTCTTATATAGATGATAGAATTTTAGAATATGCTAAAAATGCTGATGAAATTTGGCATGCTGGTGATTTCGGAAATTTAGAAGTGATAGACGAACTGAAAAAAGCAGGAACATTACGAGGTGTTTTCGGGAATATAGACGAGGCAAAAATAAGAGCTGAATTCCCAGAAATAAATGTTTTCGAGTATGAAAAAGTAAAAGTAGTGATGATTCACATTGGCGGATACCCTAATAAATATGCACCGCGAGTGAAGCAAATATTAAAGGAAGAAAAACCTCAAATTTTTATTTCTGGGCATTCTCACATATTAAAAGTAATGTATGATAAAGAGCTAGAAATTCTGCATCTCAACCCTGGCGCTGCTGGAAAACATGGTTGGCATAAAATGAGAACTATGCTGAGATTTGAAATTAACGGCGAGAAAATTGAAAATCTAGAAGTGGTGGAATTAGGAATTAGGTAAAAGGATTTAGGAATTAATTTTTAAAAATAAAACAATCAAAGATTGTGAAAATAGGCGATTTAGTTTCGGTGATAGATGATGATTTGAAAGGGAAAATTTCTGCTTTCAAAGGAAATATGGTGCAAATAGAAGACGAACACGGTTTTCATTATGACATTGAAAAAAGAAAAGTCGTACTCCACAATCATAATATTTATGATGATATTTCTATCACTGCAAAAAAGGAAACGTCTACCAAAATTTCTAAAAAAAATCAAAATAAACCGCAGTCCATCGATTTACATTTCGAAAAGTTGGTCAATAATCCTCAAGATTTTGAATCTTGGGAAAGATTGATGATTCAGCGAGAAAAACTCATTGAAAAATTAGAATATTGCAGAAGCAATAACATTAAAAAACTAAACATCATCCACGGAATTGGAGATGGAGTTTTGCAAAATATGGTGCACGAAGTTTTACAAGGTTTCGCTGGAATAGAATACGAAGACCATGATTTTTTCTATCACAGCACGGGAAATGTCTTGGTTACTTTTTTGTAGAATTAGGCAGTAATTTGAAATAACTTACCACAAATTTCCCATCCTTTACTTCGCCGATGACTTCTGCTTTTTTGATCGCATTGCAAAAACCGTCGTCAGCATGAGCGTCTCCGTGGTCATTAATTTTAGTACCTTCTACAAAATAACTTTTCCCGTCAATTCTTACCGCTAAATCACAACCTTTTTTATCTTTCATTTTGAACTGACATTGTCCGCAAGCTGCTTCTACGACTTGCTTCTTTTTCTCTTGAGAGAATCCAAAAGTGAAACTCAAAAGTGCAATAAATAAAACGAGATTTTTCATATTACATTAACTATCTTTCAAAAATAGTTTAAAAATCAATACCTTTGCATTTATTGGTAAAAAACTATGAAAAAACTTTCTTTACTTTTCACCAAAGATGGTTTACAATGGCACATTTCTAAAGGAAAATCAGTGCTAGAAGAAGCATTTTATTTCGTAACAGAAGAAACTTCGCCTCATTTGGTAGAAGAAAAACTAGATGAAGTTTTAAAATTTGATGACTATAAAGAAATAGAAGTAATTTCTGCACTCAATCATTTTTCGCTTACTCCAGATAGTCTTACAGAGCACGAGTTGGGCTATAA
Source organism: Cloacibacterium sp. TD35 (assembly GCF_028864635.1). Classification (NCBI taxonomy): domain Bacteria; kingdom Pseudomonadati; phylum Bacteroidota; class Flavobacteriia; order Flavobacteriales; family Weeksellaceae; genus Cloacibacterium; species Cloacibacterium sp. TD35. The sequence goes on along the minus strand of NZ_CP104850.1, from coordinate 1,194,090 downwards.
ACTGATTTCTTATAACGCTCCTGTAGATGAAGCTAATGAAGAATTGATGCTTTCTGTGAACAAAAAATTTGCGGTGCAATTTTACTACACTTTTCCAAAGCATTTTTACCAAAAAATTAAAGCAAAAAAATTACCCACGAAATTTAATTTCTCTGGCGAAAAATTTTTAAATGCTTTAACTGTTAAAAACCACAAAGAAATTCATATCAATCTATATCATCATCAAGTAGAATTTTTCGCTTTTGAAAATAAAAAAGTGGCACTTTACAATAACTTAGATTCTGATTCTGAAGTAGATTTCTTGTATTTTATTATGTTTTCTTTGAGCAAAATAAATTTTGGAACCGCAGAAACGTATTTTCATATTTATGGAGAAACTCACGAAAACGAAACCTTTATTTCAGAATTGAGAAAGTTTGTTAAAAATATTAAAGTTCATTTTGACAACGCTCCAAAAAAGAATTTTGTTCTTTCTTAAAAAATCATTTATCAAAAAACAACCATGTATAGAATTATCTCTGGCAAATGGAAAGCAAAAAGAATTTCTGCGCCTAAAAATTTCGATGTAAGACCTACCACAGACTTTGCTAAAGAAGCACTTTTCAGCATTTTGGCGAATCGTCACGAAGTAGAATTTTGCTCAGTTTTAGACCTTTTTGCAGGAATTGGCTCTATCAGTTTAGAGTTTGCCTCTAGAGATTGTAAAGACGTTACCGCTGTAGAAATGAATCCTAAACATGCGGCTTTTATTAATTCTACTGCTGCAGAACTAGAAATGGCGCTTCAAATTAATGTACAGCGTGGTGATGTTTTTGAATGGTTAAAGAAAAACAGATCCAAGAAAACTTTTGACATTGTTTTTGCAGATCCACCTTTTGAATTAGAAGAAAAAAAATACAATGAACTGATTTCTTTAGTTCTAAATAATAATTTCTTAAAAGAAAACGGAACTTTTGTTTTAGAACATCAATCTAAAATGAAATTAGAGCATCCTCAATTAATCGAAACAAGAAAATACGGAAATGTGAGTTTTTCTTTCTTTGAAGCAAAAGAAAATGAGGAAACCTCTGAAGTTTAATTTTAGATTCTAAAGTTTTTTTAGCTCCAAACTAATTTTATTCCCAAAGAATTTTTTCGAAATTTTCTCGAAGTTTTTCGTGATGTCAGAAAGATAAAATTCTGTGTTTCCTTCCTCGTGCTGAGGGTTAAGCAAGTCATTTTTACTCAAAATATCCCTTACATAACTCGCCACAATTTTAGGAGAATCAATTACTCTTACTCTGGTTCCGTAATATTTTTTAATCTCTTCAATCAAAAGCGGATAATGTGTGCAACCTAGAATAAGGGTTTCTATATCTTTTAACTTTTTGTCGCTCAAATAGTTATAAATAATTGCATGTGTAATAGGATGATTTACAAAACCTTCTTCGATTGCAGGAACCAATAAAGGTGTCGCCAATTCATCTACTTGAATATATTTATTCAGTTTTCTGATAGATTTTCTGTACAAGCCAGAATTTACCGTTGCCTTAGTCGCAATAACTCCTACATTTTGGTGAATTTCGAAAGCTACTTTTTCTGCAACTGGATTAATAACATCAAAAACCAAAGCCTGATTTCCCACCAATTCCTTCACATCTTGCAAAGCGTTTGCAGTAGCCGTATTACAAGCAATAACGATGGCTTTACAATTATTTTCTAATAAAAATTTTGTGATTTTTAAAGAATAACCGATAATCGCTTCTCTAGATTTTTCGCCGTAAGGTAAATGTGCAGTGTCACCGAAATAAATAAAATTTTCGTGCGGCATTAATCGTTTTATTTCTTTGGCTACGGTAAGTCCACCAACACCGGAATCAAAAATCCCAATCGGTTGTAATGATGAAAGATGAGAATAATCTGGTTTCAAGGGCTTGAAATTTTTACAAAAATACTAAAGATTTGAGACTTGAGATTTCAGATTCAAGATTTTTTTTATAAAATAAATAAGTCTGAAGCAATTCCATCTGCTAAAAACCAATGTTTTTCTGGAATTTTTAAGTGATTTTCTTCTATAACAAGAATTCCTTCTTCTAATTTTGGCTGAATGCTATTTTTAAAAATTTCTAAAATTTCATCAGAAAATTTTTCGTTGAGTTTTTCTAAATCTACACCCCAAATAGTTCTGAGACCAATCATGAGCATTTCATTGTACTGGTCTTTTTCAGAAAGTTTTTCGGTTTCTTTTGGAAGGATATTTTCTGCTAAATTTTTAATATAAATGGTGTTATTAGCAACATTCCAACTGCGCTCGTTTCTACCGTTATAAGAATGTGCAGAAGGCCCAATTCCCAGATATTCTTTGTATTTCCAATACGCTGAATTGTGCTTCGATTCAAAATCTTTTTTAGCAAAATTAGAAATTTCGTAATGTATAAAACCGTTGTCTTTTAGAAAATCAGACATGTAATAGAACTCTTTATTTTGCTCTGTTTCTTTCGGTTCTGCGATTTTATTTTTCTTAATCCAATCATTCAAAGCAGTTTTGGGCTCGATGGTCAATGCGTAAGAAGAAATGTGAGGAACTTGAAGCTCTATGGTTTTCTGAAGATTTTCTTTCCAAATTTCAAAATTGGAAGTTGGCGAACCATAAATTAAATCAATACTTAGATTTTCAAAGCCAAAATCCTGCGCTCTTTTGATAGAACTTTCGGCTTCAGAAGCATTATGAGCACGATTCATGAGCTTTAAATCTTCTTCAAAAAAACTTTGTGTTCCTATAGAAAGTCGATTGATTTCGGTTTTGGCTAAATCTTTCAGAAAATTTTTATCTAAATCATCAGGGTTAGCTTCTAGCGTGATTTCAATATTTTTTTCAAATTCAAAATACTTCAAAACCTCATCTATTAAAGATTTGATTTCGTCCACAGAAAGAATAGACGGAGTTCCACCACCTATATACAGAGACGAAAGTGTTTTGTTTTCCAGCTCCTCTTTTCTTAGAAAAATTTCTTTTTTTATTGCCGAAATCATTTCGTCTTTCTGCTTCAATGAAGTAGAAAAATGAAAATTGCAATAACTGCATTTCTGCTTGCAAAAAGGAATGTGAAGGTAAATCAATTCTGTTGTGTGTTAGATGTTTGATAGATGATTTACTGATAAATCGTAAGTTTGAAATCGTAATTCTAAAATTTCTTAACGATATCTAAATCCTCTTTGATTGATGAAATTAGGAATATCATAGCCTAAACTCAGCATGAACGAATTTCCGCCGTATTCTTGAATATCAGACAATCCTAAATTATATGAAGCTCCGAAATGGAGTTTATTAAGCTTAAATTTAATAATAGGCGACATGCTTAACTGTTGGCTTCCCACAGCGCTTTTCGCAGTTCTGTAATTGATTCCCGCAGCAAAATAATCACTTTCACCATACAATTTCATCAAAACATTGATATCAAACATTCTAGATGAATTGGTATTCAAATTCATCATCACAGAAGGTTCTACAGAAAATCCTTCGGTAATTTCCCAGTCATACCCTGCATTGAGATAAAATCTAGTTGGCGAAGGTTCTATACCATTTACTACTGGTGTATTGTTACTCAATGGAATATCTGCAACAGAAATCCCTGCAAAAGCTCTGCTATAAGTAGCTTGTAATCCTAAGTTAGCATAAGCAATGAAAATACTATTGTTATTTTCGTAAAGCAAAGGATCGTTTGGATCTTGAGCATTTACTTTAGAAACATCAAAGTTCTGATTGTAAAAATTTACAGAAGTTCCGAAAGAAAATTGGTCTTTTCTGCCATCTTCATCACTGAGTGGAACAAAATAAGAAGCACCAATTGCAATTCCGTTTGCAGAAATTGGCCCGTTTTGGTCACGGAAAAAATAAGCGCCTATTCCTACTCTATCAAAAGCATTAGCATGAATTCCTACCGATTGTACATTAGGAGATTCATCAAATTTTGAAAATTGTTTTTGATAGTTGGCAACCAGATTTACATCATCTGTTTTACCAATATGTGCAGGATTAAAGAGAAATTCACTATCAAATAAATACTGCTGATACATAGGAATGGTTTCTTGAGCATAGCTCAATCCTGAAAAAGCAGCAAAAAAAGTGAATAATATTTTTTTCATGATTGTGAATTTCTAAACGTCAAATTTAAGTAAAAAGTATGAAATTGAAAATTTCTTTGTCTTAAACCTGACCGAAAACGATTGTAATTAAGAGTTTTGCAGATAATTTCTCCATTTTTCTACCGCATCCTGCATATCTTTTGGCATTGGTGATTCAAAATACATTTCTTTTTTAGTAGTAGGATGTATAAATCCAAGAGTATGAGCGTGTAAAGCATGTCTAGGCAAAACTTCAAACACATTTTTTACAAATTGCTTGTATTTTGGTAAGTTTACGCCACGTAAGATTTGATGACCTTCATATCTTTCATCGTTAAAAAGAGTATGACCAATGTGTTTAAAATGTGCTCTAATTTGGTGAGTTCTTCCGGTTTCCAGTTTACATTCTACCCAAGTCATGTATTTGAATCTTTCTAAGACTTTATAATGCGTTACCGCATGTTTTCCTTGGCTTCCATCTTCATAAACTGCCATTTGCATTCGGTTTTTCTGATGTCTTCCGATGTGTCCTCTGATTGTACCTTCGTCATTTTCTAAATTACCCCAAACAAAAGCCCAATACAAACGTTTGGTTTTTCGGTCAAAAAATTGCTTGGCTAAAAAGCTTAATGCATATTCATTTTTGGCTAAAACAATAAGTCCAGAAGTGTCTTTATCTATTCTATGAACCAAGCCTACTCTATCTAAATCTGAGGTAAATCCATTTTTCTGAAAATGAAAAGCTACCGCATTAACCAATGTTCCTTGCCAATTCCCAAAACCTGGATGCACCACCATTCCGGGCTCTTTATCTACCACCAAAACGTCATCATCTTCATAGACAATTTTAAATGGAATATCTTCAGGAATAATAACATTTTCGCGAGGAGGATGCGTTAATAAAACCGAAATTTCGTCACCTGGTTTTACTCTATAATTTTGTTTTACAGGATTACCATTTACGATGACGTTTCCTGCTCTACACGTTTGCGAAATTTTATTTCTAGAAGAATTTTGGCGATAAATCAAAAGAAATTTATCTATTCTTAGAGGTTCTTGTTTTTTATCTACTGTAATATTGAGATGTTCAAACAACCCTGAGTTTTCTTCGTCATTAGAATTTTCGTCTTCTAACAATAAATCTTCTTCTAAAAAATCTTCTTTTTCGCTCATATTATTCAAAAAAACTTTGCCAAAAATTTTCGGCAAAGTTCTATAAATTATTTTAATTTCTAAAAAACTACTCTACAATTACCTTTTTCGCGGGTTTCTCTTCCGCTGGTTTTGTTTCTGTAGGTTTTGTAGTAGGTGTATTAGTAGTGGCTTTAGGCTTTTCTACAGGTGGTTTTGGCGTAGTATTTACTGGTTCCTCACTTGGAACGGGAGTAAATTCATTATCAGAAGGCTCTGGAACTGCATTACTATCTACTGTTCTGTAAATGCTATTGAGTTTTTGGATTTTAGATTGCATTTCTGCAGGCGTTTTTTTACTTGCCCATAAATCTACCTGCATTCCCTGATCTCTTACAGAACCACTTGCTGGATCTTGATAATAGATGATGTCAGAATCATCATTTAGTCCATCTTCATGGTCTACAAGCCCTAACTCAAAATAGTTTTGGGCAATTATTGCTTTCGCTTCTGCCACGGTTCTTCCTACCAAATTAGGTATTACAACATTTCTCATAGGCCCAGACCCAATGACCAAATCTAGTGTAGAATACATCGGCACTTTTTCTCCCGGTTTGATAACTCTTCCATTAAACATCATTCTAATGACTGCATCTTTCTGAATATTAGGCTCATAAATAGTGTCTCCTACTTTTAAACCCAACAAATCAAACTTCCTGAAAGCCAAGTATTTATACCTATCTAAAACATCTGGAACCGCAACTGGCGCATATGTTTTAGGGTTTACTTTTAATACAATAGTTCTTCCATCTTTAACTCTAGAACCAGGTGATGGATAAATTTGCAGAACTTGATAGGGTTTAAATTTTGGATCGTATTTAAAACTATCTACTTCATATTCTAAGCCTTGGTCATCTAGAACCTCTATCGCTTGGTGTACTTTCATGTTGACAACATTCGGGACCTGAATTTCTTCACCGTGATTGGTGTGAAACTCTAGCCATCGAAAGGTAAGCCAAACTACTCCTACAAAAATTACAAGTGCTACTATTAAGTTTACAAAAACTTTCCAGTGGAAAAAAGATCGAAGCATAAATTTTTTATTTATTCGAAATATAAACGCAAATATAAATATAAAATTATGAAATATTTAAGTTGAAAAATAATTACATTTGCGTTTATTAGTTTTTTAAAAAGTATGAGCAAGAAAAATGTAGCCGTAGTAATGGGTGGCTTCTCTGATGAATACAAGGTTTCTCTGAAAAGCGGCCAATTGATTTATGATTCTCTAGACAGAGATTTATACCAGGTTTATAAAGTAGTTGTTCTAAAAGACGAATGGTACTTTTTAACCGAAAACGAAGAAAAACTTCTTATTAACAAAGGAGATTTTTCTGTAACGCTTGCAAACGGAGCAATTTTAAAATTTGATGTTTGTTTTAACATTATTCACGGAGCTCCTGGCGAAAATGGTGAATTACAAGGCTATTGGAACGCTATTGGTCAAAAATATACAGGCTGTGATTTCTACAAAAGCGCTCTTACTTTCAACAAAAAAGATACTCTTGCGGTTTTAGCAAAATATGGCATTCCTTCTGCAAAAAGTTTTTACCTAAGAAAAGGAGAAAATATTAATGAAGAAAAAATTGTAGAAGAATTAGGACTTCCATTATTTGTAAAACCAAATCAAAGTGGCTCTTCGCTCGGGATTTCTAAAGTAAAAGAAAAGTCTGAATTGGCAGCAGCTATTGAATTTGCCTTCAAAGAAGATGATGAAATTTTAATAGAATCTTTCTTAAACGGAATGGAGGTTTCTGTAGGTGTTATCGATTACAAAGGGGAAACCATTGTTCTTGGAATTACAGAAATTGTTCCGCACAAAGAGTTTTTCGACTATGAAGCGAAATATGAAGGTGCTTCTGAAGAAATTACACCTGCCAGATTAGATGAAGAAACCAGATACAAAGTAGAAAAAATCGCAAAACATGCGTATGAATCTTTGGGAATGAGCGGTTTCTCTAGAAGTGAATACATCATTATGGATGGAACGCCTTACATGCTGGAAATGAATACCAATCCTGGATTTTCACCCGCTTCTATCTTACCTCAACAAGCAAAAATTTACGGAATTTCTATCAAAGACCTTTGTGGAAACGAAGTAGAAAAAGCTTTAGCTAAATAATTTGCAATCTGCTGTAGGCACTCAGCTTTCAGCAAAAATCATAATATTAATTGCGGAAAGCCAAAAGCTAACTGCCGAAAGCTAAATAAAATATGAAAATAGCTGTATTTCCAGGATCTTTTGACCCAATTACTTTAGGACACCTAGATATTATTGAAAGAGCAGTTCCTCTGTTTGATAAACTAATTATCGCTATTGGGCAGAATTCTCAGAAAAAATATATGTTTCCTCTAGAAAAGCGTATGGAATTTATTCGAAAATCTGTAGCGCATTTCCCAAATGTAGAGGTAGATTATTTTGAGGGATTAACTATTAATTATTGTATTAAAAAGGAAGCTCAGTTTATTTTGAGAGGCCTCAGAAATCCTGCCGATTTCGAATTTGAAAAAGCGATCGCTCACACCAACAGAACTTTAGCAAAAAGAAAATTAGAAACTGTATTCTTACTTACTTCTTCTGGAAAATCATTTATCAGCAGCAGTATTGTGAGAGAAATTATTTCTAATAAAGGCGAATATCAATTATTTGTTCCAGATGCTGTAAGAGTATAGAAAACTCTAAAATTTTAACCCTATGCTTCCTGATTTTACATTTATAATAGAAATACTAGGCACCATGTCGTTTGCTATGTCTGGAACATTTGCAGCCATGCAAAAACGTTTTGACCCATTTGGCGTAATGATTATTGCATTTGTTACTTCTGTAGGTGGCGGAACAGTAAGAGATTTATTACTAGATGTGCCTGTTTTTTGGATGCATGATTTGCTTACAGTAAGCATAATTTTTTTCACAGCAATTTTTACGATGTTATTTAAAGCTATCGAAAAAAAATTCCAGGTAACTTTATTTCTGTTTGACAGCCTTGGACTTGGTCTTTTTACGATTATAGGGGTTCAAAAAGGAATGAATGCTGATTTACATCCTATAATTGGTATTACCTTAGGCACCATAACTGGCTGTTTTGGTGGGATTATTAGAGATATTTTGCTGAACAGAATTCCTCTGATTTTCAGAAAAGAAATTTATGCCACCGCTGCTATTTTAGGCGGTTTCGTCTATATTCTCCTGAGAAATTTTAGTGGCTTGTCAGAAGAAATTAATCAAATTATTACGATTCTTCTCATTGTATCTATCAGAATGCTCGCTGTAAAATATCATTGGCAAATGCCAAAATTCTACGGAAACACTAATGATGCCGAGATGTAAAAACTTTAAAATATCACAATAAAAAAACTCCTGAAAAATTTCAGGAGTTTTTTGTTTTCTCTTTATCGTGTTTAGAAGAATTTCCCTCTATGTCTCATCTGCGGATTATGCATATGTTTTTGCATAGAAGGCATTTTCAATTGGTCTTTCATCATTTTTATTTGATCAGCCATCATTCCTTGATCGTCTAATCTTTTGGCTTCTTCTAATAATTTTTGAGCTTCAGGCTTTCTTCCTTTAGAAAGTGCTGCTGCAGCTAAGTTTAATGTAGCCATTGCTCTATCATGCTTCATATTTAAGCCATATTCTAAAGCTTTTTTCATGAGCGGTTCTACTTTCGCAGGATTTTCTTGCGCTAGAGTTAAACCTTGTAAGTAATGAAAATAACCATATTGTGATTTGTGCAACTGTGACTGGTAGTTTTTAATGAAAGTTAACCAATGTGCAGCTTTTATAAAATTCTGTTTTCTCATTTGCCAAAAAGCCAATAAGATATATTCATTTTTGAAAAATAGTAAAATAGGACTCAGCGAAAAGAATACGACTACAATTCCCCACCCTATTTGACGGTTCATCATCAGGTAAACTCCCGCAGCAATCATTAAGCCAGCAATTAAAAATTTTATGTACTTATTCATCTCTTAAAATTAAGTGTGCAAATATAAAAATTAGATGTTAGATTTCAGACATTAGACGCTAGTCTTTTTTGTAAAAGTTTGAAAACAAAAATCATATTGATTTTTTTCGTCTTTTTCATGGCAAGTTTCTTGGGTTTTCTGCCAAATTTTCTCGTCAATTTTTGGGAAATAAGTATCAGCATCTAAAGTAGCATCTACCAAAGTAATCTCTAATTGATCTGCCAAATCTATTGTTTGTTCATAAATAGTACCTCCACCAATAACAAAAACATTTTCGTCTATTTTTTTGGCAAATTTCAGTGCTTCTTTAATACTACCTACGATAAGAATTCCTTCTTCGAACCAATCATTTTTTCTACTAATCACAATATTAGTACGATTAGGAAGCGGTTTACCTATACTTTCGTATGTTTTTCTGCCCATAATAATAGGGTGACCACTGGTAAGTTCTTTAAAATGTTTTAAATCTTTAGGTAAATGCCAAAGCAACTGGTTATCAACACCAATTTCTCTGTTTTTTCCCATTGCTACTACTATTGTAATCATTTGAAGGTATATTTTACAAAATTAGCATAATATTTGTATATTTGGTTTACTGAATCACTTAATACACACAATTTAAAAAAATAAACTATGAATAACAAAGGATGTTTTGGCATTGGAACAATAGGTTTGGTGCTGATTGGCGTAATCGCATTGGTAATATTTTGGGGAATTGGCATTAGAAATGGTTTTGTAGGAAGCGAACAAAACGTAAACGAAAAATGGGCTAATGTAGAAACCGTTTACCAAAAAAGAGCAAACCTTATTCCTAACTTAGAAAGAACCGTAAAATCTTACGCTAAATTCGAGCAAGAAACTTTAACCAAAGTAATCGAAGCACGTTCTAAAGCAACTCAAGTAACCATAGACCCTACCAACATGACCGAAGCAGATTTGGCAAAATTCCAAGCGGCACAAGGTGAATTGTCTGGCGCTTTGAGCAGATTAATGGCAGTAGTAGAACAATACCCTAATCTAAAAGCTGACCAACAATTTATAGATTTCCAAAGAGAATATACCGCGATAGAAAACAGCATAAGAGCGGAAACCGTAAACTATAACGCAGCGGTGAAAGAATACAATACTTCTATTAAAGTTTTCCCGAATAACATCATCGCAAATTTTTCTAACTTCAAAGAAAAACCTTTATTTAAAGCAGATGCAGGCGCTGAAAAAGCTCCTGAAGTTTTCACTGAATAATGAGTAATTTTTTAAACAATATTCAAATGGCTTCCCTAGTGGAAGCCATTCAACAAGCAGAAGACCATTCTACCGGAGAAATTCGTGTGCATATAGACCAAAACTCAGATGACAATAACGCCAAAATTGCTTTTGACGTTTTTAAATCTCTGGGAATGGACAAAACCAAAGAAAGAAACGCCGTACTTTTTCATGTAAATTTTGAACAAAAATACTTAACCATTATTGGCGATAAAGGTATACATGAAAAAGTGCATCAAAAATTCTGGAATGATTTGCATGACAAAATAACCTCAGCTTTCTCTCAAGGTCAATATTTCGAAGGTTTGCGAGATGCTATTTTAGAAGCCGGATTAGAATTGAAAAAATTCTTCCCAATTGACGGAGAAAATCATAATGAATTACCTAATGAAATTACCTTCTCTTAAAAATTTCTTCGTTTTAGTTTTACTGAGCTGTTATAGTTTTATTTCAGCACAATATAATGTTCCAGAACCTCCCAGTAAAATTTATCCTGTTTATGACGAAGTAGGTTTATTAAACGCTACAGAAACGGAAGAAATTAATCAAAAACTCATCAAATTTGCAGATTCTTCTTCTACAGAAATTCTGGTAGTCATCATTCCTACAACTAATGGCGAAGATGTGAATTTTGTAGCTACTCAATGGGGAGAAAAATGGAAAATAGGTCAGAAAGAACCTGATAACGGCGTTGTTTTCCTCATTGCAACCGAAGACAGAAAAATGTCTATTCAGCAAGGTCGTGGTGTAGAGCAATATCTTACGGCTTCTGTTGCAGGGCAAATACTAGATTATTTGGTAACACCAAATTTCAAAAAAGGGCAATGGTTTGCAGGAATAAATTCTGGAACTTCTGCTATAATGGATGTCGTAAGAGGTAAATTTAAACCCCTTTCTGAATCAGAACCTCAACCGATTGATATTTCCCTGAAACACATTCTTATTTTCGCACTTATTCTGTTCTTTATTATTTATATTTTATCAAAAAGTAACAATGGAGGAGGTTTTGGTAATGATGACGGAGATGTGATTATTACCAGAAGAGGAAGAAGAGTCTATCCAGGCGGTTTCTTCCCAGGAAGTTTTGGAGGAGGTTTCGGTGGTGGAAGTTCAGGCGGTGGATTTGGCGGTTTCGGTGGTGGCGGAAGTTTTGGAGGAGGTGGCGCTTCTGGAGGCTGGTAGAAAATTTTGAATAAAATTAAAAAAATAAAAAGCAACTCAAAATGGAGTTGCTTTTTCGGTTTAATAGTTGGTATATGAAGAAAAATGAATTTTAATTTATATTTACGCTTCCACTGCTGCTTTCAGAAGAAGAAATAACGGGATTTCCCAGTTTTTTAAGGTTTACATCTCCACTAGAAGACGCTTGTGCCGAAGCTTTTTGAGAAACCATCGCAGAAATACTTCCTGATGACGAAGCGTGAAACTCTCCTTCTTTTACTTCTAAATTTCTCCCGTTAAAATCACCAGAAGAACTGGCGTGAATACTGCCATGCTGCACTTTTCCATCTACAGAAAAATCGCCACTCGAAGAAACTTCGAAACGAGCATAATCTGCCCAAACTTTTCCAGAAAAACTTCCGCTACTGCTCACAGAAACATCTAATTGATTGGCTTCTAGATGTCCATCAATACCTGCAGAACTGGAAACATTTACTTTCAGTTTATCTTGCATAAAAGTGTCTTTCACCCGAACAGAAGCACTAGAATTAGCACGCAGTTCATCAAAATCTTTAGCATAAATAATGGCTTTTACTCTTTCTGTAGAAATAGGATTTCTAAAATCAGAATTCACGTAAATTCTTACGCTTTCTCCGTTTTGTTCTACTTTCACAAATTCAATAATATCTGAAGGCGCAGAAATGACTACTTTTTCTATATCAGATTTTATAACATCTGCATGAATAGAAGTAGAAACTTCTATGCTATTGAAATCTCCCGAAAATGTTTTCTCAGTCATCGGTCCATTTCCTTTTTTGCCTGTGAAGATATCACCAATGCTTCCATCATCAGATTTTACATTGATGCAAGAAGCTAATAATAAGCTTAAAAGAAAGACAGGAATCGTTTTTTTCATGATTAATATTTTAATAATTAGACGTTTAGATTTATTTTTTGTTACAGAATTGCTTTTGGCAGAATACTGAATCGCTTTCTACAAATTTTGTATCTTTAACCCTATAAATATTCAACAATTTAACAATGAAAAATATTACATCAATTTTGCTGATGTCTGCATTAGGTTTCAGCATTTCTTGTTCTACCATGAAAGAAAATACCACAAAAATTGATGATACTGCTGTTTTAAACAATCCTTTTTATAAGAAAAGTACATTGCAGTATCAGGCTCCAGAATTTGACAAAATTAAAGACGAGCATTATGCTCCCGCTTTTGACTACGGTTTAAAAGTAAACGAAGCAGAAATTGCTGCAATACTTAACAACAAGGAAGCAGCAACATTTGAAAACACCATTTTGGGACTCGAAAAAAGCGGGGAAGTATTGAAACGCGCACAAATTGTTTTCTACAATCTTACTGGTTCTAATACCAATCCTAATCTACAGAAAATAGAAGAACAATACGCTCCTATTTTTGCATCTCATGCAGATAAAATTTATCTAAATTCTGCTCTTTATAATAGAATTAAAGCCATTAAAACAGATGGTTTAGATTCAGAAGATCAAAGATTATTAGAAGTATACAAGCAACGTTTTGAATTGGCTGGCGCTAATCTTTCTGATACTGATAAAGAGCAAATGAAAAAAATAAACGCAGAATTAGCAACACTTTCTACTCAATTTTCTAGTAAATTGCTAGAAGCGAGAAAAAAAGGAGCTGTTTTAATTTCAGACGTTAAGGAATTAGACGGATTATCTGCTGATGAAATCGCTGCTGCAGCTACAGATGCTAAAAATGCTGGTTATGAAGGCAAATATCTTTTGACTTTGCTCAATACAACTCAACAACCGCTTCTTCAAAATCTTAAAAACAGAGCGACCAGAGAAAAATTATTCAAAGCTTCTTGGTACAGAGCAGAAAAAGGAGATGAAAATGATACAAGAACTATCCTCGAAAGACAAGCGAAACTGAGAATGGAGAAAGCTCATCTTATGGGAAAATCTTCTTACGCTGAATTGAATTTGGTAGACCAAATGGCAAAAAAACCAGAAAACGCAATGGATCTTCTTTACCAATTAGGAAAACCTGCAGTAGAGCAAGCGAAAAGAGAAATTGTAGATATTCAAGCGCTAATTGATGCTCAAAAAGGAGGCTTCGAATTAGCACCTTGGGATTGGAATTTCTATGCAGAACAAGTGCGTAAAGCAAAATTTGATTTAGACGAAAACCAAATCAAACCTTATTTTGAAGTTTCTACCGTTTTAGAAAAAGGTGTTTTCTATGCTGCTGAAAAATTCTACGGAATTACTTTCAAAGAAAGAAAAGATTTACCAGTATATCATCCAGATGTAGTAGCTTATGAAGTGTTTGATAGAGACGGAAAATCTTTAGCGATTTATTACTTAGATTTTTATACCAGAGATAATAAAAATGGTGGCGCTTGGATGAGCAACTTCGTAGAACAATCATTCATGACAGGAACTAAACCTGTAATCGTAAATGTGTTCAACTACCAAAAACCTGCTCCAGGAAAACCTTCATTAATTTCTTATGATGATGTGTCTACCATGTTCCACGAATTTGGGCACACTTTACACGGACTTTTTGCCAACCAAAAATACATTACCATTTCTGGAACCAATGTTCCTAGAGATTTTGTAGAATTCCCTTCTCAAATCAATGAATTTTTTGCGTTAGAACCTTCAGTTCTTAAAAATTATGCGCTACACTATGAAACCAAAGAACCAATGCCTCAAACTTTGGTAGATAAAATTAAAAAAGCGGCTACTTTTAACCAAGGTTATGCCACTACAGAATTGGTTTCTGCGGCAACATTAGATATGGCTTGGCATTCTGTAAAATCTGAAGCTGAAATAAAACCTACTTTAGATTTTGAAAAAGAAGTCTTAACCAAATACGGATTTACTTTGCCACAAGTTCCACCAAGATATCATTCTCCTTACTTTGCTCACATTTGGGGAGGCGGTTATTCTGCAGGTTATTACGCTTATATGTGGAGCGACGTTTTGAATGCAGATGCTTGGAAATGGATTACTGACAATGGTGGAATGACCAGAGAAAACGGTGATCGTTTCAGAAAATATATTTTATCTGTAGGGAATTCTGTAGACTTGAATCAAGCGTTCAAAGATTTTACAGGAAGAACTCCAGACATTAAACCACTTCTACAAAACAAAGGATTTGTGAAATAGATAAAATGTGAATTTTACTTCGCAATTCAATAGTGAATAAAAAAACCGCAGAAGTCGTTTCTGCGGTTTTTTGTATTTTAAGAATAGTAAATTTTCTTTTTTCAAAGATTAAAATTTTTAGATTTGTGACATGAACAAATTCCAACTACACCTGTTTCTGTTTTTAAAAATCCCAATTTCTTGGATTGCAGGTGTGCGTCTAAAAGAAATGAATGATGAAATCTGCATCACCAAAGTGAAATTTGGCTGGCTGAACCAAAACCCTTTCAATTCTATGTTTTGGGCAGTTCAAGGAATGGCTGCAGAATTTTCTACGGGGTTTCTTTGCGCCGAAAAAATTAGAAAATCTGGCAAAAAAATCTCTATGCTGGTGGTTCATAACCAAGCTGAATTTACCAAAAAAGCAGTGGGTAGTGTTACTTTTTCTTGTCATCAAGGAAAAGAACTGGATGCCGTTTTACAAAAAGCCATCGAAACTGGAGAAGGACAAACATTAACCATGTTTTCTGAAGGTAAAGACCAAAAAGGCGACTTGGTTTCTAAATTTTCATTTACCTGGAGTTTTAAAGTAAAAAATTAATTATTTTCACTAATTTAGTTTTGAAAAAAAACTAAAACCATTCTTTATGCTTCTGGATTTATTGTTCCCGAACAGATGTTTGCATTGTAATACCATCATTTCAAAAGACGAATTGGTTTGCCATGTATGTTTTCCTCAAATTAAATTTTCTCACTTTAATTTCTATGAAGAAAATCCGCTGAAACAGAGATGTAAGCTTTTATTCCCAGTGAAAAATGCTTATGCTGTGATGGAATTTCAAGAAGAAGCATTGAGTCAGAAAATCATTCACCAACTCAAATATCGTTCTCAGGAAAAAGTTGGGAAAATTATTGCTGAATGGACTATAGAAAGGTTAAAATTTACCCATGAAAAACTTGATGTAATAATTACTGTTCCGCTTCATCCAAAAAAATTGAAGAAAAGAGGTTACAACCAATTACATCTTTTTGCAGACACGCTTTCTAAAAATTGGGAAATACCTCATCACAAAAAAGCACTCAAAAGAAATACTTACCAAAAAGCACAAGCCCAAAAAGACAAATCTCACCGTGCTGAAACCAAGTATGATTTTTCGCTCACCGAAGAAATTTCAGGAAAACATGTTTTGTTAATTGACGATGTTTTCACCACAGGAAATACGATAAGTGCCATTGCTTGGGAAATACTGAAAAATCCAAGTAATGAAGTTAGCGTTTTGGTGATGGCTTTTGATTCGTAGTGATTATCTCTGCAATTTTTGTCCGTAAGACAAATCTCCTGCATCTCCTAATCCTGGAGAAATATAACCTTTTGAAGTAAGATTTTCATCGATGGCTCCTACCCAAATATGCGCATCTGGAAATGCATTTGAAAGCGTTTCTACGCCTTGTTTACTTGCAATAACTGCTACAATATGCAATTGAGAAGGTGTTCCGTGGTTTAATAAATCTTTCAGCGCTTCTATTAAACTTGCGCCAGTTGCTAACATGGGATCTGCTACTATTAATGGTCTTCCGTCTACACTAGGACAAGTAAGATAATCTTGTTTTATAGAGAAATAATCATTGGCATCGTGTTTTCTGTAAGCGGCTACAAAACCACAGTCTGCTTTGTCAAAATAATTCAGAATTCCTTCAAAAAGAGGAACTCCTGCTCTCAAAATAGTAGTAATTACAGGTTGAACTGCAATTTCTTTAACCATAATTTTGTCTAATGGTGTAGAAATTTCTATTTCTTTGAATTCTAAACCTTTAGAAATTTCAAAAGCTGCAATTTCGCCGATTCTTTCCATGCTTTTACGGAAATTGGCTCTATTGGTTTGAGTTTCTACATTTCTTAGTTCGTTGATCCAAGAATTGACTAATGAGAAATTTTGAGAAAGAACAGTTACCATGTGGATGTGAGAATTTATTAAAAATAATTTTTACAAATTTATTGATATTTTTTAAGTGATTGAAATGATTTTGAACATCAATTTCATTTTGAATGAAAAAACCCTTTCAGAATAGAACATTCTAAAAGGGCTTAATCATTTATTTTTGTCTGAAATATACATCAATAGGAACTCCCGTAAAATCAAATTGCTTACGCAATTGGTTTTCGATGAATCTTCTGTATGGTTCTTTCACATACTGTGGTAGATTACAGAAAAACGCAAATTGCGGAACTGGAGTTGGCAATTGGGTAATATATTTAATTTTCACATATTTTCCTTTGATTGCAGGTGGCGGAGTTTGCTCAATAATCGGTAATAAAATTTCGTTAAGTTTAGAAGTTTTGATTCTTTTCTTACGGTTTTCATACACCATCATTGCCGTTTCTACCGCTTTTAAGATTCTTTGTTTCGTCAATGCAGAAACAAAAAGAATTGGAACATCATTAAACTGAGCGATTTTTTCTTTGATTTTATTTTCAAAATCTCTCATGGTATTGGTTTCTTTTTCCACCAAATCCCACTTATTCACTACAATTACGATTCCTTTTCTGTTTTTTTGAGCCAAAGAAAAGATGTTCATATCCTGAGATTCCCAGCCTAAAGTAGCATCTACCATAATAATCACCACATCAGAATGCTCAATCGCTCTAATAGAACGCATGACTGAATAGAATTCTAAGTCTTCAGAAACTTTAGATTTTCTACGCATTCCGGCAGTATCTACCAACACAAATTCGTGCCCGAATTTATTATATAACGTTTCGATAGAATCTCTGGTTGTACCTGCGATATCTGTAACAATGTTTCTGTTATCATCAAGAAGCGCATTGGTAAGCGTAGATTTTCCTACGTTTGGTCTTCCTGCAATGGTAATTTTTGGCAAGCCTTCGAAAGGATCTTTGTATTCTGTTGTAGGGAAATCTGCAACCAAGTCATCTAACAATTCACCAGTTCCAGAGCCTGTAGCAGAAGAAAGCGTATAATATTTTTCTACTCCTAATTGATAAAATTCTGTAGCAGCAAGCATTTCTTTAGCAGAATCTACTTTGTTTACCACTAAATATAGAGGTTTATTGGCTTTTCTTAAAAGATTATAGATTTCGTGGTCTATATCTTGGAGTCCTTCTTCTACGTTTACCATAAAAATGATAGAAGTAGCTTCGTCTACAGCCAACTGAACTTGTTTACGGATTTCTTCTTCGAAGATATCATCACTACCTACATCATAACCACCAGTATCTATTACCGTAAAGTCTACTCCATTCCAGTCAGATTTACCGTAATGACGGTCTCTGGTTACACCAGCCGTAGAATCTACGATGGCTTCTCTTCTTTCTAATAAACGATTAAATAATGTGGATTTTCCTACGTTGGGACGCCCAACGATTGCAACGATATTACTCATAAAAATTGTATTAATAATCCCTAAAAATTATAAAATAGGATTAAGTTATTAATAGGTATCTCCCACTTTGGGAGCCTTAAAATTTTTGCAAAGATAAGATTTTAAATTTATTTGTTGAATAAGGTTATGATTTTCAATTCTTATGAAGAAATATTTTTATGATATGACATTCATAAAATTTGACTAAAATAATAACGACTAGTAAAATTATTATGAATATAATTTGTAACTTCACATTTAAATAAAAACCTATCATGAAAAAACTATTTTTTCTTCTAGTTTTGGCTTTTGCGTTATTACAATTTTTCCAGATTGACAAAACCAATCCGCCAGTAGACAAAAACATGGATTTTTTAACCATCAAAAAAACACCTGAAGATGTAGCTCAATTAATTAAAACAAGCTGCTATGATTGCCATTCAAACGAATCTGTATATCCTTGGTACACCAATATTCAGCCATTCGGTTGGTTGATAAAAGACCATATAGACGAAGGAAGAAAAGAACTTAATTTTTCTACATTTGCCACTTACGAACCATTAAGACAAGCTAAAAAACTTAAAAAATCTGCTCACGAAATAGAGGAAGGCAAAATGCCGTTAGAATCTTACCTTCTGATTCATCAAAATGCAAAACTTACTCCTGAACAAAAACAAAAACTACAGGCGTATTTCATTTCTATGAAAGAAGTAACCGCGATGATGAACAATCTAACTGATGAACAACTAAAAATTAAGGAAGAATAATTTGATAGACCAAAATAAATTTTATCTCTTTTACGATGGAGAATGTGGTTTCTGCAATTTTTGGGTACATTGGATTTTAAAAAACGACTCCAAAGAACAATTTCTATTTGCCTCTTTACAAGGAAAATTCGGACAAGAATTTCTAAGACAAAGAGGTTTAGAACAAAAAAACCTCAACACCATTTATCTCTGGAAGCCAGAAAAATATTATCTCCATAAATCTAATGCAGTCATCACCATTGCCGAAAACTTAGGTGGGATGTATTCATTAGCATCAATTTTTAAAATCATTCCTAGATTTTTGAGAGATGGGGTTTATGATTTTATTGCAAGAAATCGCCATCGATTGATAAAGAATTCTTGCGCTATACTCACTCCAGAACAACAGAAAAAATTCATAGACTAATTACCTAAATTAGCGCTTTATCATTCTAATCACTATCTTTGCAATTATGGAATACAATACACAAAGAACTCGTCTCCATTTACCAGAATATGGTCGTAATATTCAGCAGCTTGTGGAACGTTGCAAAGAACTTCCTACCAAAGAAGAACGCAACGAAATGGCTGCCGCCATTGTAGATTTTATGGGGCAGAGAAATCCGCACCTTCGTGACGAGGAAAATTATAAACATAAACTTTGGGATCATCTCTTTATATTAGCAGAGTATGACTTAGATGTAGATGCTCCCTATCCTTTCCCAACCAGAGAAGAATTGGCACAGAAACCTAATAAAATGGAGTACCCAAAACTTCAAGGAGATTATAAATTCTACGGCAAAAGCATCCTTCAACTGATAGACAAAGCCATAGAACTAGAAGATGGAGAAGAAAAAGAAGCTTTGATAGAAGTGATTGCCAATAACATGAAGAAATCTTATAATGTGTATAATAAAGAACACGTACAAGATGAGGTAATCTTCCGCCACTTAAAGGAACTATCAGAAAACAGATTAGACCTTACAAGTATAGATTCGCTGGAGAAAAGTAGAATTTATTACTCTAGCAACAAAAATAAAAACCAAAAAAACACCCCTAAAAAACGTTTCAACAACTATAATAAAAACCGAAAAAGATAATGAGTGAAGCATTTCAAATAAGAGGAGGAAAAAAATTACACGGCGAAATCACACCACAAGGTGCCAAAAATGAAGCGTTGCAAATTCTTTGTGCAGTGCTTCTAACTGACGAAGAAGTTAGAATAAAAAACATTCCAGATATTCATGATGTAAACCGCCTTATAGAAATTCTGGGAGATTTCGGGGTGAAGATTACTAAAAATGCCCACGGTGATTATACTTTCAAAGCAGATCAAGTTAACTTTGATTACATAAAATCTAAAGAGTTTAAAAAAGATGGAGCCAAATTACGTGGTTCTATTATGATTCTTGGACCTATGCTTGCTAGATTTGGCGAAGCGTATATGCCAACTCCTGGTGGTGACAAAATTGGTAGAAGAAGATTAGACACTCACTTCCAAGGGTTTGTAGAACTCGGTGCAGAATTTCATTATGACGAAACTGAATATTTCTATACTTTAAAAGCAAAAGAACTTCGTGGTAAATTTATTTTATTAGAAGAAGCTTCTGTAACAGGAACCGCCAATATTATTATGGCTGCAGTGTTAGCCAAAGGAAAAACCAGAATCTACAATGCGGCTTGCGAACCTTATCTGCAACAACTTTGTAAAATGCTCAACAGAATGGGCGCCAACATTTCTGGAATTGGTTCTAATTTATTAACCATAGAAGGTGTTTCTTATCTTCACGGAACAGAGCACACCATGCTTCCAGATATGGTAGAAATAGGTTCTTGGATTGGTCTTGCTGCAATGACTCGTTCAGAAATTACCATCAAAAATACCGCATACGAACAATTAGGAATTATCCCAAATACATTCAGAAAATTAGGTATTCAAATTGATAGAAGTGGTGATGATATTATTATTCCCGAGCAAGAACACTATAAAATTCAGAAATTTATTGATGGTTCTATTTTAACCGTTTCAGATGCACCTTGGCCAGGATTTACACCAGATTTATTATCTATCGTTTTGGTAGTCGCTACTCAAGCCAAAGGAACTGTTTTGATTCACCAAAAAATGTTTGAATCGAGATTATTCTTTGTAGATAAATTAATAGATATGGGCGCTCAGATTATTCTATGTGATCCTCACAGAGCAACTGTAGTAGGCCTTAATCATGAATTCCCATTACGTGGAACAAACATGACTTCGCCAGATATTAGAGCAGGAAACGCACTTCTTATCGCAGCACTTTCTGCCGAAGGAAAATCAATTATTCATAACATTGAACAAATTGACAGAGGTTATGAAAACATTGATGGAAGGCTAAAAGCTCTAGGAGCAGATATCGAAAGAATTCAATTATAAAACCAAACGCAGCTTTTTCAAGCTGCGTTTCTTATTTCTTATCAAAATCAATATTGCATCATTCATAAAACTTTAGGTTATCACTTCATCAAAAAATTTCATTACTTTTGTGCTACAAAATTTCAGATATGCCAAAAACATCAGTAAGAGCAGGAAGAATGCCTGCTTCACCAATTAGAAAGTTAGTTCCTTATGCAATTGCTGCTAAAGCAAAAGGCACAAAAGTGTATCACCTGAACATTGGTCAGCCAGACATCGAAACACCAAAAACCGCTCTTGATGCACTGAAAAATATCGATTTAAAAGTTCTAGAATATGCCCTTTCTGAAGGAAATTTAGAGTACAGAAAACAATTAGAAAAATACTACCACTCTCTTGGTTTCACCGATTTAACTACGGATAATTTCATCGTAACCAATGGTGGCTCAGAAGCATTGAATTTTGCACTTTCTGTATTGTGTGATGACGGAGACGAAATCATTATTCCAGAACCTTATTATGCGAATTATAACGGATTTACCAATGCTATTGGTGTAAAAGTAGTAGCCGTTCCTTCTACTATTGATACTGGTTTTGCTCTACCTTCTATTGAAGAATTTGAAAAGAAAATTACAGATAAAACCAAAGCGATTATCGTTTGTAATCCAGGAAATCCTACTGGTTATCTTTATACCAGAGAAGAGTTACAAAAATTAGCAGAAATTGCTTTGAAACATGATATCGTTATCATTTCAGACGAAGTTTACAGAGAATATGTTTATGATGGCGAGAAGCAAGTATCTATGCTAGAATTTCCAGAAATTGCGGAACATTCTATAATCATTGATTCAGAATCTAAGCGTTATTCTATGTGTGGCGTAAGAATTGGCTGTTTGGTCACTCGTTCTAAAACACTTCATGATGCTGCCATGAAATTTGCTCAGGCAAGACTTTCCCCAGTGCTTATTGGTCAGATTTTAGCAACCGCAGCCCATGATAATGATGCAGAATACATTCAATCGGTTCGTGAAGAATATACCAAACGTAGAAATCTTTTGGTAGAATTATTAAACGAAATTCCGGGTGTGAAATGCCCTACTCCAAAAGGTGCTTTTTACTGTGTAGCAGAATTACCAGTAGAAGATGCAGATGATTTTGCACAATGGTTACTAGAAGATTTTTCTGACAACGGCGAAACCGTAATGGTAGCTCCAGCTTCAGGTTTTTATTCGGTTCCAGAACTCGGAAAAAAACAAGTAAGAATTGCTTACGTTCTAAAAGAAGAAGACTTGCGAAGAAGCGTAGAATTACTGAAAATCGCTTTAGAGCAATACAAAAAATAAAATTTTTAAAAACGAACTTCGGTTCGTTTTTTTTGATTTAAGCAATTTCCTTTTCGCAAAACTTATTTTCAGTAAATTTGTAAAAATTAGAAACTGAAGGCTTCGAAAATACTTTGCAGTCAAAAAGACTTTTGAAAAAAATGAAAATTCAAGAAAATATCTCTTTAAAGAATTACAATACTTTTGGTGTTGAAGCAAAAGCGCATTATTTTGCCGAAGTACATGATTTACACGAGCTAAAATATGCCACAGAATTTGCCAAAATCAATCATTTTAAAATGCTTTTTTTAGGTGGCGGTAGTAATTTGCTCTTCACCCAAGATTTTAATGGATTAGTGATTAAACTAAATTTAAAAGGGATTTCCGAAGAAATTTTAGACGAAAATCACGTGCTCATTTCTGCAAAAGCAGGTGAAAACTGGCATGAATTTGTACTGTATACACTTTCTAAAAATTATGGCGGATTAGAAAATCTTTCGCTCATTCCGGGAAATGTAGGGACTTGTCCTATTCAGAATATTGGCGCTTATGGAACAGAAATTAAAGACTATTTCGTTTCTTGTAAAGCCCTAAATTTAGAAACTTCAGAGATTGAGGAATTATCTTTGGAAGATTGCAAATTTGGTTACAGAGATTCTATCTTTAAAACTTCTGCCAAAGGAAAATATGTAATTGTAAAAGTCACGTTTAAACTGACCACCCAAAACCATCACATCAAAACAGAATATGGAGCAATTTCTACAGAATTAAAAAATTTAGGAATTGAAAATCCTACTATTCAAGAGGTTTCTAAAGCGGTTATCAATATCAGAGAAAGTAAATTGCCAAATCCTGCCGAAATTGGAAACGCTGGAAGTTTCTTCAAAAATCCAAGCATTCCTATAGCTCAATTTGAAAATTTAAAGGAAAAATTCCCTGAAATTCAAGGATATGCAAATGGTGATTGGGTAAAAGTTCCTGCGGGTTGGCTCATAGAAAATGCAGGCTGGAAAGGCAAACAATTAGGAAATGTAGCTTCTCATAAATTACAAGCCTTAGTTATTATTAACGCCACTGGAAACGCATCAGGAAAAGAAATTCACGATTTCTCTACCCAGATTATTGACTCTGTTAAAGAAAAATACGGAATAGAACTCGAAAGAGAAGTCAATATTTTATAGAGTTATCAATAAAATCAATTGATTAATTCGTCATATTGAAACTCAAAACTAATCACTAATGCTTATCTTTGCGCAAAATTAAAAAGTAAAAATGTCTGAAATTAAACTCAATACAATTCCTGAAGCAATAGAAGACCTTAAAAATGGTAAAGTAATCATCGTAGTAGATGATGAAAACCGTGAAAATGAAGGAGATTTTCTTTCTGCGGCCGAACTTACCACTCCAGAAATTATCAATTTTATGACCATTCATGGTCGTGGATTAATCTGTACACCTCTTCCTGAAAAAAAATGTGATGAACTAGGCCTTGAAGCCATGGTTTCTAGAAGTACAGACCCGAAAGAAACTGCTTTTACGGTTTCTATCGATTTATTAGGAGACGGTGTTTCTACAGGAATTTCAGCTAGTGATAGAGCAAAAACAATTTTGGCTTTGATGGATGAAAAAACTAAGCCGACAGATTTCATGAGACCTGGTCACATTTTTCCGCTTCGTGCAAAAACGGGTGGCGTTCTAAAAAGAGCTGGTCATACAGAAGCTGCGATTGATTTAACCAAATTAGCTGGACTGAAAGAAGGTGGTGTCATCTGCGAAATTATGAACGAAGATGGAACCATGGCAAGATTACCAGAATTGGTGGTTTTGGCTAAAAAATTAGACCTTAAAATCATTTCAATTGAAGATTTAATCAATTACCAATTGAAAAAAGGTGATTTGGTAAACGAAATAGAGTCTAGAAGAGTAAAAACAGCTTTCGGTGAGTTTGATTTCCATGCTTTCCAAGAAAAACATACAGACCAAATTCACTTTGCATTAACCAAAGGAAATTGGGAAATAGATGAGCCAGTTTTAGTAAGAGTTCAGTCTTCTAGTGCTTATTTTGATGTTTTAAGCAGATTGATTAACGGTGAAAATCCTCAACTGGAAAAAGTAACCAATATGATTAATGCAGAAGGAAAAGGCGCACTTATTTTCATCAATAATGTATCTAATGCAGAACTCACGATGAGAAAACTGCAACAATTCTTGAACTTTCAAGACGGACAAGTTGCAAGACCTACTCTTACTGCAAACTTCATAGAATATGGAATTGGAACACAAATTCTTAAAAAATTAGGCATCACCAAATTCAGAGTGATTACTCAAAATCCTAATCAGAAACCACTTGTTGCTGGTTATGGTGTAGAAATTACCGAAATGGTACAGATGTAAAATCTTAAAAATATGAATCGAAAATAGCGTAGAAATTTCTACGCTATTTTTATATCCTCGAAACTGTGAAATCCGTTTAAGAAATCTTTCACACTCATTCGTTTTTTTCCTTCTAACTGAACTTCTGTTGGCAAATAAAATCCGTCTGTCGTATAAATTTTAAAAATATTTTTAGCAATTTCTAGAGTTCCCGCCGTTTTCTGATGTTCTGAAACTTCAAAAGTTCCTGCATAAATCTTCAAACCCTTTGTTTCTTCACCGATTTTCAAAGCGGTAAAAGCGCAAGGATAAGGCGACATTCCTCTGATAAAATTATGAACATTAACCGTTTCTTGACCCCAATGAATTCTCATATCTTCTTTGAAAATTTTGAAAGCATTTTTGCGCTCTGCAACTTGTGGTTGCGGTTGTTCTGTGATAGAATTTTCGGCTAAACCATCTAAGGTTTTTACCACCAGTTTTGCACCCATTTCCATCAATCGATCATGCAAACTTCCTGCATTGTCATCTGGTGAAATAGGCAATTCTTCTTGCAAAAGAATGTTTCCTTCATCTATCTTTTCATTGATGAAAAAGGTAGTAGCGCCCGTTTTTTCTTCGCCGTTAATAATCGCAAAATTGATTGGAGCCGCACCTCTGTAATCAGGCAATAAACTTGCGTGAAGATTGAAAGTTCCCATTTTTGGCATTTCAAATAATACTTTTGGCATCATTCTAAAGGCAACCACCACGAAAACATCTGCCTCTAGTTTTCTCATTTCATCCAAAAACTCTGAATTTCTGAGTTTTTCTGGCTGAAAAACAGGCAAATTATTTTCTACAGCGAATTTTTTAACAGGAGATTCGGTTAATTTTTGTCCTCGACCAGAAGGCTTATCTGCAACGGTAACTACTCCCACAATTTCGTGATGAGAATGATGAATCGCTTCTAAAGATTTAGCCGCAAAATCTGGCGTCCCGAAAAAAACAACTTTTAAATTTTTCATTTTTATAAGAATCTTCTTTTTACAAAGAATTATTTAATGGTATACGTTCTAAAATCTAACATTCTAATTTTTCCTAAATCCAGCAAAAAGATGAGCACTTCTTGAATTTTTTCTCTGGAATATTCTAACAAAATCGCATTCAAATCATCTAAAGTAGCTGGTTTTTGCTGTAGAATATCTAGAATTTGTCTCTCCGCACTAATAGGATTGGTTTTAGAATTTTTGGCGGTGCAAACATAGCAATTTCCGCAATTTTTCGTCTCTTTTTCGCCAAAATAAGTAAGAATAAGTTTCATTTTACAGCAATCATGATTTCTGGTATAAAACTTCATTTCCTCCCATTTCTGCAATTTATTTTTCTGAATTTGCTCAAAAAGATTCCACCATTTCCCAGAAAAAGTTCGGTCTTCTCTAGGTTTCAAAAATCTGATAGAATCTAAACTCCCGTCCAGATAATCTAGATATCCTTTTTGGTGAATTTCTTTCAGTCTTTCTTTGAGTTCTTGAGCGCCAACTCCCAATTTTTTGCAAGTATTCGCTTCGCTAAACTGCACTCTGTGCGTAGATAAACCGTCAACACATCTGAGCAATAATTCTATGAAATAACTATCTTTTTTCTGCAAATTTTCTAAATCACTTACCTCAAATTTCAATTCTAAAGTAGATAAATTTTTAGAGGTATTGAGATAAATTAACTCCTGATTATGCAGAAAATTAAGCACATTTCTAATCTTGGCTTGAGAGATTTTAGTAAAGTTTTGAATTTTAGAAATACTCAGTTCAAAAATATTTTCCGGCAATTCATTTTCTGCAATCATAAAAGTAGAATACAGATAAGAAATTACTTTTAAAAACTCTGATTTAGAAGGAGTCTGGTTCTGAAAAACATCATCTAAATTCAGTAATTCTTGCTCGTTCCACAGCAGAAAAGCATAACTTTTCTCGCCATCTCTACCTGCTCTTCCGATTTCCTGATAGTAGTTTTCTAATGAGGGTGCTGGTGAAAAATGAATTACAAATCTCACGTTTTCTTTATCAATTCCCATCCCAAAAGCGTTGGTAGAAATCAACACATTCTGGTTACTTTTGAGCCATTTTTCTTGCTTCTGATGCTTTTCTTTCACAGAAAGTCCTGCGTGGAAAAAGTCTACATTTTTAAGTTTATTTTTTTGTAAAAATTCTGTCAAATTTTCGGCTTCCTTTCTGGTTCTGATATAAATAATCCCTGAGTTTTGGTTGTGTTTTAGCAAATCTAAAACTCTCTGGTATTTATCTGCTACCTCATCATTAAAAATACTAATATTTTCTCTTTTAAAACTTTTTCTAAAAATTTGATATTGAGTAAATCCCAATTTTAGTTTAATGTCTTCTAAAACTTTTGGAGTTGCTGTAGCAGTAAGCGCAAGGCAAGGAACGTTCTTAAAAAGTGTTCTAAAATTTTTAATATTTTGATAACTCGGTCTGAAATCTTGTCCCCATTCAGAAATACAGTGTGCTTCGTCTACTGCAATAAATGAAATCTGAATTTCTTCTATTCTTTCTAAAAATTGGCGATTCTGAAGTCTTTCTGGAGAAATATAAAGCAATTTGGTAATTCCTTCTATACATCTACCGTAAATTTCTTCTTGTTGTAATTCATCTAATTCAGAACTTAAATATTCTGCTTCTATTCCTCTTAATTTCAACTGCTGAACTTGGTCTTTCATTAAAGCCAAAAGTGGAGAAATAACTAAACATGTGCCTTCTAAAACCAAAGCTGGAAGCTGATAACAAAGAGATTTACCACCACCAGTAGGTAAAAGTGCTATGGTATCTTTACCCGCAATAACCGCATGAATGATGTCTTGTTGTGAATCCCTGAAATCTTGATACCCCCAAAAATGAGTAAGGGTTTTCTGTGTGAGTTCAGCTAAATGATGAGAAGATTGCATTTGGTAAATTTAAGAATTTAGTTTAAAATTTTGCATAAAAAAAGCTGCGATAAACGCAGCTTTTAGTATTGATTTCAAAAATTATTTTTTAATGATTAACTTCGTAGGAATATCATTTTTTGGTATAGAATTCCATTCAGAATCTAACACATATCTTACTTCTACTTTTCTGTCTTGTAATCTTGCTTCATCAGATGCTGATTCTGCTACTTTAGCTTCAGATTCACCCACTCCTTTAGATTTAATTTGAGATGGGTTAACTCCTCTTTTTTCTAATTCTTTCACTACTTCTGCAGCTCTAGCTCTAGAAAGTGCTAAGTTATAAGCATCTGAACCTTTTTTATCAGTATGCCCAATTAATAAATAAGTACCACCTTGTGAACCTTTAATAATCTGAGCAGCTAGGTCTAATTTAGAACTTGATTCTGGTCTTATGGTTGATTTATTAAAATTAAATAAAACATCTCTTAATGCAATTTCTATATCTGTAGCCAATGCGCTCTTATCTACTACTACCACCTTAGGACAACCATTGTTTTCTACTGGTCCAGGAACGGTAACACACTTATCATTTAAGTCTATCACTCCGTCTAAATCTGCATCTAGCGCAACACCTGCTCCATCTACTCTTGCTCCCATTGGAGTATCTAATTGTCTATCCCAATCATCACAAACACCGTCATTATCTACGTCTCCTTTTTTACAAACTTCTACATCTACATTTTTGTTATCTAAAACATCTAATTTGTAATAAATTTCTTGTAGTGGGTCATGCCACATTAAGTGCGATTGGTGTTTTCCTAATTTTAAAGAAATACCCAAAGTTGCATTGAAGAAGTTATCAGACACTTGGTCTTCTCTTAGATTCACTGGGCTATCATATCCCTTGTATCCCACATCTTCACTTCCTAAATAGTTACCTCCACCGTCAAAAGAATCGTCACCAGTAACTACGTACATTACTCTACCTTCAATATCAATTCTTCTATTTACCTTAAACTTTACTCCAGCCCCAGCTTGTCCAAATAATGAGCTTGCTGAAAGCTTAATATCAGTAACCATCGGCGCTGAAGACGAACCTTTATCTTGTCTATAGGCTTTGTATGATAAAGCACCAAGTCCTGCATACCCATGAAATGCCCATCTATATGGAGAGTTATTGTCTACTCTTCTCAATAAATTAGAAAAATTAACATCACCCATCAAACTTATTGCTTGATATTTGGTTTTAGCCCCTACGTTTGTAGCTACTGTACCTTCATTAATTTTAGCTAAACCTTGTTTTGTTTCTCCTAAATCATATTGAAGATTTAACCCAAAAGCATGGGTAATGGCTTTATCTACACTTAAATATGCTGAATATCCAAATAGGTTTTTACCTGCTCCATTTTTAATTGAAGTTAGGTCTCCCGATTGAATTAATGGGATACCAAATCCAGCAGAGATTGCCCAATCGTTAAACTTTTTTTCTTTTTGTGTAAAAGGTTTATTTTGATCTCCTACATAAAAGTTATCTTTTTGTTGTGCTGTAACTGACAAAGGCAAAAGCATTGCTAATGTGAAAGTTGCAAAATTTATTTTCATGATTTTGTATTTTTTAAATTGAAAGATTAAAATTATTGAGCCGCTTTGAAATAAACTCTTCTGTTGGCTTCATTTTTCCATTCTGGACACTTAGTAGCTGGGTTACATTCTGGATATTTAAGGTCTTTTTCGCCTCTACCTTCAGTAATAAGTACTTCTGGATCTACCCCTTTGCTAACTAAATAATTTTTAACAGCTTTTGCTCTTCTTTCAGACAAGTCAAAGTTATAATTATCTGAAGCTCTGGTATCAGTTCCTCCGATTACATAGAACTTAACTGTAGAATTTAATTTTTTGATTAATTCTGCAGCATTGTCTAGCTTAGCATAAGACTGAACTCTGATTACATCTTTATTCAATTCGAACTCAATTCCTTCAAATTTGTTGATTTCTTCGATAATTTCTAGAGTTTCGTCTGCTATGTAAGGACAACCTTTGTTTTTAGCAAGACCTGGAACGGTAACACATGCATCATTTAGATCTATAACTCCATCTAAATCCATATCTAATGCTTTACCCGAACCATCTACCCTAGCTCCAAAAGGTGTATCTAGTTCTCTATCCCAATCATCGCAAACGCCATCTTTATCAGCATCTCCTCTCTCGCAAATGATAGGTTCTACCTCTCTACTTTCTAAAGCAATAACTTTTCTTAGAGCCTCATTATTAGCATCATACCAAGATAAATGAGTATTGTGTCTTCCTAGTTTTATTGTTACGCCTATATTGGCAACAATCATGTTATCAGAGAAATTTCTCTTTATTTGATTATAAACTCCGTCAGGTGTTTCTCCACCACCATCAAATTCATCGTCACCAGAAATTACATACATAAATCTAGTGTCAATATCAATTCTTCTTGACAAATTGTATTTTACACCAGCTCCACCTTGATAAAAGAATGAATCTATTCTAAAAGGTTGCGTAAATTTCTGATAATTTTCATCAATAACACTTCCATTTGGCAGTGTAGTTAATGGCTTATCGTCATTTCTTTCGAACTCATAACCTTGTAAACCTATACCTGCATAACCATGTATAGACCACCTAAAAGGGGACTTGTTATCTGTTCTTCTAAAAAAATTAGAAAAGTTTACATCACCTAATAAGGTTACTTGATTGTACCTAGTAGTAGCTACCCCTAATCCATAAGAAGGTCTTGTGACAATTCTACCAGTCTGCTTAGTTTTACCAGTTTGGTATTGTAGTTCTAACCCAAATTTATCACTAATTTGTTTTGCTAGTCCTACGTAAGCGTTCCAGCCGTAGTTTTTACCGTCTTGGTTCAGAGAAGTTAAATCACTGTGCTGCATAATTGATGTACCACCTCCTAAAGTGATAGCCCAATCATTATACTTTTTGGCTTTATTGTCAAATTTTGACACTTTTGTAGAGCCAGAAGTAAATGTGTTGGGATACACACTATTCTCTTTGTTATCTTGCGCTAAGAAAAAGCTAGGAAAAGATAACAATAGTGCTAATAAACCTAATTTCATATTTGTGTTTTTATTTTATATTCAAACTATCTAGTAGAATCTTAGAAAAATCTCTTTCATATAAATGCTTATGATGAGGAATTTTCAGTTTCTTAGATTCAAAATTAATATTATTAAATGATATAATATCAATATCTATAATTCTATCAATATAACCTCCTACTGCAGATGAATCAAGCTCTCTTCCCATCTCTCGTTCTATAGATTTTACTATATTCAGAAAACAATAAGGCGAGTGCGTGGTAGTTAAGCCTAATGCAATATTACGAAAAATATTTTTACTTTCAAACTCTACTGGTTGAGTTTCTATCATTTCTGACATTTTTATCACTTTTCCCAAGCATTTTTCTATTTTTGTAATCGCTTTATCTAAATTAGACTGAGTATCTCCTAAATTGCTACCCAGTAACAAAACCACATAATGTAACGACATATTAATCAATAATTAAGTTTTCAAAATTATTATGAAAGATTTTATAAAAAATGTATTTGCAAATATAGTAGCCATTCTTTTAATCGGAATAGTTTTATTTGGATTTATGATATTGTTTTTTGTTGCAAGTACTATGAGCAGCGACCAAAAACCTTACGTAGACAATAATTCTGTTCTCACCATCAACTTCAAAGGAAATGTTATAGACTCTTACACCGAAAAAGAAGAAAGCATCTTCGATTTTGGTCAAAGTAAAGATGTACTTCTTCTAGACGTAATAAAAGCAATTAATAACGCTAAAAAAGACGATAAAATCAAAGGGATTAGTATAGAGGTTGACAATTTACCAGCGGGAATCACTCAGGCTGATGACATAAGGGCTGCCATCGAAGATTTTAAGAAATCAGGCAAATTCGTGTATGCTTACGGAAATAATATGTCCCAAAAATCATATTATCTAGCCTCAGTAGCAGATAAATTATACCTAAATCCTGTAGGAATGATAGAACTCAAAGGAATGTCTACAGAAGTAACTTTCTTAAAAGATTTTGCCGCAAAATACGGTATTGGGGTAGACGTTATCAGACACGGAAAATTCAAAGCTGCAGTAGAACCCTTTATAAGAAATGACATTTCCCCTGAAAACAAAGAGCAACTTTCTACACTCCTCAATGACATTTGGGGAAATATATCTACTAAAATTAAAGTTTCTAGAAAATTAGATGATGCTAGTTTCAAAACCGCAGTAGACAGTTTATATGGTTTTATTCCAGAATTAGTTGTAAAAAATAAATTGGCAGACCAACTGTTACAAAAATCTGAATACGAAAACCTAATAAAAAAACAACTCAAGTTAAAGTCTGACGAAAAAATCAATAGAATCTCTGTTAATAAATACATCAATGCTTTAGACGAAGAGAAAAGTAATGACAACAAGATTGCCGTTCTCTACGCTGCTGGAGAAATCTTCAATGGTGATGAATATCAAAATATTCACTCTGAAAAATATATAAAATACATCAAAGATTTAGCAGAAGATGATGACATAAAAGCAGTGGTTTTACGCGTGAATTCACCTGGTGGAAGCGGAAATGCTTCAGACGAAATCCTATTTGAATTACAACAACTTAAACTCAAAAAACCTTTAGTGGTTTCTTTCGGTGATTATGCGGCTTCTGGTGGTTATTACATCTCTATGGCTGCTGATAAAATCTATTCTTCACCTAATACTTTAACGGGTTCTATAGGTGTTTTTGGCATGATCATGAATTTTAAAGATTTGGCCAATAGAAACGGTATTCGTTCTGACATTGTTTCTACTAATGCGAATTCACAAGTTTACTCGCCACTCTCTGGAGCAGCTCCTGGAACCATCCCTATTTTAACCAGAAGCGTAGAAAGCACTTATAAAAGATTCGTATATTTTGTAACTCAAAACAGAAAAAAATCTTTTGAACAGATTGATGCAATTGGTGGTGGCAGAGTTTGGAGCGGAACCAGAGCAAAACAATTAGGCTTGGTAGATGAATTAGGCTCTCTTCAACAAGCAATTAGTTATGCCGCTACCAAAGCAAAATTGAAAGACTATTCACTAGACAGCTATCCTAGAAAATCTAGTCCGCTAGAAGAATTCTTCAAACAAACCGAGGAAGATGAAATAGCCGCAAGAGTAATTTCTAAAAAAGTAGGAAAAGAAAACTATGAACTCTTCCAAAAAATAACCAATCCGAAACTGAATAATGGAGTACAAATGGCACTCCCTTATCAGATTACAATTAAATAGCAAAACATTTCCATCCATATTAAAACGAAATCGCCGTTTCAAAAATTTTGAAACGGCGATTTTAATTTTTTATAAAATATATCTTATGATCTCTTTTTAAAGAAAGAATCTACAAATTCTTCACCATTAAATAATTGCAAATCTTCCATTTTTTCTCCTACTCCAATGTATTTTACAGGAATCTGAAACTGATCTGAAATACCAATTACTACACCTCCTTTTGCGGTTCCATCTAGCTTCGTTACCGCAAGAGCTGTAACTTCTGTAGCTGCAGTAAATTGTTTTGCCTGCTCAAAAGCGTTTTGACCAGTAGAACCATCTAAAACCAATAAAACTTCGTGTGGAGCTTCTGGCAAAACCTTCTGCATTACACGTTTAATTTTAGAAAGCTCATTCATTAAATTGATTTTATTGTGCAATCTTCCCGCGGTATCAATGATGACTACATCTGCATTTTGTGCCACAGCACTTTGAACCGTGTCAAAAGCTACAGAAGCAGGATCAGAACCCATATTTTGCTTTACGATAGGAACACCTACTCTTTCACTCCAAATCACCAATTGATCTACTGCAGCAGCTCTAAATGTATCTGCAGCTCCCAAAACTACGTTTAAGCCTTGAGATTTAAATTGATTGGCTAGCTTACCAATGGTAGTTGTTTTTCCTACACCATTTACTCCAACCACCATAATTACGTATGGCTTTTTAGTCTCATCTATATTTTTAGTTTGAGAATGTGGATTTTCTAAAAGTAAAGCTGAGATCTCTTCACGAAGAATTTTATCCAATTCAGAAGTGTTTACATATTTATCTCTTTCTACTCTGGCTTCTATTCTTTCGATGATTTTTACAGTGGTATTTACTCCTACATCAGAAGCAATAAGTACTTCTTCTAGCTCATCTAGAACCTCATCATCTACTTTAGATTTTCCGACTACTGCTCTAGAAATTTTATCAAAAAAACCTTGACTCGATTTTTCTAAACCTTTGTCTAGAGATTCTTTTTCCTCTTTTTTAAATATATTTTTAAACCAACTCATACGTAAGATTTGAGATTTAAGACCTTCAAAACTAAAGCCTTTCTTTTTTTTATAATTTTTTGGTTCACAAAGATAACAAAAAAACTACCCAAAAAAATTGAGTAGTTTTATATGTTTATACAAGACGTAGAATTATTTTTTTAAATAAGCTTCTACATCGTCTGCATTCATTACTTTTTCTTCGAAAACGTAAGCTCCAGTCTTAGGAGACTTTACCATTTTCACAACTTTGGTCATTTTTTTAGACTGACCTGATTGAAGCGTTGCAACAACTTTCTTTGCCATCTTTTAATATTTTTAAAGATTACTTGATTTCTTTGTGAACTGTATATTTCTTAAGAACCGGATTGTACTTTTTAAGCTCTAATCTTTCCGTAGTGTTCTTTTTATTTTTTGTGGTGATGTATCTAGACATTCCAGCCACACCTGTTTCTTTGTGCTCTGTGCACTCAAGAATTACTTGAACTCTATTTCCTT
The DNA here is from genome assembly GCF_028864635.1 of Cloacibacterium sp. TD35. Classification (NCBI taxonomy): domain Bacteria; kingdom Pseudomonadati; phylum Bacteroidota; class Flavobacteriia; order Flavobacteriales; family Weeksellaceae; genus Cloacibacterium; species Cloacibacterium sp. TD35. The sequence goes on along the minus strand of NZ_CP104850.1, from coordinate 1,159,290 downwards.
TCTTAGCCATTTCTTATTATTTTAAAAATCCGTTTCTTGTTGCTCTTTCAATCGCCTCCTCGATACCAATTTTATTGATAACTCTCAAACCATGAGCAGAAACTCTTAATGTTACGCTTTTTTCTTGCTCTGGAAGATAAAATGTCTTCTCTAATAAATTAATTTCAAAACGTCTTTTCGTTTTGTTATTTGCGTGAGAAACGTTGTTTCCTACCATTGCACGCTTACCTGTTATTTGGCAAATTCTTGACATATCTCGATGTTCTTTTTTACTACTATGTATTTTGAGTGTGCAAAATTATAGATATTTTTTTGAACTCACAAATTTTCAAACAAATAAATTTGTAATTTTTCAAAAAAATTTAATCTAAATTTTGTAAATTATTTTTTAGAGGCTATTCTTTCTCCGAAGTGGTAAATAATTAAAAATCCGAGCACAAATATAGCAATTCTTGAGATTAAATCACCTATTTTTGTGTAAATAGATTTTTCTTCGAGCAAATTAGCCTTTATCAATAGTGCTGTTCTATCGTCATAAAAGGTGTCTTGTAGAACGTCTCCCCTTGCATTGATGTGCGCCGAGATTCCACTATTGGCAGCACGTACAATCTCTCTCCTAGTCTCTATAGCTCTCAGTCTGGCATAAGAAAGTAATTGTTTGTGACCTTCGGTATTATCCCACCAAGAATCATTGGTCATAATTGCGAGAAGATTCGCTCCATTTCTCACATAATCGGTTACATATTCTCCATAAATACTCTCGTAACAAATGATGGGAGCCATTTTTGCTTTGTTAAATCTATTGCTGAAAACTTTTCTTTCCTTATCGATTCCAAGAGATGAGTTAGCACCTCCGAAATC